>NZ_JABWRZ020000002.1:0-600000 GCF_014269185.2 Pseudomonas oryzicola
TTCGTCTCGGTGTGGCGCGCATTCTACGGACGGCTTGCTACCCTGGCAAGCGTTTTTTGAACTTTTTTCAAAAAAAATTCCAGATCTTTCAAAGACCTAGCGCTGCCGGGCATTTTCCTGGCAGCCAGATAGCTGCTGGCCCTCTGACAGGGTTGGCCTCGGAGCACCGCTCGGAGAATAATGCCCGCCTTATGCATTAAGGAGAGATTGCCCCTCATGTGGTTCAAGAACCTGCTGACCTACCGCCTGACCCAGGAAGTCCCGTTCGAGCCTGAAGCGCTGGAAGCGGCCCTGGCCAGCAAGCCGGCCCGCCCCTGCGCCAGCCAGGAGCTGACCACCTATGGTTTCGTCGCGCCATTCGGCAAGGGCGAAGACGCTCCCCTGGTGCATGTCAGCGGCGAGTACCTGCTGATTGCAGCGCGCAAGGAAGAACGCATCCTGCCCAGCAGCGTGGTCAACGACGCGGTGAAGGAAAAGGTCGAAGAGATCGAGACCGAGCAGATGCGCAAGGTCTACAAGAAGGAACGCGACCAGATCAAGGACGAGATCATCCAGGCCTTCCTGCCGCGTGCGTTCATCCGCCGCTCGATGATCTTCGCCGCCATCGCCCCGCGCCTGGGGGTGATCCTGGTCAACTCGGCCAGCGCCAAGCGTGCCGAAGACCTGCTGTCGACCCTGCGCGAAGTGATGGGCTCTCTGCCAGTGCGCCCGGCGACGGTGAAGATCGCGCCAACCGCCACCATGACCGACTGGGTCAAGTCGCAGCAGGCCGCCGAAGGCTTCTACGTGCTGGACGAATGCGAACTGCGCGACACCGCCGAAGACGGCGGCATCGTACGCTGCAAGCGCCAGGACCTGACCAGCGAGGAAATCCAGCTGCACCTGAGCACCGGCAAGGTGGTCACCCAGCTGGCCCTGGCCTGGCAGGACAAGCTGTCGTTCGTGCTGGACGACAAGATGGTGATCAAGCGCGTCAAGTTCGAGGAGCTGCTGCAGGAGCAGGCCGAACAGGATGGCGGCGACGAAGCTGCGCAGCAGTTCGACGCCAGCTTCCAGCTGATGATGATGACCTTTGCCGAGTTCCTGCCGGCGCTGTTCGAGGCGCTGGGCGGCGAGGAGATTCCACAAGGGGTCTGACGGCCATGAAATGCCGGTGCTGGCAGGGGGGATATCCTCGGACAGCGCCGGCGACTGGCCCCTTGAAAACGACAAGACAATAAACGGAAAAGGACTTGCCCCATGCGTGCCCTCGCCGCCCTCAGCCGCTTCGTCGGCAATACCTTCGCCCTGTGGGTGCTGTTGTTCGCCGTGCTGGCCTTTCTGCAACCGCAATGGTTCATCGCCCTGAAGGTGGCCATCGTGCCGTTGCTGGGCCTGGTGATGTTCGGCATGGGCCTGACCCTCAAGCTAGACGATTTCGCCGCCCTCGCCCGTCAGCCCTGGCGGGTGATGCTGGGCGTGGTCGCGCACTTCGTGATCATGCCGGGCATGGCCTGGCTGCTGTGCCAGTTGTTCCAGCTGCCGCCGGAAATCGCCGTAGGCGTGATCCTGGTCGGCTGCTGCCCGAGCGGCACGGCGTCGAACGTGATGGTCTGGCTGTCGCGGGGTGACCTGGCGTTGGCGGTGGCGATTGCCGCCGTGACGACCCTGCTCGCCCCGCTGCTGACCCCGGCGCTGGTCTGGCTCCTCGCGTCGGCCTGGCTGCCGGTGTCCTTCATGGACATGTTCTGGTCGATCCTGCAGCTGGTGATGCTGCCGATCGTGCTCGGCGTACTGGCCCAGCGCCTGCTCGGCACCAAGGTCCAGGCGGCGGTGCAGGTGCTGCCGCTGGTTTCGGTGATCAGCATCGTGATGATCGTCTGCGCAGTGGTGGCGGCCAGCCAGGCGAAAATCGCCGAGTCAGGGCTGCTGATCATGGCGGTGGTCGTGCTGCACAACAGCTTCGGCTATTTGCTCGGGTACCTGACCGGCAGGCTGTGCAAGCTGCCGCTGGGCCAACGCAAGTCGCTGGCGCTGGAGGTGGGCATGCAGAACTCCGGACTGGGCGCAGCGCTGGCAGCGGCGCATTTTTCGCCGCTGGCAGCGGTGCCGAGTGCGTTGTTCAGTGTTTGGCACAATATTTCCGGTGCACTGCTGTCGACCTGGTTCCGGCGCATGGGTGAGCCGCAGACAATGGCGAGCAGAACAGAGTCTGCATGACTCGCTACCAGCCCGAGTACTGCGGAACCCCTTCTGCCTGCGCACCTCCCGGTCATGCGCATAGATTCGTTGTGGGGCGGCACCCTTGCCTGTCGCCCACCAAACGACCAATCACATGACCCATAACGGAGATGACAATGGATGACTCCAGGCTGGACACCTCTAAATCCTTCACCGGCGATATCTACCTGGAAGAGGGAGGGAAAAGGCGTTCCGTACGTATCGACGACAGTGACTGGCTCTGCATCATGGATGCTCAGGTACTGCCGACCACATTCTGGTTTGGCTGCTATCAGGAGGATGATGGCGATATCTACATCATCAAGGAATTTACCAACGGCGGAAGCAAGGACAATCGCGTCCTGAGCCTGAACGATGATGGCCGACTGGGCTTCTACTCGGGCTCGAACAGGCCTTGGCGCATTTGCAAGCGCGACGGTGAAGCGTTGGTGCCACGTTCCACGCCGGAAGCTGCCATTACCGTGTCAACCAAGGGTGGGCGGGTATGGACAGCCGACAACCGCCAGTGCAAGGCCGCCAAGGGGGCCGGCAGCAACTTTGTGGTTCATATCCATAAGGTAGGTGTCTACCGCTTCTGACCGGCCAGCGTTCGAGCGCCACTTGCTTCGCAGGCTGCAGTTGGGCATTGTGGTGACCACGGTGAGGACGACCTCACGACGCAGCGCGTGACCATCCCGGGGACGGCCCCATCTTTCGCAACGATGGAGCCGTACCATGTCCTGGATCATCCTGTTCTTCGCCGGCCTGTTCGAGGTCGGCTGGGCCGTCGGCCTGAAATACACCGACGGCTTCAGCAAGCCGCTTCCCACCGCACTGACCGTCGCCGCCATGGCCATCAGCCTGGGCCTGCTGGGCCTGGCCATGAAGGAACTGCCGCTGGGCACCGCCTACGCCATCTGGACCGGTGTCGGCGCGGTTGGCACGGTGATCGCCGGTATCCTCCTGTTCGGCGAGTCCGTGGCCCTGGTACGCCTGGTCAGCGTGGCGCTGATCGTTGCCGGCCTGGTCGGCCTGAAAGTCAGCGCCAGCTGACACCCGCCGCTATCGCAGGTCGCCGCGCAGGCGGCTGACCTGCTCACGCAACGCTTCTGGCTGCGCGGCCTCCACCGGAATGGCAGCGCCTGCCACGATGGTTACCCGAGACCACAGGCGCTTGAAAAAGCCCTTGGCCGGGTCACGGCTGAAGAAGCTGCCCCACAGCCCCTGCAAGGCCAGCGGAATCACCGGCACCGGGGTTTCCGAGAGGATGCGGTTGACGCCGCCCTTGAACACATCGATTTCGCCGTCCCCGGTCAGCTTGCCCTCCGGGAAGATGCACACCAGCTCGCCATCGGCCAGGTACTCGGCAATGCGGGTAAAGGCGCGCTCGTAAGTGGCCTGGTCTTCGTTGCGCCCGGCAATCGGGATGGCACCTGCAGTGCGGAACACGAAGTTGAGCACCGGCAGGTTGTAGATCTTGTAGTACATGACGAAGCGGATCGGCCGACGGATCGCCCCACCGAGCAGCAGCGCATCGACGAACGACACGTGGTTGCACACCAGCAATGCCGCGCCCTGGTCGGGAATGCGCTCGAGGTCGCGGTGCTGCACGCGGTACATCGAATGGCTGAGCAGCCAGATCAGGAAGCGCATGGTGAACTCGGGCACGATCCTGAAGATATGGACGTTCACCGCGATATTGAGCAGCGACACCACCAGGAACAGCTGCGGGATGGTCAGCTTGGCCAGGCCCAGCAGGACGATGGTGAGCAGCGCCGATACCACCATGAACAAGGCATTGAGGATATTGTTGGCGGCGATCACCCGAGCACGCTGGTCCTCGGCGGTACGCGCCTGGATCAACGCATACAGCGGCACGATATAGAAACCACCGAACACGCCAAGGCCGACGATCGACAGCAGGATCCACCAGGCCTGGCCCATGCCCAGCAGCGCCAGCCAGTCGTGCGGTGCCGCGGCAGCCGGCACATCGCCGGAGTGCCACCACCACAGCAGGCCGAACAGGCTGAGGCCGAACGAACCGAACGGCACCAGGCCGATTTCCACCTTGCGCCCGCTCAGCCGCTCGCACAGCAGCGAGCCCAGGGCGATACCGACCGAGAACAGCGTCAGCACCAGGGTCACCACCGTACCATCACCGTGCAGCCAGTCCTTGGCATAGGCCGGGATCTGAGTGAGGTAGATGGCGCCGACGAACCAGAACCACGAGTTGCCGACGATCGAGCGCGACACCGCCGGCGGCTGCCCCAGGCCCATGTGCAGGATCGCCCAGGATTGCCTGAAGATGTTCCAGTCCAGTGGCATTTGCGGCGAAGCGGCAGCAGCGCGCGGGATCCAGCGGCTGGCCAGGTAGCCAAGCACCGCCGTGCCGACCACACCGCCGGCCACCACCGTGGCATAGCTGTCGGCCGACATCATCACCCCGGCGCCGATGGTGCCGGCCAGGATGGCCAGGAAGGTACCGGTTTCCACCAGCCCGTTACCGCCGACCAGTTCTTCTTCGCGCAGCGCCTGCGGCAGGATCGAGTATTTCACCGGGCCGAACAGCGCCGAGTGGGTGCCCATGCCGAACAGTGCCACCAGCATCAGCGCCAGGTGGTTGGTGATGAAGCCGAGCGCACCGATTGCCATGATGGCGATCTCGGCCAGCTTGATCGCCCGGATCAGCGCGTCCTTGGCGAATTTCTCGCCAAACTGCCCACCCAGCGCCGAAAACAGGAAGAACGGCAGGATGAACAGCAAGGCGCACAGGTTGACCCAGATCGAACGGTCGCCGTCGCCCAGGCTGAGCTTGAACAGGATCGCCAGGATCAGCGACTGCTTGAACAGGTTGTCGTTGAACGCACCCAGCGACTGGGTGATGAAGAACGGCAGGAACCGCCGCTTGCCGAGCAAGGTGAATTGCGAGGAATGACTCATCGTCCTTGGTCCTGGGGGCTTTTGGCATTGGAGGCGCGCCGGGCGCGACAAGCCACAAATCTGCACGGTAAATGCGCTGCCTGGCAAGCGCTGGCTTATGCTGGAGCCTGGCAACTGAAGACAACAAGGACGTGGCAATGCTCGCCGCCATCAAAGGCTACCCTCACACCGTTCGCCTGCTGCTGCTCACCACCTTCACGCTCACCGTCGCCCGCGCCCTCACCCTGCCTTATCTGGTGGTGTATCTGGCCGACACCTTCCAGCTGCCGATCAGCCAGATCGGCCTGCTGGTCGGCGGCGCACTGATCATCGCCTCGCTGCTGAGCCTGTATGGCGGGCACCTGGTGGACACCTTGCGTAACCACACGCTGGTCAGCACCAATACCCTGCTGTTCGCCCTGGCTTTCGCCGGTGCCGTTGCCAGCCACTCGGCGCTGTCGTTCTTCATCTGTCTGATACTGGTCAACCTGACCCTGGCAGTAGTCGACATCGCCGCCAAGGCGGGCTTCTGCGCGTTACTGCCGGTCGAAGCGCGGGCCGAGGTATTCGCCATCAAGTACACCCTCAGCAATGTCGGCTATGCCGCCGGCCCGCTGCTGGGCGTGGCCCTGCTGGAACTGGACGGCCACCTGCCATTCATCGCCTCGGCCCTGCTTGGCCTGGGCATGAGCCTGGCTTATTGGCGCCTGGGCGACCGTGGCCTGCAGGCCAGCGCAGCGGACCAACCCGGCGCCGGTTTCGGCCAGGTGGCGCTGGGGTTGGCCGGTGACCGTCGGCTGGTGTGCTTCACCCTCGGTGGGGTGCTGAGCGCGGTGGTGTTCGGCCAGTTCACCGCCTACCTGTCGCAGTACCTGGTGGTGACCAGCAGCCCGGGCGAGGCAGCGCGCCTGGTCGGTTACCTGGTGACCACCAACGCAGTGACGGTGATTGCCTTGCAGTACCTGATCGGGCGGCGCATCAGCCGCCAACGCCTGATGCCCTGGCTGCTGGCCGGCATGGGCCTGTTCGTCGCCGGGCTGCTGGGTTTTGCCCTGGCCGGGTCGACGCTGATGTGGTGCCTGGCGATGCTGGTATTCACCCTGGGCGAAATCATTGTCATCCCCGCCGAGTACATGTTCATCGACCTGATCGCACCGGAGCACTTGCGCGGGGTGTATTACGGTGCGCAGAACCTGTCCAACATGGGCGCCGCGCTCGGGCCGGTGATGGTCGGATTTGCCCTGGTGCATCTGTGGCCGGGGGCAATCTTCTGCCTGCTGGTGTTGTCGGTGATACTGGCGGCGGTGTTCTATTGGCTGGGTACCCGCCGCGGGTGATGATGCCTGTGCAGGTTGCAGATGCACCCTGCGACCACCTGCCACTGCGACCATGGTCTGCGCTGACGAAGCGGCACCTGCGTGCCAGACTGGTTGATCGGGACCGCGTTATCTTTTTTGCTTCGGAGTCTTCATGTCGTTGTCCAGCGGGCTGATCGCCGTGGTCGCCCTGGCCTATATGGCCATCATGTTCGCCATCGCCTTCTATGGTGACCGCCGCAGCACGCCATTGCCGCCGAAACTGCGTGCCTGGGTCTACAGCCTGTCGCTGGCGGTGTACTGCACCAGCTGGACCTTCTTCGGCGCGGTCGGCCAGGCCGCCGAACAGCTCTGGGCGTTCCTGCCGATCTACCTGGGCCCGGTGCTGCTGTTGATCTTCGCACCGTGGGTGCTGCAGAAGATGGTGCTGATCAGCAAGCAACAGAACATCACCTCGATCGCCGACTTCATCGCCGCACGCTACGGCAAGTCGCAGACCCTGGCGGTGGTGGTGGCGTTGATCTGCCTGGTCGGCGTGTTGCCCTACATCGCCTTGCAACTGAAAGGCATCGTGCTGGGCGTGAACCTGCTGATCGGCGCCAGTGCCGATGCCACCGGCACGCGCGTGCAGGACACCGCGCTGGTGGTATCGCTGGTGCTGGCACTGTTCGCCATCGTTTTCGGCACCCGCAGCCTGGACGTGACCGAACACCACCGTGGCATGGTCCTGGCGATTGCCTTCGAATCGTTGATCAAGCTGCTGGCTTTCCTTGCCGTGGGCATCTTCGTGGTGTTCAACCTGTATGACGGCTTCGACGACCTGTTCAGCCAGGCCCGCCAGTCAGTCCACCTGCAGGACTACTGGCAGGAGACCATCAACTGGCCGTCGATGGTGGTACAGACCACCGTGGCGATGATGGCGATCATCTGCCTGCCACGGCAGTTCCACGTCACGGTGGTGGAGAATATCGAACCCCAGGACATGCGCCTGGCACGCTGGGTGTTCCCGATGTACCTGGCATTGGCCGCGCTGTTCGTGGTGCCCATCGCCCTGGCTGGGCAGATGCTGCTGCCAGGCACGGTGATCTCAGACTCGTTCGTCATCAGCCTGCCACTGGCCGAGGCACACCCTAGCCTGGCCCTGCTGGCGTTCATCGGTGGCGCTTCGGCCGCCACCGGCATGGTCATCGTCGAGGCCGTGGCACTGTCGACCATGGTTTCCAACGACATGCTGCTGCCCTGGCTGCTGCGCCGGACCAATGCCGAGCGGCCATTCGAGGCGTTCCGCCACTGGATGCTGTCGGTGCGCCGGGTGACCATCGTGGTGATCCTGCTGCTGGCCTACGTCAGCTACCGCCTGCTGGGCTCCACGGCCAGCCTGGCAACCATCGGCCAGATCGCCTTCGCTGCGGTGACCCAGCTGACTCCAGCCATGCTCGGCGCGCTGTACTGGAAGCAGGCCAACCGCCGCGGCGTGTTCGCCGGGCTGGCGGCAGGCATCTTCCTGTGGTTCTACACCCTGGTGCTGCCGATTGCCGCGCACAGTCTGGGCTGGTCGCTGCAGCTGTTTCCGGGGCTGGCGTGGCTGCATGGCAACCCGCTGAACCTGCCGATCAGCCCCCTGACCCAAGGCGTGGTGCTGTCGCTGGCGGGCAACTTCACGCTGTTCGCCTGGGTCTCGGTGTTGTCGCGCACGCGGGTGTCCGAGCATTGGCAGGCCGGCCGCTTCATCGGCCAGCAGACCAGTGCCCGCCCCAGCAGCAAGCCGCTGCTGGCGGTGCAGATCGACGACCTGCTGACCCTGGCCTCGCGCTTCGTCGGCGAAGAGCGCGCGCGGCAAAGCTTCATCCGCTTCGCCTACCGCCAGGGCAAGGGCTTCAACCCCAACCAGAACGCCGACGGTGACTGGATCGAACACACCGAACGCCTGCTGGCCGGGGTGCTCGGCACCTCATCGACCCGCGCCGTGGTCAAGGCCGCCATCGAAGGCCGCGACATGCAGCTGGAAGACGTGGTGCGCATCGCCGACGAAGCCAGTGAGGTGCTGCAGTTCAACCGCGCCCTGCTGCAAGGCGCCATCGAGAACATCAACCAGGGCATCAGCGTGGTTGACCAGAACCTGCACCTGGTGGCCTGGAACCGCCGCTACCTGGAGCTGTTCAACTACCCCGACGGGCTGATCAGCGTCGGCCGGCCGATCGCCGATATCATCCGCTACAACGCCGAACGCGGCTTGTGCGGCCCTGGCGAAGCACAGGTGCACGTGGCGCGCCGGCTGCACTGGATGCGCCAGGGCCGCGCGCATTCTTCGGAGCGCCTGTTCCCCAATGGCCGGGTGATCGAACTGATCGGCAACCCGATGCCGGGCGGCGGCTTCGTCATGAGCTTTACCGACATCACCCCGTTCCGCGAGGCCGAGCAGGCCCTGCGTGAAGCCAATGAAAGCCTGGAACAACGGGTTGCCGAACGTACCTACGAGCTGTCCCAACTGAACCAGGCATTGTCCGAAGCCAAGAGCCATGCCGAGGCCGTGAGCCAGTCGAAGACCCGTTTCCTGGCTGCGGTCAGCCATGACCTGATGCAACCGCTGAACGCTGCACGGCTGTTCTCTGCGGCCCTGTCGCAACAGGCCGAAGGTATGAACGATGAGGCCCGGCAGCTGGTGCAGCACATGGATAGCTCGCTGCGCTCGGCCGAAGAGCTGATCAGCGACTTGCTGGACATCTCGCGCCTGGAGAACGGCAAGATCACCCCGGACCCGAAGCCCTTCGCCCTCAACGAACTGTTCGACACCCTGGGCGCCGAGTTCAAGGTGCTGGCCGCCGAAAAAGGCCTGGCGTTCCGCCTGCGCGGCAGTCGCCTGCGGGTGGAGAGCGACATGAAGCTGCTGCGCCGGGTGCTGCAGAACTTCCTGACCAATGCCCTGCGCTACGGCAAGAGTCCGATCCTGCTGGGTGTAAGGCGCCAGGGTGAACGCTTGTGGCTGGAAGTGTGGGACCGTGGCCCCGGTATCGCCGACGACAAGCTGCAGGTGATTTTCCAGGAGTTCAAGCGCCTGGACAGTCACCAGACCCGCGCCGAGAAAGGCCTCGGCCTTGGCCTGGCAATAGCCGACGGCCTGTGCCGGGTACTGGGCCACACGCTGGAAGTGCGCTCATGGCCGGGCAGAGGCACGGTGTTCCGCGTCAGCGTGCCGATTGCCCGCCAGGCCGCACCGGTTGTCAGTGCCCCGGCGGAACAGGCCGGTCAGCCACTGGCCGGCTTGCAGGTGCTGTGCGTGGACAATGAAGACAGCATCCTGATAGGCATGAACAGCCTGCTCAGCCGCTGGGGTTGCCAGGTATGGACCGCGCGCAACCAGGCCGAATGCGAGGCCTTGCTGGACAAGGGCATGCGCCCGCATCTGGCGTTGGTGGACTACCACCTGGACGATGGCGAGACTGGCATCGGGCTGATGGGCTGGCTACGCGCGCGCCTGGGCGAACCGGTGCCGGGTGTGGTGATCAGCGCTGACGGCAGCAAGGAAACCCTCGCCATGGTCCACGCTTCGGGGCTGGATTACCTGGCCAAGCCGGTCAAGCCAGCGGCCCTGCGTGCCATGCTCAATCGCCATCTGAGCCTGGTTCAGTAAGCACTTCTTCGGGCAACGCTTCGTCGGACAGCGCCCGCTCCAGCAAATCGGCCGGCAGGCTCTTGCTGGCGCGGGCACCCAGCAGTTTCAGCTGTTCGCTGCGGCTGACCAGGTTGCCGCGCCCTTCACACAGTTTGTTGCGCGCGGCGGCATAGGCCTTGTCGACCTGCTGCAGGCGGTTGCCCAGCTCGTCCAGGTCCTGGATGAACAGCACGAACTTGTCATACAGCCAGCCGGCGCGCTCGGCGATCTCGCGGGCGTTCTGGCCCTGGCGCTCCTGTTTCCACAGGCTGTCGATCACCCGCAGGGTAGCGAGCAAGGTGGTCGGGCTGACGATCACGATCTGCCGGTCGAAGGCTTCCTGGAACAGGTTCGGCTCGGCCTGCAGGGCGGCCGAGAAAGCCGCCTCGATCGGCACGAACAGCAGCACGAAATCCAGGCTGTGCAGGCCTTCGAGGCGGTTGTAGTCCTTGCTCGACAGGCCTTTGACGTGGCTGCGCAGCGATTGCACATGCTGCTTCAGCGCAGCTTCGTCGTTGCTGGCGACGAACTGCTGGTAGGCCGTGAGACTGACCTTGGCATCCACCACCACTTGCTTGTCGCCGGGCAACATGATCAGCACATCGGGCTGGAAGCGCTCGCCGTCGGCGCTCTTCAAACTCACCTGGGTCTGGTATTCGCGGCCCTTTTCCAGGCCGGCGTGCTCCAGCACCCGCTCGAGGATGAGCTCCCCCCAGTTGCCCTGGGTCTTCTGGCCCTTCAGGGCCTGGGTCAGGTTGGTGGCTTCGTCGGACAGGCGCAGGTTGAGCTGCTGCAGACGCTCCAGTTCCTTGCCCAGCGAAAAACGTTCGCGGGCTTCCTGCTGGTAGCTTTCCTCCACACGCCTTTCGAACGCCTGGATGCGCTCCTTGAGCGGGTCGAGCAACTGTCCGAGGTGCTGCTGACTGGTCTGGGCGAAACGCTGCTCGCGCTCGTCGAAGATTTTCGTGGCCAGGTCGGCGAACTGGGCGCGCAAGGTGTCACGGGCTTCCTGCAGGTCTTCCAGACGCTGCTGGTGGCTTTCCTGCTGTTCACGCAGTTCGGCGTCCAGGCGCGCGGTCTGGGCCTCCAGGCGGCGCAGTTCCGCTTCACGGTTGGCGCGCTCAAGGCTCCAGGCGTGGGCAGCATCACGGGCATTGTCGCGATCGATCTGGAGCAATTCGAGCTCGCGGCCCTGGGCGGCCAGCTGGGCCTGCTTGACCGTGTTGGCTTCGCTGAGGTCGCTGACTTCATCGCGGCTGGCCTCCAGCTGTGCCTGCAGGCCGGCCTGGGCCAACAAGGCGGCGTTCAGGCGTTCTTCGAGCAAGGCCTGTTCAGCGTGCCGCGCGCCTTGGCGACGCTGTAGCTGCATGATCCACCCCAGACAGGGCAAAGCCCCTGCCACCAAGCCCAGCAGAATGCTGGCCAGATCCACTGTCATGCTTACCCCGTATGATGCTGGATGATTGCTGCGCAGCTTATCAGCAATCGTTCAAGGCGCGAGTCTGGCGCAGCCACAGGGTACGCCACGCGACTTTTTGCGTTGCGACATGGCATTTTCGCTAAACCGGAAAAATTTTTTCAGCGATCTTTTCTTGACGTTCTCAAGTGCATGACTTGAAAGCCCATTGGAACCTGTCGATTGTCGGACAGTTCATCAAATTGCTGGCACGCCCGTCCTAGAGCAAGCGCCTGGGACAATCCACAGTTCCTGTGGATAACTCGGTGGACAACCCCCTCCTATCCCCCGCAAACCCCCGTGAATCGGGGCTTTTGCTCAAACTGACGATTTTTTCACCAGCTGAAAATAGTGTTTTTTTTCATTGACTTAACCGCCCAGTCAAGGCATTGGCGAGTCCATCGCAGCATGTTGCCAAGCAGTTACAAGCGTCGCTCCGAATGTGAACAAGTGCACCCTGAACCCTCATTTGAGTGCACGAAAATGGTACATCGAGCCGGTTGCAGGCCATTTGGCCCCTCTTCCCAGCAGCGTAATTACGCGCCATACTGCGCGGCTCACCTGAACAAACCTGTAACGCTTGCCAAGTGCATGCATTTCCGGTAAGGTGCGCCTCGTTAGTACCAAGCTGAAAGTCAATTCTGGCCTCAAGCGTCCTTGCAGACCCACTCCTCCCAAGAGTGGCACTGCTGAAACCAGGACGGGCCCATTCGATGATTCACTCGCCAGCCTTGCGCTGTTCAAGCACGAATCACGTTACAGATTGATCAGGATCCCACCCCGACGGCCTAGAACCTTGCCCCGGCGTGCTGCCTGCCTTCTGAAGTACCTACCAGTCAGCCCAAGCGCCCACCTTTGATTGCGCCTCCTCTGGCTGCCCTGTTCCAGTCAGGTTCGTTCGTCCCTTAATAAAGGCGTCACTGGAACGTTTCTATCATGCACGAATCCTAACTTCGTGTTTAAAGCAGGAACCTCCAAACAATATGCAAACTCATCATCAGATTCAGGCTGCCATTGGCACCCTTTCCCAGGCCTTTTCGCCGTTGAAGTGCTTGATCGTCGCCCCGCGCAAGGGCAGCTTCAGCTTCACCCTGGTCGACGAACATGGCGTCGCCTGCCACACCGAGCGACTGTACCCGGAGCAGTACAGCCGCAGTGAACCGCTGCAAGCGGTTATCGCCCGTACCCGTCAGTCGCTAACCGCGTGACCCTTGTATGGTGCGGTATTCAAGCGCTGAATGACGCCATCGCAAGCCTGCCTGAACGCTCCAGGCGTAATTGCCTTAAGGCATATAGCCCGGGACCTCAGGCAGCAATCGATTTAAAAACAGCCCTTTACACCATCATTATCACACTACACTTCAACACGAGCGGCACCTGCCGCTTCCGGCGGGCCTGATCATTCACCAGCTGCCAAGCTCCAGCGCCCGTCCGGCCCTTAACTGCTCGAGGGCATCATGGGTATCGCGGCGAATGAATTGTGTCAGTATGTGATCCGACCCACCCTGGTCTACCTGAACCGTCACAGCGCCAGCGCCGAAGCCTTGTTGCTAGGTATCGCCGCCAGCCAGTCGGCCTTGGGCGCAGCCTTACATGACCGCCGTGGGCATGGCCTGTACCGCATCGGCGAACATCGTCACCAGGCGCTCTGGGACGACTATCTGGCCCGCGACCCCGACCTGGCCAGCCTGGTCCGCGGCCTGGCCAGCCAACACGCCTTCCTCGGCGGCCCGCACCTGGAACTCACGGTCAACCTGCGCTATTCCACCGCGATTGCCTGGATGCTCATCGAAGAGCAGGCCACACCCTTGCCCGCCGCCAATGATCTGCTGGCATTGGCGCGCATCTGGCGACAGATCTTCAACCCTCAAGGTCGTCTACGCGACTTCACCCATGCCTGGCATACCTGCATAGATCAGAAATTGCCGCAAGCATCTTAAGAGGTGTCCTACAAAATACCCGGAAAAAAAGGAATTTTGGTCGGATTGTCCTACAAAGCCGCTCTATCTCCGGCGATCTTGGCTATAGCGCGGCACGTGATTTGTTGGTAGCGTTTCGTCCCGGAGATCCCAAGGAGTTTTCTAATAATGAAAAAAGTAATGCTCAAAACCTCCCTCGGCATTGCCGTTGCTCTTGCTTCCAGCCAACTGCTCGCCGCCGGGTTCGCGCTGAACGAACAGAGCATCAGCGGCATGGGAACCGGTTTTGCGGGGCGTTCGTCTTCTGCCGAAGATGCCAGCACGGTGTATGGCAACCCTGCAGGCATGTCACGCCTGAAGCGTGAACAGGTCACCGTGGGTGGTGCGGCCGTCATCGCCAAGACTGATATTTCCGGCCCTGGCAGCAATTTCGGGGGGGAAACCGATGGCGACATGGTTCCGGTCGTGGGCGTCCCCATGGGCTACTACGTCAAGCCGATCGATGATCACTGGAGCGTGGGCTTCGGCGTTTACGTACCATACGGCCTGATCACCGACTACGGTAGCGATGATGCGGCACGCTACTGGGGCAAGAAGAGCAAGGTCGAGGTCGTCACCTTCCAGCCAACCATCAGCTATGCGTTCAACGACAAGGTGTCGATCGGTTTTGGCCCGACCATCAACCGTATCAAGGGTGAACTGGGGTCGAACCTGAGCAGCAAGGCGCTGCTGGGGCCCGGGGGGCCGGATGGCGAGATCAAGATCAAGGGCGATGACACCGCGATCGGTTACAACATCGGTGTTCTGGTACAAGCTACGGACCGTACTCGCCTGGGTCTGACCTATCACTCGATGGTCGACTACAAACTTGAGGGCGATACCCGTGTTTCCTACCCGATCCCACAGCTTGGCCTGAATGGCAAGTTCGACGCCAGCCTGAAGATCAAGACGCCGGAGTCGGTGGACTTCTCCGTTACCCATGAATTGGATGACCACTGGACCCTGTACGCGGGTAGTACCTGGACGCGCTGGAGCCGCCTGGAAAGCATCGTTGTCAAGAACGAAGCCCCGGCGGGTTACCCACTGCAGACCATCACCGAAGAGCAGAACTGGCATGACACCTGGGCCCACGCCATTGGCGCGTCCTACAAGGTCAACAAGGAATGGACCCTGCGTGCAGGCTTCTCGGTCGACCAGTCGCCCACCAACAACCACGATCGCTCGCCGCGCATTCCAACTGGCGACCGTAAAGCGGTCAGCTTTGGTGCCGGCTGGAGCCCGAACGATGACATGACCATCGATGTTGCCTACTCGTACCTGTGGGAAGAAGATACCAAGGTCAACAATGTGTCGGGCTCGCCGACACAACGGGCATTGAAAGGCACCTACCAGGCCAAGTACGAAAACAGTGCTCACGGTATTGGTGCATCCCTTACCTACCGCTTCTGATTCGTACGCGTCATATGAAAAACCGCCCTCGTGGCGGTTTTTTCCTTGCTCTTGTTCTTCGCGACTTCAGGAGGCCTGCGTTCGGCCTCCTGAAGTCGCGATCGGCGGCGCTTGGGCTTCCACGCGCCAGGAAGCAAGAGCAAGAGTGGTCACATTACCGCTGCGAAGCGATGGCCTTTTCAATGGCGGCCCGGAATTCCGGGTCATCCGGCTTGGTCAGGCTGGAGAAGTTGCCGATCACCTTGCCCTTGCGATCGACAACGTACTTGTAGAAATTCCACTTCGGCGCACTGCTCTGGCTGGCCAGTTCGACGAACAGTGGAATCGCATCCTTGCCCCGCACCGGCTGCGCCTTGGTCATGGTGAAGGTGACACCATAGTTGGCATAACAGACCTTGGCCGTCTTCTCGCTATCGGCATCTTCCTGCTTGAAGTCGTTGGATGGCACGCCAAGCATTTCCAGGCCCTGTTGGTGATACGCCTGGTATGTCGCCTCCAGCCCCTCGAACTGCGGCGCAAAGCCGCAATAGCTGGCCGTATTGACCACCACCAGCGGCTTGCCGGCAAAGCGCTGGCACAGATCCACCTGCCCCTTGCCCCGCAACTCTGGCAGGCTGCCTTGCAACAAGGCCGGGCAATCGGCAGCCCAGCTCGAAGCGCTGCCAAGCAGGGCCAGCACCGCCACCGTCAACCACTGTGCACGCATGGTTCG
This sequence comes from Pseudomonas oryzicola, assembly GCF_014269185.2. Lineage (NCBI taxonomy): Bacteria > Pseudomonadati > Pseudomonadota > Gammaproteobacteria > Pseudomonadales > Pseudomonadaceae > Pseudomonas > Pseudomonas oryzicola. The sequence goes on from NZ_JABWRZ020000002.1 coordinate 15,623, forward strand.
TTTCTCCTGCAAAACAATCCTTGAGCTTGCAGGGTAGCGCCTAACAAACACTCATGCCCAGTTGCAGCAACGCCATCCCGCCCTCGTGCCAGCCCCACCAGACCAACGCCAGCAGCAACAACCCGACAACGGCCAGCAGCCCGCGGGCCAGGTAGCGGTTCATGCGGCCTGGGCCTGCAGGCGGGCGACCGGGCGCTCGCGCACAGGCCAGCTCAGGGCGGCGGCCAGCAGGCTGAGCAGGATGGAAATCTGCCAGACCAGGTCGTAGCTACCGGTGCGGTCATACACCACCCCACCCAACCAGCCCCCCAGAAACGCACCCAGCTGGTGGAACAGGAAGACGATACCGCCAAGCATGGACAGGTTGCGCACGCCGAACAGCGTGGCCACGGTACCGTTGGTGAGCGGCACCGTGGACAGCCACAACAGGCCCATGGCAATGCCGAACAGGTAGGCGCTGAACGCACTCACCGGTGCCCAGAGGAACAGCACGATGACCATCGCACGCAGCAGGTACAACCCGGTCAGCAAGCGCGGCTTGGACATGCGCCCGCCCAGCCAGCCCGCGGTGAAGGTGCCGACGATGTTGAACAGGCCGACCAGCGCCAGCACCGTGGTCCCGGTGGTCGCGGGCAGATGCTGGTCAACTAGGTAGGCCGGCAGGTGCACGCCAATGAACACCACCTGGAAACCGCAGACGAAGAAGCCCAGGGCGAGCAGCCAGAAGCCGGAATGCGAACACGCTTCGTGCAAGGCCTGGCCCAGGGTCTGTTCCGTGCCATGGCTGGGCAACGGGCGGTCGCGCAGCAAGCCGACGAAAGGCACGATCAGTGCAACCAGCAGGCCCAGCACCAGCAGTGCAGCGGACCAGCCCAGCCACTGGATCAGGCCAAGGGTCCCCGGCAGCATGGCGAACTGGCCGAAAGAGCCGGCGGCGCTGGCAATCCCCATGGCCATGCTGCGCTTGTCTGCCGGCACGGCACGCCCGACGACACCGAGAATGACCGAGAACGAAGTGCCGGACAGACCGATGCCGATCAGCAAGCCAGCACTCAGCGACAGCGACCAGGCCGAGTCGGCCATGCCCATCAGGACCAAGCCGGTGGCATAGAGAATACCGCCGATGATCACCACCCGCGCCGCACCAAGGCGGTCGGCCAGCGCACCGGCAAAGGGTTGTGCCAAGCCCCAGATCAGGTTCTGCAAGGCAATGGCAAAGGCGAACACCTCACGCCCCCAACCGAAGTCGGCGCTCATCGGCGCCAGGAACAGGCCGAAGCCATGCCGCACACCCAGGGACAGCGCCAGGATCAACGCTGCCCCCAACAATACCCACCCGCTGGTTCGCCACACCGAAGTCATTGTCCTTATCTCCAGCACATCGCAAGGGTTTACGGGTATATACCCGCTTATAATCGCATCAACTCAAGCCAATAGGCCCAGCAACCGCACCAGTTCATCCCGTTGCCCTGCCCCCAGACGTTCTACCAGTTCGGCCTGGGCCCGTTCCCAGGCCGGATGGGCGACGCGCAGCAGCTGCGTAGCGGTGTCGGTCAACAGTACAACGCGGTTGCGCTGGTCATCACCGTCGGCCAGGGCTACCAGCCCTTCAGCCTCCAGCACCCGCAAGTTGCGGCCTAGGGTACTGCGCTCCAAGCCCATGGCTTCGGCCAAGGTGGTGATACTGGGCCGGTCGAGCCGCTGCAGATGGCGCAGCAGGGAAAACTGCGCGACATTGATCCCGAAGCCGGCAAGGGCCTCGTCGTAATGCCGGCTCACCCCACGGGCGGCGCGACGCAGATGGGTACAGATACATTCACTGGTCAGCATGGATACGTGTATATACCCGCACAATGAGCGTTGCAAGATATTTCGGAGTAGACATCGGCATCGCCAGGCAGGAAGTCACGCCTGGTCGGTTGCCACCTGCCATAGGCCAGCCGCTACACGACTGATGCGTTACCTACAGGCTCAACGCCAGCCCCAGCACTACGCCCAATTCGAGCAACTCCAGCAACGCACCAGCGGTATCTCCGGTGGTTCCACCGAGGCGCCGACACATCAACTGCCGCAGCCAGCCGAACACCGCCAGCGCCAGCACCACGATCCACCCGCCCAGGGCCAGGCAGAACAGCGCACAACCCAGCAGCACCCAAGCGGCCGCAGCCCGGGGCAGATGCTCGGCCAGCGCCTGTCCCAGACCACCCGGGCGCACGTAGGGGGTACTCAGGAACAGCCCAAGCATCGCCGATCGCCCGATCAGCGGTGCCAGCAGCAACTGCGCCCCTGTACCCTGCTCCACCAGTACCCACAACGCACAGAACTTCAGCAATAGCACCAGGATCAGGGTGACCACGGCAATTGGCCCGCTGCGCGGGTCTTTCATGATCTGCAGGGTACGTTCGCGGTCGCCGAAACCACCCAACCAGGCGTCGGCGCTGTCCGCCAGCCCATCCAGGTGCAGGGCACCGCTGAGCAGCACCCACAATGCCAGCAGCAATGCTGCATGCAGTGGTGCCGGGGTCGCCTGCAGCCAGTGGCTGGCCAGCCACAGCAACAGGCCGAACAGCAACCCCACCAGCGGGTAAAACAACAGCGAACGCCCCATATCACGCGGTGCCGGCATGCCCGGCAGGCGCACCGGCAAGCTGCTGAGGAACTGCAAGGCAATCCAGAACGGCAACATCTCAGCGCCCCTCGACCCAGTGGCCGTCCTCACCCGGCACCAGCCGCATCAATGCGGCGTGGCCGACCTCTACCTGCAGCAGCTGGGCCCTTGGCAAGCCTCGGGCACGGGCCAGCAACAGCCGCATCACGCCGCCATGGGTGATCACTAGCACGCGTTTGCCAACATGCTGACGGCTCAGGCGTTCGACCGCCGCCAATACGCGTTCGGCAAACGCCGCTACCGGCTCACCATTGGGCGGGGTAAATCCGTACGGGTCTGCCCAGAAGCGCCCCAATGCGTCCGCCTGGTGTTCCATGATCTGCGCTGCGCTGCGGCCTTCCCAATCACCGAAATGCAGCTCCTGCAGGGCCGGCTCAAGCTGCACCGGCAAGTTCAAGCGCGCACCCAGTTCATCGGCAAAACGCGCACAACGCTGCAGCGGCGAACTGACCAGCACCTGCCACGGGCCGGCTTCAGCCACCGCGTTGCGCATCTGCGCCCAGCCCTTGTCGGTCAGGACATCGTCAAGGCTGCCACGCAGGCCGCCATGCGCTGTCTCACCATGGCGCAACAGGTCGAGAATCATGCCGGGCGGTCCGCCACTGCTGCTTCGGCAAAGGTCGCCATCTGCCCATGCAGGGCACAGGCCAGGCGCAACAACGGCACAGCCAGGGCAGCACCACTGCCCTCGCCCAGGCGCAGGCCCAAAGCCAGCAACGGTTCGGCCTGCAATGCGGCCAGCACCGTCTTGTGCCCAGGTTCCGCGCCCTGGTGGGCGAACAGCAGCCAGGCCCGGCACTGCGGGTTGAGGCGCACCGCCAGCAGCGCGGCAACGCTGCAGATGAAGCCGTCCACCAGCACCGCGATACCCGCCTGCGCGCAGCCCAGGTAGGCACCCGCCAACGCGGCGATCTCGAAGCCACCCACGCAGCCCAGTGCCTGCAATGGCGCTTCGGCGCGCAAGTCATGCAGGCGCAGTGCCCGCTCGATGACCTCCGCCTTGTGCCGCACACCGGCGTCATCCAGGCCGGTGCCCGGCCCGCTCAGCTCGATAGCCGGGCAGCCCAGCAGCACGCTGGCCAGGGCTGCGGCGGCGGTGGTGTTGCCAATGCCCATCTCGCCGCCAATGAACAGCTGCGCGCCCTGTTCGGCAGCGCGCAGCGCGCTGTCGCGGCCGGCCTGCAGAGCCGCCTGCAACTGGCCCTCGGTCATCGCGGGCTGGCGGGCGAAGTTGGCCGTGCCGGTGCCCAGGCGCAGATGGCGAACACCAGGCAGCTGCAGATGCGGGTCGATGGTACCCAGGTCGATCACTTCCAGGCTGGCCTGCAACTGGCGCGCCAGCACGCTGATTGCCGCGCCGCCGCCGACGAAGTTGCGCAGCATCTGCCCGGTCACCGCTTGCGGGTAGGCCGAGATACCCTCTTCGACCACCCCGTGATCGCCGGCAAAAAGGGTAATGGCAAGCTGCTCCAGGCTTGGCCGCTCACGCCCTTGCAGGCCTGCCAGCTGAATGGCCAGGCCTTCCAGCTGGCCGAGTGAACCGGCAGGTTTGGTCAGCTGCTGCTGACGGGCGCGGGCCTGGTCCATGGCGGCGTTGTCGAGGGGTTGGCAGGCGTCACGCCACCAGGCTTGGGTCATAGTGCAGGTCCTTTGAGCATTAGGGGCAGGCCAGCCACGGTCAGCACCACGCGTTGACAGCGTTCGGCCACGGCCTGGTGCAACCAGCCGGCCAGGTCGACGTAGCGCCGGGTCAGCTCGCCCATGGGCACGACGCCCAGGCCGGTTTCATTACTGACCAGAATGACAGTGCCCGGCAACTGCTCCAGGCAGGCCAGTAGCGCGTCTCGCTCCTCGGCCAGGCGCTGGTCGTCTTCGAGCATCAGCAGGTTGGTCAGCCACAGGGTCAGGCAATCCACCAGCAGGCAGCGCCCTTCGGCTGCTTCAGCGCGCAGCACCGCGGCCAGGGCCAGGGGTTCTTCGATCAGGCCCCAGTCTGCCGGGCGCCGCTGGCGGTGCAACTGCACGCGGGCATTCATTTCACCGTCCAGCGGCTGGCTGGTGGCGATGTAGGTCACCGCCAGGCCGCTGGTGCTGGCCAGCTGTTCGGCCAGGCGGCTCTTGCCGGAGCGGGCACCGCCGAGGATCAGGTTACGCATGTCAGGCCACTCCACACAGTTGGCGCAGGCGCGCGGTGTCCAGGTGTTTTTCCACGAGGTCGGCCAGGCGCTCGATGTCGCGCTCGCGCAGGGCCAGGTAATCGATGCTCTGCACATCCTCCAGGCCAGCCCAGCGCAGCAGCGCCGCGCATGATTGGCTACCTTCGAACAGGCCATGCAGGTAGGTGGCAAGCACCTGGCCATCGGCGCTGAGGGCACCATCGCAACGGCCATCGGCAAGCTGCACTGCAGGTTGCTCCAGTGCCGGTCCGCTGGTGACGCCGGCATGTATTTCATAACCGGCAACCGGGACTGCTTCGAGGTTCAGCGTGCCGGCAACGTTGCGCAGTTGCTTGTCGGCTTCAAGCACTGTGCTGTAATCGAACAGGCCAAGCCCCGAGCTCGAACCAGCAGCGCCTTCCAGACCGAGCGGGTCATGCACTTCCCTGCCAAGCATCTGCAGGCCACCGCAGATTCCGATCAGCTTGCCACCATAACGCAGATGCCGTGCGATGGCCTTGTCCCAGCCCCGTTCGCGTAGCTGCGCCAGGTCGCCGCGCACGCTCTTCGAGCCCGGCAGGATGATCAGGTCGGCAGCCGGGATCGGCTGGCCCGGGCCGATGAACTGCAGGTCCACCTGCGGGTGCAGGCGCAGCGGGTCGAAGTCGGTGTGGTTGCTGATACGTGGCAGCACCGGGACGATTACCTTGAGCACGCGCCCGGCCTTGGCCGCCTGGCGTGCATCGATGCCGTCCTCGGCCTCCAGGTGCAGGTCGCTGACATACGGCAACACACCCAGCACCGGCTTGCCGGTGCGCTGTTCCAGCCAGTCCAGGCCTGGCTGCAGCAAGGCGATGTCGCCCCGGAAGCGGTTGATGACGAAGCCCTTGACCCGCGCCTGCTCGCTGGGCGACAGCAACTCCAGCGTGCCCACCAGGTGGGCGAACACACCGCCGCGGTTGATGTCGGCGACCAGGATCACCGGGCAGTCCACCGCTTCGGCAAAGCCCATGTTGGCAATGTCGCCGGCACGCAGGTTGATTTCAGCCGGCGAACCCGCGCCTTCGACCATGACCACCGGCCAGGCAGCGCTCAGGCGCTGGTGCGAGGCCAGCACCGCCTGCATGGCGATGGCCTTGTAGTCGTGATAGGCCACCGCGTTCATGCTGGCGACGGCATGACCATGGATGATCACCTGGGCGCCGGTGTCGCTGTTGGGTTTGAGCAGCACCGGGTTCATGTCGGTGTGCGGTTCCAGCCGGCAGGCCTGGGCCTGCACTGCCTGGGCCCGGCCGATTTCACCGCCGTCGGCGGTCACCGCGCTGTTCAGCGCCATGTTCTGCGGCTTGAACGGCACCACGCCGACACCCTGGCGCAACAGCCAGCGGCACAGCGCGGTCACCAGCGTGCTCTTGCCTGCGTCGGAGGTGGTGCCTTGCACCATGAGGGTGGTCATGCCGTTTCCTTCTGATAGGCTGCCAGGGCTTGCGCCAGGCGCTGTTCATCTGCTGCACAGGCAGGCAGCCCCAGGCGTATCGCCGGTGGCTGCTCGAACAGGCGTACCAGGATGCCACGGCGGGCGAGAAAGTCATGCAGTTGCGCAGCGCGCTCACAGCACACGTACTGGAACAGGTCGCAACCGCCGCTGGGCGTCAGGCCGGCGCTGCCCAACATAGCCGCCAGCCGCTGGCTGGCGGCGGCACAGCGTTCGACCTGTATGCGTTGGGTGGCATGGTCGGCCAGGCTGGCCTGAGCCAGTACCCGGGTCGGGCCGTTGATGGTCCACGGGCCGAGCAACTCGGCCAGGCGCAGCAGCAGGCTGCGCTCAGCAGCTACGAAGCCCAGGCGCACGCCAGCCAGGCCGAAAAACTTGCCGAACGAGCGCAGCACGATGAGGCCAGGGCGATCGGCATAGCCGACCACACTGTCGCCTGGGGTGTTGTCCATGAACGCTTCGTCGACCAGCAGCCAGCCACCGCGAACGGCCAGGCGTGCGTGCCAGGCCAGCAGGCGTTCTGGCGACACCCGGTGGCCGGTTGGGTTGTTCGGGTTGACCAGCATCAGCACGTCAAGGCTGTCGAGCGTCGCCTCGACCTTGGCTTCGTCAAGCTCCAGCAACTGATGCCCCGCCCGCTGCCAGGCGTACGGGTGCTCGGCATAGCACGGTGCAAGCACCCCCACCCGGCAAGCGCTGCGTAGCGAAGGCAAGGCCTGGATCGCGGCCTGGGAACCGGCTACCGGCAGCAATTGGCGGGCGCCGTAGTACGCGCACGCAGCCTGCTCCAGGCCGTCCTCGGTTTCCGGCAGACGAGCCCAGGCCTCCAGCGGAATCGGCGGGATCGGAAATGACCACGGCGCAATGCCGCTGGACAGGTCCAGCCAATGCTCCCGGGCGATGCCATATTGCCGCACCGCGCGTAGCAGGCGGCCACCATGTTCAAGCATTGACGTAAGCCCCCAGGCAGATCAACAGCAGCCACAGCCACACCCCACGCTGCACCAGGCCCCAGCCACGCTCGATGGCCTCGGCATCGGCCACTGGCCCGTCACCCAGGCGCGGCCGCTCGTGCAGCTCACCGTGGTACACCGCCGGCCCACCCAGCTCCACGCCCAGCGCACCCGCACCGGCGGCCATCACCGGCCCGGCGTTGGGGCTGTCCCACAGCGGGCCCTGCCGGCGCCAGCAGGCCAGGGCCAGGCGGGTCTTGCCCAGCAGTGCATAGGTCAGCGCCACCAGCCTGGCGGGGATATAGTTGAGCACGTCGTCGACACGCGCTGCGCACCAGCCGAAGCGTTCGAAACGTTCGTTGCGGTAGCCCCACATGGCGTCGAGCGTGTTGCTCAGGCGATACAGCACCACGCCCGGCGCACCGGCCACGACGAACCAGAACAGTGCGGCGAACACCGCATCGCTGCCGTTTTCCAGCACCGACTCGGTAGCCGCCCGGGCCACCGCAGGCTCGTCCAGCTCACGGGTTTCGCGGCTGACCAGGAAACCCACGCGGCGCCGCGCCTGTTCCAGGTCGCCCTGGCGCAAGGCATTGGCTACCGGCAGCACGTGCTCGCCCAGGCTGCGCAGACCGACAGCGCAATACAGCGCCAGCACGTCGACCAGCCAGCCGATGTATGGCAACCAGGAAAGGATCAGTGCCATCAGGGTCAACGGGACCACTGCCAGGAACCATGCGCTCACGCCGTGGCTGCGCCAGCCGCGCCCACCGGCATTCAGGCGGCGCTCGAGACTGCCGGCCATGTTGCCAAAAGCCACCAGCGGATGGCGCCGCTGCGGTTCGCCCAGCAAGGCATCCAGGGCCACCCCGGCCACGGTCAGCAAGGCCACGCTCATTGGCGCTCTCCCCATTGGTTTTCGTACAGCATTTCGCTCAAGGGCCGTTCCTCAGCCCAGTTTTCCAGCACCAGCATCGGTGCCGGGTAAAACTCGGCCACCGGGCCCAGGCACAGCACCGCGACCGGCTTGGCCCCGGCCGGCATGCCTAGCAGCGCAGCCAACGCCTGTGGGTCGAACAACGACACCCAGCCCATACCCAGCCCTTCGCCACGGGCCGCCAGCCACAAGTTCTGGATAGCGCAGGCCAGCGAGGCCAGGTCCATTTCCGGCAGGGTACGGCGGCCGAAGATGTGCGGTTCGCGGTTGTCCATCAGCGCCGCCACCAGCACTTCGGCGCAGTCGTTGATGCCTTCCACCTTCAGCTTCATGAAGGCGTCGGAGCGTTCGCCAAGAGCCTCGGCAGTCCGAACCCGTTCGTCCTCTACCAGCGCCTGGATATTCGCGCGCAGGTCACGCCGGCTGATCCGGATGAATCGCCAGGGTTGCATCAGGCCTACGCTGGGCGCCTGGTGCGCAGCTGCCAGCAGGCGCCCGAGCAGCTCCGGGGCTACCTCGCCACCGGCGAAATGGCGCATGTCACGGCGCTCGCCGATGGCGCGGTAGATCGCGGCGCGCTCGGCGTCGCTGTATGCATGTTCATTCATGGTCGCAACAGCGCCACCACCGCGCCAGGGTTGGAGGGGAAGTAGAAGTGCACATAGGAAGCCGTCAGCCGCCCCAGGCGGTATACCGCTTCGTTGCCACGCCCACCGTTGGGGCTCAGGCCACGGGCGATCGGCTCCAGCGCCGTACGGGTCAGCGAATGGTGATAGGTATGCCCGCGCAAGGTGCCTTCGGGTAGTTCCACCGCCTGCAGCGCCAGGGCAGCCAGGCGCTTCTGCATGGTCGCTTCGCCGGGCAGCAGGCCGAGCAACTCGGCACGCTCGCCAGCCACATCGGTCAGGGCATCGAGCAGGTACAGCATGCCGCCGCACTCGGCCAGCAACGGTTTGCCCTGGGCGTGATGAGCCCGGATCGCCGCGTTCATCAGCGCATTGGCGGCAAGGGCGTGGTGGTGCAGCTCGGGATAACCACCCGGCAGGTACAGGCTGTCCACCGTCGGCAGTTCACGATCATGCAACGGCGAGAAGAACTCGAGTTGGGCACCGAGGTTGCGCAGCAAATCGAGATTGGCGCCATAGATGAAGGCAAAGGCTTCGTCCCGCGCCACGCCGATACGCACCCCAGCCAGCGAGGCGGTGCAGGCGTATGGCACGGGTTCGGCGAACGCAACCGGCGGTGGCAAGGCAGCGTCGCAGCTAGCGCCGAGTGCTTCGGCAGCGGCGTCGAGGCGGGCATCCAGGTCATCCAGTTCACTGGCCTGGACCAGCCCCAGGTGGCGGCTGGGCAGTTCGATGCCGCGCTCACGGGACAACCCGCCATACCAGCGCAGGCCTTCGGTCAGGCTACCTTCCAGCAATTGGGCGTGGCGCAGGCTGCCTACCCGGTTGGCCAGCACGCCGGCGAATGGCAGGTCAGCCTGGTAACGAGCCAGGCCCAGGGCCAGGGCGCCGAAGGTCTGGGCCATGGCCGTGCCATCGATTACCGCCAGCACCGGCACACCGAAGTGACGGGCCAGGTCGGCGCTGGACGGGGTACCATCGAACAGCCCCATCACCCCTTCGATCAGGATCAGGTCGGCCTCGGCAGCCGCCTCCCACAACAAACGGCGACTTTCCTCGGCACCGATCATCCACAGATCCAGCTGGTAGACCGGCGCACCACTGGCCCGTTCGAGGATCATCGGGTCGAGGAAATCGGGCCCGCACTTGAACACCCGTACCTTGCGCCCGAGGTTGCGGTGCAGGCGGGCCAGGGCAGCGGTGACGGTGGTCTTGCCCTGGCCGGAGGCCGGTGCCGCGATCAGTACGGCAGGGCAATGACGGGGCTGGCTCACAGTTCGACGCCCTTCTGCGCGCGGATCCCGGCCTGGAACGCATGCTTGAGCATGCCCATCTCGGTCACGGTGTCGGCCAGTTCGATCATTTCCGGTTTGGCGGCGCGGCCAGTGACGATCACATGCTGCATCGGCGGGCGCGCCTGGATGTCGGCCAGCACCTGGTCGAGGTCGAGGTAGCCATGCTTGAGGGCAATGTTCAGTTCATCCAGCACCACGAACTGTACGCCCGGGTCCTGCAGCAACTGGCGCGACACGGCCCAGGCCGCTTCTGCGGCGGCAATGTCGCGCTGGCGATCCTGGGTTTCCCAGGTAAAGCCCTCGCCCATCACGTGGTAGCGCACCTGCTCCGGAAAGCGACGGAAGAACAGCTCTTCGCCGGTACTGTTGCGGCCCTTGATGAACTGCACCACACCGCATTGCATGCCATGGCCCAGGGCGCGTGCGAGCATGCCAAAGGCCGAGCTGCTCTTGCCCTTGCCATTGCCGGTCAGCACCAGCAGCAGGCCGCATTCGTTGGGGGAATTGGCGATACGTTCGTCGATGATCGCTTTCTTGCGCTGCATGCGCGCCAGGTGGCGTTCGTCGCGTTCGGTGGACTCGCTCATCAGGGTTCTCCGCTGGCTGGCGCCACGGCAACGCGCGGCGACAGGTAATAGGCGGGCAAACGGAGAACGCGCAGGGGCCATGGCCGTCAGCCACGGTGCACCGCGCATCACCCTCCGTGATGCCGTTGGCAGTATCAGGCCGGTCTCCGGGCTTGTGAGCGGGCCTCGGCCCGGGCCTGCGCGCCTTCCCGGGTGCTGGCACCCAGTGGCCCTGCGCGGCCGCGTCTCACCTACCGTTGCGGGGGCAGCGCCGGACTCGCACCTGGCTGGCGCTCACCGGCTTCCCAGTTTCACCCTGCCCAGACAGCGCTGGCAGGACACCTGAAACACGCGCGAAGGTTAGTGGGTTGCATCAGGAGCGTCAATCGAAGCGGGCTGCTTTGCAGGCGAACAGGTACCGCCCGGGTAATGGCCAATTCATCGAGTTGTGCTGTACTGCACACAGTGATATCAGATAGCCATCATTTGTAGCCAAATGCGATCAAAACAACAACAGGAGAGTGCCGCATGCGAGGCCAGATCATCAGAAACCCGCGCCTTGAGTTTCTAAGCCCTGTGCTGGAGCGCTGGGTTGACTGCATTGACCGTTTCAACCAGTTTGCCGGTGATGCCGAAGCGCCGCACTGGCATGGCGCCGCGGCCAATGCCGGGTTGTTGGCCGCGGCGGCTTGGCAGGCCGAGCTGGCGGCGCTGCAGCAGTTTGCGGGGAAGAAGCAACGTGATGAAGGGGAATTCGAAGGGCGCTGCGACCTGTTGATCCGCAGTGCCGACGAAGCGTTGTACCTCAGTGTCAGCCAGCGCTGGCCAAAAATTGCCCGGCTGGACATGGCGGGGCCCCTGCAGCAGACCGCCGCTGTTGCCCACCAGGTAGCCGGCCCCAGTCAGTTGAGGGCTGGGGCGCTCTTCGTCAGCCCATGGAAGGCTGGCCAGCATGCCAGCCCGGAGGAACTGCAGGACTTGGTCGACGACGTGCAGAAACACACCGCTTGCGCGATTGCCTGGTACTTCCCGTATGCCTTGCGCAAGCTGCATAACGATCTGGGGCAGTATTTTCCGGGTGTAGCGCTGCTGATCAAGCAGGTTTGATCTGTACTGATCTCAGCCGGAAAGCAGCATTCGGCCCAACGCAGGGAGTGGAGCTGCGTCCGGTAACCTCTTGCTCCTGATCTTGATCTTCGCGACTTCAGGAGCCCTTCGCTCGGCCTCCTGAAGTCGCATTCGGCGGCGCTTGAACTATCGCGCGCTTAAAAGCACAAGCAGCAGCATTAGTTGAATGGCTGCCGGAACCCGAGGCACTTCGCCGATTTCTCAGTTCCATAGGCCTTCTCCGGAGGATTGCCGTCCATGAAACACCTGATGCCTTGGCTGTTCGTCGCCAGCCTGACCGCCTGCGGCGAAACCGCTCTGTTGGATGTACACGATGGCAGTGGCCCTACCCCTCAACTGCCTGCTCCAACCAAGACGATCCTGCCAACCGTAAACATCGCCCCAGCAGTGGGATGGCCCAACGATGTCAAGCCTCAAGCAGCACCAGGCACTCAGGTGAAAGCGTTCGCCAGCGGTTTGGAACACCCCCGCTGGCTTTATCTACTGCCCAACGGCGATGTACTGGTGGCCGAAACCAACGCGCCGGCCAAACCCGAAGACGGCAAAGGCCTGCGTGGCTGGGTGATGAACAAGGTGATGAAACGCGCAGGTGCGGGGGTACCCAGCGCCAATCGCATCACCCTGCTGCGTGATGCCGACCATGATGGCGTAGCCGAAATACGCATCGCCTTCATCGAAGGCCTCAACTCTCCTTTCGGCATGGCCCTGGTCGGCAAGGACCTGTACATCGCCGACACGGACAAGCTGCTGCGCTATCACTATGAGCCCGGGGCGATGCAGTTGCGCGGCGATGGCCAGCGAGTAGTTGAACTGCCCGCCGGCCCGCTCAACCACCACTGGACCAAGAACGTGATCGCCAGCCCCGATGGCAAGTCGCTTTTCGTCACGGTGGGCTCCAACAGCAACGTCGGCGAGAACGGTCTGGACAAGGAACAAGGCCGCGCGGCGATCTGGCAGGTAGACCCTGCCAGCGGCCAGCACCGCCTGTTTGCCACCGGCCTGCGCAACCCCAACGGGTTGGCCTGGGAGCCACACAGCGGCGTGCTGTGGACGGCAGTCAACGAGCGCGACGAGATCGGCAGCGACCTGGTTCCGGACTACATCACCTCGGTGAAGGACGGCGGCTTCTATGGCTGGCCCTACAGCTACTACGGTCAGCATGTGGACGCGCGCGTGCAACTGCCTGATCCCGAGAAAGTGGCCAGGGCGCTGGTACCGGACTATGCCGTGGGCCCACACACGGCGTCGCTAGGGTTGGCATTCGCCGAACCCGGTGCGCTGCCTGCGCCGTTCGAGCAGGGCGCATTCGTTGGCCAGCACGGGTCGTGGAACCGCAAGCCGCACAGCGGCTACAAGGTGATTTTCGTGCCGTTCGACGCATCGGGAAAACCATCGGGCCAACCCGTGGACCTGCTCACCGGGTTTCTCAATGCCCATGGCGAGGCCATGGGGCGCCCGGTAGGGGTGATCAACGACGGGCGCGGCGGAGTGCTGGTAGCCGATGACGTCGGCAATGTGATCTGGCGGGTGAGCAAGGCCCGATGAGCCCTGCCGGGTGTGGACTACCGCTGGCGCCTGGTGCCCCCTGCAGGGAACGCACCAGGTTGCCATTCACGGATTCTGCGCCAGGTGGCCCGAAGGGATCACCCGCTTGGCCTGCAGGTAGGCCTTGGCCCAGTAGCTGTTGGACAGGTAGTCCAGGCGCACCGTGCCGCCTGTGGAAGGTGCATGCACGAAGCGCCCTTCACCGACATAGATGCCGGCATGGCTGACCTGCGAACCACCACCAGTGGCAAAGAACACCAGGTCACCGGACTGCAGCGACCCAGCATCCACTGTCGGCGCACGCATGACGATCATCTCTCGCGTCGAACGCGGCAAGCTGATGCCAGCCGCATCCCGGTAGACATACTTGATCAAGCCACTGCAGTCGAAGCCGGAATCCGGTGTATTGCCGCCCCAGCGATAAGGCGTACCCACCAGGCCGATGGCACGCATCAACACGTCGTCGGCGATTGGCGATGGGCTGGGCTGACTGTAGGTAACCTGTGGCTGTACCACAGGGGCCGGCGCAGGCGCGCGGCTGGAGCAGGCAGCCAGCAGGGCTGCCAGGGAGATAAATGCGAAGCGCGCCATTTTTACCATGGCCAGAACATCCTGTCTGAGGTCGCGGGGCCGCAGCCGAAAAGAGTTGAGAATTTAGATTAGACGTTTTCTATAAATGCGCACGGCGGCGAGCTTTTTTCAAAGCATCGCCGCCGCGGCAGGGTACATCATTTTGCTATCAGTTGCGCGCGATATTGGTCGGCGCCATGGCCAAGGCGCGCTTGGCTTCGATGAAGGTCTTGCTCCAGTAGCTGTCACCGAGGCTGTCGATGCGCACGCCACCGCTGCGGCGGCTGCTGGAGTGGATGAACTGGTTGTCACCCAGGTAGATGCCGGCGTGGCTGACGCGGCCGCGGCCGTTGGTGCTGAAGAACAGCAGGTCACCCGGCTTGAGCCTGTTGCGCGCCACCTTCGGGGCATCGACGTTGATCATTTCACGCGTCGAACGCGGCAGGGTCACGCCCGCCTCTTCGCGGAACAGGTAGCCGATGAAACCACTGCAGTCGAAGCCGGACTTCTCCGAGGTGCCGCCGAAACGGTAACGGGTGCCGATCAGCGACATGCCACGCTCGAGAATGCTGTCAGCCAAGACTGGCAGCTGGTAAGGCTTGCTGCTGGAGAACGCCTCCAGGTCATCTTCGGTGGCCAGTTCTTCCGGCTCGCCGAATACCGACGAGGAGGAAGCTTTGGCCTTGAACGCCGATTCTGCGGCGATCGGGTTGTGATCCTGGAGCTGCTGCTCTGAATGAGAAGCCGGGCCATGGGCCGCACAGCCAAAAAGCAGGGTCACGAGTGCGAGTGGCACGAGGGGTGCGAAGCGCTTCAGCATGGGCACGACCGTGTCTGTAATCCTTTAGAAGGCTGAAACTATGCCCTCTATCATGGCCATTTGCAAATTTTATCGAAAAAGATGTGACTTTTTTGTTTTGCCGCGCTGCCCCGGCGTTTTCGGCACTTACCAGCCCAGGGTTTCCTTGAGGAACGGGATGGTGAGCTTGCGTTGCGCCTGCAACGAGGCCTGGTCGAGGCGTTCGAGCAGGTCGAACAGGGCGCTCATGCTGCGTGCGCCGCGGGTAAGGATGAAGTGGCCGACTTCGTCGGTAAGGTGCAGACCACGGCGCGAAGCTCGCAATTGCAGGGCGCGCAGCTTGTCTTCGTCGGACAGGCCGCGCATCTGGAACACCAGGGCCAGGGTCAGCCGCGACTTCAGGTCCGGCAGCTTGATCGGCAGCTCGCGCGGCGATGCCGAGGCCGCCAGCAGCAGGCGCCGACCGCTGTCACGCAGACGGTTGAACAGGTGAAACATGGCCTCTTCCCAGTCAGCCTTGCCGGCGATGACATGCAAGTCGTCGATGCACACCAGTTCGTACTGGGCCAGGTAGTCGAGCAGCTCGACGCCACGGTCGAGCAATTGCGCCAGGGGCAGGTACACGGCGGGCTCGCCGCGTTGCTGGAAGCGGTGGGTGGCGGCCTGCAGCAGGTGGCTACGGCCAACCCCCTGCTTGCCCCACAGGTAGATAAGGCTCTCGGTCCAGCCGGCGTCGGCTTCGCATAGCCGCTCGACGTAACCCAATGCCGCAGCATTGGCGCCCGGATAGTAGTTGATGAAGGTGGCGTCATCGCGCAGGCGCACACCCAGGGGCAACTGGATCGGTGGTTTCATGCTCGCGGGCGGTCGCAGGACCGCAGGGGGCCTTTGGTGAACAATCTGCAAAGTCTATACCCGCAACGCGGGGTGCACAATCGCGGCAACGGATAGCGCAAGCAAAATCAAGGGGTTGCGCTTGAAACGCAGGTCCGGCACGCCGTACAGGAGCGGCCTTGTGCCGCGATGGGCTGCGCAGCAGCCCAGGCAATTTGTGCTTCACCGGAGATTCTGGGGCTGCTGCGCAGCCCATCGCGACACCAGGCCGCTGCGACAAGGGCCAGGGCTCACAGCTGCGGGTCGACACCCCCGGCGTACATCTCCGACTCCTTGTACAGGTCGTGCACATGCCGCAGCAGCACCATGATCACCGCAGCCACCGGCAGCGCCAGCAGCACGCCGGTGAAGCCGAACAGTTCACCACCGGCCAGGATGGCGAAGATCACCGCCACCGGGTGCAGGCCGATGCGGTCCCCCACCAGCAACGGCGTCAGCACCATGCCTTCCAGCGCCTGGCCAACCATGAACACCGCAACGATGCCCAGCATCGGATACAAGTCGCCACCGAACTGGAACAGCCCCGCCACCAGGGCCGCGCCGATGCCGATGACAAACCCCATGTACGGCACGATGGCTGCCAGCCCGGCGAGCATGCCGATCAGCAGGCCCAGCTCCAGCCCCACCAGCATCAGCCCGGCCGAATAGATGACCCCCAGGGCCACCATCACCATCAGTTGCCCGCGCACGAACGCCCCCAGCACTTCATGGCATTCACCCGCCAGGCCCATCACTTGCGGCTCGCGCTGGCGCGGCAGCAGGCCACGCAGCTTGGCCATCATCAGGTCCCAGTCGCGTAGCAGATAGAAGCCAACTACCGGGATCAGCACCATGTTGGCCAGCCAGGCCATCAGCGCCAGGCCTGAAGCAGTGGCATGCGACAGCAGCATGCCGACCATATCGGTGGTCTGGCCCATGTGGCTGCCGATGGCAGCCTTGATCCGGTCGAACTTCCAGAAACCGTCGGCCAGGCCCAGGCGGTTCTGCACCCAGGGCAGGGCCACGTGTTCGAGCCAGTCGAGCATCTGTGGCGCCAGTTCGTAGAGGCGCAACAGCTGCTTGGCCAGCAGCGGCACCAGCACCAGCAGCAAGGCCAGCAACAGCAGGGTGAACAGGCCGAACACCACGATCACGCCCCAGGTGCGCGACAGCCCCAGGCGTTCAAGGCGATCGACCAGCGGGTCGGCCAGGTAAGCCAGCAGGATACCGATCAGGAATGGGGTGAGGATGTTGTGCAAACTATAAAGCAGCACGGCAACCAGCAAGGCAACGCCCAGCCAGATCCAACGACGTACGTCGGTCATGGTATGTGCTTCTCCTTACCAGCGAAAACGCAGGCCGTCGAACGGCACGGCTACAGGCTGGGCCGCCGCGGCGGGTGGCACGCCCGCCCCCGCGGCCACAGCTGGCGGGGTTGGCGACGCCGGCGCCTGTTCGGCGGGTAGCTCCTGCAGCCTGGCCAGGCCAAGCTGAGCCCGCAGCTGTTCACGGTTGGCGGTTACCGCATAGGTCAGAGTGCTGCCCTCGGCCATCTGCAGGCGTGGGCCGTAAGGTTCGAGCACACGTGCCAGCTCGGCGTAGCGCTGCAGGTTCATCCCCTGCACTTGCACCTGCAACTGGCTGCTGGCACCGGGGCGCGTGACGTAACGCGGCGCCAGGCGGACGCTGACCGCCTGCATCACGGCATCAGCCAAGGCTGCCGGATCGGCCCCGTCGGCACTGCCTTGCTCGCGTTGGTCGCCCAGCCACAACTGCCATTTGCCTTGCCACTTGCCGTCGGCTTCACGGGCATGCACCGCCAACAGGGCATCGGCGCCGTAGCGCTCGGATGCTTCGCGCAACGGTGCCGGGTCGCCGCCTTCGATATGCTCGGCGTTGGCCACCAGTTGCTCCTGCAGGTCGGCCAGCGGCAGACGCAGCGGTAACCCGCGGTGCTGGGCGGCGCGGCGCAGCGGCTGGGCGCTGGCCTGGCCGTCGCCGACCAGGCTGCTGCCTTCGGCACTGTCGTTCAGCCACCAGCCCAGGATCGATGGCCGGTTGCTGCCCCACAAGGCCAGGCCGGCCTTGCGCAAGGCCCGCTCGGTACTGCCGGGGTCGAATTCGACCAGCACCGATTCGGGTGGCCCGGCTTCGCTGCCCACCTGGTTGATGATTTGCTGCGGGTCCTTGCGCAGCTCGGCCAATGCCGGGTTCTGCGCCGCCTTGGGGTCGCCGGTCAGGCGCAGCACCAGGGTGTCGAGGGCCTTGGCGGTAGCCGCTGCACGGGCTTCGGCGCCCGGCCCGGTCACCGGTTCGCGTACCTGGTAAAGGCCAGCGACATTTTCAGCCTGGACGGTGGCCGAGATCAGGGCCAGACAACCGGCTGCCAGAATATTGAACAAACGCATGGAGGATTCCTGTCCAGTCGAGCATCAGGCCGCAAGCCTGACGCTGCAAGAAAAAGCAGGCCGAGCACCAGGCTGGCGTGTCGCGCAGCGTGAAGCCCGTTGCTTGCAGCTTATACATATGCAACCACATCAACCACCCTCAGGCTTTTTTCAACAATTACCGCCCTGCCCGTCGGCCTGAGGATGGCCGCTGCCCGGCAACCCTGATAAAATCGCGCGCCTTCACAGACCACTGACGTTTCAGGCAGCCGCCGCCTACCAGCCGGCCTTGGCCGTCATGGTCGTTTTTTAGAATCCCTCCCTCCTAAAGGCCTGGATCAATGAGCAAGCAACCCTCCCTGAGCTACAAGGACGCCGGTGTAGACATCGACGCCGGCGAAGCACTGGTCGAACGCATCAAGGGCGTGGCAAAACGCACCGCACGCCCTGAAGTCATGGGTGGCCTGGGCGGCTTCGGCGCCCTCTGCGAGATCCCGGCCGGCTACAAGCAACCGGTGCTGGTCTCCGGCACCGACGGCGTCGGCACCAAGCTGCGCCTGGCGCTGAACCTGAACAAGCACGACAGCATCGGCCAGGACCTGGTCGCCATGTGCGTCAACGACCTGGTGGTGTGCGGTGCCGAGCCGCTGTTCTTCCTCGACTACTATGCCACCGGCAAGCTCAACGTCGATGTGGCTGCCACCGTGGTCACCGGCATTGGCGCCGGTTGCGAACTGGCCGGCTGCTCGCTGGTCGGCGGTGAAACCGCCGAGATGCCGGGCATGTACGAAGGCGAAGACTACGACCTGGCCGGCTTCTGCGTCGGCGTGGTAGAAAAGGCCGAGATCATCGACGGTTCCAAGGTCGCTACCGGCGACGCGCTGATCGCCCTGCCCTCCTCGGGCCCGCACTCCAACGGCTATTCGCTGATCCGCAAGATCCTCGAAGTGTCCGCCACCGACATCGAGAACACCCAGCTGGACGGCAAGCCGCTGACCGAGCTGCTGATGGCACCGACCCGCATCTACGTCAAGCCGCTGCTGCAGCTGATCAAGAACACCGGCGCGGTCAAGGCCATGGCCCACATCACCGGTGGCGGCCTGCTGGACAACATCCCGCGCGTACTGCCGGCCAACGCCCAGGCGGTCATCGACGTGGCCAGCTGGCAGCGCCCGGCGGTGTTCGACTTCCTGCAGGAAAAAGGCAACGTCGACGAGCATGAAATGCACCGCGTGCTGAACTGCGGCGTCGGCATGGTCATCTGCGTAGCCCAGGACCAGGTAGAAGCTGCACTGAACGAACTGCGCGCCGCTGGCGAGCAGCCATGGGTGATCGGTCACATCGCCGAAGCCGCCGAGGGCGCTGCCCAGGTCGAGCTGCAGAACCTCAAGGCACACTGATGCCAAGCAAGACCTGCAATGTAGTGGTACTGCTGTCGGGCTCCGGCAGCAACCTGCAAGCCCTGATCGACAGTTGCCAAGGCCAGGACAGCCCGGTGTGCATCCGCGCGGTGGTTTCCAACCGCGCCGACGCCTACGGGCTGCAACGCGCTGCGGCGGCCGGCATCGACAGCGTCGTGCTCGAGCACACCCAGTTCGACAGCCGTGAAGCCTTCGATGCCGCGCTGATGGCGCGCATCGACGGCTTTGCTCCGGACCTGGTGGTGCTGGCCGGTTTCATGCGCATCCTCAGTGGTGACTTCGTGCGTCACTACCAGGGTCGCCTGCTCAATATCCACCCGTCGCTGCTGCCCAAGTACAAGGGCCTGCATACCCATCGGCGGGCACTGGAGGCAGGCGACGCCGAGCACGGCTGCAGCGTACACTTCGTGACTGAGGAACTCGATGGCGGCCCATTGGTCGTACAGGCTGTAGTGCCGGTGGTGTCTGACGACACCGTCGAAAGCCTGGCCCAGCGGGTACACCGTCAGGAACATCTGATCTACCCGCTGGCGGTGCGCTGGTATGCTGAAGGGCGCTTGCGTCTTGGCGAATACGGCGCATTACTGGATGGCCAACCCTTGGCGGCCAGCGGTCACCTGATTCGATCCTAGGAGAATTTATGCGTCGCGCCCTGCTCTTGGCTCTCGCCGTGCTCGCCCTGCCGCTCCAGGCAGCTGATCTGAAGCCTTTCTCGGCCAGTTACACCGCCGACTGGAAGCAGCTGCCCATGAGCGGCACCGCCGAGCGCAGCCTGGTCAAGAATGCCAACGGTACCTGGGACCTTAACTTCAAGGCCTCCATGATGATCGCCAGCCTGACCGAGCAAAGCACCCTGCGCATGGACAACGATACCCTGCTGCCGCAGCAGTATCACTTCGAGCGCGGCGGCCTGGGCAAGGCCAAGAAGGTGGACTTGAACTTCGACTGGAACGCCAAGAAGGTTACCGGCAGCGATCGTGGCGATGCCATCAACCTGCCGCTGAACCGTGGCGTGCTGGACAAGTCGTCCTACCAGCTGGCCCTGCAACATGACGTGGCCGCTGGCAAGAAAAGCATGACCTACCAGGTGGTCGACGGTGACGAGATCGACACCTACGACTTCCGCGTCCTGGGCACCGAAAAGGTCACCACCAAGACCGGCCAGGTCGATGCGGTGAAGGTCGAGCGTGTACGTGACCCTAGCCAGAGCAAGCGCATCACCGAGCTGTGGTTTGCCAAGAACTGGGATTACCTGCTGGTGCAGCTGCGCCAGGTCGAAACCGATGGCAAGGAATACGTGATCGTGCTGCAGGATGGCACGGTCGATGGCAAGCCGGTGAAGGGCAACTGAGCCAGCGCTGCCAGCAGCACCCGAAGCCCCGCCTTGTGCGGGGCTTTTTTCTGCACTGGAGAAGGTGCGCTCCCACATTTGACTGCGCTCCGGCTTCCATGAAACTTGTTTCATGCCGGTTTTATTTACTTAGCCTGCTAACAAACTCTATAAAAGGGGCGTGCGACACCGTGTCGCAGCCAACTCAAGCAGTGGAGTTTACCGATGACAGTCCAAGTAACCGAACGCGACGAATCGAAAATGTCCCACGAAGGCCTGGCCGCTGGCGTGCGGATCTGGGATGTACACCAACAAGGTCAACTGGTGGGCATGTTCCACAACGAACACGAAGCGCACCAGTACCGGGTCGAGCTGGAAAACCTGGAAAACCAGCGCACCACGCAGTAAATCCGCTTCCCATGAAAAACCCCGCCAAGGCGGGGTTTTTGCTGTTTACCACATCAGATCGTCCGGGATCTTGTAGGCCGCATACGGGTCGTCCTCGTCCGCTTCCTCGACATGGGTGTTGAGCAGCAGGATACGGCTGGGGTCGCGTTCCTGGATCTTCACCGCCGCTTCGCGGGGGATCACCTCATAACCACCGGCAAACGACACCACGGCCAACGCGCCATTGCTCAGCTTGGTGCGCATCAGGGCATTGACGGCAATGCGCTTGACCTTCTTGTCGTCGACGAAGTTGTAGTAGTCCTCGGTGTTCAATTTGGGCAGGCGGGTGGCTTCGATCAGTTGCTTGATCTGCGCCGCCCGGGCCTTCTGCTCGGCCTTCTCCTGCTGCTGGCGGTTCAGTTCCTGGTCACGCTTGGCCTTTTCGGCCATGGCTTCCTTGGCCATGCGCTGCTGGCTGTCGTCCACCTCGACCTGGCCTTTATGCTCCAGGCGTTTCTGTTTCTTCTCGGCCTTGTTGGCCTGGGAAACCTGTTTCTGGTTGACCAGACCGGCTTTGAGCAATTGGTCGCGAAGGGAAAGGCTCATGAATGTTCACTCACTTATGCAACAGCTCAGCCGCAGCTGGGCAGGTTCTTTTCCTGACGTTTGGCTTCACCCCATAGGGCATCCAGCTCGTCAAGGTTACAATCTTCGATGGGGCGCCCACTGTCGCGCAACACCTGTTCGATGAAGCGAAAACGCCGTTCGAACTTGCGGTTGGCGCGGCGCAGGGCATGTTCCGGGTCGTGCTTGAGGTGGCGGGCCAGGTTGACGGTGGCGAACAGCAGGTCACCGATTTCATCCTCGAGCGCATCGCCATCGCCGTCGGCCATGGCCTGCAGCACTTCGTCCAGTTCCTCGCGGACCTTGTCCAGCACGGGCAATGCCTCAGGCCAGTCGAAACCGACGGTGGCCGCGCGCTTTTGCAGTTTGGCGGCACGCGACAACGCCGGCAATGCCGCTGGCACATCGTCGAGCAGCGACAACTGTTCAGGCTGGCACTTTTCCGCACGCTCCTCGGCCTTGATTTCTTCCCAGCGCGACTTGACCTGGGCCTCGCTCAAGCTTGGGGTGTCCACCGGCGCATACAGCTCACCGGTGGGAAACACATGCGGATGGCGGCGAATGAGTTTGCGGGTGATGCTGTCGACCACGCCATCGAATTCGAAGCGCCCCTCTTCGCGGGCCAGCTGGCTGTAGTAGACCACCTGGAACAGCAGGTCGCCCAGTTCACCTTGCAGATGCTCGAAATCGCCACGCTCGATGGTGTCGGCAACCTCGTAGGCTTCTTCGATGGTGTGCGGGACGATGCTCGCGTAGTTCTGCTGCAGGTCCCACGGGCAGCCGTACTGCGGGTCGCGCAGGCGGGCCATGAGGTGCAGCAGATCGTCAAGGGTGTAGGTCATGGTCAATTATTCCTCGGCGGGGCTTTGCCCCCGATCACCGGCAACCCGGCTCCGACAGATAGTGCACAAGCTTGAAGGCCGTGGAATACCTGTGGGAGCTGGCTTGCCGGCGATGGGCCGCACAGCGGCCCCCATCCAGGTTATCAAGGGGTACGGTTACGCCGCGTCTCGATGATGTTCGGCAACTGCGAGATCCGCCCCAGCAGGCGCCCCAGCGCGTCCAGGCCGGGAATCTCGATGGTCAGCGACATCAATGCGGTGTTGTCTTCCTTGTTCGAGCGGGTGTTCACCGCCAACACGTTGATTTTCTCGTTCAGCAGCACCTGCGACACGTCGCGCAGCAGGCCCGGGCGGTCGTAGGCACGTATCATGATATCGACCGGGTAGGTCTGCACCGGGATCGGTCCCCAGCTGACCTGGATCATGCGCTCGGGCTCCTTGCCCGCCAGCTGCAGCACCGAGGCACAGTCCTGGCGGTGGATGCTCACGCCGCGGCCTTGGGTAATGTAGCCGACGATGGCGTCGCCCGGCAGCGGCTGGCAGCAGCCGGCCATCTGTGTCAACAGGTTGCCGACACCCTGGATCTGGATGTCGCCCCGCTTGCCGGTCCGCGGCCCGGTAGGCTTGCGCGGCACCAGTTCGATCTGTTCGATGCGCTCAGGCTCCAGCAACTGCTGGGCCGCGTTGACCAGGTGGGCCAGGCGCAGGTCGCCGGCGCCGAGCGAGGCGAACATGTCTTCGGCGGTCTTGACGTTGGTCTTCTCGGCCAGGCGCTCGAAGTCCACTTGCGGCAGGCCCAGGCGGCTGAGTTCGCGCTCGAGCAATGTCTTGCCGGCGGCGACGTTCTGGTCGCGCGCCTGCAGCTTGAACCAGTGCACGATCTTGGCCCGTGCGCGCGAGGTGGTGACGTAACCCAGGTTGGAGTTCAACCAGTCACGGCTGGGGTTGCCGTGCTTGCTGGTGATGATCTCGACCTGCTCGCCGGTCTGCAGGCTGTAGTTGAGCGGCACGATGCGCCCGTTGATCTTGGCGCCGCGGCAGTTGTGACCGATTTCGGTGTGCACGCGGTAGGCGAAGTCCAGCGGGGTGGCACCCTTGGGCAGGTCGATGGCGTGGCCGTCAGGGGTGAACACGTAGACCCGGTCCGGCTCGATATCGACCCGCAACTGCTCGGCCAGGCCACCGATGTCGCCCAGTTCTTCGTGCCATTCCAGCACCTGACGCAGCCAGGAGATCTTCTCTTCGTAATGGTTGGAGCTGGACTTGACGTCGGTACCCTTGTAGCGCCAGTGGGCGCAAACCCCGAGCTCGGCCTCCTCGTGCATGCCATGAGTGCGGATCTGCACCTCCAGCACCTTGCCCTCGGGGCCGATCACGGCGGTGTGCAGCGAGCGGTAGCCGTTTTCCTTGGGGTTGGCGATGTAGTCGTCGAACTCCTTGGGAATGTGCCGCCACAGCGTGTGCACGATGCCCAGCGCGGTGTAGCAGTCGCGGATTTCCGGCACCAGCACGCGTACCGCACGCACGTCATAGATCTGGCTGAACTCCAGGCCCTTGCGCTGCATCTTGCGCCAGATCGAATAGATATGTTTCGCCCGGCCGCTGATATCGGCCTTCACGCCGGTGGCCAACAGTTCGTTCTGCAGCTGGTTCATCACGTCGGCGATGAAGCGCTCGCGGTCCAGCCGCCGCTCGTGCAGCAGCTTGGCAATCTGTTTGTACTGGTCAGGCTCAAGGTAGCGGAAGGACAGGTCTTCCAGCTCCCACTTGATGTGGCCGATGCCCAGGCGGTGCGCCAGCGGCGCATAGATGTCGAACACCTCGCGGGCGACCCGCAGGCGTTTCTCGTCATCGGCAGCCTTGACCGCACGGATCGCACAGGTGCGCTCGGCCAGCTTGATCAGCGCCACGCGCACATCATCGACCATGGCCACGAGCATCTTGCGCAGGTTCTCGACCTGCGCCTGCGACCCCAGCACCAGCGACTGCCGCGGGCTGAGGCTGGCACTGATGGCCGCCATGCGCAGCACGCCGTCGATCAGCTTGGACACCACCGGGCCGAAACGCTGGCTGACCTCGGCCAGGGTCACCTTGCCCTCGCGCACCGAGCGGTAGATGACCGCCGCCACCAGGGAATCCTGGTCGAGCTTGAGGTCGGCAAGGATTTCGGCAATTTCCAGGCCCGCCTGGAAGCTGGACGTCCCGTCCGCCCAGGAATGCTTGGCCGGGTTGCCTTTTTTCTCGACTTCATGGGCGAACTCGCAGGCCTCTTTCAGCGCTGCGCGATCCAGTGCCGAATCGACGCTCACCACATGATCCAACCATGCTTCGAGATTGATACTGCCGTCGGTGTTGACCGGCTGGTGCACTCTCACCTGTACCATCTTTGTTTTACCTTTCCATACAGCACACCACGCGGGCGCGCTGGCAATCACCGTGCGGCTGCCATTCCCTGAAAGCCGCACCAAGGGGCCAGTCAGCTAGCCCGCTTCGAATAACGCCATGGCCTCGACATGCGCCGTTTGAGGAAACATGTCGAGAATCCCGGCCCTTTTTAACCGGTACCCCTGGCCGACCAGCACCTGGGCGTCTCGCGCCAGCGTGGCCGGATTGCACGACACGTAGACCAGCCGTTTGGCCTTGAGGCGGGCGATGCCTTGCACCACCTCGAAAGCACCGTCGCGCGGTGGATCCAAGAGTACCGCAGAAAAGCCCTCGGCGGCCCATCCGGTGCCTGCCAAAGGCTGCGATAAATCGGCCTGAAAAAACCGTGCGTTATGCACATTGTTGTTTCGGGCATTGGCTGCGGCCCGATCGACCATGGCCTGCACGCCTTCCACTGCCACCACCTCGCGCGCCTGGCGCGCCAGCGGCAAGGCGAAGTTGCCCAGGCCGCAGAACAGGTCCAGCACACGCTCGTCGGCCTGCGGTGCAAGCCAGGCCAAGGCCTGCTCGATCATCGCCGTGTTGACCTGGGCATTCACCTGCACGAAGTCACCCGGGCGCCAGGCCAGTTCCAACTGCCATGGCGCCAGGGCGAAGCCCAGTTGCGCTGTCGCCTGCACCGGCGCCGGCTCACCTTCGCCTTGCAGCCACAGTTGCGCCTTGGCCTGCTCGCAGAACGCTTGCAGCCTGGCCAGGTCTTCTGCCGGCAGCGGTGCGACATGGCGCACCAGCAGCGCCTCGGCGGTGCCGCTGAACAATTCGACATGGCCCAGCGCCTGCGGTTTGCTCAAGGAATGCAGCACGGTCGGCAAGTGGCGCAGAATCGACTGCAAGGGCTGTACCAGCACCACGCAGTCGTCGATGGCAATGATGTCCTGGCTGGCTTCGGCGCGGAAGCCCACCTGCAGTTGGCGTGCCTTGGCATCCCAGCGCACCGCCACGCGGGCGCGGCGGCGATAGCCGAATTCCGGCCCGCTCAGCGGTGCCGCCCATTCTTCAGGCTGCACGCCGGCCACCCGCTGCAGTTGCTCGGCAAGGGTGCGCTGCTTGAGCGCCAGTTGCGCCTCGTGCGGCAGGTGCTGCAGGTTACAGCCGCCACAACGGTCGTAATGCCGGCAAGGCGCCTCACGGCGCTCGGGGCTGGCCTGCAGCAGCCGCTCCAGGCGGGCTTCGACCACTTTGCCGCGGGCATTGAGCACCCGCGCCTCCACGGTTTCTCCGGCCAGGGCGCCACTGACGAACCAGGTGCGCCCCTCGAAGAAGGCGATACCCCGGCCGTCACCGGCCAGGCGCTCGATGTCCAGCCGCTGCTTCTTGCCCACAGGTACCTGGGGGGTGCGGTTGCCGCCGGCCGGCTGGAAACGCAGGCCGCTGTTGCTTTTTTTCTTGGACATTTAGCTCAGGTCGAACAGGCCGGTGGACAGGTAACGGTCGCCACGGTCGCAGATGATCGCAACCATCGTGGCATTTTCCACCTCGCGGGACAGGCGCAGCATGGCCGCGACCGCACCACCGGAAGACACGCCACAGAAAATGCCCTCTTCACGGGCAAGGCGACGGGTGGTGTCTTCGGCTTCCTGCTGCGACATGTCGAGCACACGGTCAACGCGGGTGGCGTCGAAGATTTTCGGCAGGTACTCCTCGGGCCAGCGGCGGATGCCCGGGATGGCCGAACCTTCCATCGGTTGCAGACCGATGATCTGCACCGCCGGGTTCTGTTCCTTGAGGTACTGCGAGCAGCCCATGATGGTACCGGTGGTACCCATGGAGCTGATGAAATGGGTGATGGTGCCCTGGGTCTGCTGCCAGATCTCCGGGCCGGTGCTGGTGTAATGGGCGATCGGGTTGTCGCCGTTGGCGAACTGGTCCAGCACCAGGCCACGGCCTTCGGCCTGCAGCTTCTCGGCCAGGTCACGGGCGCCTTCCATGCCTTCTTCCTTGGTCACCAGGATCAGCTCGGCGCCGTAGGCGGTCATGGCGGCCTTGCGTTCGGCGGTGGAGTTGTCGGGCATGATCAGGATCATCTTGTAGCCCTTGATCGCCGCCGCCATCGCCAGGGCTATGCCGGTGTTGCCGGAGGTGGCTTCGATCAAGGTGTCGCCTGGCTTGATCTGGCCGCGCAGTTCGGCGCGGGTGATCATCGACAGTGCCGGGCGGTCCTTCACCGAGCCGGCAGGATTGTTACCTTCGAGCTTGAGCAGGAGGGTATTGCTGGTTTGGCCAGCGATGCGCTGCAGGCGAACCAGAGGCGTATTGCCGACGCAATCGGCGATGGTTGGGTACTGCAAGGTCATGGCGTATTTCACAATCCGGACGGCAGGGGCGACTATCATACCGGCAAACCCTTTCCGGCCATATCACGCAATCTGTGGTGGTTATAGCTACAAGCTATAAAGGCGTGACCTGTGCCGGCAACCTCATCAACAAGCGCAGCCCGCACTTGCCATTCTGCGCCCATAACGTCCCGCCCTGGCGCTGGATGGCACTGCGGGCGATGCTCAGCCCCAGGCCGAAGCCACCGTCCCCGGGCCGCGACCCGTCCAGCCGGGAAAACGGCGCAAAGATCCGTTCCAGGTCCTGTTCGGCCACTCCGCCGCCTTGATCCTCCAGCCACAGCTTCCAATAGTTGCCTTCACGCTGCCCTCCCAAGCGCACCACACCCTCGCCCGGCGAATGACGAATGGCGTTGCGCAACAGGTTCTCCAGCGCCTGGGCCAGGTGGTTGAGGTTGCCCTGCACCCAGCAGTCGGCCGGCACGTCACAACGCAGCCGCGCCAGCGACCAGCCGCTCTCGTAGCTGGCGTTTTCGGCCAGCAACTCCCACAAGGCTTGAACCTCGATCGGCTCCAGGTTCATCGGCGCCCGCTCGGCGTCCTGCCAGGCCAGTTGCAGGGTATCTTCGACCAATTGCTGCATGCAGCCCAGTTCCCGTGACAGGCGTTCCCGCAGGCGCGGCAGGTCGGTTTCACTCTCGCAGGCCACACGCAGCCGGCTGAGCGGCGTACGCATTTCGTGGGACAGGTCGCGCAGCAATTGCTGTTGCATGGCCACCGTACCCTGCAAGCGCTCGGCCATCTGGTCGAAGGCGCGGGCCAGTTCGCCCAGCTCGTCGTGCCGGGCAGTGGTGCGCGAGTCCAGGCGCGCCGACAGCTGGTCGGCGCGCCAGGCATTGGCCTGCTCGCGCAGCTGGTTCAATGGCACGATCAGCATGCGGTAAAGCCCTACGCACAACAGCAGGGTAAACAGGCCGGGGATGATGCCGTTGGTAACGATGCGCCATAACAACCGGTACTGGCCAGGGTTGAAACGCTGCGGCAGTTCGATCACCAGCATGCCTTGCTCCGGCGCCCCCGGAAATGGTATGCGCAGCCATGGCTGGCCCACAGTACGCTGACTCATCGGCCAGTCGACCCCGCGCAGGCGGGTCAAGTGCTGCATGACCTGCGGGTCGAGGCTGGCGCTGTCAAGCGGTCGCAGGTTGAGGTCGAACACACCCACCCAACCGCGTTCGCGCTGGCGCATCGCCGCCACCCAGCGGTCCAGCCCTGCCCGCCCGCCGCTGCGCCAGGCCTGCTCGGCTTCGCTGGCATAGCCCTGCAACACCTGGCGCGCCGGCGCCGAAAGAAAGGCGTCCTGGGTTTCCATGTGCCGGCCCCAGGTGTAGCTGAGACCGATCATCAGCAGGCAGAAGCCCACCAGCAGAATCGCCAGCTTCCAGAACAACGAGTGGCGGTCGAGCATGGCTCATTGCGCCTCGCTGGCGCTGAGCACGTAGCCCTTGCCCCACACGGTACGCACCTGCTGTGCGTGATAGCCGACAGCCTTGAGCTTGCGACGGATCTGGCTGACGTGCATGTCCAGGCTGCGGTCATGCCGGGAATACCCCCGCTGCAACACCTGCTGGTACAGGAACGGCTTGCTCAGTACCTCTTCGGGGTTGCGGTTGAGGATATCCAGCAAGCGGTATTCGCTGGGGGTGAGGCCGGCCAGGCGGCCATCCAGGCGTACGTCGCACAGCCCGTCGTCATAATGCAGCCCGCCCGTGGCGGGCTGCGCCTGCGGGGCTCGGTGGCGACGCTCGAGGGCCACCCGGCGCAGGATCGCCTCGATGCGCACCCGCAATTCGGCCATGCTGAACGGCTTGGGCAGGTAATCGTCGGCACCGCGCTGGAAACCGTTGATGCGGTCGGCCTCGGCACCCAGTGCCGACATCAGGATCACCGGCGTGGCGCTGCGTTTGCGCAACTGCGCCAGGGCATCCAGGCCGTTGAGCCCGGGCAGCAGGATGTCCATCAGCACCACATCGAAGGCGCGACACCCTGCCGTTTCCAGGCCCTCCAGGCCATTGCGGCACCAGGTTACCTGGTAACCGCCGCGCTGCAACTCTTCGTGCAGATAGGCACCCAGGACCGGGTCATCCTCGATGGCGAGGATATTGGAGTTGTGAACGGCTTCAGGATTCATTGGCAACTGTCATGCATTCTCAATTGTGCAATTATTGGGCATCCTGCGCCTGCCGGGCAACCGCCCCGCGACCAATGCGCCACAACCGGTGCAAAACACGTACTAAACAGGTGCAATAGCACGGCGGGCGGAGTAACTTCCCGCCTTGGCCGTCCTCGCTTGACGGCGTCCAGGCACATGACAGGAGGCGAGTGTGCTCGATCGCTTGGGAATTCGCAGCCGGGTCCTGCTGCTGGCCTTGTTGCCAGCCGGCCTGATGGCCCTGGTGCTGGGCAGTTACTTCACCTGGCTGCAGCAAAATGACCTGCGCACCCAGTTGCTGCAACGCGGCAAGATGATTGCCGAACAGCTGGCACCGCTAGCCGCGCCAGCCATGGCCAGGCTGGCCCCGGCGCAACTGGAGCGCATTGCCGCGCAAACCCTGGAGCAGGCCGATGTGCGCGCCGTCACCTTCCTGGCCCCGGACCGCACCCGCCTGGCCCACGCCGGCCCGAGCATGCTCAACCAGCCGCCGAGCGGCGGCACCGGCATGCAGTTGCTGCAGCGCAGCGGCAATGACGCCACGCGCTACCTGATGCCAGTGTTTGGCCACCACCGCGACCTGGCCACCGATGCCGTGCCGGCCGAAGCCGAACGCCTGCTGGGCTGGGTCGAGATCGAACTGTCCCACGACGGCACGCTGCTGCGTGGCTACCGCAACCTGTTCACCAGCCTGTTGCTGATCCTCGCCTGCCTGGTGCTCAGCGGCTTGCTGGCCCTGCGCATGAGCCGCACCATCAACGACCCCATCGAGCGTATCAAGCACGTAGTCAACCAGCTCAAGGACGGCCATCTGGAAGAGCGCCTGCCGGCCCTGGGCAGCCATGAGCTGGACGAACTGGCACGCGGTATCAACCGCATGGCCGAGACCCTGCACAACGCCCACGAAGAACTGCAGCACAGCATCGACCAGGCGACCGAGGACGTGCGGCAGAACCTCGAAACCATCGAGATCCAGAACATCGAGCTGGACATGGCGCGCAAGGAAGCCCTGGAGGCCAGCCGCATCAAGTCGGAATTCCTGGCCAACATGAGCCATGAAATCCGCACCCCGCTCAACGGCATCCTCGGTTTTACCCACCTGCTGCAGAAAAGCGAGCTGACACCGCGCCAGCTGGACTACCTGAGCACCATCGAGAAGTCCGCCGACAACCTGCTGGGGATCATCAACGAGATCCTCGACTTCTCCAAGATCGAGGCCGGCAAGCTGGTGCTCGACAGCATTCCGTTCAACCTGCGCGACCTGATCCAGGACACCCTGACCATCCTCGCCCCGGCCGCCCATGCCAAGCAGCTGGAGCTGCTCAGCCTGATCTACCGCGACACGCCATCGTCGCTGATCGGCGACCCGCTGCGGCTCAAGCAGATCCTCACCAACCTGGTCAGCAACGCCATCAAGTTCACCCGCGAAGGCACCATCGTCGTGCGCGCCATGCTCGATGACGAGCATGAAGACAGCGCGCAGTTGCGCATCAGTGTGCAGGACACCGGTATCGGCCTGTCGCCCCAGGATGTGCGCACGCTGTTCCAGGCGTTCAGCCAGGCCGACAACTCGCTGGCGCGCCAGCCCGGCGGCACCGGCCTGGGCCTGGTGATTTCCAAGCGCCTGATCGAGCAGATGGGCGGCGAAATCGGCGTTGACAGTACCCCAGGCGAGGGATCGCAGTTCTGGATCAGCCTCAACCTGCCCAAGGCCCACGACGATCTCCAGGAGCAGCCATTGCAACCGCTGCTGGGCCGCCGCGCGGCCATTGTCGATGGCCACGAACTGGCCCGCCAGGCGCTGGAACATCAACTGGAAGACTGCGGCCTCAGCGTCAGCCTGTTCAGCTCCTACGACCAGTTGCTGCAGGGCGTGCAGGCCGCCAGCCAGGCCGGCCAGCCGTTCGAGTTCGCCGTGCTCGGGGCCAACCTGGGCAACCTGTCGCCCGCACAACTGGGCCATTACCACCAGCAGCTGGAACGTTACCATTGCCAGTGCGTGGTGCTGTGCCCGACTACCGAGCAGGCGCTGTACCATCCCTACCTGCCCAATGGGCATGGCCAGCTGCTGTCCAAGCCGACCTGCACACGCAAGCTCCGGCGCCTGTTGCTGGAGCTGGTACAACCGCGCCGCCCGCATGGCGAGGCAAACAGCGTCAACGGTCAGCGCCAGCCGAAGATCCTCTGTGTCGACGACAATCCGGCCAACCTGCTTCTGGTGCAGACCCTGCTCGAAGACCTGGGGGCCGAGGTGCTGGCCGTCGACAACGGCTACGCCGCGGTGCAGGCGGTGCAGAGCGAACCCTTCGACCTGGTGCTGATGGACGTGCAGATGCCCGGCATGGACGGTCGCGCCTGCACTGAGCAGATCCGCCTGTGGGAAAACACCCAAAGCGGCAACCCGCTACCGATCATCGCCCTCACCGCCCACGCCATGGCCAACGAGAAACGCGCGTTGCTGCACGGCGGGATGGACGACTACCTGACCAAACCGATCAGCGAACGGCAGCTCGCCCAAGTGGTGATGAAATGGACCGGGCTGAGCCTGGGCGCACCACGGCAGGAGCGCCTGGCCGAACAACTGGCCGACGGCGACGAACTGCAGGTGCTCGACCCCGAGGAAGGCCTGCGCCTGGCGGCCGGCAAGGCGGACCTGGCGGCAGACATGCTGAGCATGCTGCTGGCCTCGCTGGACACCGACCGCGAAGCCATACGTGCCGCCCGCGAGGCCGACGACCGCACCACGCTGATCGAACAGGTGCACCGCCTGAACGGCGCCTCGCGCTATTGCGGGGTACCGCAGCTGCGGGCCGCCTGCCAGCGCAGCGAAACCCTGCTCAAGCAGGAGCACCCGCAGGCGCAGCAGGCACTGGATGAGCTGGATGCGGCAATCAACCGTCTGGCCGCCCAAGCCAGATTGAGCGCCTGACCTTGCCGGCCCTGTCGTCGGCAAGCCAGCTGCCATAGACACTACGCTGGGCTTCAGGCCACAGTGGTCGTGGTGAGAGCCGGCTTGCGGCGATAGGGCCCACCCAGGTCAACATCCCTTTCAGCCCGCTGGCTACAATCCCCAGATCACTGCAAAGGAAGCCCACCATGCGCGCCCTGTTGTTCAGCAGCCAGCATTACGACCAGGAAAGCTTCACCCGGGCCGCCCACGGCACCACCCTCGACCTGCATTTCCAGCCCGCCCGCCTGACCCTCGACACTGCCGCCCTGGCCGATGGCTACGAGGTGGTCTGCGCCTTCATCAACGACGAACTCGACGCCCCGGTGCTGCAGCGCCTGGCCGCCGGCGGCACGCGCCTGATCGCCTTGCGCTCGGCCGGCTACAACCATGTCGACCTGGCCAGCGCCCAGCGCCTGGGCCTGAGCGTGGTGCGGGTGCCTGCCTATTCGCCGCATGCCGTGGCGGAACACGCCGTCGCGCTGATCCTGGCCCTCAACCGCCGCCTGCATCGGGCCTACAACCGTACCCGCGAAGGTGATTTCACCTTGCATGGGCTGACCGGCTTCGACCTGCACGGCAAGACCGTCGGCGTGGTCGGTACCGGCCAGATCGGCGCCGCGTTCGCCCGCATCATGGCCGGTTTCGGCTGCCAGCTGCTGGCCTACGATCCCCACTCCAGCCCGGAGCTGCTGGCCCTGGGCGCGCGCTACCTGCCGTTGCCCGAACTGCTGCGCGAAGCCCGTATCATCAGCCTGCACTGCCCGCTGAACGAGCACACTCGCCACCTCATCAATGCGCAAAGCCTGGCCCAGCTGCAACCCGGGGCCATGCTGATCAACACCGGCCGCGGCGCGCTGGTCGATACCCCGGCGCTGATCGACGCGCTGAAAAGCGGCCAGCTCGGCTACCTGGGCCTGGACGTTTATGAGGAAGAGGCCCAGCTGTTCTTCGAGGACCGTTCCGACCAGCCGCTGCAGGACGACGTACTGGCCCGCCTGCTGACCTTCCCCAATGTGATCGTCACTGCCCACCAGGCCTTCCTCACCCGTGAGGCACTGGATGCCATCGCTGCGACCACGCTGGACAACATCAACCGCTGGGCGGCAGGCAAACCACAGAATCTGGTGATGGGTTAGTGCTAGGATACGCGGCATTTCTGGAGGACCCATGGTCGAGCACGATTTTCGCTACACCCTTTTCAACCCGCAACACACCTTGATCGAGTGCCGCGCGCTGGTGCCGGGCCGTTACCAGGTCACCGGCAACGGCGGCTCGATGCACAAAGGCGATACCCTGCTGGTAACCCTCAAGGGCAGCAAGGATCTGTCCATGCGCCTGACCGTGGAGAGCGTGCGCCACCTGATCAACCCACGCGGCCAGTGGGTTGCCGTCGCCAGTGGCCCAGTATTCAACGAGCTGGAAATCCTTGCCTGGCAGGTGGCATGCGACAGCTGCACCGCCGTGCTGGATTTCGAATTTGCCGTGGACGCCAAGCTGGGCAAGAAAGCCCGCCAGCCCGCCGCCAGCGCGCGCA
This sequence comes from Pseudomonas oryzicola, assembly GCF_014269185.2. NCBI lineage: Bacteria > Pseudomonadati > Pseudomonadota > Gammaproteobacteria > Pseudomonadales > Pseudomonadaceae > Pseudomonas > Pseudomonas oryzicola. The sequence continues at coordinate 49,639 of NZ_JABWRZ020000002.1, forward strand.
TCGCCGAGCTGGGCTGGGCCAGCCGTGGCGAAAAACACCTGTGCCCGCGTTGTCAGGAGAGCGCCGAGTGAAGAATCTGCTGACCGGCGCGCTGATTGCCACCGGCCTGCTGGGCTGCGCCGCTGAACCTGCCAAGCTGCAGCAGGAGCGCAGCTATGTACTGGAGTGGATTGGCGAACGACCGCTGATCGATTACAGCCACCTGACCCTGACCCTGGCCAACGATGGCCGTGCCTATGGCAACGCAGGTTGCAACCATTGGTTTGCGCCATACACGCTGGAAGGCGAGCACCTGAGCTTCGGCAAGGTCGGCAAGACCCGCAAGCTGTGCGCGCCGGCATTGATGGAGCAGGAAAAACGCTTCTTGCAGGCGCTGGAAACCGTGCAACGCTGGGACGTGTCGCCGATCGAGCAGATGCGCTTCTGGCCAGCCGAGGGCAAGCCGCTACGCTTCTGGCCTGAAGAAGGCTGAGGACGGTCGGGCCGCTTTGCGGCCCAATTGCATCAGGCGCCTTTCAGGGCCTTGATCCTGGCCTGCAGCCCTTCAAGAGTCTGCTCGCCCATCAACTGCTCGCGCACCTTGCCCTTGTCATCGATGATGTAGGTGACCGGCAGCGCCTCGCTGCGCGGCAGGTCATAGCGCTCGGCCGGGTCCTGGGCCAGCACGGTGAAATTGATGCCCAGGGTGTCGGCGGCCTGCTTCAGGTCCTGCCCCTGCAAGCCATCGAAGTTCACCCCCACCACCTTGATGCCGTCGCCCGCCCATTGCTTGGCCGCAGCGTTCAGTTGAGGGATTTCGGTACGGCACGGCCCGCACCATTCGGCCCAGTAGTTGAGCACCAGCCAGTGCCCGTCGATCTGTTCGGCCTTAACCGTATTACCGTGTTGGTCCACGCCATAATCGGCACCGCAACCACCGAGCAACAGGCTCGCGGTGATGGCCAGTACTGCTGCCAGACGCCTTGCCATGGGTCAATCCTTCTCGAGTTTTCAAGCAAATGTGTCAGTCGCTGCGGTTAGAATAGCCGCCACACCCTGCTGGATGCGACCCGACATGACCGACCTGACGCTCTATCATAACCCGCGCTGCTCGAAATCCCGCGGCGCGCTGGAACTGCTCGAAGCCCGCGGCCTGGCGCCGACCATCGTGCGCTACCTCGAGACCCCGCCTGACGCCGCCACCCTCGCGGCCCTGCTCGGCAAGCTGGGCATCGGCCCGCGCCAGTTGCTGCGTACCGGCGAAGACGAATACAAGGACCTGAACCTGGCCGACCCGGCGCTGAGCGATGCGCAACTGATCGAGGCCATGGCCCGCCACCCCAAGCTGATCGAGCGGCCGATCCTGGTCGCCGGTGACAAGGCCGTGGTTGGCCGTCCGCCGGAGAAAGTGCTGGAGATCCTGCCGTGACCGCGTCCTATGTCCTGGTGCTGTATTACAGCCGCCACGGCTCGACCAGCGAGATGGCCAGGCACATCGCCCGCGGCATCGAGCTGGCCGGCCTGGAGGCGCGCCTGCGCACGGTGCCGGCGATTTCCACCGAATGCGAAGCGGTAGCCCCGGACATTCCGCCCAGTGGCGCGCTGTACGCCACCCTGGACGACCTGCGCCACTGCGCCGGGCTGGTACTCGGTAGCCCAACCCGCTTCGGCAACATGGCGGCGCCGCTCAAGTACTTCCTGGATGGCACCAGCAGCCTGTGGCTGGGCGGTGAGCTGGTCGGCAAGCCGGCTGGCGTGTTCACCTCCACCGCCAGCCTGCATGGCGGCCAGGAAACCACCCTGCTGTCGATGATGCTGCCGCTGATGCACCACGGCATGCTGGTCATGGGTCTGCCGTACAGCGAATCGGCATTGCTCGAGACCCGCGGCGGTGGCACGCCGTATGGCGCCAGCCACCATGCCGGGGCCGATGGCAAGCGCGAACTGGACGCCCACGAGATCGCCCTGTGCCGCGCCCTTGGCCAACGCCTGGCGACCACCGCCAAGGCCCTGGAGGCTGCACGTGGCTAGAAAGCCCAAGGTATTGCCAGCGCTGGAATGGCTGGCCCCGCGCCTGCGCCTGACGCGGGCACTGAGCCTGGCGTTTTTCTTCGGCCTGATCGTCCTGCTGCTGGTGAACAACCTGGGGTTCGCCAACCTGCATGGGGCCCGGGTCGAGGTCATTCTGGCGATCGAACTGGTGCCGCTACTGTTGTTGCTGCCAGGCATGCTGGCAGGCAGCGCCAGGGCGCATGCCTGGACCTGCTTCGTGGTGAATATCTACTTCATCAAGGGCGTGCTGGCGGCGTTCGACCCGGCGCGGGCGGTATTTGGCTGGCTCGAGGTGCTGGTGAGCCTGGGGCTGTTCATCGCCGCGTTGCTGTATGTGCGCTGGAAGTTCCAGCACGAGCGGCGCCTGGCCGGCGAAGGCAATTGATCATGGGGCCGCTTTGCGGCCCCGGAAACCTCAATGGTTGACGGTATGCGCCAGCATCACCGACAACTGGCACAGCGGCCGCCCACTCTCGGCATGCCACTGGTTGAACGCCTGCTGCACCAGGGCCAGGTCACGCTGGCTGGTCGGCGGCTTGTCGATCACCTTCTGCGCAATCAATGCCGCCGCCATGTCATCGGTAGGGATGAAGGTATCCTTGCCGACCATGCGCAGGAAGCGCGGTGCCGACAACCCGCCCAGCTGGTTGCCGTGCTTGGCCAGGTACTTCCACAACCCGACGATATCGGTCACCGGCCAGGCGGCGATGAACGCGCCAAAGCTGCCGTGCGCCTTCGCGATATCCAGCACCATCTGTGCATTGCGCGGCACGCTCTTGAGCTTGCCCAGGTGGCGAATGATGCGCTCGTCATGCATCAGCCGCTCCAGGTGTTCGGCACCCATCAGTACCACCTTCTCCGGGTCGAAGCCGAAGAACACCTGCTCGAATGCCGGCCACTTGGCATCCACCAGGCTGTGCTTGAGCCCGGCGCGGAACACGCGCAGGGCCAGGGTCGACAGGTAGCGGTCGTCGCTGATGTCGCGCAGTTGCGCCGGCGTGCGCGGCTGCGGCAGGAAGGCCTCCAGGGCCTGGGCCGAGCCGAAGCGGTTCAGGCAGTACTCATGCAGCCATTGGTAATCGCGCATGGGCTCAGATATTCAGCACGTCAAGGAAACGCGGCGTGGCGTTTTCGTCGATTTTCAGGCTGGTGAAGTCGAACAGGTTGCGGTCGGCCAGTTGTGACGGGGCCACGTTCTGCAGGGCACGGAAGATGCTCTCGGTACGGCCCGGGTGCTTGCGCTCCCACTCCACCAGCATGTCCTTGACCACCTGGCGTTGCAGGTTTTCCTGCGAGCCGCACAGGTTGCACGGGATGATCGGGAATTCCTTCATGTCCGAATAGGCCTGGATATCCTTCTCGCTGCAGTAGGCCAGCGGGCGGATCACCACGTTGCGGCCATCGTCGGCACGCAGCTTCGGCGGCATGCCCTTGAGCGCGCCGTTGAAGAACATGTTGAGGAAGAAGGTTTCGACGATGTCGTCGCGGTGGTGCCCCAGCGCCATCTTGGTCGCGCCGATTTCGTCGGCGAAGGTGTACAGGGTGCCACGGCGCAGGCGCGAGCACAGCGAGCAGGTGGTCTTGCCTTCGGGTACCAGCTCCTTGACCACCGAGTAGGTGTCCTTCTCGACGATGTGGTACTCGACACCCAGCTCCTTGAGGTAGGCCGGCAGCACATGCTCGGGGAAGCCCGGCTGCTTCTGGTCCATGTTCACCGCGACGATCTCGAACTTGATCGGTGCCACCTTCTGCAGGTGCAACAGAACGTCGAGCATGGTGTAGCTGTCCTTGCCGCCGGACAGGCAGACCATGACCTTGTCGCCATCCTCGATCATGTTGTAGTCGGTGATGGCTTCGCCGGCGAGACGACGCAGGCGTTTTTGCAGTTTGTTCTGGTTGACCGAGAGGGTGCCCATAGCGCTTGGATCCGCGAGGTGTGACAAAAGCCGGCTATTTTACGCACAAACGCGACCGGGCTGTAGGCATTCCCGATAAAGACTTCAAGGTAATCAGCAGCCGGCCCTACAGCGCGATTTGCTCTAAAAAGCACGGTTTATGTGGGTAACGGCTTCCTATACTGCGAAATAGGGCCACATTACCGCTTGCTTCGGTGTTCGGGCCTGGGGCCGCTACGCTCCATCTGGGGGGCGTCTGGCAACATTGAGAGGAGTGATCGGCATGATTCATCACGTTGTGGGGCTGTTTACCCATCCCGACCAGGAATGGCGGGAGATTCGTGGCGAAGAAGAAACCATCAGCCACATGTACCTGACGCATACCCTGATCCTGGCTGCGATCCCCGCCATTTCGGCGTTCATCGGTACCACCCAGGTCGGCTGGGTGATCGGTGATCGACCGGCGGTGATGCTGACCATGGAGAGCGCCATCTGGATGAGCATCATGTCGTACCTGGCAATGCTCGCCGGGGTGGCGGTAATGGGTGCATTCATCCACTGGATGGCCCGCACCTACGATGCCAACCCGTCCATGGCACAGTGCATCGCCTTTGCCACCTACACTGCCACGCCGTTGTTCATCGGCGGCCTGGCGGCGCTGTATCCGCACCTGTGGCTGGGTATGCTGATAGGGACCGCAGCCATCTGCTACACGGTATATCTGTTGTATGTGGGTTTGCCCACGTTCATGAACATACCGTCCGATGAGGGCTTCCTGTTCTCCAGTTCGGTGCTGGCGGTGGGCCTTGTGGTGCTGGTGGCAATCATGGCTGCCACGGTGATTATCTGGGGCCTGGGCGTGGGGCCCGTGTACACCAACTAGAACTGGACCAACACTGGGGCATCACCAGGGGGCCGCCGCAAGGCGGCCTCTGGCTGTGCGCTGACCGGTGGCTCGGCAGGCAGCCCGGGGTTGCGGCATAATGCTCGGCCAGGAGAACCATCCCGCCATGCCCGAGCTGCTCAGACAACGCGTCGAAACCTGTTACCAGCAAGCCGAAACCTTCTTCAAACGCACCTTCCCGCGCCCGGAAGTCAGCTTCAAGCTGCGCGGGCAAAAAGCCGGGGTCGCCCACCTGCACGAAAACCTGCTGCGCTTCAATCTGCAACTCTATCGGGAGAACCAGGAAGATTTCCTGCGCCAGACCGTGGCCCATGAAGTGGCGCACCTGGTGGCCCACCAGCTGTTCGGTGACCGCATCCAGGCCCATGGTGAGGAGTGGCAACTGATCATGCGCGGCGTGTACGAATTGCCGCCCAACCGTTGCCACAACTATGAAGTGCAGCGACGCGTGGCTACCCGCTATATCTACCGCTGCCCTTGCCCACAAAGCGATTTCCCGTTTACCGCACAGCGGCACAAGCTGGTGCGCCAAGGGCGGCGCTACCTGTGCAGACAGTGTCGGGGAATACTGGTGTACAGCGGCGAGACGCGTGTCGAATAGGCTGATCTGGCTTGCCAACGATACGGCCGGACCGCAAAACACGAAAATTGCAGGCATAAGAAAGGCGACCCCAGAGTCGCCTTCTTTGTACCTGGCTAAGCCTTACTTCTCGACGAAGGCACGCTCGATCAGGTAATCACCCGGCTCGCGCATGCGCGGGGAGATCTTCAGGCCGAAGCTGTCCAGCACTTCGCTGGTCTCGTCGAGCATGCTCGGGCTGCCGCAGATCATCGCGCGGTCGTCCTGCGGGTTGATCGGTGGCAGACCGATGTCGCTGAACAGCTTGCCACTGCGCATCAGGTCGGTCAGGCGGCCCTGGTTCTCGAACGGCTCACGGGTCACGGTCGGGTAGTAGATCAGCTTGTCGCGTACCGCTTCACCGAAGAACTCGTTCTGCGGCAGGTGCTCGGTGATGAATTCGCGGTAGGCCACTTCGTTCACGTAACGCACGCCGTGCACCAGGATCACCTTCTCGAAGCGCTCGTAGGTTTCCGGGTCCTGGATGACGCTCATGAACGGCGCCAGGCCAGTGCCGGTGCTCAGCAGGTACAGGTGCTTGCCGGGGTTCAGGTCGTCGAGTACCAGGGTGCCGGTAGGCTTCTTGCTGATGATGATCTCGTCGCCTTCCTTCAGGTGCTGCAACTGCGAGGTCAATGGGCCATCCGGCACCTTGATGCTGAAGAATTCCAGGTGCTCTTCCCAGTTCGGCGAAGCGATGGAATAGGCGCGCATGAGCGGACGACCGTTGTCCTGCTGCAGGCCAATCATCACGAACTGACCGTTCTCGAAGCGCAGGCCCGGGTCGCGGGTGCACTTGAAGCTGAACAGGGTGTCGTTCCAGTGGTGCACACTGAGGACACGTTCGTGGTTCATGTTGCTCATCGAATGGGGCTCCTGAAGAAAGACGCGGCGCGCGCATACGCGCAGTTGCGCGATAGTTTAGGGGCAGCGACAATATCTGTTAACTGGATTATCAAGATATGTGTTATCGGTTATATCGATATGCGATTCACGCTTCGTCAACTGCAGGTCTTCGTGGCCGTGGCCCAGCACCAGAGCGTCTCCCGGGCGGCGAGTGTGCTGGCCCTGTCGCAATCGGCCGCCAGCACCTCGATCACTGAACTGGAACGCCAGTCCAGCTGCCAGCTGTTCGACCGCGCCGGCAAGCGCCTGAGCCTCAATGCCCTGGGCCAGCAACTGTTGCCGCAGGCCGTCGCCCTGCTCGACCAGGCCAAGGAAATCGAAGACCTGCTCAATGGCAAGTCCGGTTTCGGCTCGCTGGCGGTCGGCGCCACGCTGACCATCGGCAACTACCTGGCCACCCTGCTGATCGGCAGCTTCATGCAGGTGCACCCGGAGAGCCAGGTAAAGCTGCATGTGCAGAACACCGCACATATCGTGCAACAGGTTGCGCACTACGAAATTGATCTAGGTCTGATCGAAGGCGACTGCAACCATCCCGACCTGGAGGTTCAACCTTGGGTCGAGGACGAACTGGTGGTGTTCTGTGCACCACAGCACCCTCTGGCCAAACTGGGCCGCGCCGATGTGCAGACCTTGTCCCAGGAGGCCTGGATCCTTCGCGAACAGGGCTCCGGCACGCGCCTGACCTTCGACCAGGCCATGCGTCATCAGCGTACCAACCTCAACATCCGCCTGGAACTGGAGCACACCGAAGCCATCAAGCGCGCGGTGGAGTCAGGCCTGGGTATCGGCTGCATTTCGCGCCTGGCCCTGCGTGACGCCTTCCGTCGCGGTAGCCTGGTTGCGGTGGAAACCCCGGAGCTGGACCTGAGCCGCCAGTTCTACTTCATCTGGCACAAACAGAAGTACCAGACTTCGGCCATGCGCGAATTTCTCGAACTGTGCCGCAACTTCACTGCGGGCTTTACCCGCAGTGACGAGATCGTGCTGCCGCCGATCGCTTAAAGCAAGATCACGCCCCACACCAGCGCCACCATGGTCAGCGCCACCAGCTGTGCGGCGCTGCCCATGTCCTTGGCGTTCTTCGACAGCGGGTGGCGCTCCAGCGAAATGCGGTCGATGGCCGCCTCCACTGCCGAGTTGAACAACTCGACGATCAAGCCCAACAGGCATACGGCGATCATGATCGCCCGCTCCGCACGGCTGACCGGCAGCCAGAAGGCAATCGGGACCAGCAGCACGTTGAGCAGCACCAGCTGGCGGAACGCGGCCTCGCCCTTGAAGGCAGCACGCAGGCCGTCCAGCGAGTAACCGGCGGCGTTGAAGATGCGTTTGAGGCCGGTCTGGCCCTTGAATGGCGATGTCATGTGAGTCACTTCACAACCGAGAGGTCAGCAGCCTAGAGCGGCAAGGGTCAAAAAAGCGTGAATCCAAGAGCAGTCAGCTGCTGGCAACCGATTCAAGTTGTTGCAGCAGCAACGCGGCCTGGGTGCGGGTACGCACGCCAAGCTTGCGGAAGATTGCGGTCACGTGGGCCTTGATGGTCGCTTCCGACACATTCAGCTCATAGGCGATCTGCTTGTTCAGCAAGCCTTCGCAGACCATGGTCAGCACGCGGAACTGCTGCGGCGTGAGGCTGGCCAGGCCTGCGCTGGCAGCCTTGGCCTCGGCCGAGACGTCGACCTTTTCGAACGCCTGCGGCGGCCACCAGACCTCGCCGTCGAGCACCTTGCGCACCGCATCCTGGATCACTTCCAGGGTGCTGGACTTGGGAATGAAGCCGCTGGCACCAAACTCGCGGGACTTGACCACCACAGCGGCCTCCTCCTGTGCCGACACCATCACCACCGGGATCTGCGGGTATTGCCCGCGCAGCAGTACCAGCCCGGAAAAACCGTAGGCACCCGGCATGTTCAGGTCCAGCAACACCAGGTCCCAGTCGGCTTTTTCGCTCAGGCGGGTTTCCAGTTCGGCGATGCTGGCAACCTCCACCAGGCGCACATCCGGGCCCAGGCCGAGGGTAACGGCCTGGCGCAGGGCACCACGGAACAGCGGGTGGTCATCGGCAATCAGGATTTCGTAAGTGGCCATCGATCTAGGGATCCTGTTCTGTGTCGGGCACTCGGGTAGGCTCATTATGAACCAAAGCAGGGGTTGTGCCCCTTGGACTATAGGAAGGTATGCAAACGCTGATGGGTGTCGTCCTGCTCGTCCACCGGCAGGCGCCGCTTGCCGCTCAGGTAATGCAGGCTGAACACGTCCAGGTAGGCGTCCAGCGCCTGCGAAGCCTGGCTATCGCCGGCCAGGTCGAGGCACATGGCAGCCACTTCCGCCGTGCAGAAGTGATCATCGCGCCGCGAGCGGCGCAGGCGGTAGCGGGACATCTGCTCGGCAGCCAGGCTCAACACCGGGAAGCGATCGAGGTACGGGCTTTTGCGGAACATCTTGCGGGCCTCGGTCCAGGTGGCATCCAGCAGGATGAACAACGGACGCTTGCCCGGCGCACGCACTACCTCGCTGACCACGCGTTCCTGGGCAACGAACTCGCCAGGGAAGACGATATAGGGCTGCCAGCGCGGGTCGTCCAGCAGGGCCAGCAAGCGTTCATCGACCGAAGTGCGCAACCAGCCAAAGGCGGAGGTGTCTTCGATCAGGTCGGCGATCAGCCATCCGGTATTGGTGGGTTTCAGCGGCTCGGTGTCATGCATCAGCAGGCACACGCCGGATTCGGCCTGCACCCGTGGTTTCCAGGCGCACAGGCAATGGCTGGCGATGACCCGGCACTCCGGGCAACGTTCGGCACGCGAGCCACGGGCGATGAAGGGCTTGTTGCTGCGCGCCAGGCGTTCGGCGCGCAGGCGCGCTACCGCATGGCTCATGCCGGCAGGCCTCTGGACAGGTTGGGAATGGACACAAGGATTGCTCGGTGAAAACAAGGTCGCCAGTCTACCAGAACAGGGGGCAATTGCTGTGCAGCTGGCAAGGCGCTCCTTATAATCGGCTTTTTTACGTGCCCGAACCTCGCGCCTTCGCGATGTTCACGGAACGCCGTCGACCCGCGCATGTCAAAGCGCCAGTCATCGAACCAGGAGAGATTCATGCTGCGCCGTATCGCCCCCGTCCTGAGCCTGATGCTCGCCCTGCCCCTGGCAGCCCATGCCGCCTCCAAGCAGGATTACGACCTGAACAACATGCTGCAGAAGGTGGCCAAAGAGAGCAGTGTCGGTACCCCGCGGGCCATCAACGAAGATATCCTCGACCAGGGTTACACCGTGGAAGGCAAGGCGCTGATCAACCACCTGAGCGTGCGCCAGAGCCACGCCGAACGCATGCAGGCCAACCCGGAACAGGTTCGCAGCCAGCTGGGTGACAGCGTGTGCCGCAACACCGGCTTCCGCAACCTGATGTCCAAAGGCGCGGTCATGGTCTACCGCTTCACGGTCTACAAGACCAACCAGCCGATCATGGACCAGGCCTTCGACAATGCCAGTTGTGTGGCCGGCAACAAGAAGAAGTAACGATGAACTGCAATCGCTAGGCCTTTTCGTCTTCACGGGCGCGCCAATGCCCTTCAGCGGCGTCGGCGCGCATTTCTGCCAACAGCGCCTGCAAATAGTGCGACTGGCATTCCAGCCCCGACAGCCTGCGTCGGCACTCGGCCTCCAGGCTCAGGTGATGTACCTGGGCCGCATTTTCCAGCCGCTGATACAGCTGCCGGTCCACCTCGATGATCAAGCGATGCATACCGCCACCTCCTGCATCGACACGTTTCGCTTTACCAGTTAACCAAACCCGCATCGCCAGTGGCTGCGTGCCGACGGGCGGCCGCGTCAAACACCCCGGCACGATCGATCGCAAGGGTCTAGATTGAGGTCAGAGGTATTGGTGCAGAAGGAGACGTTGCATGCCTTACCAATCGAATGAACTGCTATTCAGTCACTTCCGCGACAACAACATCGACTTGAGCAACATCGACGCTCAATTGCAACTGGTGGCACCAGACAGCCCCAACCTACCGCTGTACCGCGACATGATGCTGACCATCCTGCGCATGGCCCATGACGACACCGATCGCTGGAGCGCCAAGATCACTCTGCAGGCCCTACGGGAACTGGACCACTCGTTTCGCGCCCTGGAACGCTACAAGGGCCGGCGCAAGGTAACCGTGTTCGGCTCGGCACGCACCCCACTGGAACACCCGATGTATGCCTTGGCCCGCGAGCTGGGCGCGACGCTGGCGCGCTCCGACCTGATGGTCATCACCGGCGCCGGCGGCGGCATCATGGCGGCAGCCCACGAAGGCGCTGGCAGCGATCACAGCCTTGGCTTCAACATCACCCTGCCCTTCGAGCAACACGCCAACCCCACGGTGGACGGCACCGACAAGTTGCTGCCCTTCCACTTCTTCTTCATCCGCAAACTGTTCTTCGTCAAGGAAGCCGATGCCCTGGTGCTGTGCCCAGGCGGTTTCGGCACACTGGATGAAGCGCTGGAAGTGCTGACCCTGATCCAGACCGGCAAAAGCCCACTGGTGCCAGTGGTGCTGCTGGACTCACCGGGCGGCAGCTTCTGGCGCGACTGCCTGGACTTCGTCAGCCGCCAGCTGGAAGAAAACCGCTACATCCTGCCCAGCGATTTGAAGCTGTTGCGCCTGGTGTACAGCGCCGACGAGGCGGTGGAGGAAATCAACCAGTTCTACAGCAACTACCACTCCAGCCGCTGGCTGAAGAGCCAGTTCGTGATCCGCATGCACCACCCTCTCAGCGAGGCAGCGCTGTATGACATCCAGGAAGGCTTTGCCGACTTGCGCCTGAGCGGCAAATATCACCAGCAGCCTGACAGCAGTGCCGAGCACGAAGTGGGCAATTTCAGTCACCTGACCCGTTTGTCATTTGCCTTCAATGGCCGCGATCAGGGCCGCCTGCGCGAGCTGGTGGATTTCATCAACCTGCCGGAGAACTGGGCCAAGCCGGAGCCCATGCATACCACCCAGCGGGCCCGGGAGGCGTTGAAAGCCAGTTGAGACCGTGTTGCTTGGGGGCGCTCTGCGCCCCAGCACTCAGTAGTCGTCGAGATCACGTCCACTGAGCAGACGGCCGATCATGTCCATGGAGAACCCCCGGTAAGCAAGAAACCGGGTCTGCTGGGCGCGGCTACGCGGATCATGGGGGCGCTGGCCGGCAAACTTGCGCTGCCACACCTCACGCATGCGCTCGCCCCACTCCACCCCGCTCTCACGCAGGGCCTGCTCGATATCAGCACGCGCCAAACCACGCTGGCTCAGCTCTTCGCGAATTCGCGCAGGGCCATAGCCGGAACCGGAACGATAACGGATGAAGCTTTCGAGATAGCGAGCTTCGCTAAGCAGCCCTTCTTGGGCAAGCCGATCGAGCTCGGGCTCGATCAGCTCATCCGAAGCGCCGCGCTGACGCAATTTACGCGTCAGTTCGACGCGACCGTGCTCACGTCGCGCGAGCAAGTCCATGGCTGTCCGCCGGATAGCGACGGGCGTGTCGAGTTCGGCGGACATGTTCGGCTATCCGTGCAATCAATAACCGGCGTCAGCGTCGGCCATGTCGTCGGCATCAGCTTCGGCCGCAGCAGCCTTCCCGGCAGCCGCAACAGCACCAGCGGTCAGCAGCTTCTCGCGGATCTGCTTCTCGATCTCGGCGCCGATGGCCGGGTTCTCAGCCAGGTACTTGGCAGCGTTTGCCTTGCCTTGACCGATTTTGTTGCCTTGGTAGGCGTACCAGGCACCGGACTTCTCGACCAGCCCCTGGGCAACACCCAGGTCGATGATCTCGCCATTCCGGTAGATGCCCTTGCCGTAGAGAATCTGGAATTCGGCCTGACGGAACGGTGGCGACACCTTGTTCTTGACGATCTTGACGCGGGTTTCGCTGCCGACCACCTCGTCGCCTTCCTTGACTGCACCGGTACGGCGGATGTCCAGACGCACCGAGGCGTAGAATTTCAGGGCGTTACCACCGGTGGTGGTTTCCGGGCTGCCGAACATAACGCCGATCTTCATACGGATCTGGTTGATGAAGATGACCAGGCAGTTGGCGTTCTTGATGTTACCGGTGATCTTGCGCAGCGCCTGGGACATCAGGCGAGCCTGCAGGCCCACGTGCATGTCACCCATCTCGCCTTCGATCTCGGCCTTGGGTACCAGGGCGGCCACGGAGTCGACGATGATCACGTCAACCGCGTTGGAGCGCACCAGCATGTCGGTGATTTCCAGCGCCTGTTCGCCGGTGTCCGGCTGGGAAACCAGCAGGTCATCGACATTGACACCCAGTTTGCCGGCATATTCCGGGTCGAGCGCGTGCTCGGCGTCGACGAAGGCACAGGTAGCGCCATTCTTCTGGGCTTCGGCGATGACCGACAAGGTCAGCGTGGTCTTACCCGACGACTCCGGGCCGTAGATTTCGACGATACGGCCTTTCGGCAGACCACCGATGCCGAGGGCGATGTCCAGGCCCAGGGAGCCGGTGGAGATGGCAGGAATCGCCTGGCGCTCATGGTCGCCCATGCGCATGACCGCACCCTTGCCGAATTGGCGTTCGATTTGACCCAGGGCCGCAGCCAAGGCGCGCTTCTTGTTGTCGTCCATTGAAATCCTCACGTGTTCGACTTGGCCCTGACGGCCGGAATACCTGTATAAGTAGCCAGTATTATTCCACAGGCAAGCGCGCGAGCAAACCCCTGTTGTCGATTTACTCGGCACCAAGCTGTAACAAGCCGTCTAACGCGGCGATCACCGTCTGTCGGCGCACCGCTTCGCGGTCGCCCTCGAAGTGCCGCCGTTCGCTGGTTACATGGCTACCATCGGCCCAGGCCAGCCACACGGTGCCCACCGGTTTGGCCGGCGACCCGCCGTCGGGCCCGGCCACGCCACTGACAGCCACGGCAAAGCGCGCACCACTGGCGGCCTGGGCACCACGGGCCATGGCCTCGACCACTTCCTGGCTGACTGCGCCAACCTCGGCGAACAACGCCGCCGGTACGTTCAACTGGCGGGTTTTCTGGGTATTGGAATAGGTCACGTAGCCGGCCTCGAACCAGGCAGAGCTGCCGGGTATCCGGGTGATGGCTTCGGCGATACCACCGCCGGTGCAGGATTCAGCGGTGGTGACCTGAGCGTTGAAGCGGCGCAGATGTTCGCCGAGACGGGTGGCGAGGACGGTGATCAGGTCCATGTCGGGTTCCTTGAAGGGCGTGCAGACAACGTAACATTTTTGCGCCTTTCGAGTGCATGCCTCGCAGGCATCAGACGCGTCCGGCCCCGCCCTAAAGCCCGCCGCGCACCTCCCGCACATAGGCCTGACAGGCCCGTAACGCAATCAACCCCCGGTCTCCCTCATCGGTGATGGCGATAATTCGTCGAGCATGCGCCGGCTCAAGTCCGGCACGTACGGTTGCATGATCCAGGCCGGTGGCGCTGGTGGCGGCGGGCACTGCGCCAGGGAGGGTGTCGCGTTCGACCAGGACCGACAGGCGCAGATCGGCAGTAGCAAGACGATCACGCAGGCGAGCCTGAGACTGCTGGACATCGGCAAGTTCCTTGAAATGACGGGTTTCACTTTCTTCCAGGCGTCGTTCGAGAACCTGACGCCGTTCGCGTTCGGCCAGCAGCCGGGCAGCCTCGGCTTGCGCCTGGGCATGCGCCAGTTGCGCCAGCTGCCGGCCATAGCGCCAGCCCTGCACGTGCCAGGCCAGTGTTACGGACAGCATCAGCAAACAGCCGCCCAGCCCCAGTTGCCATCGGCTCAACACAACACCTCACGCGCCCGTGCCCAGAGCTTGAGCCGATCCTCCAGCCCGTTGAGCCCACCATTGATATGGCGCGTGATGCGATTGAACTCGCCCTGGTCAGCCAGGGCATTGAGCCCGCGCGAATGCCAGAACCACGCCGCCGATTCACAGGCCCAACGTGGCTGTTCGAGCAGTTGTGGCTGCGCCAGCAAGCGCTCGTCGCCGAACAACGCGCGGCTGCAGGCCTGGTAATTGTTGCGCCCGGTCACCTGGATCAGGCCGCGCCCGCAGTACAGCTGGCCATCACCATCGGCCTGGGGCGTATTGCCCAGGCGCAGGGCCAGGCTGCCGGTGTCGTAGCGCGCCAGGTAGCGGTCGTTGCCAAGCTCCTTCACATGTCGGAACTGGCCTGACTCATGGCCAACCTGGGCGATGAACGCCGCCACGCGCTTGGGGTTGTCGATTTCCCAACGCGGCAGGGTGACGTTCAGTGCCGAAAGAAAAACGCCCGCTACGGGGCGGGCGTTCGGCAGAATCTGTAGCAATTGTGTTTCAGTAAGCATGGGTAACGTTCCTCCCTGTATCGCTGCTCAAGCCTTGATCGCGGCCTGACGGCGCGGCGCCGCGCCCTTGGCCTGTACCTTGCCCGCCTTGCCACCATTGCCCTGCACGGTGGTGCGCCAGCCCGAGCTGGTGAACACCTGCTCCACCGAGTCGATCTGGTATTGCCCGTCGAGGCCGTCGACAAAACCGTGCAGGTCGATGCTGCGTTCGGCGAACAGGTCGGTACGCCCCGGCAAGTCCAGGCGCACCTGGGCGGTAGCGCGGTTGAAGCTGGCCAGGCGGGCCCTGGCTGCCTGCTCGGCGGAAGCGCGGTCGGGGTAGAGGTGGCGGTCGGTATGCACCGGCCGCTGCCCCTCGGCTGCTTCATCGTTGCCTAGCTCGATGGTCCTGGCCTCGCCACTGGCTGCATCGAAATGGCGGGTGCGCACGGCCTTGCGCGCGGCCTTGTCGTCAAGGCGAAAGTGCCACTGGCTGACCTCGCCACGGGTAATGCCGACCACGCCCAGGGGCTTGCCGCTGGCGCTCTGCCCGCCCTGGCGTGGCAATACCAGCAGTTGGCCATTGGCAAGTTTGGCAGTGCTGTCGTATTGGCGAGCCAGGCGGGTGATGAAGTTGAAGTCCGATTCGTTGACCTGGTCGACCCGAGGTACCTGTGTGAGCACCGGGCAGATTGCCTGCCAGCCATTGCGCGCACCGATTTCGGCGACGATGCGCTGCAACGGCACGGCTTCCCAGCTGCCGCTGCGGACGGTCCGGCCACTGCCGCGCAGGTCGCTGGCCTTGCCGCGAATCACCAAGGTATCGGGCGGGCCGGACAACTCGACTTCATCGACGGTGTAACGCCCCAGCCGGGTCAGCGGCTGGCCGGCGTAACCCAGATGCAGCTCGATCAGTGCACCGCGAGCCGGCACGGCCACGCTACCGTCCCGGGCGTCGATGCGCAGCTCGAAGTCATCCGCCTCCATGCCCGGTTTGTCGGTGGTACGCAGCAACAACAGGCGATCGTTGATCAGTGCAGTAATGTCCTTGCCATCGGCCTGGATGCGAAATTGTGGCTGCATGGTATCAGCTCCACAGCTGCACGACGTCGGCCGCTGCCAGTGCCAGAGCCGGCAAGCGGAACGTCACGCCGCTGCGAAATGGTTGCGCTTCATCGGCCAAGCCCTGGTTGGCTTGCAACACCGCTTCGACGCTGCCATCGAGATGCCCGTAATACTGCTGGCAGAGGGTGTCGAGCAGGTCGCCCTCAGACGTCTTGCAGGTCTTGTCCATAACTGACGAACTCCAGTGAGAAACCTTGTTTGCGTGGAATGCCGCCAGCCAGCAGGGTGCCCTGCTCTTCCTCGATGCGGGTCAGGCACCAGGTGCCAAGCACTTCGCCATAACCGGTGGTCAACGACAGTGGCAGCAGCTGGCGGCCGATGCCGCGCAAGGCCTGCAGCTGGCCCAGTCCGCCCTTGAAGCCCGGGTAGATCGCGCCACGGATGTTGATGGTCTCTTCGCCCTGGCTCACCGCCTGCTGGGCATTCTCGCGGCTCAGGCGCTCTTGCCCGGCCCAGTGGAAGCGCGTTTGCCGACGCAGCTGGTCGAAAGCGGCGGTGTCGAGGTTGAAGTAATACGGCGCGGCATTGGCTTTCAACGGCTGCAGTACCAGCAGGTGCGGGAACGGCTTGATCGCTTGTGCCGTGGGTGTCGGGTCCGGCGCGAAGCCGAACGTCGACAACACACCATTGGCGACCGAACGCACATCACCGATCACCCGCCGCACAGCCGCGCCGGCCTTGCCCAGGTGTTCGGTGAAGGCCTCGACGCGGGCGCGCACCTTGCGCACCACATCGAGGGCCTGGTCGTACTTGGCAATCACTTTGTCGACGCGCTGCTTGGCCGAGTCGATGGCGCGCAGGGTGCGTTGCAGGCGTTTGCCGATTTCCGGCCCTATCCATGGCAGGGCTTCGAGCTCGGCGGCCGCCTCCCTGGCGTGGCCGACCGCCTGGTTCATCGGGTCGAGCATGGCATCGGCGCGCCGACGCCCCGCCTCGCCCGCCTTGACCAATGCATGCAAGCCGCCTTGCAACTGTTCCAGGTAGGTCATGGGGTGCTCCTCATGGCTGTGGTTGATCGACCATCTGCACCGCGCGCGCCTGACGCATCAGGTCGTCGAGCACGCGGCGAGCGATGGTTTCCAGTTGTTGCAGGGTGGTCGGGTCATCGAAGCTGTTGTGGAAGGCGACCGGCATATTGGCGGTGAAGGTGAATTGCTGGTTGATGGCGGGTGGAGCCATAGCCGGGGACGGCGGTATCGAAACAGCAGGCGACGGCGTGGGCGGGCCGACGCTTTTCGGCAATCGGGTCGCCTGCTCGGGGAAACCGGCAACCTCCTGGTTCGCCTGCGGCATAGCCGAGCCGGCGACAGACTGCCCGGCCTTGCCCGACGCGTCGCCAATGAGCTTGGCGCCCATGCCACCCAGGTAACTGCCACCCAGGCTGCCCAGCAGGCCACCGACCGCGGCGCCGATCACGGTTCCGATACCCGGTACCACCGATCCGATCATCGCGCCGGCTGCCGCACCACCGAGCCCACCGGCCGATGAACCGGCCAGGCTGCCAACCAACTGCGCTGTCGCAGTGGCAGGCAACGGTGCAGGTGTGCTGAGGCCCTTCTGCAAGCGGCTTGGCTGTTGCGGGGAGGCGGCAATATCCTGGCTCGCCGCTGGCGCATCGGAGCCGACGACGGCTGCCACGGCCTTGCCCAACGCGCCCCCGAGCCATTCACCGCCGATGCCGCCCAGATAACCGCCACCCAGGCTACCCAGCAGGCCACCGACCGCGCCACCGATCACGGTTCCTACACCCGGTACCACCGAGCCAAGCATGGCACCTGCCGCCGCGCCACCGAGCCACCCGGCCGAGGTGCCGGCCAGGTTGCCACCCAACCCGCCGAAAACCTCGCCATAGCCTTGCAGCTTTTCTGCAGCAGTGCCGTCACTCTGGTAGATGTCGGCCACCTGCAGCGAGGTATCCAGCACTGCCGTCAGTGGCACGCGCTTGAACAGTGTTCCTGCCAATGGCATCTGTTTGCCTGTACCGAGCGAAGGTAGGGAAGCGACGCCATGGGCAATGGCTTGCGCCTTCTCCAGCACAGGCGCCTCGCTGCTTTGCGGCGCTGGCTCTTCCTCCTCGGTGATCCAGTTGAACAGCGCAGCGCCGGCCTCACCACCCGCAGCCTCGCCCAGCTGGCCACCAAATTTGGCCCATTGCTCCTGCGCGGCCTCCTCCTGCGTTTTCTCTGCTGCCTTTCCAGCCGCCTGCTTGCGGGCCGCATCTTTTTTGAGTTCAGCCTTGCGCTGGCCTTGACGCCTGCGCTGGCGGCTACCCCTGCGCATACCGCTGCTCGAGGCTTTAACTAGCGCTTTGCCTTTACCTTCGAACAACAGCGGTGCCATGGCGCCCAGCATGCGACCGCCGATTTCACCGACGGCAGCGCCGACGCCACGTGCCCTTTCTTCGCCATCCTCGGCGGTGATGACCGCCTTGGCGACCTTGCCGAAGGTTTCGACACGGTTGTCCTGCCACTCCTTGGCAACACGCTGGCGTATCGCGCGCTGTCTTTCCGGGGGCAGTTTGCGCACGATGCCAGCGATAGCAGCCCCGCTACCGCCAGCGACCATCGCAAGGCCCCGGACAAGGTTGCCCGTGTCGTCACCGGCATCCGCCCCGGCACCCACGCCGACATCCGCGCCGGGAGCCTGCCTAGAGGCCGGCGCAGACACTGGCGCCTTGCCTGGTGCGGCTGCGCCTTGCCCCTGCACCACCGAGTGCCACTGTGGAAAGACATTGACCGTCATCTGCCGCGGCAGCGGCTTGAGCTGCGCCAGCCCGGCAATCACCCGGTCCAGCATCAGGTAATGCCGGCGCAAACGCTCAACGGCATCGGCTTCATCTCCCAGCCCGGTGATCGGCTGTTCGTCCTGCTGTACCTGGTCCAGCTCCAGCTGGCGCTCAACCTGGCGTACCTTGCCGAGCTCCAACCCCAGCCGGATCACTTCGCCGACGAGCCGGCCCAGCCGGGTGCCGTCAGCCTGCCTGCGCAAGCGTTCGACATCCCGGCGCAGCAGCTCGAAGGCCTGGCCCAAGGGGTTGATGGCGGTGACGCCGAGCCCGAGCGAGAACAGCTGTGTGTTCGCCATAGGTTCCTCCTTGTCACGGGGCGAGCCACCAGACCATGTCGCTGTACGACATGGTCATGATTTCGCTCGCGGAAAAATTCAGCTCCTTGGCCAGCCGGCGGGCGGCGGCCTTTTGCCGGGCTGGGTCAAAGTTCGTCGTCCTGCACCAGGCGAAAATAACCGCTCTGCAGGCGCCCATAGTCCTTCAGGGTCAGGCCTTCGAGGTCCTTGATGCCGACCTCGGCCAGCGACGCGAACAGGTTCAGTTCACGCTGCTCGTCATCGTCCACGCCGCCGGCCTGGGCATTGCGGATATCGCGCACGGTCGGCGCCCGCAGCGACAGGCTGTCGACCTGCACGCCATTGGCTTCGCTGGGGCGTGACAGGCGCACGGTGACGCGGTCGGCGCTCAGGGTCAGCCATTGGGGCTGCTTGTTCACGTGAGCCATGGTCATCTCCTTACAAGCCAAGCGCGGCGCGCTGGGCGGCCAGTTGGTCGACGCCATCGATCACGCGCTTCATGCCCAGCGCGTCGATCTCGTAGACCAGGCGGCCATCGACTTCGAGCTTGTAGTAGGTCAGGCCGACGCTGTGCTTGATCTCGGCCTTGTCACCGGACTTCCAGTCGCCCATGTCAATTTCCTTGAGCGTGCCACGCAGGGTGACCACTACCGGGTTGATCTTGCCCTTGAGGCCCTTGAAGGCGCCGCGGAACGTGCCGTTGAAGCCGCTGCCATCGGCCAGGCCGAAGAATTTCAGCGCTTCGCGGCGCACACCGGTGGTGGTGAAGGCCGCCTCCTGCTTCTCCATGCCCAGGTCCATCTCGACCGGCATGTCCATGCCGCCGGGGCGGTGCTCTTCCATCTTCAGGGTGAGTTTGGGCAGGGTCAGGCTGGGTACATCGCCCTGGAAGCTGACGCCATCGACGAACAGGTTCAGGTTGGCCAGGGTTTCGGGAATCATTGCCATGTGGATGCGCTCCTTAAGCGGCGGAATCGAGGACTTCGGTCAGCCACTGGTTGGTGACTTCGACGCGGAAATTGGGGTTTTCGGCAGGTGGTACGTCGGTGAAGCGGATGTTCCAGTACACCTTGCCCTGCTCGAGCTGGCTGGCGGTGTTCAGCTCCGGGTCGGCGAAGACCTCGAAGTTGATGATCGCGCCCTGGTTCTTCAGGTCGCGCATGAAGGCCTGCAGGCCTTCGGTGACGTCCTTGACGTAGGTGGCGGTGATGGCGCGGTCAACAGCCCACTTGTGGCCGTAGAGGATCGCGTCCATGACGATATCCATGGTCCGCACGCGGGTGACGAACGACCATTTCGGGTCGCTCGACAGGGTGCGGTTGCCCCACAGGCGGAAGCCGTCGTCGCGGATGATGGTGGCGATGTTGGCGTTGTTCAGCAGGTTGGCGCGGCAGCTGTCATCGCCATCGAGGAACTCCACCGGGCGGGTGGTACCGGTGAGGCCGACGAACTCCTTGTTCGAGGGCGAGGCCCAGAAACCGTATTCGCGGTCGGTCCAGGCGAACAGGCCGGCGACCCAGGCAGAACCGGGCGCATCGAGGGTGGCTTGCTCGCCGTTATCCCAGTACTGCACGCCCGGATCGACCAGGAAGGCGCGTTTGGCGCCAAAGTTCTTCGCGTAGTCGATGGCCGCCTGGTCGGTGCTGTTGGGGCCATCGATGATGGCCATGCCGCGCAGCTTGTCGGCCAGCGCCACCAGTGCCGTGCCCACCGCCTGGGTGGCGCTGTGGCGCGGCGCTGCCAGCAGGCGTGGCTGGGCGTTGAAACGGCTCTTGCCGTCCAGCAGCGCCTGCAGGCCGGTGCGTTTGCCGTCGGCCTGCACCGCGCCGATGATCGCGGCGGTCTGCTCCGCTGCATCGTCCAGCTTGGCCACGCCGCAGGCGACGATGACCGCCTTGGCGCGGGTGTAGATGGCGCGGCAGGCCTTGGTGATGGCGGCGTTTTCGCCGAAGGCGGCGACCGCTTCACGCTCGCTGGTGATCAGCACCAGGTCGTTGGCCTTGGCCGTGGCGCCAGCGCCTTCGGTGAAGGTGTCGACCAGGCCGATGATCGAGGAAGACGGCAGCGCGATGCTGCGGGTACCGGTGTCGACGTTTGTTACGGTGACGCCGTGGAAGAATCCACTCATGTAGGTTACTCCGGATTGGGGTACGAAAAGGCCCTGCGAGTGCAGGGCCTGAAGGGTGTTGCCAGAAAACAAAACGCCCCGCGGTGCGGGGCGTCATTAGATATGCTCAGCGAGCCAGGCAGGAGCCAAAGGGCGCTGATTCATATCAGGAAAGCCATTTGATTGTGGCCAATCTCGAAGCTGCTGAATAAATATCAAAAGCTCGACGAAAAACTCGGGGGCCAGAGTCGTTTGTCTGAATAACTCTTGCTCATCGCGGTGTCTGTCTCGCACTTTGCATAATTTCAGAAGTGTCTCATCCCGCCAAGATCGTTCTGCCGCACTAAGTTGCTTTTCAGTGGGCACAGGCGCTTCCGATATAACCGGGCGACCGTTTTCATCTGGCATGACAACTCGACCTTGTTCTGGAGCTGCCAACAATGCTGTGTATTCTTCAACGCTAACCTCACAAACATCAGATGGCATAGCGTCTCCATAAACTCTCGGATCGTAAAAACCTCCGGTTTGCGCTGAATATAAATACATTTTCTCTCCCTTACTTTCCATGTGCTATCCACCAAACGTTCTGCAACCCCGTAATGCCAGGGTTCGCACTCTCGAGACGGATCGTAGATGTGCTTATAATCCCTCCCCCACAACGACCGGCCACCCCTCCTAAACCATTCGTATACTGACAGATGACTCCGAGAGCCTGTGAAGGGAAGGTGGTGGGAAGCGTGATATCCAAGGAGCCATTAGCAGGTATCGCAGCAGCTCCCCATTGCGTGATGAAGCCGCTTGGCAGTTTCTGATAGCCATTGACCGCAAGCGACGAGCCAAAACCGCTTGAAAACTGGTTGGCAGCCGTCCCACCTATTACAAACCAGAGATTAGAACCTGCCACTAGTATCAATGAATCGCCTGGCTGCATTAACAGCGACACCACCCCACCGCCGCCGCCGACGCCTATAGCATCAGCCCCCTGCCTAGTGATGGAGAACGGCACCGTTGAAAAATTAAAAAATAGGATTACATCTGCATTACGGACATCCGACGACAGCGGTAACGTCAGAGTCTGTCCTGTTGTAGAGCCGTGAAATTCAACAGCACAACCCACAACACCTCTGGTCAAAGTTGCACTGGCTGTATAGGCGTTGAACCTGGACAGCGTTATACCGGACTGCTTTACGAATTCAGTAGTAGCAAGCACTTTACTGTAGTCGGCTTGCGCGGCCGTCGGTGCCATTGGCATACCCGTGAATACCGGACTTGCCAGCGTTGCCTTGAGCGCCAAGGCATTGGTGACGGTAGTCGCGAAGTTTGGGTCATCACCAAGCGCCGCAGCCAGCTCATTAAGTGTATCCAACGCACTAGGAGCAGACGCGATCAATGCAGCGATGGCCGCCTGCACAAATGCCGTATTGGCCAGCTGTGTCGAGTTGTTGCCTGCTGCGGCCGTAGGTGCCGTCGGTGTCCCAGTCAGTATGGGGCTAACCAATGAGGCTTTTTGCGACAGCGATTGGTCGATTTGAGTTTTTGTATATACATCTGTAAGACCATAACTCGCTACCGTGGTCGGATTGGTTGCGCCGGTTACGCGACCGTAGGCATCCACAGTTACGCTACGGTAGGTGCCACTAGCCACGCCGGTGCGCCCAAACGCCATTTCGTACGCCAGGGAAGTCACGCCCAGGGTAATTGGCGCATCGGTCACCAGCTGCCACGCACTGTCACCATTGACCGTGCCGCGTTCGACGAGCACCAGCATGCCAGGGGTAACCTTGGCGCTACTGTCCGCATCGGAACAGCGGGTCCAGGCGCCGCCTGCCACCAGATACAGGCCATTATCCTTGGCTGCGGTCTGGTTCTTCACCAACACCCGCGCCCCGGCAGTCAGCGCCACGCCATCAACCGTCTGCAACCCGGTCAAGGCAATGTTCGCCGTAGTCGCCGCCACCACCGAATGCTTGAAATCCTGCCTGACCAGTTCCTCGGTAACCCACTCCCGAGTCGCCAGCACCACCGCCGGATCGATCTTCAGCTGCACATTGCTGGCGCTGCTGACCACCAGGTTCATCCGTACCACCTGGGTCCGGCCCGAGCCCTGGCTCAACAGCGGCTTGTAGGTGGGTGCACAGTTGGCCACGGCAACCATGTCGCCATCGGCATCGTAAAGCGCGATCTCGCGAATCCACTTGCCACCGACGTCAGCCGGGATGACCTGTTCGGCAATGATGATCGCGCTGTTCTTGTCATCCACCTTCAGCTGGTTCAACGGCGCGCGGCGCCATTCGTTGATCAGGCTGGTCTGGGTGGCATTCGGGGTAGGGTCGCTGCCGTTGGCATCGCCGACACCCATCTGGGTGATTTTCCAGGCAATGCCCAAGGCATCGGCATTGGCCTGTTTCGCCGCGCCCACGTTGGTGAGGATGGCGTAGAACTGAGAAGTCTGGTCAACCATGTGCAATGTCCAAGGTATCGATTGTGTGTTCACGGCCGCCACGCCCCACCACGCCGATGACCTCGATGTCACGGGGCGCCAGCGGGTAGATGTCCAGTTCGTCGCCGTCCTGGATCGCGCAGCCGAAATGAAGGGCGCCACGGCTTTCGAGGCTGATCACCAGGCCGGTCAGGTGGCGGCTGACCGGGCGGGCGTCGTCGATCAGCGCAGACAGCTCCTGGTAGGTGCTTTCGCTGATGCCAGCCTCGGAAACGCCGATCTTCAGCGCAAAAGTGCCCGCCGGGGCCGGCGGTGCGGTCTGCCACCATTCCTGCACCTCGATCAGGTAGCCGAACGGCTCCACTACCCGCCGCAGTGCGCCCAAGGTGCCTTTGTGGGCATGGACGAAGAACGCCGAGCGGATCACCGAGCGTTTGATTTCATCGCTCCAGCTGTCCTCCCAGCGGTCCACCGACCAGGCCCAGGCCAGTTGGTACAGAAGGTGCGCCGGGCAGGTAGCGGGGTTGTAGAGTTGGCGCAGGCTGACTTTGAGGTCCTCGTCGGCAGCCACTTCGATAGCCCGCTCCAGCGCAGTGCGGTTGAGCGGCAACAGGCTGTGCATGTCAGCTCCCCCGCTTCAGGGTGAAGCCGCTGCACCAGGCCGCCTGCGCCTTGCTCGGGCGAATGTCGGCCCAGCCATTCAACTCGACCCGGCTGACCCCATCGATGTGCAGTTGCGCATCGATGCCAGAGCGTGCCACTTCTACCCCCAGGCGTCGGCGCGGGTTGATCCAGGCCTGCAGGCGGCGTTGGCACTCGGCGAGAATCGCTTCGTACTCGGGGCCGTTGTCGGCCAGATACAGCACGGCATCGATGCGGTATGGCAGCACCTCGGCGCTACGTACGTTGACCCGGTCGGCAACCGGGCGGATATCGTCGTCGTTGAGATAAGCCGCTACCTGCGCCAGCAGTTCGGCACTGGCTTCGCCATTGCCTTCCAGGCTCAGCACGGTGACGTCGACCACGGCCGGCGACGGGCTTTCGGCGGTGGCGTCGGCCACCTGCCCCGAAGCATTGCGGGCATGCAGGATGTAGCTGTTGCGCGGGCCGGCCGTGGTCAGGCCTTCATAAACCAGTTGCACCCGCTCGCGCAGGGCATCGTCCGCTTCCAGCAGCGCCTCGACCGGCGGGACGCTGGCCAGGTCCTCGGCCTGGATCACCAGGCGCTGCAGGCCGACATTGGCCGCCAACTGGTCAAGGTCGCTGCCCTGGGCATAGGCCAGCAGCAACGCCTTGGCGGCATCGTTGATGCGCGCGCGGTTGAGCAGCTTGCGGTAGGCGCCGACCTCGAGCAGCTTGGTGACCGGGTCGCTTTCCAGGTTGGCGGTCCAGGCTTCGCCCAGGTAATCCCGGAAGGTGTCCAGATCGGCCTGGTAGAGCGCTTCGTAGTCCAGGTCTTCCAGCAGCTGCGGTGTGGGCAGTTTCGACAGGTCGACCTGGCTCATACGTTCACCTCCAGCAGCGCTTCGTCGCCCAGGTAGCGGCCGCTGAGCGCCAGGCTGACCTGGCCGTCGAGCACCGCGACCACCCGGACCCGCTGCAGCTGCAGGCGCGGCTCCCAGCGGCCCAGCGCGCGCGCCACTTCGGCCTGCACGGCGCTCTTCCAGCCCTCGTTGACCGGCAGGTCGACGAAACGCCGCAGCTGGCTGCCGTATTCCGGGCGCATGCGCCGGCTGCCCAGCGGTGTGCCGAGGATGTCTTCGATGGACTGGCGCAGATGATCGATGCCGGCCAGTGGCTGGCCGGTGCGGCGGTCCATGCCGATCATGGTGCACCGCCCTGTTCATGGGTATGCATGGCATTCTCCTGGTATGAAAAAGCCCGCATCGGCGGGCTTGATTCAGTGTTTGTGGTTGGCCGTGTTGCCGGCGGTGTCGATGATCCGCCCGCCGCCGTTGATATCGCCGCTGACCTGCAGCGGGCCATCGACCGTGACGTTGCCGGAAAGGTTGATCGCCGCGGCCTGCAGGCTGATCGCACCGTCACTGACCTGCAGCGTGGCGGCGCCAACCTTGATGGTCGCGCTGCCAGCCGGTAGCTGGATGTCGTAGTGGCTGGCCTGCCAGTCGTAGCTGAGCGAACCGCCATCGGCGAAACGCCAGACCTCGGTGTGCCCGCGGTTGTCCGCTGCGCCACCAGCATTGCCATACAGGCCGGGCAGGAAGGTGCCCTGGGCCGGCTCGCCACTGGGGCTGAGCAGCAAGCCCTGCTCGCCCAGGCTTGGCGCCCGCCAGTGCCTGGCCTGGCCGGCCGCCTGGGCGTGCCATCGCAGCCAGGCGCTGGTCCAGCCGCTGCCGTCGGACACCCGGACCCGGGCCGCGGCAAGGTCCAGGGCAACCACCCGGCAGGGAATCACCATGCATGCCAGCATGCGGTCATGCATGGCGCTGACGTAGCTCATGACAGATCCTCCGGGGCCACATAGTGCGCTTCGTTACCCAGGCCGATATCGGGTGCGAAGCCCAATGCCAGGCTCCCGGGCGGCTGGTCCGGCCAGTTCCAGCGCGGCTCGCCGAGCAGCACCGGCTGGTCCCAGCGCACGGTCCAGGCGTTGCCCTGGAACTGCGCCTGCAGGTTGCGGCTGGCTTCGACGAAATCCAGCGCCCAGTGCTGCTGGCGCAGCAGGTCCATCAGTTGCGCGGCCAGCAGGCTGCCCTGCAGCCGCGCTTCTGGGTTGGCGCTGTCGGCGGTGATATCCGCCTCGAACGTGGCAATCAACACCGAGCGGCCGTCCCGCGGGGCCGCATCCGCCGTCATGCGGACGATGCCGTGGCGCAGCGAAGGCCGTTCTGGGACATTTCCTACGGCGGTATAGGCATCTACCGATGCCAACTCCGGCATTGCCTCACGGATGGTCGCTGTCA
This sequence comes from Pseudomonas oryzicola, assembly GCF_014269185.2. Classification (NCBI taxonomy): domain Bacteria; kingdom Pseudomonadati; phylum Pseudomonadota; class Gammaproteobacteria; order Pseudomonadales; family Pseudomonadaceae; genus Pseudomonas; species Pseudomonas oryzicola. The sequence goes on from NZ_JABWRZ020000002.1 coordinate 75,974, forward strand.
CTGCGCCATGTAGAGTGGCCAGTTCGCTCATGCATGTTCCTCCTTAACGCTCGTCGCGCTGTGTGCTGTCGCGCAGGCCCAGACGCCGGGTTGCCCAGCGTTCATAAAGGCGCATGGCAACATCGGCGCCGCCTACCGCGGTCATGCAGCCCAATGCACTGGCCGCCCAGATCGACAGGCCGCCGGCATACAACAGCATCACCGTCGACACACCGCAGGCCATGCAGGCCCCGGAGCGCAACAACAGCCGTCGCAGCAGCGACCAACCCGTGGCGCCGGCCTTGTCGGCCCGCCACATTTCGCCGCTCAGACCGCCCAGCAATGCCAGGACGATTACCAGCCAGAGCGGCATCTCGAGTAACGCCTGTTGCTCGTTCGTCACTGTCCTGTCTCCTGTGTAATGCCTGTTGGCGCAGGCCAACAGGTCGGTTATGGATGCTTTGCCTTGAATACCTCGGCATTCCAAAAAGCCCGGCTCGCCAGGCTTTTCAGTAATGCGTTGGCGAACCGCCGGCCACGACTGGTGACGCCGCGCGGTTCCGCTGCTGATTGATGACTCCGACCGCGGCCACCTGCCCGCCGGATAACTGATCGTGGTGCTTTACGCTGCACACCCGGGCCAGTTGCCAACCCTCTGGACAGTTGAGGCCTGCCCATCGCTGCCTGTGTAACAACCGGTTTACATCCGGCTTGAGACACAGGCTATGCATTTGTGCATATGCAGTCAATGCATTTCTGAAAATTTCTATGCGCAGGTTTTTGCGCAAATGCATGCAGGCCATGCACCTCCTGGCTTGTAGGACTTTTCCAAGGGCGAAAAAAAACCCGCCGAAGCGGGTTTTTGCAAAGCCGGGGTGGTCAGCGAGCGTACATGCCCCACCAGAATACATGCCCAAGCAAGCTGATCTGCTCGTCTTGCATCTGCTGGAAGCTGTAGTCCTCGTCCGGGTGTTCGTCACGGTTGAAACTACGCAGGCGGATCCCGGTAGGCAGGCGATAGACCTGCTTCACCCGCAACTGCCCGTTGTGATTGATTGCATAAAGGTCGCCATCGATGATGTCGCCAATCGAGCACTTGCCGGTATTCACCCCGACCGTCGCGCCGTCACGCAGAACCGGCAACATACTGTTGCCGCGCACGGTAACGCACTTGGCCTGGTCGAACTGCACGCCATTGTGGCGCAGGCTGCGCTTGCCGAAGCGCAGGCGCGCGTGCTCGCTTTCTTCGATGACGAATCTTCCTGATCCTGCTGCCAATTCGACCTCGCGAAGGAAAGGTACCGACACCTCGTCATCCTCGACGGGGGTTTCATCGTCCCACAGGCTGATGTCGCTGAGGTCGACATGGCCATGAGCCGGCAGCGCGGCCTCGCGAGGCTCGCCAAGCTCGGCGCGGCCACGCAGTTGCTCGGTGCTCACGCCGAAGTACTCGGCGATCTTCGACACGTGTTTGTCGGAGGGGTCGACGATCTTGCCGCCGAGAATCCGCGACAGGGTGGATTGAGGAACACCCGTGCGCCGGTACAGCTCCGTCGGGGACAGGCCGTGGCGGTCGAGCAGTTCTCTGAGTACGGAGGCTACGTTGCGTTTTTGCATAGCATGCATAATGCAGGCATGCGCGAGGAAATGCAACGCACAGGCAACGCGATGATGCATGCAGCGGCGCGCCTGCATCTGCGCGAAAAAGCCTGTACCATTGCCGGTTTCACCAACGCCAACCAGATCACCCGCTGTAAGGCCCTGAATGTCCGATCTTTCCGCACACACCCCGATGATGCAGCAGTACTGGAAGCTGAAGAACCAGCACCCGGACCAGCTGATGTTCTACCGCATGGGCGACTTCTACGAAATCTTCTACGAAGATGCGAAAAAGGCCGCAAAACTGCTGGACATCACCCTGACCGCGCGCGGTCAGTCGGCCGGCCAGTCGATCCCCATGTGCGGGATTCCGTTCCATTCGCTGGAGGGCTACCTGGCCAAGCTGGTCAAGCTCGGCGAATCGGTGGTGATCTGCGAGCAGATTGGCGACCCGGCCACCAGCAAGGGCCCGGTGGAGCGCCAGGTAGTGCGCATCATCACCCCTGGCACGGTCAGCGACGAGGCCCTGCTCGACGAGCGCCGCGACAACCTGATTGCCGCGCTGCTGGGTGACGAACGCCTGTTCGGCCTGGCGGTGCTGGACATCACCAGCGGCAACTTCAGCGTGCAGGAGATAAAGGGCTGGGAAAACCTGCTGGCCGAACTTGAGCGCCTCAACCCGGTCGAGCTGCTGATTCCCGACGACTGGCCACGCGACCTGCCGGCTGAAAAGCGCCCAGGCGCCCGTCGCCGCGCGCCGTGGGACTTCGACCGCGACTCGGCGCGCAAGGCCCTGTGCCAACAATTCGCGACCAAGGACCTCAAGGGCTTTGGCTGCGACAAGCTGACCCTGGCCATCGGCGCCGCCGGCTGCCTGTTGATCTACGCCAAGGAAACCCAGCGCACTGCCCTGCCGCACCTGCGCAGCCTGCGCCACGAACGGCTGGACGACACGGTCATCCTCGACGGCGCCAGCCGCCGCAACCTGGAGCTGGACATCAACCTCGCCGGCGGGCGTGACAACACCCTGCAGTCGGTCATCGACCGCTGCCAGACCGCCATGGCCAGCCGCCTGCTGAGCCGCTGGCTGAACCGCCCGTTGCGCGACCTCAAGGTGCTGCAGGCCCGCCAGGACTCGATCCGCTGCCTGCTCGACGGCTACCGCTTCGAGAAGCTGCAGCCGCAACTCAAGGAAATTGGCGATATCGAGCGGATCCTCGCCCGTATCGGCCTGCGCAACGCCCGCCCACGCGACCTGGCACGCCTGCGCGATGCGCTGGGTGCGCTGCCCGAGCTGCAAAACGCCATGGCCGAGCTGGAGGCGCCGCACCTGGCGCGCCTGGCCGCCATTACCGGTACCTACCCGGAGCTGGCCAGCCTGCTGGAGCGGGCGATCATCGACAACCCGCCGGCGGTAATCCGCGATGGCGGCGTACTCAAGCCCGGCTATGACAACGAGCTGGACGAGTTGCTGGCGATCAGCGAGAACGCCGGCCAGTTCCTGATCGACCTGGAAGCCCGGGAAAAGGCCCGCACCGGCCTGGCCAACCTCAAGGTCGGCTACAACCGCGTCCACGGCTATTTCATCGAGCTGCCGACCAAACAGGCGGAGCAGGCGCCAAGCGACTATATCCGCCGCCAGACCCTCAAGGGTGCCGAGCGCTTCATCACCCCGGAGCTGAAGGCGTTCGAGGACAAGGCGCTGTCGGCCAAAAGCCGCGCGCTGGCCCGCGAGAAGATGCTCTACGACGGCTTGCTGGAAACCCTGATCAGCCACCTGCCGCCGCTGCAGGACAGCGCCGCCGCACTGGCTGAACTGGACGTGCTCAGCAACCTGGCCGAACGTGCGCTGAACCTGGACCTGAACTGCCCGCGCTTCGTCGACGAGCCGTGCCTGCGCATCGAGCAAGGCCGCCACCCGGTGGTGGAACAGGTACTGACCACGCCGTTCGTGGCCAACGACCTGGGCCTGGACGACAACACGCGCATGCTGATCATCACCGGCCCGAACATGGGCGGTAAGTCCACCTACATGCGCCAGACCGCCCTGATCGTGCTGCTGGCGCATATCGGCAGCTTCGTGCCGGCGGCCAGTTGCGAACTGTCGCTGGTCGACCGCATCTTCACCCGTATCGGCTCCAGCGACGACCTGGCCGGCGGGCGCTCGACCTTCATGGTCGAAATGAGCGAAACCGCCAACATCCTGCACAACGCCACCGACCGCAGCCTGGTGCTGATGGACGAAGTGGGCCGCGGCACCAGCACTTTCGACGGCCTGTCGCTGGCCTGGGCTGCCGCCGAGCGGCTGGCCCAGCTGCGTGCCTACACGCTGTTCGCCACGCACTACTTCGAGCTCACCGTGCTGCCCGAAAGCGAGCCGCTGGTGGCCAACGTGCACCTGAACGCCACCGAGCACAATGAACGCATCGTGTTCCTGCACCATGTGCTGCCCGGCCCTGCCAGCCAAAGCTACGGCCTGGCCGTGGCCCAACTGGCAGGCGTACCGACGGCGGTCATCCAGCGTGCCCGCGAACACCTGGCACGCCTGGAAACCACCAGCCTGCCGCACGAACAACCGCCGGCGCCAAAAGCCAAGGATGTGCCACAGGTGCCGCACCAGAGCGATCTGTTCGCCAGCCTGCCACACCCGGCTATCGAGAAGCTGGGCAAGCTGCAACTGGACGACATGACCCCGCGTCAAGCTATCGAAACGCTATATCAACTAAAGAACCTGTTATAACGGCGTCCACTACAAGCTGGTAGAATCCGCCGCGGTTTGCTGGTGCTGCAGGTTATTAGCCTGGCCTGCAGCCACATGCCTGTAAACCGCGCGGCCCTGAGAGGAAGGGCCGCCGCCGTCGCCTGAGGAGAGAACTAGAAATGACCTTCGTCGTCACCGACAACTGCATCAAATGCAAATACACCGACTGCGTGGAAGTCTGTCCGGTGGACTGCTTCTACGAAGGCCCGAACTTCCTGGTCATTCACCCGGACGAGTGCATCGACTGCGCCCTGTGCGAACCGGAATGCCCGGCCCAAGCCATTTTCTCGGAAGACGAAGTGCCAGCGGGCATGGAAAACTTCATCGAGCTGAACGCCGAACTGGCGGAAATCTGGCCGAACATCACCGAGCGCAAGGACGCTCTGCCAGACGCTGAAGAGTGGGATGGCAAGACCGGCAAGATCGAACATCTGGAGCGCTGATAGCGCCCGACACGAAAAAGGCCCCTCGGGGCCTTTTTTCATTTTGCGTGGGCAAAAAAAAGGGGCGGTTTGACCCGCCCACATTTTTTCCGTAGTCCCTGCTTGTCCCTGACATCATCCTGATGAAATCGCTTCTTGCGATGTCCTTGGCCTTCATCCTGAAAGCCTGTGCATGTCCCTGTGCACAGTTCGAATACTAGCGGTCTGAGCTGGGCCGGCAACCGCTAAACCTCACAGAGTGTTGCCGGTGACACATTTCCTCACGTCTAAATAAACCTGATATTTCAATGAGTTGGGAAATTGCGTTTTTTGGCAGCGACAATGATTTACTGGTGGCTACATAAAAGGCTTACAAAACAAGTAAGCAAAGACTTACACACACTGTTAACAGGGTAGCGCTGTACATAATATTGCTGAACCCGAGCCTGTGCGGCTGTCGGCGCTTGGCCTCGCATCGAGGACAAACAAAAACGCCCCGAGGTCGTCGGGGCGTTTCATGCTGCTGGCCTTCGCTACTGGAATAGCGACTCGCTGGACAGCCCGTTCTTCTCAAGGATCTCGCGCAGGCGCTTGAGCCCTTCTACCTGGATCTGCCGCACGCGTTCACGGGTCAGGCCGATTTCCAGGCCGACATCCTCGAGCGTGCTGCTTTCATGCCCACGCAGACCGAAGCGCCGCACCACTACCTCACGCTGCTTGTCGGTCAGCTCGCCCAGCCACTGGTCGATGCTCTGCGACAGGTCGTCATCCTGCAACAGTTCGCAGGGGTCGGTCGGGCGGTCGTCGGTCAAGGTATCGAGCAGTGTCTTGTCCGAGTCCGGGCCCAGCGACACATCCACCGAAGACACCCGCTCGTTCAGGCCCAGCATGCGCTTGACCTCGCCGACCGGCTTCTCCAGCAGCGTGGCGATTTCTTCCGGCGACGGCTCGTGATCGAGCTTCTGCGTCAGTTCGCGGGCAGCGCGCAGGTAGACGTTCAGTTCCTTGACCACATGGATCGGCAGGCGAATGGTGCGAGTCTGGTTCATGATCGCCCGTTCGATGGTCTGGCGTATCCACCAGGTCGCATAGGTCGAGAAACGGAAACCGCGTTCCGGGTCGAACTTTTCGACCGCGCGAATCAGCCCAAGGTTGCCCTCCTCGATCAGGTCGAGCAGCGACAGGCCGCGGTTCACGTAACGACGGGCGATTTTGACAACCAGGCGCAGGTTGCTTTCGATCATGCGCTTGCGGCCGGCAGGGTCACCCTTTTGCGACAGGCGCGCAAAGTGCACTTCCTCTTCCGGCGAAAGCAGTGGCGAGAATCCGATCTCGTTGAGATACAGCTGGGTAGCATCAAGCGCCCGGCTGTAATCGATGTACTTGTGTTGCTTGAGCGAAGAGCCCGATTTGGCCCTCGTCCGAACCGAAGATACAGCAGGTTCGTCTGACACCACATCCGTTTCCAAAACGATACCCGTCTCCATCAGGAGGACGTCATCGTCGATGTCAAACTCCGGCACTTCTTTACTGAGAGCCATTGTTATAGTCCTTTGCTGAGTTCGAACTCAGACTCGAGCGGCACCTTTCTCCCTGGCAGCGCTGGAGCCTGTCCCCTCTACATCAGCGGAACAGGCCAGGTACAACAGTCAACGACGTGGCAGGAACTGGAGCGGATCGACGGGCTTGCCCTGGCGGCGAATCTCGAAATGCAGCTTCACCCGATCTGTGCCTGTGGACCCCATTTCAGCAATCGACTGCCCTGCCTTGACCTGCTGCCCCTCCCGAACCAAAAGCCTGCGGTTATGACCGTAGGCACTGACGTAGGTGTCGCTGTGCTTGATGATGATCAGCTCGCCGTAACCCCGCAGCCCACTCCCGGCGTAGACCACTGCACCATCAGACGCAGCAAAAACAGGCTGTCCCAAATCACCGGCGATATCAATGCCTTTATTCAAACTACCGTTTGAAGCGAATTTACCAATCAGCACGCCATTGGCTGGCCAGGTCCAACCACCCACCGCGCGCTCCGCGGCCGGCACGCTGGCGACCACCGGGGCGCTACTGGAGGCTGCCGGTGCGGCCGGTTTGCCGGGGCTGGCAGGTGCCGTGGCGGTGCTACCGGCAGGCCGCCGGATGACCGTGGTCTTGCTCGACGACGAGGGGCTGGACACCACCGTGGTAGTGCCGGACGCACCGCTGCTGAAACGAATCGCTTGCCCCGGGCGAATGGTATAAGGCGCCGCGATGCCGTTACGTGCGGCCAGTTCCTTGTAGTCCCAACCATAACGGAAGGCGATGGAGAACAGCGTATCGCCAGGCTTGACGATGTATTGGCCGGAGGTAACTGCTGGGCGCTTGGGCACGCTGTTGTTGCGGTCGACCACCCGCGCGCTGTTGCTGCTGGTACTCGAGCAACCCACCAGTAGCGTACTCATGGCCAGTGCAATCACCAGAAGCGTGAAACCCGACCCGTCCTTGCGCTGCCGAATGACTGTGTGACCCACCCGCGCTCCCCTCATGGTGCCGAAAACGATATGAAGACAAGAAATGCAATAATGTTGCAATTATAACCAAGCCGGCCGCTCTTGGCAGGCAGGTCGAGTGACTGATGCAACGCTACGGCGCAATCTGTGCGCCAGCGCCTCACCCCGCCAGATAGACAGGGCGAAGCAACAGGAATTCGCCACCGGCACAAAAATACCGCTGGCGCGGGCCCGCAGCGCTCAGGCCAGCGGGCCGTTGAGCAGCGGCACGAAGCGCACGGCCCCCAGCACACGGCGGGAGAACCCATGCTCCTCGCGCACGATCAGCATCAGTTGCTGCGTTTCGCCGGCCGGCCCCACCGGGATGACCATGCGCCCGCCAGGTGCCAGTTGGTCGAGCAGTGCCTGCGGCACTTCCGGCGCCACGGCAGTGACGATGATGCCGTTGTAAGGCGCCAGCGCCGGCCAGCCCTCGCAACCGTCGCCCCAGCGGAAAACCACGTTGCGCAAGTTCAGCTCCACCAGACGCTCCTTGGCCCGGTCCTGCAAGACCTTGATGCGCTCCACCGAGAACACCCGCTCGACCAGCTGGGCCAGGATCGCCGTCTGGTAGCCCGAGCCAGTGCCAATCTCCAGCACCTTGTCCAGCGGCCCGGCCTCGAGCAGCAGTTCGCTCATGTGGGCGACCATGAACGGCTGGGAGATGGTCTGGTTATGGCCGATCGGCAACGCGGTGTCTTCGTAGGCCCGATGCGCCAGGGCCTCGTCGACGAACAGGTGGCGCGGGGTGCGACGGATCACGTCGAGCACCTTGCTGTTGGAAACCCCCTCTTCGCACAGGCGCTGGATCAACCGCTCCCGGGTCCGCTGGGAAGTCATGCCGATACCACGCCGCAGCATATCGTCCTCGCGCATCAGAGCAGGCCCTCCAGCCAACCGTCGAGCTGCTCGAAGGCAGCACTGAAGGTGCGGTCGAGCTGCAGCGGGGTGATCGACACATAGCCTTGCATCACGGCATGGAAATCGGTGCCCGGACCACCGTCCTCGGCATCCCCGGCCACGGCGATCCAGTAGCCTTCCTTGCCGCGCGGGTTGACCACCTTGGTCGGCGCCGCCGCCCGCGCCCGGTGACCGAGGCGGGTGAGCTGGAAGCCACGAATGTGTTCCAGCGGCAGGTTGGGGATGTTGACGTTGAGCACGGTGCGTGGCGGCAAGGCCAGGCGCGACTGCGCCTCGACCAGGCGGCGGGCGATATGGGCGGCAGCCGGCAGGTTGTCCGGCTGGCGCGACAACAGCGAGAATGCCAGCGAGGTCCCGCCGAGGAAGCGGCCTTCAAGGGCGGCGGCAACCGTGCCCGAATAGAGCACGTCGTCACCCAGGTTGGCCCCCAGGTTGATCCCCGACACAACCATGTCCGGCGCTTGTGGCAACAGGCCATTGAGCCCCAGGTGCACGCAGTCGGTCGGCGTGCCGTTGAGGCTGATGAAGCCATTGGCCAAAGTCTGCGGGTGCAATGGCCGGTCCAGCGTCAGCGAACTGCTGGCGCCGCTCTTGTCTTGATCCGGGGCGATCACCGTGCACTCGGCGTAATCTGCCAGCGCAGCGTGCAGCGCGGCGATGCCGGGTGCGGTAACACCGTCGTCGTTCGAAATCAGAATACGCATGGGCTGTCCGTCTGCCCTGCCGACACCAGATCCACGACTTCGCGCACCACCACGGTGGCGAAGCATCCGGCCGGAAGGACGAATTCCAGTTGCAGGATATCAGGCTCGGGATAATGCCACGTCAGGCCGCCAATAGGGAGCCGCAGAATTCGCCGTTCGTGATCCATGCCCGCCTGGGCCAACCACTGGCACAGTGCTGGCTGACGCGCACCAACGGCATTTTCCAGTCGCCCGGTGGCTCCGGCGGCTGGCGAATCGCCCGCGCCCCACAGCGGGCCGGTCGGGTGCAGGTCCAGGATCGCCAGGCGCGGGTCGGCACACTCTGCCTCCCCCGCCGGGAAGAAACTGCGGCTGTCGGTGAACGCCAGCAGGTCGCCCACCTGCGCCCGCGCCCAGGTACCATCGGCGACCCGGGCGGCCAGCAGTTGGTTGAACAGATAGCTGCGCCCGGCCGACAGCAGCCGCGAACGTACGTTGCGCTGTTCAGGCAAGGCCTTGCGCGCGGCCCAGTCGAGGGCGTCGTGGACATTGCCGCCGGCGTGACCGAAGCGCTGGCTGCCGAAATAGTTGGGCACCCCGTGCTGCTTGAGCTGTTCCAGGCGCGCGTTCACCGCCTGATGGTCGGCACCAAGGGCAGTCAGGCGCAGGGTGAAGCCGTTTGCCGAATGCGCGCCACGCTGCAGTTTGCGCTGGTGGCGCACCTGCTTGAGCACGCGCAGGCTGGCATCCTCGGCACGCGACAGGTCCGGGTCGGCCTTCCCCGGCAGGTGCAGGCTGAACCACTGGCGGGTCAGCGCCTGGCGGTCCTTGAGCCCGGCATAGCTGATGCTGCGCACCGGCACGCCGGCAGCGCGTGCCAGGCGGCGGGCGGCTTCTTCGGTGTTCAGGTCACGCTTCTCGACCCAGAGCCACAAGTGCTCGCCCTGCCCCGACAACGGAATGTCGAGCACTTCGTCGACCTGGAAATCTTCCGCTACCGCCTTGAGTACAGCGGTGCCCAAGGGTTCGCCCGATGCGCGCGGGCCCAGCAGTTCCAGCTCGGTCATGCTGGCAGCAGCAGGGCAACCGCATGCACGGCGATACCCTCCTCGCGACCGGTGAAGCCCAGTTTTTCAGTGGTGGTGGCCTTGACGTTGACCTGGTCGAGTTCGACCTGCAGGTCTTCGGCGATGCGCTGACGCATGGTCTCGATGTGTGGGGCCATCTTTGGCGCCTGAGCGACGATGGTGGCGTCGATATTGCCGACCTTCCAGCCTTTGGCCAGGACAATGCCGACCACATGGCGCAGCAGCACGCGGCTATCGGCGCCCTTGAACTGCGGGTCGGTGTCGGGGAAGTGCTTGCCGATGTCACCCAGCGCTGCCGCGCCCAGCAAGGCATCGCTCAGGGCGTGCAGCAGCACGTCGCCATCGGAGTGGGCCAGGAGGCCGTATTTGTGGGGGATACGCACCCCGCCCAGGGTAATGAAATCACCGTCGCAGAAACGGTGCACATCGTAGCCGTGGCCAATACGCATAGAAAAACGCCCTGAATGAGTCAGGGCGTGATTCTACCTGCTTTTGAGGAATTGGGGCTGCTTCGCAGCCGAGGCTTACACCCGCCCCAGTGCCACCGCATGATGGCGCAGGTGCTCCTCGATGAAGCTGGCGATGAAGTAGTAGCTATGGTCATAACCCGGCTGCAGGCGCAGGGTCAGTTCATGCCCCCCTTTGCGTGCCGCCTGCTCCAGCACTTCGGGCCTGAGCTGCTTGTCGAGGAAGTCGTCCCGGTCTCCCTGGTCGACCAGTAGCGGCGGGCATTCGCCCGCCGGGGTCTCGGCCAGCAGCACGCTGGCGTCCCATTCGCGCCAGCGCGCGCGGTCTTCACCGAGGTAACGGCTGAAGGCCTTCTCGCCCCACGGGCAATCCATCGGGTTGCTGATCGGCGAGAACGCCGATACCGAGCGGTACCGCCCCGGGTTGCGCAAGGCACATACCAGCGCGCCATGCCCGCCCATGGAGTGGCCGCTGATGCTGCGCTCGGCCGAAGCCGGGAAATGCGCCTCGATCAGCGCCGGCAACTCTTCCACCACGTAGTCGTGCATGCGGTAGTGCTGCGCCCAGGGTTGCTGGGTGGCGTTGAGGTAGAAGCCCGCCCCCAGGCCGAAATCCCAGGCACCCTCGGGGTCGCCCGGCACCTGCTCGCCACGCGGGCTGGTATCCGGTGCGACGATGATCAGCCCCAGCTCGGCGGCCAGGCGCTGGGCACCGGCCTTCTGCATGAAGTTCTCGTCGGTACAGGTGAGGCCGCTGAGCCAGTACAGCACCGGCAGCTTCTCGCCCTGCTCGGCCTGCGGTGGCAGGTAAACGGCGAACACCATGTCGCAGCCCAGCACCCTGGAGTGATGCCGGTAACGCTTGTGCCAGCCGCCGAAGCTCTTCTGGCAGGAGATGTTATCCAGGCTCATGGCGCACCTCAGAAGTGGATCACGCTGCGGATGCTCTTGCCTTCGTGCATCAGGTCGAAGGCCTTGTTGATGTCTTCCAGGCCCATGGTGTGGGTGATGAAGGTGTCCAGCGGGATCTCGCCCTTCTCGGACATCTCAACGTAGCTTGGCAGTTCGCTGCGGCCACGTACGCCGCCGAACGCCGAACCGCGCCAGACGCGACCGGTGACCAGCTGGAACGGACGGGTGGCAATTTCCTGGCCGGCACCGGCCACACCGATGATGACCGACTCACCCCAACCCTTGTGGCAGCATTCCAGCGCCGCACGCATGAGCTGCACGTTGCCGATGCACTCGAAGGAGAAGTCCACGCCGCCATCGGTGAGGTCGACAATCACTTCCTGGATCGGGCGGTCGTAGTCTTTCGGGTTGATGCAGTCGGTGGCCCCCAGCTGGCGGGCGATCTCGAACTTGGCCGGGTTGATGTCGATGGCGATGATACGCGAGGCCTTGGCCTTCACCGCGCCGATCACGGCCGAAAGGCCGATGCCGCCGAGGCCGAAGATGGCCACGGTGTCACCCGGCTTGACCTTGGCGGTGTTGAGCACCGCGCCGATACCGGTGGTGACACCGCAACCGAGCAGGCAGACCTTTTCCAGTGGCGCTTCTTTCTGGATCTTGGCCACGGAAATTTCCGGCAGCACGGTGTACTCGGAGAAGGTCGAGGTACCCATGTAGTGGAACAGCTGCTGGCCTTTGTAGGAGAAGCGCGTGGTGCCATCCGGCATCAGGCCCTTGCCCTGGGTGGCGCGAATGGCCTGGCACAGGTTGGTCTTGCCCGAGAGACAGAATTTGCACTTGCCGCATTCCGGGGTGTACAGCGGGATGACGTGGTCACCCACGGCGACCGAAGTCACGCCTTCGCCTACCGCCTCGACGATCGCGCCACCCTCGTGGCCAAGAATCGACGGGAAGATGCCCTCTGGGTCAGCACCGGACAGGGTATAGGCATCGGTGTGGCAGACACCGCTGGCGACTACCCGCAGCAGCACTTCACCGGCCTTGGGCATGGCCACGTCGACTTCGACGATTTCCAGAGGTTTCTTGGCTTCGAAAGCTACGGCAGCACGGGACTTGATCATCAAAGGTCTCCAGACAGAGGGTCGATTCAGTCTGGCAGTGTAATTCACCGCAATTTGATGAATAATCCGGACGAAGACAAAACATTATTGCCATACAGGGATAATCCATGAGCAGCCGCTGGGAGGGCATCGACGAATTCGTCGCCGTGGCCGAAATGGGCCAGTTCACTGCAGCGGCCGAACGCCTGGGGGTTTCTTCGTCGCATGTCAGCCGGCAGATTGCCCGGCTGGAAGAGCGCCTGCAGACCCGCTTGCTGTACCGCAGTACCCGGCGGGTGACCCTGAGCGAAGCCGGGCAGACCTTTCTGCAGCACTGCCAGCGCCTGCAGGATGGCCGCGAAGAAGCCCTGCGCGCCATGGGTGACCTGGCCAGCGAACCCAAGGGCTTGTTGCGCATGACCTGCGCGGTGGCCTATGGCGAGCGCTTCATCGTGCCGCTGGTGACCCGATTCATGGCGCAGTACCCGCAATTGCGGGTGGACGTGGAGCTGAGCAACCACACCCTCGACCTGGTACAGGAAGGCATGGACCTGGCCATCCGCCTGGGCCGGCTGGCCGACTCACGGCTGGTGGCCACCCGGCTGGCGCCACGGCGGATGTACCTGTGCGCCTCGCCGGCCTACCTGGAACGTTATGGGCGCCCACACAGCCTGTCGGAGCTGGCACGGCACAATTGCCTGGTGGGCAGCTCCGACCTGTGGGCGCTGCAGCAGGACGGTCGCGAGATCAGCCAGCGGGTGCAGGGCAACTGGCGCTGCAACAGCGGGCAGGCGGTGCTGGACGCGGCGCTGCAAGGGATGGGGTTGTGCCAGTTGCCGGACTATTACGTGCTGGAGCACTTGAACAGCGGCGCGCTGGTCTCGTTGCTGGAAGCGCACCAGCCGCCAAACACGGCGGTATGGGCGCTGTACCCGCAGCAGCGGCACCTGTCGCCGAAAGTGCGGCGGCTGGTGGATTATCTGAAGGAAGGGTTGGCGGGGCTGCCGGAGTATCGCTTGAACTGAAACCTTGTACTGGCTGGTCTGGCCTCTTCGCGGGTAAACCCGCTCCCACAGATACAGCGCAAACCTGAAGGGATGTGCGATACCTGTGGGAGCGGGTTTACCCGCGAAGAGGCCGGCACAGATGCAAGAAATTCAGCGCCGCCCTGCCCAACGCTGGCGCAACCACTCCAGGTCTTCCGGCCGGGTCACCTTGATGTTGTCACTGCGCCCTTCGACCAGCCGCGGCGCCTGGCCGGACCACTCGATGGCCGATGCTTCATCGGTCACCAGCACATCGGACACCAGGCACTCGGCCAGCGCCCGGTGCAACGCCCCGAGGCGGAACATCTGTGGGGTATACGCCTGCCAAATGGTGCTGCGGTCCACCGTCGCGCTCACCCGGCCGTTGCCATCAGCCCGCTTGAGGGTATCGCGTGCCGGCACCGCCAGCAGCCCCCCCACGGGGTCGTCCGCCAGTTCCGACAGCAGCTTGTCCAGGTCACTGCGCGCCAGGTTCGGGCGCGCAGCATCGTGCACCAGTACCCAGTCGCTGTCCGCCGCCCCTTCGGCGTGCAGTATCAGCAAGGCATTGAGTACCGAGTCGGCACGCTCTCGGCCCCCCGTCGCACGACGGATACGCGGATCGCTGGCGCAGCGCAGGGTCGGCCAGTAGGGGTCGTGTTCGGCAATACTGACCACCACGCCGTTGAGCGCCGGGTGGCCAAGAAAACAGTCGAGGCTGTGCTCGAGAATGGTCTGCCCGGCCAGTTCCAGATACTGCTTGGGGCGGTCGGCAGCCATGCGGGCGCCAACGCCCGCAGCAGGAATCACGGCCCAGAAGGCCGGTAACGTATCGATCATTTCTGTGGCAACTGGAAGAGGGTTTCGCCCTCTTTGACCATTCCCAATTCGTGGCGAGCCCGTTCTTCAACGGTCTCCATGCCTTTTTTCAGCTCCAGCACTTCGGCGTCGAGCACGCGGTTTCGCTCAAGCAGGCGCTCGTTCTCGGCATGCTGCTCGGCGATCTGCTGCTTCAGCTCGGTCACTTGCGCCAGGCTGCCGTTACCCACCCACAGGCGGTACTGCAGGCCACCCAGCAGCAGGAGCAGGACAAGGAACAACCAATAAGGACTGCGCATCTAGGTATCCAGGTTAAAAAAGACCGTCGCAGAATGCTCAACTCGGGGTCTCGAATAGCACAAAGCCTGGCCGAGGCCAGGCTTCGTCGACAGAAACCCGTTGGAACGTAGGAATTTCAGTAAGAAAGCCCCTACAACTCCGGCTGCTGTCTTTTTACCATCTCTTGCTTAGCCGCGAAACTCGGCACGACCACGGTAAACCGCCTTGGCACCCAGTTGCTCTTCGATACGCAGCAGCTGGTTGTACTTGGAAACGCGGTCGGAACGGCACAGCGAGCCGGTCTTGATCTGGCCAGCAGCAGTACCTACCGCCAGGTCGGCGATGGTCGAATCTTCGGTTTCACCGGAACGGTGCGAAATCACCGCGGTGTAGCCAGCGGCCTTGGCCATCTGGATGGCTTCCAGGGTTTCGGTCAGCGAGCCGATCTGGTTGAACTTGATCAGGATCGAGTTACCGATGCCCTTCTCGATGCCTTCCTTGAGGATCTTGGTGTTGGTCACGAACAGATCGTCGCCAACCAGTTGCACCTTGGCGCCGATCTTGTCGGTGAGGATCTTCCAGCCAGCCCAGTCGGACTCGTCCAGGCCGTCTTCGATCGAGATGATCGGGAAGCGCTCGGTCAGGCCTTTGAGGTACTCGGCGAAGCCTTCGGCGTCGAACGACTTGCCTTCGCCGGACAGGTTGTACTTGCCGTCTTCGTAGAATTCCGAAGCCGCGCAGTCCAGGGCCAGGGTCACGTCGGTGCCCAGCTTGTAGCCGGCTTTCTCGACCGCTTCGGCGATGGCGCCCAGGGCGTCTTCGTTGGAAGCCAGGTTAGGGGCGAAACCACCTTCGTCACCCACGGCGGTGTTCAGGCCACGGGCCTTCAGCACGGCTTTGAGGTGGTGGAAGATCTCGGTACCCATGCGCAGGCCGTCGGAGAAGGTCTTGGCGCCAACCGGCTGAACCATGAACTCCTGGATGTCGACGTTGTTGTCGGCGTGCTCGCCGCCGTTGATGATGTTCATCATCGGAACCGGCATCGAGTACTGGCCCGGGGTGCCGTTCAGGTTGGCGATGTGCGCGTACAGCGGCAGGTCCAGGTCCTGGGCAGCGGCCTTGGCGGCAGCCAGGGAAACAGCCAGGATGGCGTTGGCGCCCAGCTTGGCCTTGTTCTCGGTACCGTCCAGTTCGATCATGGCGCGGTCCAGGGCCTTCTGGTCGGCTGGGTCCTTGCCCAGCAGCAGGTCACGGATCGGGCCGTTGATGTTGGCGACGGCCTTCAGCACGCCCTTGCCCAGGTAACGGCTCTTGTCGCCATCACGCAGCTCCAGCGCTTCGCGCGAGCCAGTGGAAGCACCGGACGGCGCGCAAGCACTGCCGATGATGCCGTTGTCGAGCAGTACATCGGCTTCCACGGTGGGGTTGCCACGCGAATCGAGAACTTCACGACCTTTGATGTCGACGATTTTTGCCATTGTTGTAAGCACTCCAGAATTGACGAAAACAACTTAGCTTGGGAAATCTTGCCGTTCACCGGGCGAACTTGCAGTGGGCAGGCCCCGTGAAGGGAACCCCTGACCGAGTGGTCAGGGGTGGATCGGACGGTACTTTACCCGAGAATCGAGCTTTACGCGGTTTCTACCGTCGGAAAACTTTTCACCAGGTCATCCAGTTGCTTGAGCTGGGCCAGGAACGGCTCCAGTTTGTCCAGGCGCAGGGCACAAGGACCATCGCACTTGGCGTTGTCCGGATCGGGGTGGGCTTCGAGGAACAGACCAGCCAGGCCCTGGCTCATGCCAGCCTTGGCCAGGTCGGTGACCTGGGCGCGACGGCCACCGGCGGAGTCGGCACGACCACCGGGCATCTGCAGGGCGTGGGTCACATCGAAGAACACCGGATACTCGAACTGCTTCATGATGCCGAAGCCGAGCATGTCCACCACCAGGTTGTTGTAGCCGAAGCTCGAACCACGCTCGCAGAGGATCAGCTGGTCGTTACCGGCCTCTTCGCACTTGGTCAGGATGTGTTTCATTTCCTGGGGGGCGAGGAACTGCGCCTTCTTGATGTTGATGACCGCGCCGGTCCTGGCCATCGCCACTACCAGGTCGGTCTGCCGCGACAGGAAGGCCGGCAGCTGGATGATATCGCACACCTTGGCCACCGGCTCGGCCTGATAGGGCTCGTGCACGTCGGTGATGACCGGCACATTGAAGGTGCGCTTGATCTCTTCGAAGATCTTCAAGCCTTCTTCCATGCCCGGGCCGCGGTAGGAGGTTACCGACGAACGGTTGGCCTTGTCGAAGCTGGCCTTGAACACGTACGGGATACCGAGCTTCTCGGTGACCCGCACGTACTCTTCGCAGACCTTCATTGCCAGGTCACGGGACTCCAGGACGTTCATGCCGCCGAACAGGACGAACGGCTTGTCGTTGGCGATCTCGATGTTACCGACGCGAATGATCTTCTGGGTCATTGATCAGGCCTTGTTCTTCTGAGCCAGGGCTGCCTTGACGAAGCCGCTGAACAGCGGGTGGCCGTCACGCGGGGTCGAGGTGAATTCCGGGTGGAACTGGCAGGCGACGAACCATGGGTGATCCTTGGACTCGACCACTTCCACCAGCGCACCGTCTTCGGAACGGCCGGAAACCACCAGGCCGGCGTCGATAAGTTGCGGCAGCAGGTTGTTGTTCACTTCGTAGCGGTGGCGGTGACGCTCGGTGATCACGTCCTTGCCGTAGCAGTCGTGCACCTTGGAACCGGCGACCAGTTGGCAGTCCTGGGCGCCCAGGCGCATGGTGCCGCCCAGGTCGGAGGCTTCGCTGCGGGTCTCGACGGCACCGGTGGCATCGGCCCACTCGGTGATCAGGCCGACCACCGGGTGGCCGCTGTTGCGGTCGAACTCGGTGGAGTTGGCGTCTTTCCAGCCCATCACGTTACGGGCGAATTCGATCACGGCGACCTGCATGCCCAGGCAGATACCCAGGTACGGTACCTTGTTCTCACGGGCGTACTGCACCGCGGTGATCTTGCCTTCCACGCCGCGCAGGCCGAAACCGCCCGGCACCAGGATGGCATCGGCACCTTCGAGCAGGCTGGTGCCCTGGTTCTCGATGTCTTCCGAGTCGATGTAGCGCAGGTTGACCTTGGTGCGGTTGGTGATGCCGGCGTGGCTCATCGCTTCGATCAGCGACTTGTAGGCATCCAGCAGCTCCATGTACTTGCCGACCATGGCGATGGTCACTTCGTGCTCGGGGTTGAGCTTGGCATCGACCACCTTGTCCCATTCGGACAGGTCGGCGCCGTTGCACTGCAGGCCGAAGCGCTCGACGACGAAATCGTCCAGGCCCTGTGCATGCAGTACGCCCGGGATCTTGTAGATGGTGTCGACGTCTTCCAGCGAAATCACCGCACGCTCTTCAACGTTGGTGAACAGCGCGATCTTGCGACGCGACGAGGCATCGACCGGGTGGTCGGAACGGCAGATCAGCACGTCTGGCTGCAGGCCGATGGAGCGCAGTTCCTTGACCGAATGCTGGGTCGGCTTGGTCTTGGTCTCGCCAGCGGTGGCGATGTACGGGACCAGGGTCAGGTGCATCAGCATGGCGCGCTTGGAGCCCACTTCGACGCGCAGCTGGCGGATGGCCTCGAGGAACGGTTGCGACTCGATGTCGCCCACGGTACCGCCGATTTCCACCAGGGCCACGTCGGCATCGCCGGCACCCTTGATGATGCGACGCTTGATTTCGTCGGTGATGTGCGGGATGACCTGGATGGTCGCGCCCAGGTAGTCACCACGACGCTCTTTACGCAGCACGTGCTCGTAGATGCGGCCGGTGGTGAAGTTGTTGTTCTGGGTCATGGTGGTGCGGATGAACCGCTCGTAGTGGCCCAGGTCGAGGTCGGTTTCGGCGCCATCGTGGGTGACGAACACTTCACCATGCTGGAACGGGCTCATGGTGCCCGGATCGACGTTGATGTACGGATCCAGCTTGAGCATGGTGACCTTCAGGCCCCGCGCTTCCAGGATGGCCGCCAGGGAAGCCGAGGCAATGCCTTTCCCCAATGAAGAAACAACACCGCCCGTGACGAATATGTAGCGCGTCATGAAAAACCCTAGAAGTCTGCGTTAAGGCGGCCAGCGCCGCCGGAGAAAGCGAAGGAAGGCCGAAGCCCCCGATCACCTGCGTCAATCACAGTGCATCTCGAAAAACTGCCGCGTCTGTACAGACCAGGGGTATCCCCGGCATGGAGCTCGCTCGTCATTTTCAGAATCAGCCCAGCAAAAAACTGCTTGGTAATCGGCAACTCCTGTGTTTTCGCGGAACCCACAGAAGCTGTATCAAGAAGGGAGGGTAGTCTACCCGAATGTACCCTTCAGCTCAAACCTTGCGCGTTCGTCGGCAACTGCCAATGCAGCTGGCAATCCGCCTGTACCAGCCCGGGCAGGTTGGCCACCGCCAGCAGCCGCTCGCCCTGGTACAGCAATGGCAGGCGCGGGCGCAGGAAGTGCGGTACCTGCAGCTCGTTGAGCAGGCGCTTGAGCTCGCGTCGGCCGCGGCCGGGGATGTCCAGTACTTCGCCACCCTGGCGGTAGCCAATGCGCAAGCCCGCCGCTGGCACTGCGCCAACCAGCCGCACACGGCCGTTACCCGGCAGCCACAGAGGCTCGCCGGGGTCGGGCCACGCCGCCCCTGCGCCAGGCTGCTGCAGCCAGTCGCCGCTCAACCACCAGATGCGTCCATGGCTGCGCAACAGTTGCCCATCGGCCAGCCGCCATACCGGCTGGGCATCGGCGGCGGCATCGCGCAGGTCTGCCCAACCCGCCCAGTGCCGGGTGTCGGGTAAACGGGTACGGTGGCTCAGCCAGTGCAGCAAGGCATTGCGCTGACGAGCCGGCGACAGCGCAACCAGGGCGGCCAGGTCGAGCGAGTCGAGCCCGGGCCAGGCCAACGGCGCGCCCGCCTCTGCAAGCGCCAGATCGCCCTGGGCGAGCTCGTCCAGCAGGCTCAGGGCTTCGCCCAGGTGCTCGGCAGCGCGGGCGAGGTTCTGGCTGGCCTGCGGCCAGCGTTGCTGCAAGTGCGGGAACACCTCGCCGCGCAGGTAGTTGCGGGCGAATCGTGTGTCGGCGTTGGATGGGTCTTCGATCCAGGTCAGCTGATGGGCCTCGGCGTAATCGCGCAACTGTTGCCTGGAATGTCCGAGCAAAGGCCTGGCCAGGCTGCCCTGCCCTAGCCGGCGTTGCCCCGGCATCGCCGCCAGGCCACGCAGACCGGCACCGCGCAGCAGGCGGAACAGCAGGGTTTCCGCCTGGTCGTCGCGGTGCTGGCCGGTGAACAGGATGTCGCCCGGGCCGAGCAGCTGGCTGAAGGCGGCATAACGGGCATTGCGGGCGGCCTGTTCGAGGCTGGCGCCGGGGGGAACCTGGACGTGGATGACCTGGAGTTCGATGCCGAGATAGTCGCAGACGGTTCGGCAATGGGCGGGCCAGGCATCGGCGGCGCTTTGCAGGCCGTGGTGGACGTGGATGGCGCACAGCGGAGGCGATGCGTGGTTGCGGGCGTAGTCGGCCAGCAGGTGCAGAAGCACGGTGGAGTCGAGGCCGCCGGAAAAGGCGATGTACCAGGCGGGGGCGTTGAGCCAGGGGGTGAGGTTGATCATCGAACCTGCACTCAATTCGAGAATGCATTCGCGGGTGAACCCGCTCCCACAAGGATCGCGCCGTTCCAGAGGGCTGCGCATTACCTGTGGGAGCGGGTTCACCCGCGAACACCGGCGAAGCCGGTGCCATTCATCTCGCTATCAGAGACCGTAGCTCATCAGGCGCTCGTAACGACGGGCCAGCAGCGCGTCGTGGTCGAGCTTGCCGAGCATGTCCAGCTGCTGCACCAGGTCGGCACGGATGCTTTCCGACATCTTGGCCGGGTCACGGTGGGCACCGCCCAGCGGTTCCTGGATGACCTTGTCGACGATGTTCAGGCTCTTCAGGCGCTCGGCAGTGATGCCCATGGCCTCGGCCGCGTCAGCAGCCTTGTCGGCGGTCTTCCACAGGATCGAGGCACAGCCTTCCGGCGAAATCACCGAGTAGGTGGAGTACTGCAGCATGTTCAACTGGTCGCACACGCCGATGGCCAGCGCACCGCCGGAACCACCCTCACCGATCACGGTGGCGATGATTGGCGTTTTCAGGCGCGCCATCACGCGCAGGTTCCAGGCGATGGCCTCGCTCTGGTTGCGCTCTTCGGCGTCGATGCCCGGGTAGGCGCCCGGGGTGTCGATGAAGGTCAGGATCGGCATCTTGAAGCGCTCGGCCATTTCCATCAGGCGGCAGGCCTTGCGATAGCCTTCAGGGCGTGGCATGCCGAAGTTGCGGCGCACCTTTTCGCGTACTTCACGGCCCTTCTGGTGGCCGATGACCATGACCGGCTTGCCGTCCAGACGTGCGGTACCACCGACGATGGCGGCGTCGTCGGAGAAGTGGCGGTCGCCGTGCAGCTCTTCGAACTCGGTGAAGATGTGCTCCAGGTAGTCCAGGGTGTAGGGACGACGTGGGTGGCGGGCCAGGCGGGCGATCTGCCAGCTGGTCAGGTTGCCGAAGATGCTTTCGGTCAGGGTGTTGCTCTTGTCTTGCAGACGGGCAATTTCATCGCTGATGTTCAGCGAGTTGTCGTTGCCTACCAGGCGCAGGCCTTCGATCTTGGCTTGCAGGTCGGCAATCGGCTGTTCGAAATCGAGAAAATTCGGGTTCATAGTCATCCGTCTTGGGTCTACGGCCAGGCGGCCGGCCGGTTGATCCGTTTGGCGCCCTACCTTAAGGGATCAGGCGCATTCAGGTCGAGATTAAATTTTTGTCGGTTCAACGATATTGCAGGAAGACGTTCTCACGCCCGAACTGGTCACGCAGCGCCTGAATCAGCCCATCGGCCGGGTCGATCGCCCACTGCTCGCCGAACTGCAGCATGGCCTTGGCGTCGCTGCCGGTGTATTCCAGGGTGATCGGGCACGCGCCGCGATGACGGGTAATCAGCTCGCCCAGCCATTTCAGCCGGTCGCCCCTGAGCGCTTCGTGCGCCACCTTCAGGCGCAGGCTCTCGGCCAGCTTGGTGCGCGCATCCTCCATGGTCATCACCTGCTTCACCCGCAGGCGCAGGCCACCGGAAAAGTCGTCGTTGCTGACCTCGCCTTCGACCACCACCATGGCGTCGGTCTGCAGCAAGGACTGTGCCGCCATGAAGGCATCGGCAAACAGCGATGCCTCGATGCGCCCGGAGCGGTCATCCAGGGTGACGAAGCCCATCTTGTCGCCTTTCTTGTTCTTCATCACCCGCAGGGCGATGATCATGCCGGCGATGGTCTGGGTGTCGCGCGACGGCTTGAGGTCGATGATGCGCTGGCGGGCGAAGCGGCGGATTTCGGCTTCGTACTCGTCGATCGGGTGGCCGGTGAGGTACAGGCCAAGGGTGTCCTTCTCGCCCTTCAGGCGTTCCTTGAGGGTCAGCTCGCGCACCTTGCGGTGGTTGGCGTAGACGTCGGCGTCCGCTGCGTCGAACATGCCGCCGAACAGGTCGACGTGGCCACTGTCTGCGGTATGGGCGGCCTGCTCGGCAGCCTTGATGGCCTCGCCCAGCGCCGAGAGCAAGGTGGCACGGTTGATGTCGATGTGGGCGTGGTAGGCCTTGATCTCGTCATGGAAGTGCGGCCCGAGGCGGTCCAGTGCGCCACTGCGGATCAGTGCATCGAGGGTGCGCTTGTTGACCCGCTTGAGGTCGATGCGCTGGCAGAAATCGAACAGGTCCTTGAACGGGCCGCCCTGGGCACGTGCCTCGACGATCGCCTCTACCGGGCCCTCGCCCACACCCTTGATGGCGCCCAGGCCATAGACGATGCGCCCGTCATCGTTGACGGTGAACTTGAAGTCGGAGAAGTTCACGTCCGGTGCGTCGAGCCGCAGCTTCATGCTGCGCACTTCTTCTACCAGTACCACCACCTTGTCGGTGTTGTGCATATCCGCCGACAGCACCGCCGCCATGAACGGCGCCGGGTAGTGGGTCTTCAGCCAGGCAGTCTGGTAGGACACCAGGCCATAGGCGGCGGAGTGGGATTTGTTGAAGCCGTAACCGGCGAATTTCTCTACCAGGTCGAAGATGTTGCCGGCAAGGTCCGCATCGATATTGTTGTTGGCACAACCCTCGATGAAGCCACCGCGCTGCTTGGCCATTTCCTCGGGCTTTTTCTTGCCCATGGCCCGGCGCAGCATGTCGGCGCCACCAAGGGTGTAGCCGGCCATCACCTGGGCGATCTGCATCACCTGTTCCTGGTACAGGATGATGCCGTAGGTTGGTGCCAGTACCGGCTGCAGGCCTTCGTACTGGTAATCCGGGTGCGGGTAGGCCAGCTCGGCACGGCCGTGCTTGCGGTTGATGAAGTCGTCCACCATGCCCGACTGCAGCGGGCCGGGGCGGAACAGTGCTACCAGTGCGATCAGGTCTTCCAGGCAGTCGGGCTTGAGCTTCTTGATCAGCTCCTTCATGCCACGCGATTCAAGCTGGAACACCGCCGTGGTTTCGGCCTTCTGCAACAGCTCGTAGGTCTTGCGGTCGTCCAGCGGGATGAAGTCGATGTTGACCTCGGGCAGGTTCTTCTTGGCCTGCTCGCGGTTGATGATCTCCATGGCCCACTTGATGATGGTCAAGGTACGCAGGCCGAGGAAGTCGAACTTCACCAGGCCCGCAGCCTCGACGTCGTCCTTGTCGAACTGGGTCACCAGGCCGCCGCCCTCTTCGTCACAGGCGATCGGCGAGAAGTCGGTGAGCTTGGTCGGGGCGATCACCACACCACCGGCGTGCTTGCCGGTGCCCCGCGTCACACCCTCGAGTTTCAGGGCCATGTCCCAGATTTCGCGGGCGTCTTCGTCGCCCTTGAGGAAGTCGCGCAGGATTTCTTCCTGCTCGTAGGCCTTTTCCAGGGTCATGCCGACTTCGAACGGGATCATCTTCGACAACCGGTCGGCCAGCCCGTAGGACTTGCCTTGCACCCGCGCCACGTCACGCACCACCGCCTTGGCGGCCATGGTGCCGAAGGTGATGATCTGGCTGACCGCGTTGCGCCCATAGGTTTCGGCCACGTAGTCGATCACCCGGTCGCGGCCATCCATGCAGAAGTCGACGTCGAAGTCGGGCATGGAAATACGTTCAGGGTTGAGGAAGCGCTCGAACAGCAGGTCGTAGGCCAGCGGGTCGAGGTCGGTGATCTTCAGCACGTAGGCCACCAGCGAGCCGGCACCCGAACCCCGGCCCGGGCCCACCGGCACGCCATTGTTCTTGGCCCACTTGATGAAGTCCATCACGATCAGGAAGTAACCGGGGAAACCCATCTGGATGATGATGTCCAGCTCGAACTTCAGGCGGTCCAGATAGACCTGGCGCTTTTCTTCGTAATTGGGCGTGGTCTCTTTCGGCCACAGTACCGCCAGGCGCTCTTCCAGGCCTTCGTGGGAGACGTGGCGCAGGTAGTCATCGATACCCATGCCGTTGGGCGTGGGGAAGTCGGGCAGGAAGTACTTGCCCAGCTGTACCTGGATATTGCAGCGTTTGGCGATCTCGACGGTGTTGGCGATGGCGTCGGGCAGGTCGCTGAACAGCTCGGCCATTTCCTCGGCCGACTTCAGGTACTGCTGGTCGCTGTACATCCTTGGGCGGCGTGGGTCGTCGAGGGTCCAGCCCTCGCCGATGCACACCCGCGTTTCATGGGCGTCGAAGTCGGACTGCTTGATGAAGCGCACGTCGTTGGTTGCCACCAGCGGGGCCCCGAACTTGTCAGCCAGGGCCACAGCGGCATGCACGTATTCTTCGTCGCGAGCGCGGTTGGTGCGCTGCACTTCAACGTAGAAGCGCTCGGGGAACATGCCCATCCAGTCCTGCAGCAGAGCCTCGGCCTCCTCGTCCCTGCCAGCCAGCAGGGCCATGCCGATATCGCCTTCCTTGCCTGCGGACAAAGCGATCAGGCCCTCGCTGGCCGGGGCGATCCAGTCACGCTGGAGGACTACCAGGCCATTGCGCTGGCCGTCGGTCCAGCCGCGCGAAATGAGTTCGGTGAGGTTGCGATAGCCCTTGGGGTTCATGGCCAGGAAGCAGATACGCGACAGCGGCGCTTCCGGATCGTCGCCGGCCAGCCACAGGTCGGCGCCGCAAATCGGCTTGATGCCGGCGCCCATGGCAGTCTTGTAGAACTTCACCAGCGAGCACATGTTGCTCTGGTCGGTGATTGCCACCGCCGGCATGTTCATCCCCGCCAGTGCCTTGGCCAGCGGCTTGATCCGCACCAGGCCGTCGACCAGCGAGAATTCGGAATGGACGCGCAGGTGAACGAAGGGAACCGGCATGGAAGATCCTGTAGCAGTGCTGAACGACAAGGGCGGGATTGTAGCGTAAATGAGGCGGGATTTTGGGTTGCTTTGCAGCTTATCGCGACACAAGGCGCTCACAAGCATCGCGCTGTTCTCCAGCGCTAGCGTTGTACTACGCGGCGGATGGCACCGGCTGTGCCGGTGATCGCGGATAAATCCGCTCCTACAGGTGCGGCGTCAACCGTAGGAGCGGATTTATCCGCGAAGCAGGCGGCGCGGTGTATGGCTCCGGCTATGCCGGCGAACGAAGCGGGCCCCGGAGTCAGATCAGGGAAGCCGTGACGCCTTCGCGCGCATCCCAGGCCGCCCGCACCGGGGCAAAGGAGCGCCGGTGAATGGGCGTAGGCCCCAGCCGCGCCAAGGCCTCGAGGTGCACCGGGGTCGGGTAGCCCTTGTGCCCACCAATGCCATAACCCGGGTAGATCAGCTCGAATGCGCTCATCTCCCGGTCACGGGTCACCTTGGCCAGGATCGACGCCGCCGCGATGGCCGGCACCTGGCTATCGCCCTTGACTACCGGCGACGCCGGTACGGCCAGTTTCGGGCAGCGGTTGCCGTCGATCAGGGCCAGCTTCGGTGTAATGTGCAGGCCTTCCACGGCGCGCTGCATGGCCAGCATGGTGGCGTGCAGGATGTTCAGACGGTCGATTTCCTCGACCTCGGCACGGGCGATGCAGAAGCTCAGGGCCTTCTCGCAGATCTCATCGAACAGCGCCTCGCGCCTGGCTTCGGTGAGTTTCTTCGAATCGTTCAGGCCGAGGATCGGGCGCGCCGGGTCGAGGATCACCGCCGCCGTCACCACCGCGCCGCACAGCGGGCCACGGCCCACCTCGTCGACACCAGCGACAAGGTCTTCGACCAGGTTGAAGTCCAGTCCAATCTGCATGTCAACGGTCCTTGAGCAGGGCCAGTACCGCCTCGGCCGCCTGGTTGGAGGCGTCGCGGCGCAAGGTGCGGTGAATTTCGTCAAAGCGCTCGGTCTGCTGGCTGCCATTGGCTACCAGTGGCGCCAGGGTATTGGCCAGCGCTTCGCTGGTGGCGTCGTCCTGCAACAGCTCGGGCACCAGCGCGCGCTGGGCGAGCAGGTTTGGCAGCGACACATAAGGGCTTTTTACCAGACGCTTGAGGATCCAGTAGGTCAACGGCGCCAGGCGGTAAGCCACCACCATCGGGCGCTTGTACAGCAACGCTTCGAGTGTAGCGGTACCCGAGGCGATCAGCACCGCGTCACAGGCAGCCAGGGCCTGGTGCGACTGGCCATCGAGCAGGGTCAGCGGCAGTTGGCGCCCTTCGAGCATCTGCTCGATCTGGGCGCGCCGTGCGGCATTGGCGCAGGGCAACACGAAACGCACGCCCGGAACCTGCTGGCACAGCCGTTCAGCCGCATCAAGGAACAATGCCCCCAGGCGCCCGACTTCGCCGCCGCGGCTGCCGGGCATCAGTGCCACCACCGGCCCTTCGCCCAGGCCCAGCTCGGCACGCGCCGCCGGGCGGTCCGCCTCGAGCGGGATGGTGTCAGCCAGTGGATGGCCAACGAAGCGCACCGGCACACCCTTTTCTTCATAGAAGCGTGCCTCGAACGGCAACAGCGTGAGCATCAGGTCGCAGCCTTCGCGAATCTTCAGCACACGCTTTTGCCGCCAGGCCCAGACCGAAGGGCTGACGTAATGCACGGTCTTGATACCCGCCTGACGCAGTTTCAGCTCGATATTGAGGGTGAAGTCCGGGGCATCGATGCCGATGAAGGCATCGGGCCTTTCGCCAATCAGGGTCTCGATCAGCAGCTTGCGGCGTTTGAGCAGCTCACGCAGGCGCCCCAGCACTTCGACCAGGCCCATGACGGCCAGGCGCTCCATGGGGAAATAGGATTGCAGCCCTTCGGCTTCCATCAGCGGGCCGCCAACGCCGATGAACCGCACGTCAGGGTGGCGTGCCTTGAGGGCACGCATCAGGCCTGAACCGAGGATGTCGCCGCTGGCCTCACCTGCGACCAAGGCTACGCAAAGCTGGGCCATGTCAGCGGGTGATGCCGCGGGCGGAGTTCACGATCGACTGACGGAACAGCTCGACCTCAGGATGCTGCGCAGCCAGTTCGTCCAGCTCCTTGAGCGCGTCTTCGACGGTCAGGCCCTGGCGATAGACGATCTTGTAGCAACGGCGCAGTACATGGATGACCTCGTCGCTGAAACCGCGCCGGCGCATACCTTCGAAGTTCATGCTGCGCGCTTCCGCCGGGCTGCCGAACACGGTGACGAACGCCGGTACGTCCTTGCCGATCGCCGTACCCATGCCGGAGAACGCATGGGCGCCGATATGGCAGTACTGATGAACCAGGGTATAACCGGACAGGATCGCCCAGTCGCCGACATGCACATGCCCGGCCAGCGCCGTGTTGTTGACGAGGATGCAATGGTTGCCGATGACGCTGTCGTGGCCGATGTGGGCATAGGCCATGATCAGGTTGTGGTCGCCCACGGTGGTTTCCGCGCGGTCCTGGATGGTGCCGCGGTGGATGGTCACCCCTTCGCGGATCACGTTGTGGTCACCAATCACCAGGCGCGTCGGTTCACCTTTGTACTTGAGGTCGGGCGTGTCTTCGCCGATCGAGGAAAACTGAAAGATACGGTTGTGCTTGCCGATACGGGTCGGACCTTTGAGCACAACATGCGGGCCGATAACGGTGCCCTCCCCGATTTCCACATCGGGGCCAACGATCGACCAAGGGCCGACCTCGACGCCATCGGCCAGCTTGGCCGAGGGATCGATAATGGCCCGAGGATCAATCGAATTCATAGGGAGCGTTCCGCGCAGGTGATCTCGGCCGAGCAAACCGGCTTGCCGTCGACCAGCGCACGGCACTCGAACTTCCAGATCATGCTCTTGCGGCTGAGGAACTTGGCTTCCAGCACAAGCTGGTCACCCGGCAGTACCGGCTGACGGAAACGCAGTTTGTCGGAACCGACGAAGTAGTAAAGAGTGCCGTCGGCAGGCTTGGCATCCAGCATCTTGAAGCCGAGGATGCCGGCAGCCTGGGCCATGGCTTCGATGATCAGGACGCCCGGCATGATCGGGTGCGCCGGGAAATGGCCGTTGAAGAACGGCTCGTTGATGCTGACATTCTTGTAGGCACGAATGCTCTGGGCCTCGTAGTCCAGATCCGTCACGCGATCCACCAGCAGGAACGGGTAACGGTGAGGCAGGTATTCGCGAATCTCGTTGATGTCCATCATTTCGGGGGGGAAGCCTGTAATAAGAATAGGGAGCGCAGGTGCTGACCACACGCTCCTTTTGCAATCCAAAGAGGAGCCAGCTAGCGACTGTTCACTCTTGCTCAGGGAATGGTATCAGCCTTCTGATGTCGGCTGGCCACCTGAGGTCACGGTATCGACGCGTTTTTCCACCTGCTGGAGACGCTTGGCCATGTCGTCCAGGTGGCGGATACGCGCGGCGCTCTTGCGCCATTCAGCCAGTGGCTGCATGGCAGTGCCGGAAGAATAGGCACCCGGTTCGGTTATTGAACGGGTCACCATGGTCATACCAGACACGAAAACGTTATCACAGACATCGATATGCCCCACCATGCCGACACCACCGGCAATGGTGCAATGCTTGCCGATGCGCGTACTGCCGGAAATGCCGACACAGGCGGCCATGGCCGTATGCTCACCGATCTGCACGTTGTGGGCGATCTGGATCTGGTTGTCGAGCTTGACCCCGTCAGCGATGCGCGTGTCCGACAACGCACCACGGTCGACCGCAGTGTTGACGCCGATTTCCACGTCGTCGCCGATGGTCACGCCGCCAATCTGGGCAATCTTGCGCCATACGCCCTTCTCGTTGGCGAAGCCGAAGCCTTCGCCGCCGATTACCGCACCCGACTGGATGACCACGCGCTTGCCGATGGTCACGTCATGGTACAAGGTGACCCGTGGCGCCAGCCATCCACCCTCGCCGATCACGCAACGGGCACCCACTACGCAGTGCGCCCCTACGCTGACATTGGCCGCGATGCGTGCGCCGCTTTCGATGACCGCGAACGGCCCGATGCTGGCGCTGGCATCCACCTGCGCGTCCTCAGCCACCACGGCGCTGGGATGAATACCCGCCACAGCCTTGGGTTTGGGATCGAACAGGTGGGAAATGCGCGCGTAGGCCAGGTACGGATCGGCGACGATCAGTGCATTGCCGGCAAAGCCTTCGGCGTCCGCCGCCTTGAGCAGCACCGCGGCCGCCTGGCTGTTATCCAGGTATTTGCGGTACTGCGGGTTGGCGAGGAAGCTCAACTGACCGGGGCCAGCCTCCTGCAAGGTGGCCAGCCCGGTAATCTGCAGCGCCTCGGGCCCCTTGAGGGTAGCGCCGAGGGCCTCGGCCAGCTGGCCTAGCGTCATGGTCACGGTCATATCAACGGGCTTGGTTCATGCGCTCGATGACCTGGCGGGTGATGTCGTACTGAGGCTTGACATCGATGACCGCGCCACGCTCCAGGACCAGGTCGTAACCACCTTTCTTGATTACTTCCTCGACAGCGCCATCCAGCTTCGGCTTCAGCTGCTTGAGCATGTCGCGGTCGGCAACGGCCTTGGCTTCGTTCAGCTCCTTGGACTGGAACTGGAAGTCACGAGCCTTCTGCTTGAATTCGAGCTCCAGGCGCTCACGCTCCTGCTGCTGCATCTTGTCGCCGCCTTTGATCAGACGGTCCTGGATACCTTTGGCGCTGCTTTCCAGGCTTTTCAGCTTGGTCAGTTGCGGACCGAATTTCTTCTCGGCATCCACCGCGTATTTCTTGGCGGC
Organism: Pseudomonas oryzicola; assembly: GCF_014269185.2. Taxonomy (NCBI): domain Bacteria; kingdom Pseudomonadati; phylum Pseudomonadota; class Gammaproteobacteria; order Pseudomonadales; family Pseudomonadaceae; genus Pseudomonas; species Pseudomonas oryzicola. The sequence goes on from NZ_JABWRZ020000002.1 coordinate 105,750, forward strand.
GTCCGATTCCAGCAGGGCCATCTGATAGTTCAGGACGGCAACCTTCATTTCGGCGAAAGCCGGGGTGGCGACCAGCGCCGCGGCCACTACGGCCAGTTGAGTCAACTTACGCACGATGCACTCCTGGATAAACCGTTGTCATTAAGCGAGGGCCGACCTCAGAAGGTCTGGCCCAGAGAGAATTGGAACACCTGCGTGTCGGCATCGTCCGGCTTCTTGACCGGCATCGCCAGGCTGAAGCTCAACGGGCCCAGTGCAGTAATCCAGGTCACGCCCAGGCCGACCGAGCTGGCCATGCCCGAGAACCCGACCTTCTCGCAATCAGGCTGGTTGCCGCAATTGGTGTCGAACACGTTACCCACGTCCCAGAACACGGAGGTGCGCAGCGAACGCTGGTCCTTGACGAACGGCAACGGGAACAGCAGCTCGACGCCGCCTTGCACCAGCACGTTACCACCGAACGGCAACGGATCCTGGTCCGGGTCGGCGATGGTGCCTGGCTTGCCACCGTTGGCCTCGCCGCGGCTTGGGGTACTGCGTGGGCCCAGGCTGCTGTCCTTGAAGCCACGGACGGAGTTGAAGCCACCCGCGAAGTAGTTCTCGTAGAACGGCAGGCCGGAAGTGCTGCCGTAACCATCACCATAGCCCAGCTCGGTGTGCAGGCGCAGGGTGTAGTCGTTGGTAATCGGCTTGAACAGCTGGCCGCGGTAGTCGAGCTTGAAGAACGACAGGTCGCTGCCCGGAATGGTGGATTCCAGGGTCAGGCTTTGCGAGTGACCACGGGTGGCCAGCACGCCTTTGTTCAGGGTCGACTCCGACCAGCCGATCGAGGCCTTGAAGTTGAGGAAGCTGTCGCCTTCCTGTTCGAGGAAGTCGAAGATCTCGTCAACGGTGTACTTGCCGGTCTTGATCTTGTCCTGCTGCACGCTCAGGCCATAGGTCAGGCGCGAGGTTTCGCTGATCGGGTAGCCCAGGCTGACGCCGGCACCGTAGCTGTCCACCGCATAGCTGGCCACGTCGACATCGAGGTCATCGTAGTCGGTGCTGCGGTAGAAGGCGTTGTAGCCCAGGCTCACGCCATCGGCGGTGAAGTAGGGATCGACGAAGCCGAAGTTGTAGCGGGTCTGGTATTCCGAACGGGTCAGGCCGATCGACACCTTGTTACCGGTACCGAGGAAGTTGCTCTGGCTGATCGAACCACCGAGGATCAGGCCGGCGCTCTGGGCGAAACCGACGCTGGCGGTGATCGAGCCGGAAGCCTGCTCCTCGACGCTGTAGTTGACGTCGACCTGGTCATCGGTGCCCGGCACCGGCGGGGTCTCGACGTTGACTTCCTTGAAGAAGCCCAGGCGCTCCAGACGGGTCTTGGACTGGTCGATCAGGTAGGTCGAGGCCCAGCCACCTTCCATCTGGCGCATCTCGCGGCGCAGCACTTCGTCTTCGGTCTTGGTGTTGCCGCGATAGTTGATGCGGTTGACGTAGGCACGCTTGCCCGGGTCGACCACGAACATGATGTCGACGGTGTGGTCTTCATCGTTCGGCTTCGGCACGCCGTTGACGTTGGCGAAGGTATAGCCTTCGTTGCCCAGACGACGGGTAATCAGATCGGAAGTGGTGGTCATCACCTTGCGCGAGAATACCTGGCCTGGCTGCACCAGCAGCAGCGACTTGACCTGGTCTTCCGGCACCTTCAGGTCACCCGACAGCTTGACGTCGCGGACGGTGTACTTCTCGCCTTCGTTGATGTTGACGGTGATGTAGACGTGCTTCTTGTCCGGCGTGATGGACACCTGGGTGGAGGCAATGTCCATGTTGATGTAGCCGCGGTCCAGGTAGTAGGAACGCAGGCGTTCCAGGTCACCGGACAGCTTTTCGCGGGCATACTTGTCGTCGTTCTTGAAGAACGACAACCAGTTGGTGGTCTTCAGCTCGAACAGCTGCGCCAGGGTCTCGTCGTCGAACACGTTGTTGCCAACGATGTTGATGTGCTGGATAGCGGCGACGGTGCCTTCGTTGATCTTGATCTTCAGCGCCACCCGGTTGCGCGGCTGCGGCACCACCTCGGCGTCGACTTCGGCCGAATAGCGGCCCTGGGCCACGTACTGACGCTGCAGCTCGTTACGCACGCCTTCGAGAGTGGCTCGCTGGAAGATCTCGCCTTCGGCCAGGCCCGATTGCTTCAGGCCCTTCATCAGGTCTTCGGTGCTGATCGCCTTGTTGCCTTCGATCTCGATGCTCGATACCGATGGGCGTTCAACCACGTTGATGATCAGGACATTGCCATCGCGGTTCAGCTGGATGTCCTGGAAGAAGCCGGTCTTGAACAGGGAACGGGTCGATTCCACCAGGCGGCGGTCATCGGCCTGGTCGCCGACGTTGAGCGGCAGCGCACCGAACACACTGCCGGCGGAAACCCGCTGCAGGCCGTTGACGCGGATATCGGAGATGGTGAAGGACTCGGCGTGAACTTCAGCGATCATCAGTGCGGACATGACCGCAGTTAGCAGCAGACGTTTCATGAAGTCCTTTTATTCCAACTGGCAATAAACAACCCGCCGCGACAAAACGGCAGGTTCGCAATTGAGCGAAGCTTTATAGTCGACCCAGATCGTTGATCAGGGCGAGCAACATCACCCCTATGACCAAACTGATACCGATCTGGACCCCCCAACCTTGCACCCGATCCGACAGCGGACGACCGCGCACCCACTCGACCAGGTAAAACAGCAAATGCCCCCCATCCAGAACCGGGATGGGCAGCAGGTTAAGAACCCCCAGGCTTATGCTCAGGTAGGCCAGGAAATTCAGGAAATCCCCGACGCCGGACTGGGCTGAAGCGCCCGCCACTTTAGCAATGGTTATCGGTCCGCTCAAGTTTTTTACCGAGAGCTCCCCGAACAGCATTTTCTTCAGCGATTCAAGGGTCAGGACACTCATGCTCCAGGTACGCGACAAGCCCTCAGCCACCGCGTCCAGCGGGCCGTAGCTGACTTCGCGGAGCATGCTGGCAGGCCATTCGCCACCTTTTACCCCGGCACCGAGATAGCCCCCGGCAGCCTTGCCCTCGCCCTTGCGCGCCAGGGTTACCGGCAACTCCAGGGCAGCGCCGTCACGCTCGACACGCACCAGCACCTTGGCTTGCGGGCGGGCGCGCACGGCGTCGACCACCTGCTGCCACTCGCTCACGGCAATACCGTCGAGGGCCAGCAGCCTGTCGCCGGTTTTCAGGCCGGCGGCAGCAGCCGGCCCTTTCGGATCGATTTCGGCCAGCACCGGCACGATCGCCGGACGCCAAGGCTGCAGGCCCAGGGACTGGATCGGGTCCGGCTCGTCGGCACCCTTGAGCCAGCTGTCCAGCTTCACCTGCAGCTGGCGCTCGGCAGTGGCGCCCTCGTCGCGCACGCCCACCTGCAAGGTACCGCTCTCGCCCAGGCGACGGACCAGCTGCAGGTTGACCGCCGCCCAGCCATTGGTCGGCTTGCCATCGATGGAGACGATTTCCTGACCTGCGGTCAGGCCTGCCGATGCTGCCAGGCTGCCCGCTTCGACGGCGCCGATCACCGGGCGGACCTGCTGGGTACCCAGCATCGCCAACACCCAGAAGAACAGGATTGCCAGCAGGAAGTTGGCAATCGGGCCGGCCGCGACGATGGCAATGCGCTGGCGCACGGACTTGCGGTTGAACGAGTGGTCGAGCAGCGCCGGCGGCACCTCGCCCTCGCGCTCGTCGAGCATCTTGACGTAGCCACCCAGCGGAATCGCCGCGACCACGAACTCGGTGCCATGGCGGTCATGCCAGCGCAGCAACGGCGTGCCGAAGCCCACCGAGAAACGCAGCACCTTGACCCCACAGCGACGCGCCACCCAGAAGTGGCCGAATTCATGGAAGGTGACCAGCACCCCCAAGGCCACGAGGGTGCCGATAATCATGTAGAGCGCTGTCATATCCATCTCCGAATGATGTTCAGCGGGCCGGCGTCATGCCCAGCCCCCTCATGAACCGTGGCGGGCCTGCATCAGCGACCGTGGCGCCTCAGCCATTCACGGGAAAGCTCCCGGGCACGCTGGTCGGCGGCGAACACCGCGTCCAGCGACGGCAGCGGCACGACGGACTCCTGAGCGAGCACCTGTTCGATCATACGCGCGATCTCCGGGAAGCGGATACGCCGTTGGAGAAATGCCTCGACCGCGACTTCGTTGGCGGCATTGAGCACGGCCGGCGCGCTGTTGCCAGCCTCGGCAGCCTGCCGCGCCAGGCGCAGGCAAGGGAAGCGCTGTTCGTCGGGTGCCTGGAAATCCAGACGGGCGATGGCGAACAGGTCCAGCGGGGCCACCCCGGAATCGATCCGTTCGGGCCAGGCCAGGGCGTTGGCGATCGGCGTGCGCATGTCCGGGTTACCCAACTGCGCCAGCACCGAACCATCAACGTAGTCCACCAGGGAGTGGATCACGCTTTGCGGATGCACCACCACCTCGACCTTGGCCGGTGCCGCATCGAACAACCAGCAAGCCTCGATCAGTTCCAGGCCCTTGTTCATCATGCTGGCGGAATCCACCGAAATCTTGCGCCCCATGGACCAGTTGGGGTGCGCGCAAGCCTGCTCCGGGGTGACGTCGAGCAATGCCTCGACGGGCGTCTCGCGGAACGGGCCACCGGAAGCGGTCAGCAGGATCCGGCGTACGCCTACGGCATGCAGGCCACGTGCATAGTCGCCGGGCATGCACTGGAAGATCGCATTGTGCTCGCTGTCGATCGGCAGCAACACAGCGCCGCTGCGCCGCACCGCGTCCATGAACAGCGCACCGGACATCACCAGCGCCTCCTTGTTGGCCAGCAGCACCTTCTTGCCCGCCTCGACCGCGGCGAGGGTGGGACGCAAGCCGGCAGCACCGACGATGGCTGCCATCACGGCGTCGACCTCCGGCGCGCAAGCCACCTGGCACAACCCGGCTTCGCCTTCCAGCACTTCGGTGGCGCAGCCCGCCGCAGCCAGGCCTTCGCGCAGACGGACGGCCGCCTCGGCCACCGGCACCACGGCAAACGCCGGGCGATGGCGCAAACACAGGGCGAGCAATTCGTCGATACGCGAATAGCCGCTCAGGGCGAACACCTGGTAGCGGTCGGGATGGCGTGCGATGACATCCAGCGTGCTCAGGCCGATGGAACCGGTGGCCCCGAGCACGGTAATGCGCTGCGGACGGCTCACATCACACCCCATTCCGCTGCCCACAACAGCACGGCGAAAATCGGGATGGCAGCCGTCAGGCTGTCGATGCGGTCCAGCACCCCGCCATGACCGGGCAGCAGGTTGCTGCTGTCCTTGATGCCGGAGCGGCGCTTGAACATGCTTTCGGTCAGGTCACCAACCACCGACGACATGACCACCAGCGCGGCACCCAACAGGCCCAGCAGGATCTGACCGAAGCTCCAGTCGCGGCTGATACCGACCACCGCCGTGATCACCAGGCTGACCGCCAGGCCGCCATACACGCCTTCCCAACTTTTGCCCGGGCTGACCTGCGGGGCCAGCTTGCGCTTGCCGAAGGCACGACCGGAGAAATACGCACCGATATCGGCGGCCCATACCAGCACCATGACCGACAGGATCAGCCAGTTACCCAGTGACCAGTGCTTGAGCAGCACCAGCCCCTGCCAGGCCGGCAGCAGCACCAGCAGGCCGATCAGCAGCCGGCAGGCGGCACTGGCCCACAGCTCGCTGCTGCGCGGATAGGTCAGCACCAGCCAGGTAGCCAGCCCCCACCAGATCACCGCAGCGCCGAGCACCCACGGCGCCAGCTCGGGAAGGATGTATAGCAGCATCAGCGCCCCGGCCACCACCACGGCATAGGCGATGCGCAGCGGCTGGGCCATCAGCCCGGCCAGGCGTGCCCACTCCCAGGCGCCGAGGGTTACCACAAAGCCGATGAACAGGGCGAAATCCCCGCCATTGAGCAGGAAGAAGCCACCCAGCGCGATCGGCAGCAGGATCAGCGCGGTAATGATGCGTTGTTTAAGCATTAAGCACGAGCTCCAGCCTCGACCTGCTCGCTGGTCTTCCCGAAGCGGCGCTGGCGCGAAGCGAAATCGGCCAGGGCATTGCGCATGGCCTCGTGTTTGAAGTCCGGCCAGTACAGGTCGGAGAAATACAACTCGGCGTAGGCCAGCTGCCACAGCAGGAAGTTGCTGATGCGGTGCTCACCACCGGTGCGGATGCACAAGTCCGGCAGCGGCAGCTCGCCGGTTGCCAGGCAGGCTTGCAGCAGGCCTGGGGTGATGTCCTCCGGGCGCAGGTGCCCGGCTTGCACTTCCCGCGCCAGCCGTTGGGCGGCCTGGGCGATGTCCCACTGGCCACCATAATTGGCCGCGATCTGCAGGATGAAACGGTTGTTGCCGGCGGTCAGTGCCTCGGCCTCGCGCATGGCAGCCTGCAGCTCCGGATGGAAACGTGAACGGTCACCAATGATACGCAGGCTGATGTTGTTCTCGTTCAGCCGCCTGGCCTCGCGACGCAGGGCCGAGAAGAACAGCTCCATCAGCGCACCGACCTCTTCGGCGGGGCGCTGCCAGTTCTCGCTGGAGAACGCGAACAGGGTCAGCACCTCGACCCCGGATTCGGCACACACTTCGATGACCGCGCGAACGGCGTCGACACCCGCCTTGTGCCCGGCAACGCCGGGCAGCAGGCGCTTTTTCGCCCAGCGGTTGTTGCCATCCATGATGATCGCGACATGACGCGGCACCGAGGACGGCACCGCTGGCTTGGTCTTTTCCATTAAAAAACCCCGGCCTTAGACGGCCATCAGGTCCTTTTCCTTGGCTTTGAAGGCGGCATCGACTTCGGCAACGAACTTGTCGGTCAGCTTCTGGATCTCGTCAGCAGCGCGACGCTCTTCGTCTTCGCTGATTTCCTTGTCCTTGGTCAGCTTTTTCAGCTCGGCCAGGGCATCGCGGCGCACGTTGCGCACAGCGACCTTGGCATCCTCGGCAACGCCGCTGGCCTGCTTGGTGTAGCCCTTGCGGGTCTCCTCGGTCAGGGCCGGCATCGGTACACGGATGGTGGTGCCGGCGCTGGACGGGTTCAGGCCCAGGTCGGAGGTGAGGATGGCCTTCTCGATGGCAGCGCTGAGGTTCTTGTCGTGGGCGACGATCTTCAGGGTGCGGGCATCTTCGACGGTGATCGCAGCCACCTGGTTCAGCGGCATCTCGCTGCCCCAGGCCGGGACCTTGACGCTATCCAGAATGCTCGGGTGAGCGCGACCGGTGCGGATTGCCGCCAGGTTGCGACCCAGGGCCTCGAGGGACTTGGTCATGCGCTCCTGCGCGTCTTTCTTGATGTCGTTGATCATGCTTGGCCTTCCTCGATCAGAGTACCTTCAGCGCCACCCACCACGATGTTCAGCAGGGCGCCAGGCTTGTTCATGTTGAATACCCGCAATGGCATCTTGTGGTCACGGCACAGGCAGATTGCGGTCAGGTCCATCACGCCCAGCTTGCGATCCAGCACCTCATCGTAGGTCAGGTGCTCGAACTTCTCGGCATGCGGGTCCTTGAATGGATCGGCAGTGTACACACCATCGACCTTGGTCGCCTTCAGCACCACGTCGGCATCGATTTCGATGGCGCGCAGGCAGGCCGCGGAGTCGGTGGTGAAGAACGGGTTGCCGGTACCGGCGGAGAAAATTACCACATCCCCGGAGTTGAGGTGGCGAATAGCTTTGCGACGATCGTAATGATCGGTGACACCGACCATGGAAATGGCCGACATGACCAGGGCCGGGATGTTCGAGCGCTCCAGCGCATCGCGCATGGCCAGGCCGTTCATCACGGTGGCCAGCATGCCCATGTGGTCACCGGTGACACGGTCCATGCCGGCTGCGCTGAGCGCGGCGCCGCGGAACAGGTTGCCACCACCGATCACCAGGCCAACCTGGACACCGATCCCTACCAGCTGGCCAACTTCGAGGGCCATGCGATCCAGCACCTTCGGGTCGATCCCGAAGTCTTCCGAGCCCATCAGGGCCTCGCCGCTAAGTTTGAGCAAAATGCGTTTATAGCGAGGTTGGCGACCACTCACCTGCTGAGCCATTGCGAGTCTCTCCTGCGGCGTACTTTTAGAAAATTCGTGCGGGCTGTTTTCAGCCTGCTAACTGTAGCGTGGCACCGCTTCGGTGCCAGCGAAGAGGAAGTCGGATAAACCCCTCTCCGTTTTGACAAAGAGGCTGCGCGCGTGAGCGGGCAGCCTCTTTGGGGCGACAGACGGGGCTGTCTTACTGCTTGGCAGCAGCGACCTGAGCGGCAACTTCTTCAGCGAAGTTGTCGACTGGCTTCTCGATGCCTTCGCCGACCTTGAAGTAGGTGAAGGAAACGATTTCAGCACCGGCTTTCTTGGCCAGCTCGCCAACCTTGACTTCCGGGTTCATGACGAATGCCTGCTCGACCAGCGAGGCTTCGGCCAGGAACTTCGAGATACGACCCTTGATCATGTTCTCGACGATGTTTTCCGGCTTGCCGGCGATCTTGTCAGCGTTCAGCTGCAGGAATACGCCCTTCTCGCGCTCGATGGCTTCGGCCGAAACTTCCGACGGCAGCAGGAACTCAGGGTTCGAAGCTGCAACGTGCATGGCGATGTTCTTGGCCAGTTCGACGTCGCCGCCTTTCAGGACAACGGCAGCGCCGATCTTGTTGCCGTGCAGGTAGGCACCGACCACGTCACCTTCAACGCGCACCAGGCGACGGATGTTGACGTTTTCGCCGCACTTGGCAACCAGGGCTTCACGCGCAGCTTCACGCGAAGCGATCAGCGGAGCAGCGTCGGTCAGCTTCTGAGCGAAGGCTTCTTCGAGGCTGTCGGTAACGAAGTTCTTGAAGTCGTCTTGCAGGGCCAGGAAGTCGGTCTGCGAGTTCACTTCCAGCAGGACGGCGGATTTACCGTCGGTCTTGACGGCGATAGCGCCTTCAGCAGCGACGTTGCCAGCCTTCTTGGCGGCTTTGATGGCGCCCGAGGCACGCATGTCGTCAATGGCTTTCTCGATGTCGCCGCCGGCCTTTTCCAGGGCCTTCTTGCAATCCATCATGCCTTCGCCGGTACGCTCGCGCAGTTCTTTGACCAGCGCTGCAGTAATTGCTGCCATTTCAAAATCCTCTTGGAAAGTTTTTCAACCATTCCACCCGTAGATCACGGGCGTTCAATTCTGCAAATCCACTGTGTTTATCTCAGCAGGGCCCATGATGCGGGGCCGATGCTGACAGCAGGATTTCAAGGTGGCAAAAAGGGGGCAGAGCCCCCTTTTTGCGTGCCAAGTCGACGCTAGCGTCTAATTACTCGGCAGCAGGTGCAGCCGCTTCTTCAGCGTAAACTTCGGTGCCGCCGGCAACGTTGTTGCGGCCGCGGATGACTGCGTCAGCCATCGAAGTCATGTACAGCTCGATAGCGCGGATGGCGTCATCGTTACCTGGGATGATGTAGTCAACACCTTCCGGGCTGCTGTTGGTATCGACAACGCCGATAACCGGGATGCCCAGCTTGTTGGCTTCGGTGATCGCGATGCGCTCGTGATCAACGTCGATAACGAACAGAGCGTCAGGCAGACCGCCCATGTCCTTGATGCCGCCCAGGCTGCGATCCAGTTTTTCCAGGTCGCGGGAACGCATCAGGGCTTCTTTCTTGGTCAGCTTGGCGAAAGTGCCGTCTTCGGCCTGGGTTTCCAGGTCGCGCAGACGCTTGATCGAAGCGCGGATGGTCTTGTAGTTGGTCAGCATGCCGCCCAACCAACGGTGGTCAACGTATGGCGAACCGCAACGAGCAGCTTGCTCGGCGACGATCTTGCCAGCGGAACGCTTGGTGCCGACGAACAGGATCTTGTTCTTGCCCTGGGCCAGGCGCTCTACGAACGCCAGGGCGTCGTTGAACATCGGCAGGGTTTTTTCCAGGTTGACGATGTGGATCTTGTTGCGCGCGCCGAAAATGTACTTGCCCATTTTCGGGTTCCAGTAACGGGTCTGGTGGCCGAAGTGCACACCGGCCTTCAGCATATCGCGCATGTTGACTTGGGACATGATAGTTCCTTGATAAGTCGGGTTGGGCCTCCACGTATCCCAATGACCAACCCGCGAATTCTGCAACTCGGGGCACCCAGGTCATCGTGTCGACACGTGTGTGGGTTAAGTGCTGACGGGGTCGTCCCCGAAAGCGGCGCATTTTATACCACAGACAGCGACCGAACGGAACCCGGATACTGTCGCGTCCGTCAGCGGCTTTTGCAGCACCCCGCCAAACAGGCCAGAATGGCCGTATGGAGAGATGGCAGCGTCCACAAGGGTAACGCAATTCCTGTGGGAACTGGCTTGCCGGCGATGGGCTGCACGGCAGCCCAATTCTCCGATGTTATCCCGACCGATCGGCGCCCTGCTCTGCTAGAATCCGGCCTTTCCCGTTTGTTCGCGCCGCATGCGGCGCTGTAGAGAGCCTGTAATGACCGTCACCATCAAGACCGCAGAAGACATCGAGAAGATGCGCATCGCCGGCCGCCTGGCCGCCGAAGTGCTGGAAATGATCGAAGAACACGTCAAGCCCGGTGTCACCACCGAAGAGCTGGACCGCCTGTGCCACGACTACATCGTCAACGTCCAGCAGGCCATCCCGGCGCCGCTCAACTACAAGGGCTACCCGAAGTCGATCTGCACCTCGATCAACCATGTGGTCTGCCACGGCATCCCCAACGACAAGCCGCTCAAGGACGGTGACACGCTGAACATCGACGTCACCGTGATCAAGGACGGCTACCACGGCGACACCAGCCGCATGTTCCATGTCGGCACCGTGCCGGTATGGGCCGAGCGCCTGTCCAAGGTCACCCAGGAGTGCATGTACAAGGCCATCGAGCTGGTCAAGCCGGGCTGCCGCCTGGGCGACATCGGCGAAGTGATCCAGAAGCACGCGGAAAAGAACGGTTTCTCGGTGGTACGCGAGTTCTGCGGCCACGGTATCGGCAAGGTGTTCCACGAAGAGCCGCAGATCCTTCACTACGGCCGCGCCGGCACCGGCATGGAGCTGAAGGAAGGCATGACCTTCACCATCGAGCCGATGATCAACCAGGGCAAGGCCGACACCAAGGTGCTGGGCGACGGCTGGACCGCCATTACCAAGGACCGCAAGCTCTCGGCCCAGTGGGAACATACCCTGGTGGTAACCGCAACCGGCTACGAGATCTTCACCCTGCGCAAGGACGACACCATCCCGCGCACCTCGGCCTGAGCTTACTCAGCCAACGGCCACCCCTCGACAGGAACCTGACGCGATGCCCCAGGTGGATCCCGAGCTGTTCGACCGCGGCCAGTTCCAGGCGGAACTGGCCCTCAAGGCGAGCCCCATTGCCGCCTTCAAGAAGGCCATCCGCCAGGCCGGCGAGGTGCTTGACAGGCGTTTCCGCAGCGGCGGCGAAATCCGTCCACTGATCGAGGCCCGCGCCTGGCTCGTCGACAATATCCTGCAACAGGCATGGAACCAGTTCAACTGGGGCGACCACAGCGGCATCGCCCTGGTCGCGGTTGGCGGCTACGGGCGTGGCGAACTGCACCCGCATTCGGACATCGACCTGCTGATCCTGCTGGGCGCCGCCGAACACGAGCAGTACCGCGACGCCATCGAACGGTTTCTCACCCTGCTGTGGGACATTGGCCTGGAAGTGGGCCAGAGCGTGCGCACCGTCGACGAATGTGCCGAGCAGGCCCGCGCCGACCTGACGATCATCACCAATCTGATGGAAAGCCGCACCATCGCCGGCCCCGAGGCCTTGCGCCAGCGCATGCTGGAGGTGACCGGTACCACGCACATGTGGCCAAGCAAGGACTTCTTCCTGGCCAAGCGCGCCGAACTCAAGGCCCGCCACCACAAGTACAACGATACCGAATACAACCTCGAACCCAACGTGAAAGGCTCGCCCGGTGGCCTGCGCGACATCCAGACCGTGCTGTGGGTGGCCCGCCGCCAGTATGGCACCCTCAACCTGCATGCGCTGGCCGGCGAAGGCTTTTTGCTGGAAAGCGAGAACGAGCTGCTGGCCTCTTCCCAGGATTTCCTGTGGAAGGTGCGCTACGCCCTGCACATGCTGGCCGGGCGCGCCGAGGACCGCCTGCTGTTCGACCACCAGCGCAGCATCGCCGCGCTGCTGGGCTACAGCGACGACAACCCCAAGCGGGCGATCGAGCAGTTCATGCAGCAGTACTACCGGGTGGTGATGAGCATCAGCCAGTTGTGCGACCTGATCATCCAGCACTTCGAAGAGGTGATCCTCGCCGATGACGACAGCGGCACCACCCAGCCGTTGAATGCACGCTTCCGCCTGCATGATGGCTATATAGAAGCTACCCGGCCGAACGTGTTCAGGCGCACCCCGTTCGCCATGCTGGAAATCTTCGTGCTGATGGCCCAGCACCCCGAGATCAAGGGCGTGCGCGCCGATACCGTGCGCCTGCTGCGCGAACACCGGCACCTGATCGACGACACCTTCCGCACCGATATCCGCAACACCAGCCTGTTCATCGAGCTGTTCAAGTGCGAAATCGGCATCCACCGCAACCTGCGGCGGATGAACCGCTATGGCATCCTCGGCCGCTATCTGCCGGAATTCGGCCTGATCGTCGGGCAGATGCAACACGACCTGTTCCACATCTACACGGTCGACGCGCACACCCTCAACCTCATCAAGCACCTGCGCAAGCTGCAGTACACGCCGGTGTCCGAGAAATTCCCGCTGGCCAGCAAGCTCATGGGCCGCCTGCCCAAGCCCGAGCTGATCTACCTGGCCGGCCTGTACCACGACATCGGCAAGGGCCGCCAGGGCGACCACTCCGAGCTGGGCGCGGTGGATGCGCAGAAATTCTGCGAACGTCACCAGTTGCCGGCCTGGGACAGCCGCCTGATCGTCTGGCTGGTGCAGAACCACCTGGTAATGTCGACCACCGCCCAGCGCAAGGACCTGTCCGACCCGCAGGTGATCAACGACTTTGCCCTGCACGTGGGCGATGAAACACGCCTGGACTACCTCTACGTGCTGACCGTGGCCGACATCAACGCCACCAACCCCAGCCTGTGGAACTCGTGGCGTGCCAGCCTGCTGCGCCAACTGTACACCGAGACCAAGCGCGCGCTGCGTCGCGGCCTGGAAAACCCGCTGGACCGCGAGGAGCAGATCCGCCAGACCCAGTCCGCAGCGCTGGACATCCTGGTGCGCGAGGGCACCGACCCGGACGACGTCGAGCAGTTGTGGGCACAGCTGGGCGACGACTACTTCCTCAAGCACACCGCCGCCGACGTGGCCTGGCACAGCGACGCGATCCTGCAGCAGCCGGCCGACGGCGGGCCGCTGGTGCTGATCAAGGAAACCACCCAGCGCGAATTCGAAGGCGGCACGCAGATCTTCATCTACGCCCCTGACCAGCACGACTTCTTCGCCGTGACGGTGGCCGCCATGTCGCAGCTGAACCTGAACATCCACGACGCGCGGATCATCACCTCGAGCAGCCAGTTCACCCTCGACACCTACATCGTGCTGGACAACGACGGCGGCTCTATCGGCGACAACCCGCAGCGGGTCAAGCAGATTCGCGACGGCCTGACCGAAGCGCTGCGCAACCCCGAGGACTATCCGACCATCATCCAGCGCCGGGTGCCACGCCAGCTCAAGCACTTCGACTTCCCGCCGCAGGTGACCATCCTCAACGATGCCCAGCGGCCAGTGACCATCCTCGAGATCACCGCGCCCGACCGCCCTGGCCTGCTGGCCCGGCTCGGGCGGATCTTCCTGGAATTCGACCTGTCGCTGCAGAATGCCAAGATCGCCACCCTTGGCGAGCGGGTGGAGGACGTGTTCTTCATCACCGACGCCGACAACCAGCCGCTGTCCGACCCACAGCTGTGCAGCCGCCTGCAGGAGGCCATCGTCCAGCAGCTGCAGGCCGGCCAGGCCAGCGATACCAGCCCTACCCGCGTGACTTTTTAACGACTAGACGATTGACGAGACCTTGCGCCGATGAACCATGCCCTGACCCAGCTTCAGCCCTACCCGTTCGAGAAACTCCGCGCCCTGCTGGGCAGCGTGAAGCCGGCGGCAGGCAAACGCGCCATCGCCCTGTCGATCGGTGAGCCGAAGCACGAATCGCCGGCGTTTGTTGCCCAGGCCATGGCCGACAACCTCGACAAGCTGGCGGTCTACCCCAGCACCATCGGCCTGCCCGCCTTGCGCCAGGCGATCGGCCAGTGGTGCGAACGTCGCTTTGGCGTACCGGCCGGCTGGCTCGACGCCGAACGTCATATCCTGCCGGTCAACGGTACCCGCGAGGCGCTGTTCGCCTTCACCCAGGCCGTGGTCAACCGCGCCGATGACGGCCTGGTGGTCAGCCCCAACCCGTTCTACCAGATCTACGAAGGTGCAGCGCTGCTGGCCGGTGCCACCCCGCACTACCTGCCGTGCCTGGAAAGCAACGGCTTCAACCCCGACTTCGACGCCGTGCCGGCCGAGGTGTGGCGGCGTTGCCAGATCCTGTTCCTGTGCTCGCCGGGCAACCCCACTGGCGCGCTGGTGCCGATGGCCACTCTGAAGAAGCTGATTGCCCTGGCCGACGAGCACGACTTCGTGATCGCCGCCGACGAGTGCTACAGCGAGCTGTATTTCGACGAAGACGCCCCACCGCCGGGCCTGCTGACTGCCTGCGCGGAACTGGGCCGCAGCGATTTCAAGCGCTGCGTGGTGTTCCACAGCCTGTCCAAGCGCTCCAACCTGCCGGGTTTGCGCTCGGGCTTCGTCGCCGGTGACGCCGAGATCATCAAGCCGTTCCTGCTGTACCGTACCTACCACGGCTGCGCCATGCCGGTACAAACCCAGCTGGCCAGCATCGCTGCCTGGCAGGATGAGGCGCATGTGCGCGAAAACCGCGACCAGTACCGCGCCAAGTACGATGCCGTGCTGGATATCCTGCAGCCGGTGCTGGACGTGCAGCGCCCGGATGGCAGCTTCTACCTGTGGGCCAAGGTGCCCGGTGGCGATGCCGAATTCACCCGCGACCTGTTCGAGGCCCAACATGTAACGGTGGTGCCGGGGTCGTACCTGTCGCGTGAAGTGGATGGGGTGAACCCGGGCGCCGGGCGCGTGCGCATGGCGCTGGTCGCGCCGCTGGCCGAGTGCATCGAGGCGGCGGAGCGGATTCGCGAGTTCCTGCAGAACCGCTGATTCGACAGGGCCCGTACAGTTCTTGAGTGTTGTGCAGTAGCGGTGGGAGCGGGTTTACCCGCGAACACCGGCACAGCCGGTGCCATTCACCGCGTCGCCTGATTCGCGGGTAAACCCGCTCCCACAGGGCCGCAAAGCGGCCCCTGCGGTCTACTTGACCGATCCCAGGTTCGCCTCGCTCAAGTCCAGCTCGCCCAGCACCTGGCGCACCACCTCGTCACCCACCAGGTGCTGACGATGCAGGTTGTACAGCTCCAGCCGCTGCGCCCGCAGCGCGCGCAGGCGCAGACGTCGCTCCAGCAGGTCCATCTGTTGCGCCAGGGCCTTGGCTTCGGCGCTGTCGTTGTAGCTGTCCAGTTCATCCCGGTATTCCGCCATCAGGCGCGCCTTGAGTTCGGTCGCCAAGGTCGCCTGGGCGGCATCCTGCGGCGCCGTGCTGTCGATCACCTCCTCTGCCTCCAGGGCGTGAATTGCCGCCTCGGCGGTGCGCCGCCAGGCCTCCTGCACCTCCTGGTGCAAGCGCTCGTCCGGGCTCTTGGTCACCCCACGCAGTAGCAGCGGCAGGGCAATACAGGCGGTGATCAGCGACAGCAGGATCACCCCGGCCGCGATGAAGATCAGCAGGTCGCGTTCGGGAAACGCCTTGCCCGCTTCCATTAGCAGCGGGATCGACATCACACCGGCCAAGGTGACCGCGCCGCGTACGCCGCCCAGGGTCAGCAGCCAGCAGGAGCGCGCCGTGGGCATCAGTACCAGCGCTGGCTTGCCGCGCCAGCGCCGGATCACGCCGATCGAGCGCCAGATGCTCTGCACCCAGATGAAGCGCAGCAGGATCAAGGCGGCAAAGATTGCCACCACATCCAGACAACGCCAGGCCAGGGTCGGCCACACGGTGGCTTCGTGGCTGACCACGGCCTTGATGATGTCCGGCAACTGCAGGCCCAGCAGGAGGAAGATCAGGCCGTTGAACGCGAACTCCAGCAACGACCAGACACTGCGGTTGAGCAGCCGGGTGCTGGTCTGCCGGGGCAGCAGGTCGAGCCAGCTCTGCATCATGCCGGCCGCCACCGCCGAAAGGATGCCCGACACGCCCAGGCGCTCGGCCAGCACATAGGCGGCGAACGGCAGCAGCAGCATGAACACCACGTGGGTGGCCGGGTCGTCCCAGCCGCGGGCGATCATCCACGCCCGCAGGCGGCCGATCAGCCAGCTCAGGGCGACACCCACGGCGAGGCCGCCCAGGGCGACCAGGACGAAACTGAAGCTGGCATCGGTCAACGAGAACACTCCGGTGATCGCCGCTGCCAGGGCGAACTTGAAGGTCACCAGGCCCGATGCATCGTTCATCAGGGCCTCGCCTTGCAGCATGTGCATCAGCGGAGTGGGCAGGCGGTCCTGGGCAATGGCCGACACCGCCACGGCATCGGTCGGCGACAAGACTGCCGCCAGGGCGAAAGCCACCGGCAACGGAATGCCAGGCAGCAACCAGTGGATGAAATAGCCGGCCCCGACCACAGTGAACAACACCAGCCCCACGGCCAGCGCCACCACCGGCCCGCGGATGCGCCACAACTCGCGCTTGGGAATGCGCCAACCGTCGGCGAACAGCAAGGGTGGCAGGAACAGGAACAGGAACAGTTCGGGGTCCAGGGCTACATGCAGGCCCAGCGTCGGCCAGGCCAGCAAGGCACCAGCGGCAATCTGTACCAGCGGCAGGGGCAACGGAATCATGCGACCGACCAGCTTCGACACGCTGACCAGCGTCAGCAGGATGAGGACGGTGTAGGCGGACTGCATCCGTGAAGGCTTCCTTTGTGAATCAAGATCGACAGCGGGGCGAGAGAGCGCCATTGAAACAACATGTTAGCGGGGTAACGGGAAACGAGGCCGCTACACGATAGTCGCAGGTGAGGGATGAATATGTAACATGATGAGACGTGGGGCGCATGCGTTGAGCCTTGCTGTGCCTGTGAGACCGAGCGCCGCCCGCGCGGCGCATCGCGGATGAATCCGCTCCTACATATGTTGCAACGTGCCAAACCTGATAGGCCATGGTTGCTGGCCTTGGCGCATGTCTCAAGGCAGGTGAGGTGGCACCAATGCCCACCTCGAAGGCCCGTCATGCCAACACGGCTGACAACCATGGCCTGACAGGCATGGCCACGTTGCAACAAATGTAGGAGCGGATTTATCCGCGATGCGCCGCGCGGGCGGCGCTCGATCTCCCAGGCGCTACACCCCCCAAGGCATGCTCCCCGTGGCGCTCAAAGGATGGTTCCCGCATAATCCCGCGACTGACATTCGAAAACGGAGAAATTGAGGCAGCCTGTGGCCTCAATGCGCACAATGACCTACACGCTCTACGGCATCAAAGCCTGCGACACCATGAAAAAAGCGCGTACCTGGCTCGACGAAAAAGCCGTCGCCTACGAATTCCACGATTACAAGACCCAAGGCATCGACCGTGACAGCCTGAACCGCTGGTGCAACGAACACGGCTGGGAAGTCATCCTCAACCGTGCCGGTACCACGTTCCGCAAGCTGGACGACGCCAGCAAGGCCGACCTCGACCAGGCCAAGGCCGTCGAATTGATGCTGGCCCAGCCATCGATGATCAAGCGCCCGGTGCTAGACCTTGGCACCCGCACCCTGGTCGGTTTCAAGCCCGACCTTTACGCCGCTGCCCTGGCCTGAGTCCCAACCCTATTTCGCACGAGGTAATCACATGTCCAATACCCTGTTCAGCCTGGCCTTCGGTGTCGGCTCCCAGAACCGCCAGGGCGCCTGGCTGGAAGTGTTCTACGCACAACCGCTGCTCAACCCGAGCGCAGAGCTGGTTGCGGCGGTAGCGCCGATCCTCGGCTATCAAGGTGGTAATCAGGCCATCGCCTTCAGCACTGCCCAGGCTGCGCAACTGGCCGAAGCCGTGAAGGGCGTCGACGCCGCCCAGGCTGCCCTGCTGACCCGCCTGGCCGAGAGCCACAAGCCGCTGGTCGCCACCCTGCTGGCCGAAGACGCCGCACTGACCTCGACCCCAGAGGCCTACCTCAAGCTGCACCTGCTGTCGCACCGCCTGGTCAAGCCGCACGGTGTGAGCCTGGCCGGCATCTTCCCGCTGCTGCCGAACGTGGCCTGGACCAACCAGGGCGCGGTCGACCTGGCCGAACTGGCCGAACTGCAACTGGAAGCACGCCTGAAGGGCGAGCTGCTGGAAGTATTCTCGGTGGACAAGTTCCCGAAAATGACCGACTACGTGGTCCCGGCCGGCGTGCGCATCGCCGACACCGCCCGTGTACGCCTGGGCGCCTACATCGGCGAAGGCACCACCATCATGCACGAAGGCTTCGTCAACTTTAACGCCGGCACCGAAGGCCCGGGCATGATCGAAGGCCGCGTTTCCGCTGGCGTGTTCGTCGGCAAGGGTTCCGACCTGGGCGGCGGCTGCTCGACCATGGGCACCCTGTCCGGTGGTGGCAACATCATCATCAAGGTCGGCGAAGGCTGCCTGATCGGTGCCAACGCCGGTATCGGTATCCCGCTGGGTGACCGCAACACCGTCGAGGCCGGCTTGTACATCACCGCTGGCACCAAGGTGAACCTGCTGGACGAGAACAACCAGCTGGTCAAAGTGGTCAAGGCCCGCGACCTGGCTGGCCAGACCGACCTGCTGTTCCGCCGCAACTCGCTGAACGGCGCGGTGGAATGCAAGACCCACAAGTCGGCCATCGAGCTGAACGAGGCGCTGCACGCGCACAACTGAGCCCGCTTCAGCCCTGTAGCAGCGGATTCTCAGCGCTCGAAATGCTAAGATCGGGTCTGGCACCACGCCAGACCCGATTTTCCTTCCAGGCCCCGCGACCATGTTCCAGCCCTCCCCCTGGCGTGCCGATTTCCCTGCGATCGCCGCCCTGCAACGGCAGCACCAGACCTACCTGGACAGTGCCGCCACCACCCAGAAGCCGCAAGCCCTGCTCGATGCCCTGAGCCATTACTACGGCCATGGCGCTGCCAACGTGCACCGTGCCCAGCATTTGCCCGGCGCACTCGCGACCCAGGCTTTCGAAACCAGTCGCGACAAGGTCGCCGCCTGGCTCAATGCGGCAGATTCGCGGCAGATCGTCTTCACCCACGGTGCCACGTCGGCACTGAACCTGCTGGCCTATGGCCTGGAACAGCGCTTCGAGGCCGGTGATGAAATCGCTGTCAGCGCCCTGGAGCACCATGCCAACCTGCTGCCCTGGCAACAGTTGGCGCAGCGACGCAATCTGCGCCTGGTGGTGCTGCCGCTGGATGGCCATGGCCGTATCGACCTGGACCAGGCGCTACAGTTGATCGGGCCACGTACCCGGGTACTGGCGGTAAGCCAGCTGTCCAATGTGCTGGGCACCTGGCAGCCGCTGTCGGCGCTGCTGGCCCACGCCCGTGCGCAGGGCGCGCTGACCGTGGTCGACGCTGCCCAGGGCGTGGTGCACGGCTGTCACGATGTGCAGCAACTGGGCTGCGACTTCTATGTGTTCTCCAGCCACAAGCTGTACGGCCCGGAGGGCGTCGGCGTGCTGTACGGCCGCAGCCAGGCGCTGCAGCTGTTGCGCCACTGGCAGTTCGGCGGCGAGATGGTGCAACTGGCCGACTATCATAGCGCCAGCTTCCGCCCGGCGCCGCTGGGCTTCGAGGCCGGTACGCCGCCGATCGCCGGCGTGATCGGCCTGGGCGCGACCCTGGATTACCTGGCCAGCCTCGATACCCAGGCGGTCGAAACCCATGAAAGCAGTTTGCACCAGCACTTGCTGCGTGGCCTGGCGGACCGGGATGGTGTGCGCATCTTGGGCACGCCACAGGCGGCCCTTGCCAGTTTCGTCATCGAAGGGGTGCACAACGCCGACATCGCCCACTTGCTGACCGAGCAAGGCATTGCCGTGCGTGCCGGGCACCACTGCGCCATGCCACTGTTGAAAGGTTTGGGCCTGGAGGGCGCGATCCGCGTGTCGCTGGGGCTGTATAACGACAGCGACGACTTGCAGCGTTTCTTCGACGCCCTGGATCAGGGCCTGGAGCTGTTGCGATGACCTTGCCCGATCAGGCGCGCCAGGCGCTGGAAGCTTTCGGGCAGGGCAAGGGTTGGGAACAGCGTGCGCGGCTGCTGATGCAGTGGGGCGATCGGCTGGAACCGCTGGCTGATACTGAAAAGACCGAGGCCAACCGAGTGCATGGCTGCGAGAGCCTGGTATGGCTGGTGGCCGAGCAGGCCGAGGGTTTGTGGAGGTTCAAGGCCAGCAGCGATGCACGCCTGTTGCGCGGGCTGCTGGCGTTGTTGCTGGTGCGGGTGCAGGGGTTGGCCAGCGAAGAACTTGCCGGGCTCGATCTGCGTGAGTGGTTCACTCAACTTGGCCTGGAGCGCCAGCTTTCGCCGTCGCGCAGCAACGGGCTGCATGCGGTGTTGCAGCGGATGGCAGAGCTGGCGTCCAACCGTTGAATCGGTGCTGGCTTCTTCGCGGGCTCGCCCGCTCCCACAGGATCTTCACCTTTCTTGAGAGAGATGCAGTACCTGTGGGAGCGGGCAAGCCCGCGAAGAAGCCCACGCGGTCTATTCAGGCTTGACCCGCTCCGAAGGCCGCCGCGCCCCCGCTACCAGTTTTTCCACCGCCTTGCTCGCCGCCACCATGCCAAAGGTCGCGGTCACCATCATCACCGCGCCAAAGCCACCCGAGCAGTCCAACCGCACGCCCTCGCCCACGAAGCTTTTCTGCAGGCAAACGCTGCCATCGCCCTTGGGGTAGCGCAGCTGTTCACTGGAAAACACGCACGGCACGCCATAATTGCGGCTGACGTTGCGCGAAAAGTTGTAGTCGCGGCGCAGGGTGGAACGCACCCGCGAAGCCAGCGGGTCATTGAAGGTCTTGTTCAGGTCGGCAATCTGGATCTGCGTCGGGTCGATCTGCCCGCCGGCGCCACCGGTGGTGACAATGGCGATCTTGCGCCGGCGGCACCAGGCGATCAGCGCGGCCTTGGCCATGACGCTGTCGATGCAGTCGATCACACAGTCGAGGTTTTCGCTGATGTACTCGACCATGGTGTCACGGGTGACGAAGTCGGCTACCGCATGCACCGTGCAGGCCGGGTTGATCGCGCGCAAGCGCTCGGCCATGACCTCGACCTTGGGCCGCCCCACCTGCCCTTCCAGGGCATGGGCCTGGCGGTTGGTGTTGCTGACGCAGACGTCGTCGAGGTCGAACAGGGTGATCTCGCCCACGCCACTGCGCGCCAGTGCTTCGGCCGCCCACGAACCTACCCCGCCAATACCGACCACGGCCACATGGGCCTGGCCCAGGCGCTGCAAACCCTGGTCGCCATACAGCCGGGCAACGCCGGCGAAGCGCGGATCTTCTGTGCTCATGCTCATACCCCAAAAAACCGGCGCGCATTATACGTCAGCGAGCCCATCGCCTGCATCGTTAGGAAAGAGCCTACCAACCCTGCTTTAATGTCCTATCACTTCGACACAAATGGACGACAATGTCTTCACGTAAATTCGGCCTGAACCTGGTCGTGGTCCTGGCCATCGCCGCGTTGTTCACCGGGTTCTGGGCGCTGATCAACCGCCCGGTTTCCGCCCCTGCCTGGCCCGAGCAGATCTCCGGCTTCTCGTATTCGCCGTTCCGCCTGGGGGAAAGCCCGCAAAAGGGCCAGTACCCCACTGACGACGAGATGCGCCAGGACCTGGAGCAGTTGAGCAAACTGACCGACAGCATCCGTATCTACACCGTGGAAGGCACCCAGGCCGATATCCCGCGGCTGGCCGAGGAGTTCGGCCTGCGGGTCACGCTGGGCATCTGGATCAGCCCGGACCTGGAGCGCAACGAGCGTGAGATCGCCACCGCCATCCAGTTGGCCAATACCTCGCGCAGCGTAGTCCGGGTGGTAGTCGGCAACGAAGCGCTGTTCCGCGAGGAAGTCACCCCGGAAAACCTGATCAAGTACCTGGACCGGGTACGTGCGGCGGTGAAGGTACCGGTGACCACCAGCGAGCAGTGGCACATCTGGAAGGAAAACCCGCAGTTGGCCAAGCACGTCGACCTGATCGCCGCGCACATCCTGCCATACTGGGAATTCGTGCCGATGAAGGATTCGGTCGCATTCGTCCTTGACCGCGCCCGCGAACTGAAACACCAGTTCCCGCGCAAGCCGCTGCTGCTGTCGGAAGTCGGCTGGCCGAGCAACGGCCGCATGCGCGGTGGTGCCGATGCCACCCAGGCCGACCAGGCGATCTACCTGCGCACCCTGGTCAATACCCTCAACCGCCGTGGCTACAACTACTTCGTCATCGAAGCCTATGACCAGCCTTGGAAGGCCAGCGACGAAGGCTCGGTGGGCGCCTACTGGGGCGTGTACAACGCCGAGCGCCAGCAGAAGTTCAACTTCGACGGCCCGGTGGTGGCGATCCCGCAATGGCGTGCCCTGGCAGTGGCCTCGGTGGTCCTGGCCCTGATTGCGCTGACGGTGCTGTTCATCGACGGCTCTGCCCTGCGCCAGCGCGGCCGCACCTTCCTGACCTTCATCACGTTCCTGTGCGGGTCGGTCCTGGTGTGGATCGCCTACGACTACAGCCAGCAA
The DNA here is from genome assembly GCF_014269185.2 of Pseudomonas oryzicola. Classification (NCBI taxonomy): domain Bacteria; kingdom Pseudomonadati; phylum Pseudomonadota; class Gammaproteobacteria; order Pseudomonadales; family Pseudomonadaceae; genus Pseudomonas; species Pseudomonas oryzicola. The sequence goes on from NZ_JABWRZ020000002.1 coordinate 128,589, forward strand.
TACAGCACCTGGTTCAGCCTGACCGTGGGCGTGCTGCTGGCCCTTGGCGCGCTGGGGGTGTTCATCGTCCTGCTCACCGAGGCCCACGAACTGGCCGAGGCGGTATGGATACACAAGCGCCGCCGCGAATTCCTGCCGGTGCAGGCCGACAGCGCCTACCGGCCCAAGGTGTCGGTGCATGTGCCGTGCTACAACGAGCCGCCAGAGATGGTGAAGCAGACCCTCGACGCCCTGGCCGCACTGGACTACCCCGACTACGAAGTGCTGGTGATCGACAACAACACCAGGGACCCGGCCGTTTGGGAGCCGCTCAAGGCCCACTGCGAGAAGCTCGGCGAGCGCTTCAGGTTCTTCCACGTCGCGCCACTGGCCGGCTTCAAGGGCGGCGCACTGAACTACCTGATCCCGCACACCGCCAAGGACGCCGAAGTGATTGCGGTGATCGATTCGGACTACTGCGTCGACCGCAACTGGCTCAAACACATGGTGCCGCACTTCGCCGACCCGAAAATCGCCGTGGTGCAGTCGCCGCAGGATTATCGCGACCAGCACGAAAGCGCCTTCAAGAAGCTCTGCTACAGCGAATACAAGGGCTTCTTCCACATCGGCATGGTCACCCGCAACGACCGTGACGCGATCATCCAGCACGGCACCATGACCATGACCCGGCGCAGCGTGCTGGAAGAACTGGGCTGGGCCGAATGGTGCATCTGCGAGGACGCCGAGCTGGGCCTGCGCGTATTCGAGAAGGGCCTGTCGGCAGCCTACGCCCACAACAGCTACGGCAAGGGCCTGATGCCCGACACCTTCATCGACTTCAAGAAGCAGCGTTTCCGCTGGGCCTATGGCGCCATCCAGATCATCAAGCACCACGCCAGCGCGCTGTTGCGCGGCAAGGGCAGCGAGCTGACCCGTGGCCAGCGCTACCACTTCCTGGCCGGCTGGCTGCCATGGATAGCCGATGGCATGAATATCTTCTTCACTGTCGGCGCACTGCTGTGGTCGGCGGCGATGATCATCGTGCCACACCGGGTCGACCCGCCACTGATGATCTTCGCCATTCCGCCGCTGGCGCTGTTCTTCTTCAAGGTCGGCAAGATCATTTTCCTCTACCGGCGCGCAGTGGGAGTGAACCTGAAGGACGCCTTTGCCGCGGCATTGGCCGGGCTGGCGTTGTCGCACACCATCGCCAAGGCGGTGCTGTACGGTTTCTTCACCAGCAGCATGCCGTTCTTCCGCACGCCGAAGAACGCCGACAGCCACGGGCTGCTGGTGGCGATTTCCGAAGCGCGGGAAGAGCTGTTCATCATGTTGCTGCTGTGGGGCGCAGCGCTGGGCATCTACCTGGTACAGGGGCTGCCGAGCTCGGACATGCGCTTCTGGGTGGCGATGTTGCTGGTGCAATCGTTGCCTTATGTGGCGGCGCTGGTGATGGCGTTCCTGTCTTCGCTGCCCAAGCCCGTAGAAAAGGCTGCCGAACCGCAACAGGCTTGAGACTTGCTGAAACGACCTTGATATTCAGAAGTGACCGCGAACCGGCCCCACGGCCAGGCGGGACAATGGCCGCTTTAACCATTCCAGACGCTGTTCTACGCCGACCAGCGTTCTGAACCTCTCCTCTCAAGTACGCGCCGACGTCACCACGTACTGACGCGCGCCATGCAAAATATTCAAGTTCCGTTTAGCTGGAACTTCAATCAACCCAGCGTCGCAGGCCTGGCATTCGGTGCGGCTCTTAGAAAAACTAGGCACACCGCGTCCACCAAAGACATTCTCGCACCCACGTATCCTGGCAATTCTGATAGTTGTCGACAAACAGGGGAACTCCTAAGCTGAGCGCGCTAAGTTACTTACCGGGAGTGAACAATGATGTGCCAGCAACGTCCAACAGAAAACTCTTTCAAAGTTGAACCAACCCGCATCAGCTTTAGCTACCTGAATCAACGAAAAGACAGCCTTCGGTGCACGATAAATACGAACGAAACAACCTACGAAACTGAAATCAGCGAAGTGTTGGTACCCCTCATGCTAATGGCTCGCGAAAAGATCAATGATGAAACAACCTATGTAAATATGTGGGCAGAAAATGCCGACAGTGGCGGCAGGAACATTACAATTACCAGCCTGGGCATTAACCAACTCTAAGGAAACAGCGGCAGTTATCATCAGGATAACTGCCGCTGTAACAGGCAAACCAAGCCTTTCTGATGCCCGCACATGGCGCCATTCATCTGCAGCTGGGGGAAGGGCGTTTAGCGAAACGTTGCGCCACCACCTAGGCCAATCCGGTCGTACCTTTTACATCCATTTGATATAAGATAACGCCCTTAGATTTCCCCGCCTTGCCTTGCCCCGGAGTCCCCCATGACGGCCCCAGCCGAGCTTTCGCCCACCCTTCAACTGGCCTGCGACCTGATCCGTCGCCCCTCGGTCACCCCCGTCGATGCCGACTGCCAGGCGCAGATGATGAACCGCCTGGGCGCCGTGGGCTTCCAGCTGGAGCCGATGCGCTTCGAGGACGTCGACAACTTCTGGGCCACCCACGGCAGCCAGGATGGCCCGGTGCTGTGCTTTGCCGGCCACACCGATGTGGTCCCCACCGGCCCGGTGCAGCAATGGCAGCATGAGCCGTTCGAAGCGCTGATCGACGCCGACGGCATGCTCTGCGGCCGTGGCGCCGCCGACATGAAAGGCAGCCTGGCCTCCATGGTGATTGCCAGCGAGCGCTTCGTGCAGGACTACCCCAACCACCGCGGCAAGGTCGCGTTCCTGATCACCAGCGACGAGGAAGGCCCGGCCCACCATGGCACCAAGGCCGTGGTCGAGCGCCTGAAAGCACGCAACGAGCGCCTGGACTGGTGCATCGTCGGCGAACCCTCCAGCACCACCCTGCTGGGTGACGTGGTCAAGAACGGCCGCCGTGGCTCGCTGGGCGCCAAGCTGACCGTGCGCGGCAAGCAGGGCCATGTGGCCTACCCGCACCTGGCACGCAACCCGATCCACCTGGCCGCGCCGGCTCTGGCCGAACTGGCTGCCGAGCACTGGGACGAAGGCAATGCGTTCTTCCCGCCGACCAGCTTCCAGATTTCCAACCTCAACGCCGGCACTGGCGCCACCAATGTGATCCCGGGCGAGCTGACCGCGCTGTTCAACTTCCGCTTTTCTACCGAGTCCACCGTCGAAGGCCTGCAGGCGCGGGTGTCGGCGATCCTCGACAAGCATGAGCTGGACTGGTCGATCGACTGGGCGCTGTCGGGCCTGCCATTCCTTACCGAACCGGGCGAATTGCTGGACGCCGTCTCGGCCAGTATCAAGGGCGTCACCGGCCGCGACACCCAGCCGTCGACCAGCGGCGGTACCTCCGATGGGCGCTTCATCGCCACCATGGGCACCCAGGTGGTCGAACTCGGCCCGGTCAACGCCACCATCCACCAGGTGGATGAGCGGATCCTGGCCAGCGATCTCGACCTGCTGACCGAAATCTATTACCAGACCCTGGTCCGGTTGCTCGCCTGATGCTCGCCTGCCCTCTTTGCCAGGCGCCACTGAGCCGGCTCGACAACGGTGTGGTGTGCCCGGCCGGCCACCGCTTCGACCGGGCCCGCCAGGGTTACCTGAACCTGCTGCCGGTGCAGCACAAGAACAGCCGCGACCCGGGTGACAACCAGGCCATGGTCGAAGCCCGCCGTGATTTCCTCGATGCCGGCCACTATGCCCCGGTGGCGCGCCGCCTGGCCGAGCTGGCTGCCGAACGCCAGCCCTCTGTCTGGCTGGACATCGGCTGCGGCGAAGGCTACTACACCGCGCAGCTCGCCCAGGCGCTGCCGGCCGCCGAGGGCTATGCCCTGGACATATCCCGCGAGGCGGTCAAGCGCGCCTGCCGCCGTGCGCCCGAGGTCACCTGGATGGTCGCCAGCATGGCCCGGGTACCGCTGGCCGACGCCAGTTGCCAGTTCATCGCCAGCGTGTTCAGCCCGCTCGACTGGGCCGAGGCCAAGCGCCTGCTCAGCCCCGGTGGTGGCCTGATGCGGGTCGGCCCCACCAGCGGCCACCTGATGGAACTGCGCGAAGTGCTCTACGATGAAGTGCGCCCTTACGCCGATGACAAACACCTCGCGCTGGTCCCCGAAGGCATGGCCCATGCCCACAGCGAAACCCTCGAGTTCCGCCTGAGCCTGGTCGCCCCCAAGGCCCGCGCCGACCTGCTGGCCATGACCCCGCACGGCTGGCGCGCCAGTGCCGAAAGGCGTGCCCGGGTCATCGACCAGCCCGAGCCGTTCGAGGTCACGGTTTCCATGCGTTATGACTATTTCCTGCGCCAAGACTGAGCACACCGGAGCCCTTATGCGCCAACCTGATATCGAGATCTACCTGAAGGACGCCGACGTCGACCACAAGCAGATTGCCGAGTGGCTTGCCCAGGCGATCGGCCCGTGCAGCGAATGGCAGCAGAAAGGCCAGACCTTCAAATGCCAGGCCGGTAACATTCCGGTCACCTGGTTACCCAAAGCTGTAGGGAAATGGAACAGCCTTTACCTGGAAAGCGACCAGACCCCCTGGGCCGACGACGTTGCCTGCGCCCGCGCCGCTTTCGCCGCACTGGGTGTGGAAGTGCGCTGTGCGCCGGGTGGCTGGGTGGAAGAAGACGGGGAAGAAGATGCCGATCGCTGGATCCGCATCAGCGCCGACGGTGAAGAGGAAATCACCTGGCGTACCTGAACACACGATATTCCTGTGGGAGCCAGGCTTGCCGGCGATGCAGGCAGCACGGTACCTGGCACCGGCCTCGCCGGTAATCGCCGGCAAGCCGGCTCCCACAACAGGCCTTACAGCATGAGGCTCAGAGCCCTACTACGTCTTCGGCTTGCAGGCCTTTCTGGCCCTGCACGCAGGCATATTCCACCCGCTGCCCTTCGACCAGGGTACGATGCCCCTCACCGCGAATCGCCCGATAGTGGACAAACACATCCGCACCACCTTCGCGCTGAATGAAGCCATAACCCTTGGCATCGTTGAACCACTTTACATTCCCAGTCTCACGAGACGACATCTGAACTACTCCGGATTTTTATTGTGAAGATCGCCTTGCAGACACGAAGCCTTCGCCACGTGCCGACGCCGCTTGCGCAAATATCCTGCAAGTGGCAGGCCGAGTATATGACACAGAACAAAAAAATTTGATGACCGTCGCGCCGTTCGGCGATTTTTGCTGAACTTGCGCGGATACGGCAGACTAATTGGCCATATACCCACTGAACTTCACACCCAGGGCACACACCCCATGACCCGTTCCCCCCTGCGCCGCCTGATCTTCGGCGCCCTGCGTCGCCTGTTGTACCTGTGGGTGCGCTCCGAGACCATCAACCAGTCCTCCCTCACCCTCAAGCTCGACCGCAGCCGCCCGGTGTTCTATGCCCTGCCGTCGCCTGCGCTCACTGACCTGGTCGTGCTTGACCATGAATGCACCAAGGCGGGGCTGCCGCGCCCGGTGCTGCCGGTGGCGGTAGGCCCACTGCAGGAGCCGGCCGCGTTCTTCTACCTGACCCCGGATCCGGACTGGCTCGGCCGCCACGACAAGCGTGGCGCGCCACCGACCCTGCAGCGCCTGGTCGCGACCGTAGGCCAGCATGCCGAAGAGGACGCCCAGATCATCCCGGTCAGCGTGTTCTGGGGCCAGACCCCGGCCAGCGAGTCCAGCCCGTGGAAACTGCTGTTCGCCGACAGCTGGGCGGTTACCGGGCGCCTGCGCCGGCTGCTGACCGTGCTGGTGCTGGGGCGCAAGACCCGCGTGCAGTTCTCGGCGCCGATCCACCTGCGCGAACTGGTGGAGCACAACAAAGGCCAGGAACGCACCGTGCGCATGGCCCAGCGCCTGATGCGCGTGCATTTTCGCAATCTCAAGACCGCCGTCATCGGCCCGGACATCTCGCACCGGCGCACCCTGGTCAAGGGCCTGATCCATGCGCCGCAGGTACGCCAGGCCATCCTCGACGAGGCCCAGCGCGAAAACCTGCCGCTGGCCAAGGTCGAAGCCCAGGCGCTGCGCTATGGCAACGAGATCGCCTCGGACTATACCTATACCGCCATCCGCTTCCTCGAAGTGGTGCTCAGCTGGTTCTGGAACAAGATCTACGATGGCATCAAGGTCAACCACATCGAGCAGGTGCAAGGCATCGCCCCCGGCAACGAAGTGATCTACGTGCCCTGCCATCGCAGCCACATCGACTACCTGCTGCTGTCGTACCTGCTGTTCCGCAACGGCCTCACCCCGCCGCACGTGGCCGCAGGCATCAACCTCAACATGCCGCTGGTGGGTAACCTGCTGCGCCGTGGCGGCGCCTTCTTCATGCGCCGCACGTTCAAGGGCAACCCGCTGTACACCGCAGTGTTCAACGAGTATCTGCACACCCTGTACACCAAGGGCTTTCCGGTGGAGTACTTCGTCGAAGGCGGCCGTTCGCGCACCGGGCGCATGCTGCAGCCGCGCACCGGGATGCTGGCCATCACCCTGCGCAGCTTCCTGCGTTCGTCGCGCACGCCGATCGTGTTCGTGCCGGTGTACATCGGCTACGAGCGTGTGCTCGAAGGCCGTACCTACCTGGGCGAGCTGCGCGGGGCCAGCAAGAAGAAGGAGTCGATCTTCGACATCTTCAAGGTGTTCGGCGCGCTCAAGCAGCGCTTTGGCCAGGTTTACGTGAACTTTGGCGAGCCGATCCGCCTGGCCGGCTTCCTCGACCAGCAGCAGCCCGGCTGGCGTGAACAGGACCATGGCCCGCAGTACCGCCCGGCCTGGCTCAACGCCACCACCACCCGCCTGGGCGAAACCGTGGCGCGCCACCTCAACGAGGCCGCGGCGATCAACCCGGTCAACCTGGTGGCCCTGGCCCTGCTGTCCACCAGCCGCCTGGCCCTGGACGAGCGCGCCCTGACCCGCGTGCTCGACCTGTACCTGGCCCTGCTGCGCCAGGTGCCCTACTCGCCGCATACCACCCTGCCCGAGGGCGACGGCCAGGCATTGATCGAACACGTGCGCAGCATGAACCTGGTGGCCGAGCAGAAGGACGCCCTGGGCCGCATCCTGTACCTGGATGAAGGCAACGCGGTACTGATGACCTATTACCGCAACAACGTGCTGCACATCTTCGCCCTGCCGGCGCTGCTGGCCAGCTTCTTCCTCAGCAGCTCACGCATGAGCCGCGAACTGCTGGGCCAGTATGTGCACGCGCTGTACCCCTACCTGCAGGCCGAACTGTTCCTGCGCTGGACGCCGGAACAACTGGATGCGGTGATCGACCAGTGGCTGGCCGCACTGGTCGAGCAAGGGCTGCTGCGCCAGGACGACGACACTTACATTCGCCCGGCGCCCAGCTCGCGGCAGTTCGTGTTGCTGACCCTGCTCGCGCGCACCATCACCCAGACCTTGCAGCGTTTCTACATGGCTACCTCGCTGTTGCTGAACAGCGGGCAGAACAGCCTCAGCGCCGAAGAACTGGAAGACCTGTGCGTGATGATGGCCCAGCGCCTGTCGATCCTGCACGGCCTGAACGCCCCGGAGTTCTTCGACAAGACTCTGTTCCGCCACTTCATCCAGACTCTGGTCGAGCAAGGCGTGCTGCATGCAGACCCCCAGGGCAAGCTCGGTTATCGCGACAAGCTCGGCGAGCTGGCCGAAGGCGTGGCCAAGCGCGTGCTGTCGGCGGAACTGCGCCTGTCGATCCGCCAGGTGGCATTGCACCGCGATGAGCCTGCGGAGGTTATGCAAAGGTAGCTTTTCAGGCTGCTCTCGGCCCTTGGGAGGGATCAGGATCAGGGTGCTACTTCAGCACAACCCTCTCAAGGAGCACCAACATGACTCGAATGAAGACGCTGGACGTTGAAATCGTTTCCTCTGGCGATAACACGCTTGAACCGTCAGGCCTGGTTGAATTGAAGCTGATCGATATCTCGAAGGCAGATGCGCGCTCCATCAGCCTTGCCAAGTTGCGTCTGCGCTGTGGCGGCCTGATGCCGATCAATCTGCCGCTGACATTTGATACCAGCCTTATCGACCCACGCCGCAGCTATGCCCTCGCCGCACGCATCGAGATTGACGGCCAACTGCGCTACATCAACACCAGCCGTCACCCGATAGAACCAGCCACGGTATCGGGTAAACAACGGGTAACTGTCGACCAGGTTGCCACCTGAAAAGTACTCCTGTCAGTTTTACCCTGCGGCCGACACAGGCCGGCCTGGCCCTTTGCAGCGTTGCCAGACTGGAGCCATCAGCCTGCGATCGCCGCGCCAGGGCTGAATATTGCACTTCGCCTTGCTCTGCCCCTGTTTGTCGCATCTTCATCAAGGACCAGTTAGAAGAAATCCGCTAAAGTCCCTGGGGTTGGCCACAAGCCAACGCCAAGGACTTCGGAGATACCATGAAAAAGCTCTTTATGCTGTGTTGCGCATCCCTGCTCGCAGCCTGCTCCAACCACACCGCGCCCACTGAGGCCAGCCTGGATGGCGAGGTCTTCTACCTGCAGCGCAGCGCCCTGCCACCAACCGCCACGCTCAGCGTGGAGCTGCAGGATGTGTCGCTGATGGACGCCCCGGCCGTGGTCCTGGCGCGCCAGGCCGGCCCGGTCAAAGGCAATGTACCACTGCCCTTCCACCTCGCCTACGACCCGGCCCAGGTCAAGCCCGGCCACCGCTATGCGCTCAGCGCGCGCATCGAACTGGATGGCAAGCTGCTGTTCATCAACACCGAACAGCATGGTGTCAGGCTTGATGGCAATGACCCGCAACCGGTGCGGATCAAGGTCGATCCGGTCCGCTGAAACCCGTATTCATCCGTTTACAAGGAAAGCTTCATGATCCGCACCTCCCTGCGTTTCACCACCCTGTGCGCCGGCCTGCTGCTGTCGGCCAGTGCACTGGCCCTGTCGCTGGGCGACCTGAGCCAGAAAGACGCCACCGGCGGCCTGAAGGATGCCCTGACCCAAGGCGCGCAACTGGCCGTCAAGCAGCTGAGCGCCCCGGGCGGCTTCAGCAACAACCCGGACGTGCGTATCGAGTTGCCAGGCAACCTGGGCAAGGCTGCCAAGGCGATGAAGATGTTCGGCAAGGGTGACCAGGTCGAAGCCCTGGAAACCAGCATGAACAAGGCCGCCGAGGCTGCCGTGCCGCAGGCCCAGGCGATTCTGGTAGATGCCGTGAAGAACATGAGCGTGACCGATGCCAAGGGCATCCTCAGCGGTGGTGACGATTCGGCGACCCAGTACCTGAACAAGAGCAGCCGCGAGCAGATCCGCGCCAGGTTCCTGCCGATCGTCAAGCAGGCCACCGACAAGGTTGGCGTGGCCCAGCAATACAATGCCTTCGCGGCCCAGGCCAAAGGCCTGGGGCTGGTCAAGGACGACGCCAATATCGAGAACTACGTGACCGAGAAGGCGCTGGATGGGCTGTTCGAGATGATCGCCAAGCAAGAGCAGAGCATTCGCCAGAACCCGGCTCAAGCGGCTACCAGCCTGGCCAAGAAGGTCTTTGGCGCGCTGTGATGGCCCTGGGGCTGCCTTGCAGCCCATCGCGACACTAGGCCGCTCCTGCACACCTTCCAAGGGCAGTGCCTTACCTTGTAGGGGCGGCCATGTATCGCGAAAGGAGGGCGAAGCCCTCCCCTGCGAACTTCAGCCCTTTTTCACCCGGAACCAGGCCGCATACAACGCCGGCAGGAACAGCAAGGTCAGCACCGTGGCCACGATCAAGCCGCCCATGATCGCCACTGCCATCGGCCCGTAGAACACGCTGCGCGACAACGGGATCATCGCCAGTACTGCCGCCAGTGCGGTCAGCACGATCGGCCGGAAGCGCCGCACCGTGGCTTCGATGATCGCCTGCCAACGGTCCTGGCCCGCCGCGATGTCCTGCTCGATCTGGTCCACCAGGATCACCGAGTTGCGCATGATCATCCCCGCCAGGGCGATGGTGCCGAGCATCGCGACGAAGCCGAACGGCTGACGGAACACCAGCAGGAACAAGGTCACCCCGATCAGCCCCAGCGGTGCGGTGAGGAACACCATCACCGTGCGCGAGAAGCTGCGCAGCTGGATCATCAGCAAGCTCAACACCACCACCACGAACAGCGGCATGCCGGCATTCACCGACTTCTGCCCGCGCTCGGAGTCTTCAACCGTGCCACCTACCTCCAGCAGGTAGCCATCGGGCAGCCTGGCGCGAATTTCCTTCAGGGTCGGATCGATCTGCTTGACCAGCGTCACCGGCTGCTCCTGGTCGTAGATGTCGGCACGCACGGTCACCGTCGGCAAACGGTTGCGGTGCCAGATGATGCCTTCCTCGAAACCGTAGGCCAAGGTTGCCACCTGCGACAATGCCACGCTCTGGCCATTCTCGGTAGGCAGCGCCAAGCTGCCGAGGTTGCCCAGCTCGTTGCGTTCCTGGCGGGTGCCGCGCAGCAGGATCTCGATCAGCTCGTTGTCCTCGCGGTACTGGCTGACCGTGGTACCGGTCAGCGAGCTCTGCAGGAAGCTCGACAGGTGCGAAGTACTGACGCCCAGGGCACGTGCGCGGTCCTGGTCGATTTCGAGGAATACCGCCTTGCTCGGTTCCTCCCAGTCCAGGTGCACGTTTATCACATGCGGGTTCTCGCGGACCTTGTCGGCCACTTCGCGGGCCAGCGCACGGACTTTCTCGATGTGTTCGCCGGTGACACGGAACTGCACTGGATAACCCACGGGCGGGCCGTTTTCCAGGCGGGTGACGCGGGCGCGCAGGTCAGGGAACTGCTGGTCCATGCTGTTGATCAGCCAGCTGCGCAAGCGCTCGCGGTCTTCCATCGACTTGGCCAGCACCACGAACTGGGCGAAGCTGGCCGCCGGCAGTTGCTGGTCCAGCGGCAGGTAGAAGCGCGGCGAGCCGGTGCCCACGTAGGCCACATAGTTGTCGATGCCGTCCTGCTGCCGGAGCAGCGCCTCCAACTGCTTGACTCGCTCGGCAGTGTTGGCCAGCGAACTGCCTTCGGCCAGCTTCAGGTCGACCAACAGCTCCGGGCGCCCGGAGGCCGGGAAGAATTGCTGGGGCACGAAGCGGAACAGCAGGATGCTGCCGACAAAGGCGGCAATGGTCAGCAGGATGACAGTCTTGCGCCGCCGTACGCACCACTCCACCACCCGCCGCACGCGCTGGTAGAACGGGGTGGCGTAGGGGTCTGGCGCGTGGCCATCCTGGCCATGGCGCGCAGCATGCAGTTTGGCCAGGTCTGGCAGCAGGCGCTCGCCGAGGTAAGGCACGAAGACCACGGCGGCCACCCAGGAGGTGAGCAAGGCGATGGTCACTACCTGGAAGATCGAACGGGTGTATTCACCAGTGCCGGAGGCCGCCGTGGCAATCGGCAGGAAGCCTGCCGCCGTGATCAGGGTGCCGGTAAGCATCGGGAAGGCAGTGCTGGTCCAGGCATGGCTGGCCGCCTTGAGCCGGTCGTAGCCCTGCTCCATCTTGATCGCCATCATCTCCACCGCAATGATCGCGTCATCCACCAGCAGGCCCAGCGCCAGCACCAGTGCGCCAAGGGAGATCTTGTGCAGGCCGATGCCAAAGTAATGCATGGCGGCGAAGGTCATGGCCAGCACCAGCGGAATCGCCAGTGCTACCACCAGGCCGGTGCGCAAGCCCAGCGAGAAGAAGCTCACCAGCAGCACGATGGCCAGCGCCTCGACCAGCACCTGGATGAATTCGCCCACACCAGCCTTGACCGCTGCCGGCTGGTCGGACACCTTGCGCAGCTCCATGCCGGCCGGCAGGCTGCGTGCCAGGCGCTCGAACTCGCCTTCCAGGGCCTTGCCCAGCACCAGGATATCGCCGCCGTCCTTCATCGACACGGCCAGGCCGATGGCATCCTCGCCCATGAAGCGCATGCGCGGTGCGGGTGGGTCGTTGAAGCCCCGGTGCACCTCGGCGACATCGCCGATGCGGAAGGTACGGTCAGCCACGCGAATGGGGAACTGGCGTATCTGCTCGACGCTGCCGAAACGCCCGCTTACCCGCAACTGCAGGCGCTCGCTGGGGGTTTCGAAGAAGCCGGCGGTGCTGACCGCGTTCTGCTCCTGCAGGGCCTGCTGCACGGCCGCCAACGGCACACCGAGGGTGGCCAGCTTGAGGTTGGACAGCTCGATCCAGATTTTTTCGTCCTGCAGACCCACCAGCTCGACCTTGCCGACGTCCTTGACCCGCTGCAGCTGGATCTGGATACGGTCGGCATAGTCCTTGAGCACGGCATAGTCGAAGCCCTTGCCGGTCAGCGCATAGATATTGCCGAAGGTGGTGCCGAACTCGTCGTTGAAGAACGGGCCCTGGATTTCCGGCGGCAGGGTGTGGCGGATGTCCGCGACCTTCTTGCGGATCTGATACCACAGCTCGGGGATATCCCTGGAATGCAGCGAGTCACGGGCCATGAAGGTAACCTGCGATTCACCGGGCCGGGAGAACGAGACAATCCGCTCGTATTCGCCGGTTTCCATCAGTTTTTTCTCGATGCGTTCGGTGACCTGGCGCGACATCTCTTCGGCGCTGGCACCCGGCCACAGGGTGCGGATGACCATGGCCTTGAAGGTGAACGGCGGGTCTTCGCTCTGGCCGAGCTTGGTGTAGGACATCGCGCCAATGGCCGCCAGCAGGATCATCAGAAACAGGACGATCTGGCGGTTGCGCAGCGCCCAGGCAGAAAGGTTGAAACCCATCGGGACTTACTCCTTGGCCGTCAGGTTCACTACACGGTTGGTGCGGTCCACAGGGCGTACTTCCTGGCCCTCGCGCAACACATGGCCACCGGCGGCGACTATCCAGTCGCCCGCGGCAAGGCCCTCCAGTACCGGCACACTGTCGGCACCGTAGGCGCCCAGGCGCACCACCGCCCGCTCCAGGCGGCTGTCCTTGTTGACCCGCCAGACGTAGGCCTGGCCATTCTCTGCAGTAACCGCCGACAGCGGTACGGCCAACGGGATCGTGCCTTCGTGGGCGATGTATACCCGAGCGCTCTGGCCCAGCTCCGCCGGCGTGGCTGCGGAGGTGAAAGCGATGCGTGCGGCAAAGGTACGCGAGCGCGGGTCGGCGGCCGGTGACAGCTCGCGGATGCGCCCCTGGAAGCGCTCCTGCGGGTGCGACCACAGTTCCACGCTCACCGGCTGGCCCACGGCGAAGCGGGCGAACTGCTGCTCCGGCAGGCCGATGAGCACTTCCCGTTCGCCATCGGCAGCGAGGGTGAATACGGTCTGCCCGGCCGCGACCACCTGGCCCACTTCCACCTGGCGCTTGGCGATCACCCCGGCCTGCGGTGCACGCAGCACGGCATATTCGGCCTGGTTGCCGGCGACGTCGAACTCGGCCTTGGCCTGCTTGAGGCGGGCCAGCCCGGCGCGGTAGAGGTTTTCGGCGTTGTCGTACTGCGAACGGCTGACCATCTGCCGGTCCAGCAGCTTCTGGTAGCGATCGCGCTCGGCACGCACCAGCGCCAGGTTGGCCTCGGCGGCCGCCAGCTGGGCACGATTGGCTTCCAGTTGCAGGCGCACATCCTGTGGGTCGAGCTCGGCCAGCGGCTGGTCGGCCTTGACCCGCTGCCCTTCCTCGACCAGGCGCTTGCTGACCTTGCCGGCAATGCGGAAGGCCAGCTCCGGCTCGAAGCGCGCCCGCACTTCGCCGGGGTAACTGTCGGCAGCGGCTTCGGCCGGTTGCGGTTGCACCACCAGTGCCGGGCGCGGCGCGGCAGGTGGGACGGCTTCCTGGCCGCACGCTGCCAGCAACAGCACTGCGGCGGTGGACAGGGCGATGGACAAGGCATGGCGCAACATGATGAATCCTTTCGCGAGGTGCACGTCTGAATATTTATACTGGCAAGTATATTAAATCAGCGAACCGAAGCCGGGAAGCCAGCGCCGGAAGAAAAATCGGGCCACCTTTTCACATCGGGCGCCCGGCTCCGGTGCCAGGTAGTCCAATACTCCCAGGCCGCCTGGGAGTATCAGCCGATGCGCAGCCGGTGGCGCTTATCCATAGTTGAGGCCTGTAGCGGAGGTCTGCAGCCAGGCCTCGACAACTGGCAGCGCTTGGGAGAGAGCCATGACCATGAACAAGAAGAACGCATCGCCAACGGACAAACACAACCCCACCGACGACCTAGCCCCCATCTCCCCACCTACCGTCACCACCGATCTCAGCGACTATAGCCCTGGCAGCACCGCCACCGTCACGGCCAGCGGCTTCGCTGCTGGCAGCACGGTCGCATTCGAGGTGGACCATGCCACGGGCGCCGGTGCGGACAACCTGTGGGGCACCCCCGACGATGTGCTCGCCAGCGAATCCGGCGAGGGCCACGACCCGTGGTACGTGACCGACGGCGGCGCTGGCGACCTGGACGGCCAGGTCAACGGCAGCATCACCACTTCGTGGTACGTCAACCCCGACGACTCGGCGGGCGCCACCTTCCTGCTCAGCGCCACTGGCGCGGGTGCCGACCAGGTGTTCGGCACGGCTGACGACGTGGTGGCGACGACGTCGTTCACCGACAGCGCAGTGATCACCGCGACCGGTGTGAACGTGACGCTGGACGAAACGGCCGGGTTGCAAAATGCCACAGCCACACCAAGCCCGGCCTCGGATGCCGACGACAACGACATCCTGGTGGCCTCCCTGCCCTCCGCGTTCTCGACCCGCCTGACCGCACTGGGCGCCGGTACCCCGGCAGGGGCTGCCTTGAGCGGCTATACCGGGGCCGTGGGCAACACCGGCAGCAATGCCTTCACCATCACCCCGGCACCGGGCGGCACCATCACCGACGTCAGCTTCACCAACAGCGCTGGCGCGCCGCTCAATGGCCTGGACAGTGGGCTGGATACCCTCGATGGCGTCAGCATCCTGCTCTACACCGATACCAGCGACAACAACATCGTGCTGGGCCGTGCTGGCGGGCCATCAGGCGCAATCATCTTTGCCGGTTACATCGAAGAAACCGGATCGCCGGTCAGCGGCGGCAAGATCTGGACGGTGGAATACCAGCCGCTGCTGCACCCGGACACCAGCAACCCTGACGATGCCGTCAATCTGCTGAACAAGGTGTTCATCGGCACCAACCAGGACCTGCAGTTCAGCCTGGCCAATGCCCCTTCCGGGCAGAACCTGTTCCTGATGTTCACCACCGCGAACCCGACCGTGGTCAATGACGGCGGCATCCTGCGCATCAGCGACCCGACCATCATCGCCACCGGGAAGGACCCGGCCGACCAGTCGAGCGGTGCCAACATCACCACCGGCGATACGATCAACACCAGCCAGGCGGGTGGCCCGACCACCTTCGGCACCAACAACCAGATGATCGTGGAACAGGAAGGTATCCGTTTCTCCTTCGTCACCGGCGCCCGGCAGAATGTAACCATTCCCAACCTGGACCAGAACGAAGCGGACATTGAAGCCAACATCGACTACACCGCTGTTTTCAATGCCAAGTCGGCCAGTTTCGATGTGGTGCAACTGCAAAGCGGCAAGAGCGCCGTGGTCACGGTCAGCGCCTTCAGCACGGCCGCTGAACCTGGGGTGAACTTCATCAATGGCTACAGTAACGATGCTGCAGTGGCGATCACCAACGTTCGCGTCATCGATATCGCCACGGGGCAAGTAGTCGAAAACTCGAACGGGGCGGTGAATGACCCGAACATCGTCATCACCTTCGCCTCGGGGGTCGCCACCCTCACTGGCATTACCGCCGGCCAGCGAATCGAGTACACCACCACACAGGATCACAACCGTGTGCTCGTCCAGAATGGCGCTGCCGTGGACGCCAAGGGCGATACACATGCCGATTTCGATATCGGCGGCCTGAAGCTACTTCAGGTCACTACCGCTACCGCTGAAATCGGCTCCAAGATGGTCTTCGAGGATGACGGCCCGAGCATCAGTACCACTGGCACCGAGCCGACCCTGACCGTCGATGAAACCAACCTGGCGATCAACGCCAGCCAGAGCTTCGCCGCCAACTTCACCTCGGCCTTCGGCGCCGATGGTGCAGGCACGCTCACTTACGCCCTGGGCGTGGTGGCGGGCGCTTCCGGCCTGACGGACACGGCCACCGGGGAAGCGGTCAACCTGTCGCTCAATGGCGCCGTGGTGGAAGGCCGCACGGCCACCACCAACCTGCTGGTATTCACTGTCAGCGTGGCCAGTAACGGTACCGTCACCCTCGACCAGCTCCGCGCCATCGTCCACCCCGACACCACCAACCCGGATGACTCGAAGACCCTGAGCGCCGACAACCTGGTGACCCTGACCGCGACCAAGACCGACAAGGACGGCGACAGCGCCCAGGCCACGCTGAATATCGGGCAGAATCTGGTATTCAAGGATGACGGCCCGAGCATCAGCACCACCGGCACGGAACCGACCCTGACCGTCGATGAAACCAACCTGGCGATCAACGCCAGCCAGAGCTTCGCCGCCAACTTCACCTCGGCCTTCGGCGCCGATGGCGCTGGCACGCTCACCTACGCCCTCGGCGTGGTGGCAGGCGCCTCCGGCCTGACGGACACGGCCACCGGCGAGGCGGTCAACCTGTCGCTCAATGGCACCGTGGTAGAAGGCCGCACGGCCACCACCAACCTGCTGGTGTTCACTGTCAGTGTTGCCAGTAACGGCACCGTCACCCTCGACCAGCTCCGCGCCATCGTCCACCCTGACACCACCAACCCGGATGACTCGAAGACCCTGAGCGCCGACAACCTTGTGACCTTGACCGCGACCAAGACCGACAAGGACGGCGACAGCGCCCAGGCCACACTGAATATCGGGCAGAACCTGGTATTCAAGGATGACGGCCCGAGCATCAGCACCACCGGCACCGAGCCGACCCTGACCGTCGACGAAACCAACCTGGCGATCAACGCCAGCCAGAGCTTCGCCGCCAACTTCACCTCGGCGTTCGGCGCCGATGGCGCTGGCACGCTCACTTACGCCCTCGGCGTGGTGGCGGGCGCTTCCGGCCTGACGGACACGGCCACCGGGGAAGCGGTCAACCTGTCGCTCAATGGCGCCGTGGTGGAAGGCCGCACGGCCACCACCAACCTGCTGGTATTCACTGTCAGCGTGGCCAGTAACGGTACCGTCACCCTCGACCAGCTCCGCGCCATCGTCCACCCCGACACCACCAACCCGGATGACTCGAAGACCCTGAGCGCCGACAACCTGGTGACCCTGACCGCGACCAAGACCGACAAGGACGGCGACAGCGCCCAGGCCACGCTGAATATCGGGCAGAATCTGGTATTCAAGGATGACGGCCCGAGCATCAGCACCACCGGCACGGAACCGACCCTGACCGTCGATGAAACCAACCTGGCGATCAACGCCAGCCAGAGCTTCGCCGCCAACTTCACCTCGGCCTTCGGCGCCGATGGCGCTGGCACGCTCACCTACGCCCTCGGCGTGGTGGCAGGCGCCTCCGGCCTGACGGACACGGCCACCGGCGAGGCGGTCAACCTGTCGCTCAATGGCACCGTGGTAGAAGGCCGCACGGCCACCACCAACCTGCTGGTGTTCACTGTCAGTGTTGCCAGTAACGGCACCGTCACCCTCGACCAGCTCCGCGCCATCGTCCACCCCGACACCACCAACCCGGATGACTCGAAGACCCTGAGCGCCGACAACCTGGTGACCTTGACCGCGACCAAGACCGACAAGGACGGCGACAGCGCCCAGGCCACGCTGAATATCGGGCAGAACCTGGTATTCAAGGATGACGGCCCGAGCATCAGCACTACCGGCACCGAGCCGACCCTGACCGTCGATGAAACCAACCTGGCGATCAACGCCACACAGAGCTTCGCCGCCAACTTCACCTCGGCCTTCGGAGCAGATGGTGCAGGCACACTCACCTACGCCCTGGGCGTGGTGGCAGGCGCCTCCGGCCTGACGGACACGGCCACTGGGGAAGCAGTCAACCTGTCGCTCAATGGCACCGTGGTGGAAGGCCGCACGGCCACCACCAACCTGCTGGTGTTCACGGTCAGTGTGGCCAGCAACGGTGAGGTCACCCTCGACCAGCTCCGCGCCATCGTCCATCCCGACACCACCAACCCGGATGACTCGAAAACCCTGAGCGCCGACAACCTGGTGACCTTGACCGCGACCAAGACCGACAAGGACGGCGACAGCGCCCAAGCCACCCTCAACATCGGGCAGAACCTGGTGTTCAAGGATGACGGCCCGAGCATCAGCACCACCGGCACGGAACCGACCCTGACTGTCGACGAAACCAACCTGGCGATCAACGCCAGCCAGAGCTTCGCCGCCAACTTCACCTCGGCGTTCGGCGCCGATGGCGCCGGCACGCTCACTTACGCCCTGGGCGTGGTGGCGGGCGCCTCCGGCCTGACGGACACGGCTACCGGCGAGGCGGTCAACCTGTCGCTCAATGGCGCCGTGGTGGAAGGCCGCACGGCCACCACCAACCTGCTGGTGTTCACGGTCAGCGTCGCCAGTAATGGCACCGTCACCCTCGACCAGCTCCGCGCCATCGTCCACCCCGACACCACTAACCCGGACGACTCGAAGACCCTGAGCGCCGACAATCTGGTGACCTTGACCGCGACCAAGACCGACAAGGACGGCGACAGCGCCCAGGCCACCCTCAACATCGGGCAAAACCTGGTATTCAAGGATGACGGCCCGAGCATCAGCACTACCGGCACCGAGCCGACCCTGACCGTCGACGAAACCAACCTGGCGATCAACGCCAGCCAAAGCTTCGCTGCCAACTTCACCTCGGCCTTCGGCGCCGACGGTGCAGGCACGCTCACCTACGCCCTGGGCGTGGTGGCAGGCGCGTCGGGCCTGACGGACACGGCCACCGGCGAGGCGGTCAACCTGTCGCTCAATGGCACCGTGGTGGAGGGCCGCACGGCCACTACCAACGCGCTGGTGTTCACGGTCAGCGTCGCCAGTAATGGCACTGTCACCCTCGACCAGCTCCGCGCCATCGTGCACCCCGACCCCACCAACCCCGATGACGTGAAGACCCTGACCGCTGACAACCTGGTGACCTTGACTGCGATCAAGACCGACAGGGATGGCGACAGCGCCCAGGCCACCCTCAACATCGGGCAGAACCTGGTGTTCCACGATGATGGGCCATCCCTGGCCTTCGGCAACCTGATCGGAACCGGCAGCACCCTGCCGCAATACGGCTTCTGGAACCATACGATCGGTGCCGACGGCCTGGGTGCGACCGGCCTGGACATTTCGCTGGTGGGTGGCCAGTTCACCCTGGTCAGGCCCGACAACAGCACCACGACCGGCACTGGCACACTGACCGAAACGTCGCCTTCGCCCGATGCCAATGGCGCGTTCCACTTCACCGGCACCTTGACCGGAGACTTCGACAACAACGCCGCAACGGCCAACACCACGATCGACTACACGCTGACGGCCTATGCCAATGGCAGCTATACCCTGGACCTGGTGCAAGGCTTCCATTCGGTCACCACGCTCAGCAGTGCCAATGGCTCGCTGGATGCCGGCGGCCCGGACCCGGTGCGGACCTTGCTGATCCCTAAAACCAGTGACCCAAGCATTCCATCGGCATCCGAGGAGATCGTGTTCTTCTCCGCCAAGGCGCTCGCCTCGACGGCAGACATCTTCACCGGCATAGGCATCGGGGCTTCCGACCCGACCGAAGCCCAGCTCCAGACCAATCCCCTGCCGTCGTACATCGACCCCGCCTCGATGAACGTCAGCACGTCCGGTATCGGCGTCGCCAACAACCTGTTCCAGGGTGACAACCTGGCAGCGATCAGCAACGCCGATGAAAGCTTCGTGATCAACCCGGAAACCTTGCTGACGGGCATGAAGGTCTACATCGACAACTCCGTAGGGGGCTACGACACCGCGACCGAGGACCTGTACTACCGCATCTACTACGCCGATGGAACGACGTCGAACCTGACCGAGGTGAACACCCTCACCCCAGAGGCTGGCGGCCAGGTGTCGTTCCTGATCCAGAAGGCAGGTTCGTCGCTGATCGATGCCGTGCAACTGACGATGGCGCGAGGCGAAATCAAGATCCCGGTGATCGAGTTCATCAAGGAAACCGAGAACCTGGCCAGCGACATCAAACTGCAGTTCAGTGCAACGCTGACGGACAAGGATGGCGACTCCGCGAGCAGTACGTTCGCCGCCAACCTGTTCGCCAACGAAGCGGACAATGCACCGTTCGACTTCTCGCTGGTTGGCACCACCGGCCAGCGTGATGCCTTCAACGTCGACCTGTCGGCTGCTGAACACCTGTACCAGGTCAGCGGGTTCGATGCCGGTGCGGGGCAACGCGACACGCTGGTGCTCAATGGCGATGCGAATGCCGTCGTTCAGTCGATCGACAACAGCGGCGCAGACAGCATCGTGACCATTGCCGAATCCGGCGGGCAGACAACGACCATCACCCTGGTCGGGGTCGACATCCTCAACACCGACATCTTCAATGGGAGCGTCTGAATATTGAGTGAAAACCTGCGAGGGTGGCCTGAAAAACCACCCTCGCAGCGTTTCTGCAGGACCCTGACGAACTTCGCCCTTCGACACCAAAAGACCGCGCCCCAAAGCCCCACCATGCGCCATCAGCCCGCTACGTTGTGCCTGGGCCTCAGTCGTGCTCACCGCCTGTGGACGCAGGTGGCTCTTCGCTACTGGTTAGCCCATGCTTGACCGCGTACATCAGCAAGTCGATGCGGTTGGTGAGGTTGAGCTTCTGATAGATGCTGCTGAGGTGATTGTGCACGGTGTGTTCGCTGATGCCCAAGCGCCCGGCGATGCACATGTACTTGGCGGACGGGTCGCCAACGATGGCACGGACCAGTTCCTGCTCGCGCAACGTCAGCCGGGCATGTTTCGCGTGTGCCAGGTTGCATTTCAACGGCACATGCCTGGCCGAGGCATAACCGGAAAGGCCGCTGACCCAAGCTCTGTCCAGCCCGGTGTCGCAATGATGGACTTTGACGATGGCCCGGATGATCGACTCGGTCGGGTCTTCCGCCAGCACGATGCCACGTGCGCCCGCCTCGATGGCGTGTGCCACCGGGACCGTCTCGTACAACCCCTTGAGCACCAGCACTTTCATGTCGCCCGTGCGCGCGAGGCCGGCAACCACCTCGACCGGGTCCAGCGCATCAGGAAAGAAACTGAAGAAGATGACATCGGGCCGCGACTGATCGGCAAGGTCCAGCGCATGGGCATAGGTGGTGGCCTGGCCACTCACTTCCATGCGGGGCTTTCTGGCGTTGATCAGATCGTGAAGCCCCAGGAGTACCAGCGGGCGACAATCGATCAGCATCACGCGTATCGTTTTTTTATGGTCTGGCATTGTCTTCCTGCCTCCCATGAAAAACGGTCCCTGTCCTCCACTTGTTAGCTTTCTTAGCCGTCCTTATCGGCCGCTGACTGACTTGGCCGAGGATCAATGAACAATGGCAACCGACAATGAGTCAGACGGTGCCGCACGAGGTTGAATGGCGCTGGGCCACGGGCGGTAGCGCAACCGGCGGGGGTTGCGGTCGGGTTCCGCAATGGGACGGAAATGTTGAAATGAAAACAACAATTGGTTGCTGGCGCATGCTGCAGTGCTCCTACAGGCCCTTCAGCGGAGTCTAGGTGAGCGCGGCATAGTGCCTGGCCCTGGCGTCGTCACGCAGTGCCTTGTGGAACATGTGGACCGGCACTTCCCTCATCGCAGCTTATGCTTTTAAATCAATAATTTAGCCGTTTTTGACGCTCACCCGACCGTATTCCCGCATCAGACGAAATGTCAATTAATCGACGAATGGCATATACCTACCTGCGTCAGAAAAGTTTCGTCAATTTATCGCCACTGTTTGCACTTCAGGTGTCCGTTGCTGAAAAAGCCGAACTCCGGGCACCCAGGAAAACGCCTCGAATTCTCGGCACCCAATCTACATTTGCGAGCACTTTTGACTCCGGCTCAGACAAGCACCCAAACTCATCAGCGCATGGCATGAGTTTCCTGTTCGATGGTTTTACCTGCAGCCGCAAGCCGTTCGAGCCGGTAAGATGAGCAACCTTTTGAAAAAATGCGGGTTCCCATGTCCCACGACGCACCCATAGGCCCGGGCCGGCCCAAGGACCTGGCCAAGCGCGAGGCGATTCTCGAAGCGGCCAAGGCGCTGTTTCTCAGCCTTGGTTATGCCAACACCAGCATGGATGCGGTCGCTGCGGCGGCAGGTGTTTCAAAACTCACCGTGTACAGCCACTTCACCGACAAGCAGACCCTGTTCTGCTCGGCGGTCATGGCCACTTGTCAGTTGCAGCTGCCCGACCTGCTGTTCGAATACCCCGAGGGGGCGGCGGTGGAAGAGGTGTTGTTGACCATCGCCCGCAGCTTCCAGGCGCTGGTCAGCAGTGATGAAGCGGTGAAGCTGTGCCGGCTGATCATGGCCCAGGGCAGCCTGGACCCAAGCTTCGGCCAGTATTTCTACGAAGCCGGGCCCAAGCGCGTGCTGGCCGGGATGGAAGCGCTGCTGCGCGGGGCGCATGAGCGCGGGCTGCTACGTGTCGACAACCCACGGCGCGCGGCGGAGCATTTCTTCTGCCTGGTCAAGGGCGCACCGGACTATCGCTTGCTGCTGGGCTGTGCGGGGCCGCTGGAAGGCGATGAGGCCGAGGCCCATGTGCGCGAAGTAGTCGGGGTGTTCTTGCGCGCATTTCAACCCTGATACCCGCACAGGCACCGCGCAATCAGGCTTTCAGCGCCTTCTTCGGGTAAATGTCATACCGGCTCGACTTACCCTCCAGGCTGTGGCTCGGCTTTGGCCCGTCGATGATCGGCGCCTTGCGCGGGCGCTTCACCACCACCCGGTGGCTGGCCAGCGCCAGGGCCGCTTCGAGCAAGGCCGGGGCGTCCAGGTCGTCGCCCACCAGCGGCCGGAACACGCGCATTTCCTTCTTCACCAAGGCGCTCTTGTCCCGGTGCGGGAACATCGGGTCGAGGTAGATCACCTGCGGCGCCTCGCCTTCCCAGGCACGCATGCGCTCGATGGCATTGCCGGTCAGCAGGCGCATGCGCCCGACGATCGGCGCCACCTCTTCATCGGCCCGGGCCCGCGCCAGGCCGTCCTCCAGCAGCGCGGCAACCAGTGGCTGACGTTCGATCAGGGTCATCTGGCAACCCAGGCTGGCCAGCACGAAGGCATCCTTGCCCAGACCGGCCGTGGCATCGAGCACCTGCGGTCGTACCCCTTGGGCAACACCCACGGCCTTGGCGATCATCTGCCCGGTGCCGCCGCCAAACTGGCGCCGGTGCGCAGCCTGACCCTCGACGAAGTCCACCCGTACCGGCCCCGGTGCCTGCGGGCCCAACTGCTGGATTTGCAGGCCATCGACGCCGACCTGCACGGCAAACCCGGCGGCCTCGTCCTGCAGCGGCAAGCCGAGGCGCTCGGCCCATGCAGCAGCTTGAGCCTCGAATTCCGCCGACAGTGCCTCGACCCGGATACCTGTGCCCTGCTCTTCCATCATTCACACCTGAAAATTGAACCCAGCCATTAAGGTATCGGCCATCACGGCCGATACAGGCAATATTCCGCTATTCTGCCAGAGCACAACGCGCGCGACTGCCCATGTCAGATACTCTTCCCATCGGCCTGACCTACCTGTCGCCTGTCGGCAACTACAGTCAGCACAACACCCAGGCACTCGGGGGCGTCAGCCACCTGTGGCAGGATTTTTTTGCCCGGGCCATGGCCGAGCAGCAGGAGGAGCCGGCGGATAGCGTCAGCCAGTCGTTCGTCCGTTATGATCAGGACAGCGGCGAACCCATAGGTGGCGCCCGCGCCCTGGCGCTGATCGACGCCCAGCGGGCCTGCCCGGTGCAGGATACCGTGGTGGCACCGCCCGAGCCTTTGTTCCTGCCCAAGGCCGAACTCGAAGCCAACCTGCTGCCGCCCGCCCCCGAGCCATTCAGCGCGGTCGAACTGATCGAGCAGCAACGTCAGCTGGATATCAGCAACAGCTGGCTGCGCCCGGTGGTGATGAGCCAGGGCCAGCCGCTTGCCGAACCAGGCCCGGGGCCAGCGCCGCGGCCGCTGTTCCTGCCCATTGCCGAGTTCGAGACCGACCTGCTGGACCCGGCGCCCGAACCGTTCGACGACACCACCCTGGCCAAGCAGCAGACCGACCTGGCGTTCGACCTGCACTGGGCCCGCCCGGTGGTGCTGAACAACGTGCGCGTGCACGCCTGAGAACCTCGGGCTGACGGCACACCTGCTGCCCGCATCAGCGGCGGAACAGCTCGTTGAGCTGGGCGAACGGCAACGCCTGCTCACCGTAGCCGAACGTGCCCTCATCGCGAATTTCCAGCGCGGCCCGGTGGAAAGCCCCCAGCGCCGCGCGGGCCAGCGACGAGCCGACACTGATACGGCGTACGCCCAGGTCCTGCAGCTGGTTGACGCTCAGCGGCACGCCTGGCATGCCCATCAGCACGTTCACCGGCCGCGGCGCAACGGCTTGTACCACCGCACGGATTTCTTCGACAGTGCGCAGCCCAGGCGCATAGAGCACATCGGCGCCGGCTTCGGCATAGGCCTGAAGGCGCCGGATGGTGTCGTCCAGGTCCAGGCGCCCATGCAACAGGTTCTCGGCCCGGGCGCACAGGGTGAACGGGAACGGCAGGCTACGCGCGGCTTGCACGGCTGCGCGCACACGCTCTACCGCCAGCCCGAGGTCATAGATTGGCATATCGCCACGGCCACTGGCATCTTCGATGGAGCCGCCCACCAGGCCCACTGCGGCAGCGCGCAGAATGGCCTGGGCGCAATCTTCCGGCAGGTCGCCGAAGCCGTTTTCCAGGTCCGCCGCCACCGGCAACGCCGTGGCATCGACGATTTCGCCGGCATTGCCGAGTGTTTCGTCCAGGCTCAAGGCGCCTTCGGCATCGGGCCGGCCCAGGCTGAAAGCCAGGCCGGCACTGGTGCTCGCCAGCGCTTCGAAACCCAGGCTGGCCAGCAGCTTGGCAGAGCCGGCATCCCAGGGGTTGGGGATGACGAAAGCGCTGTCACGCTCATGCAAAGCCTTGAAGGCTTCGGCTCGCAGGGTTTGCACATCCATGGTTCAACCTCCGGCAGTCAGGGAGTGCTCATAGTAGCCCCAGTTGTTCGACCTCGGGCGCACGCGGCAATTCCGGCAGCGCGGCAAGGCCTGGCAGGCGGCGCATCAGGCGTTGGTGAAAATGCTGGGCCAGGGCAGCGGCCAGGCGGTTGTCCGAAGTGTGCAGGAAGATGTAGGGGCTGCGGCCCTCCTTGATCCAGCTGGCCACCTTGTCCACCCATGGGGTGAGAAACGCCTCGTTGGCTTCCAGCTGTGGATGGCCGATGAAGCGCACCTGTGGGTGCTGGCTGAACGCTGCGGGGCGTGGCGGTACCTTGGGCTTTTTCGCCTGCGCGTGCAGCACTGCCGGGTCGCGCGAGGTACAACTGAACAGCGCGCGCGGGTCCAGGCAGATGCGCTCCACGCCACGCTCGCGCAGCAGGCGGTTGAGCAACCGCTCTTCCTCACCCTTGGCGAAGAAGGCCTGGTTGCGCACTTCCACAGCCAGCGGCACCCCAGCCTGGTCGAGAAACTGGCAAAGCTCGCCCAGCCGTGCGGGGCCGAACTGCGCCGGCAACTGCAGCCAGTACGGTGATACACGCTGGCCCAGCGGGGCCATCAGGCGGATAAAGTCGCAGGCAGGCTCAAGTTGCTCACGCAGGTCGCCGGCGTGGCTGATATCCCGGGGAAACTTCGCGGTGAAGCGAAAATGTGCGGGCATGACCTGCGCCCAGCGGGCGATGGTGCCGGGGGCCGGGCGTGCATAGAAGGTGGTATTGCCCTCGACCGCGTTGAACACCTGGCAGTAGAAGCCAAGCATTTCATTGCTGTTGGCGTCGGCGGGGTACAGGTAGTCGCGCCAGGCGTTTTCGCTCCAGGACGGACAACCAAGAAAATAAGGCAGGGGGGATGGCGTCATCCCTCAAATGTACAGGTCCAGCCCCAGTACATCCATGTCCCAGTCGGTAAAACCGGCAGTACTCAGGTAGCTGGCCAGCGCCGTGGCGGTGCGACGATCGCGGGCACGGGGGAAGATCATGTCCTGCTGGCGGGCCGGCAGGCCACCGCTACGGCGGCGTGCAGTGGCTTCCTGCGGGGTAGCTTCCGCCTCCTCCACCAGCTCGGCATCTTCGATGGCCTCGTCACGCACTGCAGCCTTGCGTGGCATGCGCTTGAGCGGGTAGGACTGCGGGGTAAAACCGTCGATACGCATGGCATCAGCACTCAGGATCGATGATGGCAATTTAGCAGCATCAGGAATCCATCGCTAATGCTCGAGTGATAACTGGACCACAGATCGCGCAAAAGGTTTTCGGCTGTGGGCGCTAACCGACGAACAGCACTCAGGATTTTTTCGGTGTCGCCACGTTGTCGCGCAGGTACACCGGTTGCGCCTGGTCGGCGGCGATCGCCTCCCCGCGCGCCCAGGCGAAGCTGGCCAGGCCGAGGATATCCAGGGCGTTGGGCAAGGCGCTGGCATTGCTGGCCGCCACTTGCACCGCCAGACGCTCGGCATAGCCCCAGCCGGTACCGGCACCGAACCACTCGCCACTGCTGTCCACAGGCAGCGCCACCTGCTCGGGTGGCAACACCGCTTCGTGGCCGACCAGGCGCATTTCGCCCGCCGTGGCCTGGTAGCACCCCCAGTACACCTCGTCCATGCGCGCATCGATGGCGGCAGCCACCTGCTGCACGCCTTGCTCGCGCAAGGCGCCCTGGGCCAGGGCGGCCAGGTTGGACACCGGCAACACCGGGCGCTGCAGGGCGAAGGCCAGGCCCTGGACCACGCCAATCGCGATACGCACACCGGTGAACGCACCCGGGCCGCGGCCAAAGGCGATGGCATCCAGCGCATTCAGGGCCACGCCAGCGTCAGCCAGCAACTGCTTGATCATCGGCAGCAGCTTCTGCGCATGCATGCGCGGGATCACCTCGTAATGGCTGGTTACCTTGCCGTCATGCAGCAGCGCGACGGAACAGGCTTCGGTGGCGGTATCCAGGGCCAGCAGGGTGGTCATCGAACAGGTTTCCAAGTGCGAAGAAAAAAGAGCGGCAGTATAGAACAGTGGCGGCGTCGTGTCCCTAAAGGGCCGCTGTGCGGCCCCAAAACGACCACGGCCCGCAAGCGGGCCGTGGTCGGGTGCGTCAGGCGCTGATCAGCTCAGGGCTGCCAGGACCTTGGCGGTGATGGCTTCGACCGAACCGACGCCTTCGATGTGGCTGTACTTCGGCTTGCCGTCATTGGCAGCAGACAGCTTCTGGTAGAAGTCCACCAGCGGCTTGGTCTGGCTGTGGTAGACCGACAGGCGATGGCGAACGGTTTCTTCCTTGTCGTCGTCGCGCTGGATCAGGTCTTCGCCAGTCTCGTCGTCCTTGCCTTCCACCTTCGGCGGGTTGTACTGAATGTGGTAGGTGCGGCCCGAGGCCAGGTGCACGCGGCGGCCTGCCATGCGGCCGACGATTTCCTCGTCGTCCACGGCGATTTCGACCACGGCGTCGATGTCGACACCGGCAGCGACCATGGCTTCGGCCTGCGGGATGGTGCGCGGGAAGCCGTCGAACAGGCAGCCCTTGGCGCAATCAGGCTGGGCGATGCGCTCCTTGACCAGGCTGATGATCAACTCGTCGGAGACCAGCTGACCGGCATCCATGACTTTCTTCAGTTCCAGGCCCAGCGGGGTACCGGCCTTGACGGCGGCACGCAGCATGTCACCGGTGGAAATCTGGGGGATACCGAACTTTTCGGTGATGAACTTTGCCTGAGTACCTTTACCGGCCCCGGGAGCTCCCAGCAGAATTACGCGCATCTCGTGCTCCTCAAATTTTTTTATGAAATTCAATGGATTCGGCGACCAGGGCCAAGTCCGGAAAATCGGGTATGACCATAAATCGGTCAGAAGGCTGCTCAAGATACACAGCGCCCGGCAGCCAGACAAGCGTCCCAAAGTTGCAGGAATGCGCCACCTACGGCTTGCCTGGGAGGCGGTTGCGCCCGGCGCAACCGGCCTCCTCGTGCCGATGCATGCCGTGCCTGGCATGCACCCGGGCTACCCTGCGCCGACCCTCAGCCGGTATTGCGCAGGCCCGCCGCAATCCCCGCCACCGTGACCAGCAAGGCCTGCTCCAACGGGCTGTCCAGAGCGGCTTCGCGGCTGCGCGAGCGGGCCAGCAACTCGGCCTGCAGGCGGTGCAGCGGGTCCAGGTAGGTGTTGCGCAGGCGGATGAATTCCAGCGTCTCGGGGCTGTGCGCCAGTAGCACCGGCTGCCCCGTCAGGCCCAGCACCACCTGGCATGACTGCGACAATAGGTCGCGCAGGTGCGCCCCCAAAGGCAGCAAGTGCGGTTGCACTAGACGTTCGTCGTAGGCCTCGGCGATCTGCGCGTCGGCCTTGGCCAGCACCATCTCGAGCATGTCGATGCGGGTACGGAAGAACGGCCATTGCTCGCGCATCTGCGCCAGCAGTTCGCCCTGTCCGCGGGCCAGGGCGTTGCTCAGCGCCGTTTCCCAGCCCAGCCAGGCCGGCAGCATCAGGCGGGTCTGGGTCCAGCCGAAGATCCACGGGATCGCCCGCAGGCTTTCGATGCCACCGGCGCGGCGCTTGGCCGGGCGGCTACCCAGCGGCAGGCGCCCGAGCTCCTGCTCCGGCGTCGCCTGGCGGAAGTACTCGACGAAATCGGGGTTGTCGCGCACCACGCTGCGATAGGCCTTGACGCCATCGGCGGCCAGCTGGTCCATCACCTCGCGCCAGGCCGGCTGCGGCGGCGGTGGCGGCAACAAGGTGGCTTCGAGCACGGCGGCCAGGTACAGGTTGAGATTCTGCTCGGCGATGCCCGGCAAACCGAACTTGAAGCGGATCATCTCGCCCTGCTCGGTGGTGCGGAAACGCCCCGCCACCGACCCCGGTGGCTGCGACAGGATGGCCGCATGAGCCGGGCCACCGCCGCGGCCAACCGTGCCGCCGCGGCCATGGAACAGCAACAGCTCGACCTGGTGCTCGGTGCAGATCCGCACCAGCTCTTCCTGGGCCCGGTACTGCGCCCAGGCCGCTGCGGTGGTACCGGCGTCCTTGGCCGAGTCGGAATAGCCGATCATCACTTCCTGCGGCCCGCGCAACCCGGCGCGATAGCCCGGCAGGCCAAGCAGGCGCTGCATCACCGGGCCTGCGTTGTCGAGGTCAGCCAAGGTCTCGAACAACGGCACCACGCGCATGGGCCGGGTCAGCCCGGCTTCCTTGAGCAGCAGTTGCACCGCCAGCACATCCGAGGCGGCACCGGCCATCGAGATGACGTAAGAGCCCAGCGAGGCCGCTGGCGCGGCGGCGATTTCCCGGCAGGTGGCCAACACCTCGGCGGTATCCGCCTGCGGCCGGAAGTGCGCGGGCAACAGGGGCCGGCGGTTGTTCAGCTCAGCCTGGAGGAAGGCGATACGCTGCTCTTCATCCCAGTCGGCATAACGGCCCAGACCCAGGTAGTCGGTAATTTCGCTCAGCGCATCACGGTGGCGGGCAGCGTCCTGGCGCACGTCCAGGCGGCCGAGGAACAGGCCGAAGGTAACGGCGCGGCGCAGGCAATCGAGCAGCGGGCCTTCGGCGATCACACCCATGCCGCATTCATGCAGGGACTGGTAGCACAGCTCCAGCGGCGCGATCAGATCGCGGTTGTCCACCAGCACGTCGGCACCCGCCGGCTGGCTGCCGGCCAACGCCGCATGCGCCCAGGCCCGGGTCGCCCGCAGGCGCTCGCGCAACTGCTTGAGCACGGCCCGGTAGGGTTCGGCGCTGTCGCCGCCCCGCTCGCGCAGGGCCGCATTGGCCTGCTGCATGGACAACTCCGAGGCCAGTGCATCGATGTCGCGCAGGAACAGGTCGGCGGCCATCCAGCGGGCCAGCAACAGCACTTCACGGGTGACCGCTGCGGTCACGTTGGGGTTGCCATCGCGGTCGCCGCCCATCCACGAGGCGAAGCGGATCGGTGCGGCTTCCAGCGGCAGGCGCAGGCCGGTGGCCTCCAGCAAGGCCTTGTCGACCTTGCGCAGGTGGCTGGGAATGGCGTGCCACAGTGAATGCTCGATCACCGCGAAGCCCCACTTGGCCTCGTCCACCGGTGTCGGCCGGGTGCGGCGGATTTCCTCGGTGTGCCAGGCTTCGGCGATCAGCCGGCGCAGGCGCTCGCGCACCTGCTGGCGTTCGCCTGTGGTCAGGTCGCGGTGGTCCTGGGCGGCCAGCTGGCCGGCAATCGCGTCGTACTTCTGGATCAGGGTACGGCGTGCCACCTCGGTGGGGTGCGCGGTGAGCACCAGCTGGATATCGAGCTTGGCCAGCTGCCGGGCCAAGGCATCGTTACCGTGGCCCGCCTGTTTCAGGCGCGCCAGCAACTCGGGCAGCACCCGGGCCTCGAACGGCTCGGGCTGATCGGCATCGCGGCGGCGGATCAGCTGGTACTGCTCGGCCATGTTGGCCAGGTTGAGGAACTGGTTGAAGGCCCTGGCCACCGGCAGCAGGTCCGCCTCGGCCAGGTCCGCCAGGGTCGAACTCAGTTGTTCGGCAGCGCCGCGGCGGTCGGCCTTGGCACTGTGGCGGATGTCCTCGATCTTCTGCAGGAACGCCTCGCCATGCTGCTGGCGAATGGTTTCGCCAAGCAGCTCGCCCAGCACATGGACATCTTCTCGCAAACGCACATCGATATCGGTCATTGGCCTTTCTCCGCCGCAGCTGTGGGCTCCTCTGCCGAAGAGTGCCCATAGCCGGGCGGCAATGGCAAGCCGTGGCCATGCAAAGCAAACTAAAGTGAAAGCACAGCACTCCCATGCCATGCAAACCAGCAGGCGCAAACAGAGGTCATCATGAAAATCCGTGAACTTGCCCAGCACTGGGAACAGAATGCCGCCGGCCCCCTTAGCCGCACCGGCCATGTCCTGCACCTGGACCTGGAATCCGAAGCGCGCCTGGCCGCGCTGATCGACATGTACCCCAAGCGCACTGCAGAGGAACTGCTCGGTGAGCTGGTCGCTGCTGCCCTCGAAGAGCTGGAAGCCAGCTTCCCCTATGTGCAAGGCCCGCAGGTCATCGCCACCGACGAGGAAGGCGACCCGTTGTACGAGGACATCGGCCCTACCCCGCGCTTTCTCTCCCTGTCACGGCAGCATCTGCACACCTTGAACAGCCCCGCTGCCGACCGCGAAGAATGACCGCCTGCAGCCTGTTCCGGGCCAGGCAAGGCCCGGAATACCGCAGCGGCAAGGGAAAGTTCCGGTCACGCCAGCGCTGACCGATCAGTCAGAAATAGTTACCTGTAAACGGCACTTTTTTCTGAACTATCCGAAAAACGACTCAGTCACAGCCAATAGCCATCACGCTAAAACCCTGCACACCGGCGTTGTGCACCGTTGAGCTGAAGCGCGCGGAGCTGTCAGGGAATAGCGATGGACTGCTACGGACAACGTCGTAAACAGGAGTGATCCAATGGAACTGACCATCAAGACAACCCGCATTTGCCAACCGTCATCCACGCAGGTGCGCGGGCTCAGGCTGGCCGCGCTGGCCCTGGGCAGTAGCCTGGTCCTGGCCGGCTGTGCAGGCAACCCGCCGACCGAGCAGTATGCGGTTACCCAGTCTGCCGTGAACTCTGCCGTCAGCGCTGGCGGCACCGAGTTCGCCGCCGTGGAAATGAAAGCGGCTCAGGACAAGTTCAAGCAGGCCGAAATCGCCATGCACGACAAGAAGTACGACGAAGCCAGGCGCCTGGCCGAGCAGGCCGAGTGGGACGCACGCCTCGCCGAACGCAAGGCGCAGGCGGCCAAGGCCCAGAAGGCCGTGCAGGATGCCCGCCAGGGCGTTCAGGACGTCCGTGAGGAAGGCCTGCGCAGCGCTCAGTGAGCCCTGCACCGCCTACCTCTGCCTTCGCACACGATCAAAGGATGAACACTATGCGCAACCACGTCATGATTCCCGCCCTGCTGGCCCTGAGCGTCGGCCTCGCTGCCTGCTCGCACGACCCGAATGCCAACCTGGAAGCGGCCCGCAGCAACTTCTCCGCGCTGCAGAGCGACCCGCAGTCGAGCAAGGTCGCGGCGCTGGAAACCAAGGACGCCCAGGATTGGCTGAACAAGGCCGACAAGGCCTACATGGAGCGTGAAGACGAGCAGAAGGTCGACCAGCTGGCCTACCTGACCAACCAGCGTGTCGAGGTGGCCAAGCAGACCATCGCCCTGCGAACTGCCGAAGGTGAGCTGAAGAACGCCTCGGCGCAGCGCGCCCAGGCCAAGCTGGACGCCCGCGATGCGCAGATCGCCAAGCTGCAGGAAAGCCTCAACGCCAAGCAGACCGACCGTGGCACACTGGTCACCTTCGGCGACGTGCTGTTCGACTTCAACAAGGCCGAACTCAAGAGCAACGCCTACCCGAACATCACCAAGCTGGCGCAGTTCCTCCAGGAAAACCCGGAGCGCAAGGTGATCGTCGAGGGTTATACCGACAGCGTTGGCTCGGCCAGCTACAACCAGACCCTGTCCGAACGCCGCGCCAACAGCGTGCGCATGGCGCTGGTGCGTGCCGGCGTCGATCCGGCGCGCATCGTTTCCCAGGGTTATGGCAAGGAGTACCCGGTAGCGGACAACTCGAGCAACTCGGGGCGTGCGCAGAACCGTCGGGTGGAGGTGACCATCTCCAACGACAACCAGCCGGTGGCCCCGCGTTCGGTGAGCCAGCTGCAGCAGTAAGGCTGGCTAGCTGAACTGACAAGCCCCGCGATCGAAGTGGGGCTTTCTTTTGCCTGAACTGGCCTGTTCGCGGGCACGCCCGCTCCCATAGGTACGGCGCCAGTTTCGAGCTTTGCGCGATCCCTGTGGGAGCGGGCGTGCCCGCGAACAGGCCAGCACAGGCAATGAAGATCGAGGATCACTGCACCTGTTGCGGGGTTTCTTCGCCCATGCAACGCACCGCGCGCTTGCGGTTGTCGACCAGCACGCCGGTCAGGCCTTTCTGCTGAGTGTCGAACAGCACCAGCACCCCGTCCACGCACTGCGCCACCTGTGGTGCCGGCTCCAGCGAAACCTTGTAGTCCTCGCCGGGGACGGTCTTGAGCATGGTGAAGTCCTGCAGCAACAGGGCATCTTCGGGCTTGGCGAAATGCAGGTAACCGTAATACCACAAGGCCCCCACCGTCACGATGATGCTGCCGATGCCGGTCAGGATCAGCGGGATGGCGTTGCGTTCTTCACTCATTGCTTGTTTTTCTCGTCAGGGTAGTTGGGCACTTCGGCCAGCCGCCGCAGGCCGTTGAAATGGGCAGGGTCGTCCAGGAAACGCAGCATCACCTGGCGCCAGGTCGGGTCGGCGAAGGTCTGCACGTGGCCCCCTCGGGTCAGTTGCAGCACCCGCGGCGGCGGCGCGTGCTGGTACAGGCGGATGCCGTTGTCCATCGGCACCAGGGTGTCGTCGATACTGTGGAAGAACAGCTTGGGCGGGCTGCTCAACTGCTCGATCGAGTGGATGGCGCTGTCGCCATCCGGCACCAGCCACGACAGCGGCACCTGCAATGGCCAGGTCATCCAGGAAGTGCCGAGGGCAAAGCGCCCCACCGCTCGATAGCTGGCCGGCACACCGTCGAACACCAGGGCGCTGAAGCGCTGGCGCTGCTCGGGATGGGCCGCCAGGTAGTGGATGGCCATGGCCCCGCCAAGGCTCTGCCCCAGCAGCACCAGCGGCTTGCCCTTGACCTCGGGCGCCTGCTCCAGCCAGGCCATGGCCGCAGCAATGTCCTGGTATACATCAGGCAGGCTCGGCTCGCCCTGGGACAGGCCATAGCCGCGATAGTCGATCATCAGCACCTGGTAGCCCTGCTCCGGCAGCCAGTAGCTGCCGCCCAGGTGCCCAGGCAGGTTGCCACCGTTGCCATGCAGGTGCAGCACCGTACCCTTGGCCGCGACCCCGGCCTTGGCCGGCAGCCACCAGCCGTGCAAGCGGATACCGTCGGCCGTGGTCAGGGTGACATCGCGGTACTCGAGCCTGGCCCGCTCAGGCGTGAATGCCTGGCCACGCTCGGGGTAGAACAGCAAGCTGCTGCAACCAGCCAGGGCCAGTGCGGCCAAGCCCAGGGCCAGCTGGCGGCAGCACTCAGAGAATGTTCGCGTAGTCGGCTTCAATACGGTCCAGGCTCAGGTGGTTGAGGAAGTTGGAGAAACACATCCAGGCTGACAGCGCGTTGAGGTCACGGAACTGTTCAGGCAGGTACTTGGGCGGCTCGACCAGGCCCTCCTCGACCAGCTGGCGCAGGGTACGCATGTCTTCCAGGGTGGTCTTGCCGCAGAACAGCAGCGGGATCTGCTCGAGCTTGCCCTTCTTCACGGCCAACTGAATGTAGTTGTAAACCATGATGAAGCCCTTGAGGTAGGACAAGTCCTTGGTGAATGGCAGGCCGTTGGGCACCGAGCCCCGGAACACCCGGCTGGCGTTGCTGTAGCTTTGCGCCATTTCGAAGCCCTGCTCGCGGAAGAAGCTGTACACCTGCATGAAATCAGCACCCTCCTCGACCATGTGGATGGCGCGGGTGCGGTTGGTGAGCTTGCGCAGGCGGCTGGGGTACGAAGCGAAGGCGATCACTTCCATGAGGATGGCCAGGCCTTCCTGGGTCACCGTCGACGAGGGTGGGCCCTTGGCCAGGAAGGTGCAGATCGGCTGGTTCAGGCCATTGAGCGTGGTGCCCACGTGCACCAGCCCTTCGTGCACCTCCAGGGCGCGCACGTCACGGGCGTTGAACATGGCGTCGGCGCGCACCTTGATGTAGTCCGCCCCGGCCGCGGCGTCAGCGACGATACCGTCGGACTCGAACACGCGGATGGTTTCCTCAGCTTCGCCGAACACTTTGTTCAGCCGGCGCTGGAGGATGGCCACGGCTTCCTTGGCAGTGAGGTTCTTCGGTTCGTCCTTGAGGTCGCCGCGGCCGTCGATGTTGTTCAGGTAGTCCGACAGCATCAGGCCCAGATCGGCCAGGGTCGGGTCACCGGCGTGGAAGGCATCCGAGGCCGCGCCGTACAGCTCCTGGGAAATCAGGCCGAAGTCCTCGGTGCCGCGCGCCTCGAGCATGCGTATCACCATGCGGTACTCGCGGCACATGCGCTTCATGATCTGCCCGACTGGGTTGAACTGACCGAGCTGGCGGATGATGTCGCGCTCGATCCCCTGGAACTCGGCTTTGACCGCACTGGAATCGAACGACAGCGGGCGCGACTGGTAGTAGGCATGGTCGACGGCCGGCGGCTCCTTGCCCTTGGCCTTGAGGAAGCCCTGGCGAATGTTGTCGTCCCATTTCACCGCGTCCAGGACCCGGATCGGGGTCTGCGCCGCGACGATGCGGTCGGACAGGGCACGAATGGTTTGCTGGTATTCGTCCACCGGGGACTCCTTTCTAGTACAAGAAACCTGTACCGGCCTCTTCGCGGCTAAAGCCGCTCCCACAGGTACTGCATCAGGCTCGAAACCGGTGCGGACCCTGTGGGAGCGGCTTCAGCCGCGAAGACGCCAGCACGGTCATTTGCCGGAGCGCTGGAACCGCGCCACTTCGACGAACAGGTCGGAGTTGGCCGGGTCGTCCAGGTACGCCAGCACCCGCGTCGCCGGGCTGTCGATCAGCACGCCATCACCGTTGTCTTCCGGCACTTCGGTGCTGCGCCCGATCAGCTCTTTCTTGTCCACCGCCTGCTGCACCTGCTCGACATCCAGGTTGTAGATCACCAGTTCCTTGCCATCGACGATATCGAAACCGCCGATCAGGAAGTTGCCACCCAGGCGCTTGGGCACGCCAGCCGACAGGTACCAACGGTTGCCGTGGCGCGACACGGTGAACACATATTCCTCGGGGGCCTTGCCCTTGGCCGTGGCCACCGCCTTGTAGGCATCGCCGCCACTGCGGCTGATCACCAGCTTCAGTGGTTCGCCCCAGGCATCCTTGCTGCTCCACTTGCCAAGCAGCGCCTTGGGCGCCGCCTGGTTGCTGGGCAATGGCTCGTGGAAGGTCACCAGACAACCGCCCAGCAGCAGGAATGACAGAGTCAACAGCACCACACGCCAGGCTTTCATCCGGTTCTCCTTGAAAAGTCGGCTCACGCCGATGCCAGCACCAGCTGCAGGTATCGGGTAAGCATAGCGAGCATCTGCCCATCGGCTTGCGCGTTCGCATCCTTGAGCAGGCCCTGATATTCCATCTGCTCGATAATCGCCGTCAACATTTGGGCGTCCTGTTCCGGTTGCCGAGAACCGACCACTTGCAACAGTTGCCGGGTGCCATGCAACAGAATCTGGTCATGGGCACACACCAGTTCGGCCAGGCGCGGGCACAGCAGCGCCTCCTGGCGGAAGGCCTGCTCGGCGATCAGGAAGTCGCGGCGATTCAACAGCTGGCGCTGTACGTAGTCGGCGGTCATGCGCGCCACCTCGTCGGCCAGGCGTGCCCGCGCCTGCGGGCTGCCGTCACCCTGGGCGAGCAACTGGCGCAACACCACCTCGGTGTTGGCCCACAGCTTGGCCATGTAGGCGGCGCTGCGCTCGACGTACTGGGCGAAGGTATCGGTGAGCAGGTCCTCGATGTCCTTGAAGTAATAGGTGGTGGCCGACAATGGCACGCCAGCCTCGGCGGCCACTGCGCGGTGGCGCACCCCGCGCACGCCGTCGCGCACGACGATGCGCATGGCGGCGTCGAGGATCAGCTGGCGACGCTGTTCGCTGCCCTGGCGGGCAGTCTTGCGGCCTTGGTATTGCACGCTTTCGGCGACGGCGGTGGCGATGCCGGCGGCGCCCTGGTGAGGCATTGCGGGTGTCACGGGGGGTACCTCATGGTTCAGGTCATCTGCAGCCTGCATCGGCCCTGTCATCGGCAAGCCAGAGATAGGGCCGGTACAGACAACATAAAGCTTCAGGCAAGAAAAAGCCGCCTCGAAAGGCGGCTGATTCAATTGACTCAGGCTTGCGGACGCATGTGCGGGAACAGGATCACGTCGCGGATCGATGGCGAGTTGGTCAGCAGCATCACCAGGCGGTCGATACCAATGCCTTCACCCGCGGTCGGCGGCATGCCGTATTCCAGGGCACGCACGAAATCGGCGTCGTAGTGCATGGCTTCGTCGTCACCGGCATCCTTCTCGGCCACCTGGGCCAGGAAGCGCTCGGCCTGGTCTTCGGCATCGTTCAGCTCGGAGTAGGCGTTGGCGATCTCACGGCCGCCGATGAACAGCTCGAAACGGTCGGTAACTGCCGGGTTATCGTCGTTGCGACGGGCCAGCGGCGACACTTCGAACGGGTACTCGGTGATGAAGTGCGGTTGCTCCAGCTTATGCTCGACCAGCTCTTCGAAAATCATCACCTGCAGCTTGCCCAGGCCTTCGTGGCCCAGCACCTTGGCACCGGCCTTCCTGGCGATCTCGCGGGCACGGTCGACGTCCTGCAGGTCGGCAGCGGTCAGTTCCGGGTTGTATTTGAGGATCGAGTCGAACACCGACAGGCGGGCGAACGGCTCGCCAAAGTGGAAGACCTTGTCGCCGTACGGCACGTCGGTGCTGCCCAGTACCAGCTGGGCCAGTTCGCGGAACAGTTCCTCGGTGAGGTCCATGTTGTCGCGATAGTCGGCGTAGGCCTGGTAGAACTCGAGCATGGTGAATTCAGGGTTGTGCCGAGTCGAAACGCCTTCGTTACGGAAGTTGCGGTTGATCTCGAACACTTTTTCGAAACCACCGACAACCAGGCGCTTGAGATACAGCTCCGGCGCGATACGCAGGAACATGGCCATGTCCAGGGCGTTGTGGTGGGTTTCGAACGGCTTGGCTGCGGCACCGCCCGGAATGGTCTGCAGCATCGGCGTCTCGACTTCGAGGAAGTCGCGCTCGATGAGGAACTTGCGGATGTGCGAGATCACCTGCGAGCGCACACGGAAGGTGTGACGGGTTTCTTCGTTGACCATCAGGTCGACGTAACGCTGGCGGTAGCGCTGTTCGGTGTCGGTCAGGCCGTGGTGCTTGTCGGGCAGCGGGCGCAGCGACTTGGTCAGCAGGCGCACGTTGGTCATTTCGACGTACAGGTCGCCCTTGCCGGAACGGGCCAGGGTACCTTCGGCGCTGATGATGTCGCCCAGGTCCCAGGTCTTGACCGCCGCCAGGGTTTCTTCCGGCAGGGTCTTGCGGTTGACGTAGACCTGGATGCGACCGGTCATGTCCTGGATGACCATGAACGAGCCCCGGTTGAGCATGATGCGACCAGCGACCTTGACCGGAATCGCTGCAGCTTCCAGTTCTTCCTTGGTCTTGTCCGCGTACTGTTTCTGCAGGTCGTTGCAGTAGCTGTCGCGACGGAAGTCATTGGGGAAGGCGTTGCCCTTGGCGCGCTCGGCGGCAAGCTTTTCCTTGCGCAGGGCGATCAGGGCGTTTTCTTCCTGTTGCAGGTCTTGCACGTCGGTCTTGAGGTCGCTCATTTCGTCATTCTTTCCATCAGCTGTTCGGTGCCCCTTTCGGGCAGGGCACGCGGTACCGGCCCCAGGCCAGCTACCGCGGCAGTTGTGTAAGGTTTACAGCCCCTGCTTGAGGCTCGCTTCCAGGTACTGGTCGAGGTCGCCGTCCAGGACCTTCTGGCAGTCGCTGCGCTCGACACCGGTACGCAAGTCCTTGATGCGCGAGTCGTCCAGCACGTAGGAGCGGATCTGGTGGCCCCAGCCGATGTCCGACTTGCTGTCTTCCAGCGCCTGCGAGGCGGCGTTGCGCTTCTGCATTTCCAGCTCGTACAACTTGGCCCGCAGCATTTTCATGGCGGTGTCCTTGTTGGCGTGCTGGGAGCGTTCGTTCTGGCACGCCACCACGGTGTTGGTCGGCACGTGGGTGATACGTACCGCCGAGTCGGTGGTGTTCACGTGCTGGCCACCGGCACCGGAGGAGCGGTAGGTGTCGATGCGCAGGTCGGCCGGGTTGATCTCGATCTCGACCTTGTCGTCGATCTCGGGTGACACGAATACCGCCGAGAACGAGGTGTGGCGACGGGCGCCGGAGTCGAACGGGCTCTTGCGCACCAGGCGGTGCACACCGATTTCGGTACGCAGCCAGCCGAAGGCGTACTCGCCCTTGACGTGCACGGTGGCGCCCTTGATGCCGGCGACTTCACCTTCGGAAAGCTCGATGATGGTGGCGTCGAAACCGCGCTTGTCGGCCCAGCGCAGGTACATGCGCAGCAGGATGTTGGCCCAGTCCTGCGCCTCGGTACCACCGGAGCCGGCCTGGATGTCCAGGTAGGCGTTGTTCATGTCCATCTCGCCGCTGAACATGCGACGGAACTCGAGCTGGGCCAGTTTTTCTTCCAGGCCTTCCAGTTCGGTCACGACGTCGCTGACGGCGCCTTCGTCATTTTCCTCGACGGCCATGTCGAGCAGGTCCTGGCAGTCGGCCAGGCCACCGGACAGCTTGTCCAGGGTCTCGACGACCTGGGCCAGCATGGCACGCTCGCGGCCCAGGGCCTGGGCGTACTCGGGCTTGTTCCAGACGTTGGGGTCTTCCAGCTCGCGATTGACTTCGATCAGGCGGTCATGCTTGTGATCGTAGTCAAAGATACCCCCGAATGGACTGGGAACGCTCGGTGAGGTCCTTGATGGTGTTCAGGATCGGTTGGATTTCCATGGATGAGCGGCCCTCGTGCGAATTCGGTGAAAAGCCCGCGAGTATAGCGGGTTTCGCATCGTCGGTCCTCCCCCTTCGGTCTGTTCGATCGCAGGCTCTGGCCCGCTCCTGACGCAATGAACCTTACCTGACATTTTTACCAGTAGCGCCATATCTGAATTGCGATTCAAATTCGATTGCGTGCTCGACTTACTTTATTCATTGCCTCGGAGAACCAACAATGAAAACCGTTAGAAAGTTCAAAACCCACAACCTGCCGCGCCCTATCAAGAAGCCCGTTTATAGAGATGCGGAGGGGTCAATACTGAACCTTGGAAAGATCGAAGGGGACGTAGTCGCGATTTTTCACTTCCCTGGACACCAAGGTGTGGAAGGCATCAAACGATGCATCCTCATGATATCGTCGCATTCAGCAGGCACGTTCGGAGGCACGGATTATCTCGGTGACGCTGCCGATCTGCCCGAAGCACTGATTGAACTAAAGATTCCTAAAGCTATTTTTTCTGATGAAGCTTACTTGGAATACAGACTGGTGTATGAATTTTTAGACAACACCGAGTTAGATTATCGCGACCGGTCTGACAGTTACACGGTGGTGAGAAAATAACTCGACGATATCCCTAGCCGCAGCATTCGAGGCAGTTAGTACTGCCTCGACCTCCAACTAAGCAATTCCCACCTGATTTCGCCCACTGTTTTTCGCCAGATACAGCCCTTTGTCCGCCGCAGAGATCAACTGCCGGCTATGGCTGCCGATGGCCGGGGTCTGGGTTGCCAGGCCGATGCTCACGGTCAGGTACGAGTCGGTCGTCGGTGCGGTGTGCGGGATGCCCAGGCCCAATATGGTCTGGCGCAGCTTCTCGGCCACCA
This sequence comes from Pseudomonas oryzicola, assembly GCF_014269185.2. Classification (NCBI taxonomy): domain Bacteria; kingdom Pseudomonadati; phylum Pseudomonadota; class Gammaproteobacteria; order Pseudomonadales; family Pseudomonadaceae; genus Pseudomonas; species Pseudomonas oryzicola. The sequence goes on from NZ_JABWRZ020000002.1 coordinate 169,219, forward strand.
GGCGTGCTCCACCCTGCGAGGTGTTGGGCAATACCAGGACGAACTCCTCGCCACCGTAGCGCGCCGGCAGGTCGGTCGGCCGCGAGCACACGCCGCGGATCGCCTCGGCTACCTGGCGCAGGGCCTCGTCACCGGCCAGGTGGCCGAAGCTGTCGTTGTAGGCCTTGAAGAAGTCCACGTCGATCATCAGCAGCGACAACTGCTGCTGCTCACGCATGGCGCGGCGCCATTCCAGCTCCAGGTATTCGTCGAAGTGGCGGCGGTTGGACAACCCGGTCAGGCCATCGGAGTTCATCAGCCGCTGCAGCATCAGGTTGGAGTCGAGCAATTGCTGCTGGCTGACGCGCAGGGCGCGGTAAGCCTCGTCGCGCTGCAGCAGGGTCAGGTAGGAGCGCGAGTGGTAGCGAATGCGCGCCACCAGCTCGATGGTGTCCGGCAGCTTGACCAGGTAGTCGTTGGCCCCGGCAGCAAAGGCTGCGCTCTTGACCAGCGGGTCTTCCTTGGTCGACAGGACGATGATCGGGATGTCCTGGGTCGCCGGGTTGTTGCGGTATTCACGTACCAGGGTCAGCCCGTCCAGGCCAGGCATGATCAGGTCCTGGAGAATCACCGTGGGCTTGATGCGCACCGCCTGGGCCACCGCCTGGTGCGGGTCGGCGCAGAAGTGGAAGTCGATGTTCTCTTCATTGGCCAGGCCCCGCCGCACCGCCTCACCGATCATGGCCTGGTCGTCGACCAGCAATACCATCGCCGAGTTCTCGTTGGCGGTCGTGAAACCTTCGATCGGTAAATCATTCATGGCTGTTCACCCGATCACTACCGGCCTGGCGGCGTGATTCAATACACTTCGTCATTTTGCAAAAATTTCCATCAAGCGCCCGGCGATGCGTTCCAGCGGGCGGACCTCCACCGCGGCATCGATGGCCACAGCAGCTTTGGGCATTCCATACACCGCACTGCTGGCCTGGTCCTGGGCAATGGTCAGGAAGCCCTGCTGGCGCATCAGTTTCAGGCCCTGGGCACCGTCGCGGCCCATGCCGGTGAGCAGTACACCGACCGCATCGCCGGTCCAGTAGCGCGCCACACTCTCGAAAAACACATCGATCGAGGGCCGGTAAATCTCATTGACCGGTTCGGCAGTGTAGGCCAGTTGACCGTTCTGTAGCAGGCGGATGTGGTGGTTGGTGCCGGCCAGCAACACCTGGCCGGGCTGCGGTGGTTCACCTTGACGGGCCAGGCGCACCGGCAGGCCGGCTGCGCTGCTGAGCCATTCGGCCATGCCTGCGGCAAACACCTGGTCCACATGCTGGACCAGCACGATGGCCGCCGGAAACGCCGCCGGCAGCCCCTTCAGCAGCACTTCGAGGGCTGCCGGGCCGCCCGCGGACGAGCCGATCGCCACCAGCCCGCGGTGCTGCGACGCGGCCCGCACAGGCGCGGCGACCGGGCGTGTGGCCGGGGCATTCTGCTGACCGATCAGCCAGCTTATGTTGAGGATCTTGCGCAACAAGGGCGCCGCCGCTTCGCGCGGGTCGCCCGCCCCCAGCGCCGGCGTGTCGACCACGTCGAGCGCGCCGTGGCCCATGGCCTCGAACACCCGGTGCATGTTCTGCTTGCGGTCGACCGTCACGATGACGATGGCGCAAGGGGTTTCGGCCATGATCCTGCGGGTCGCCTCGACGCCGTCCATCACCGGCATGATCAGGTCCATAAGGATCAGGTCTGGCAACGCTTCAGCGCAAAGCCGCACCGCCTCGGCACCATTACCGGCCACCCATATCACCTCGTGCGCAGGTTCGAAGGCGACCACCCGGCGCAGTGCCTCGACCGCCATGGGCATGTCGTTGACGATGGCGATCTTCATCCCTGCGCCCCCCCGATCAGCTCCACCACAGCATCCAGCAACGCATCGTCGTGGAAACTGGCCTTTGCCAAATAGTAGTCGGCGCCAGCATCCAGGCCACGCCGCCGGTCTTCCTCGCGGTCCTTGTAGGACACCACCATCACCGGCAGCGACTGCAGGCGCTGGTCGCGGCGCACCAGGGTGACCAGCTCGATGCCGTCCATGCGCGGCATGTCGATGTCGGTGATCAGCAGGTCGAAGTCCTCGCCACGCAAGGCGTTCCAGCCATCCATGCCATCCACCGCCACGGCCACGTCGTAGCCACGGTTGCCGAGCAATTTGCGCTGCAGTTCACGCACGGTCAGCGAATCATCGACCACCAGAATGCGCTTGCGCACCACGCCGCGGGCGCCGCCGCTGCCGCGCGCGATGCGTTCCAGGCTGCCGGTGCTGAGCAGTTTGTCCAGTGAGCGCAACAAGTCCTCGACATCGATGATCAGCACCACCGAGCCATCGTCGAGCAGGGCGCCGGAAGAAATGTCCTGCACCTTGCCCAGCCGCGGATCGAGTGGCATCACCACCAGCACCCGCTCGCCCACCAGCCGTTCCACGGCCACGCCGTACAGTTGCTCGCGCTCCCGAATCACCACCACCCGCAGCCGGCTTTCCTCGGCCTGCCCGGCCGGGCGGTTGAGCAACTGGCTGGCTGCGACCAGGCCGATATGCCGGCCTTCGTGCCAGAAGTGCTGGCGCCCTTCGATCTGCACGATCTCTTCGGCAGCCACGTCCAGCGTGCGTTCGATGTGGGCGAGCGGGAAGGCGTAGGCCTCGCCGCCCACCTCGACCACCAGGCTGCGCACCACCGACAGGGTCAACGGTACCTGCAGGTGGAAACGGCAGCCCTGCCCGGCTGTCTGGGTCAGCTCGATGGAGCCGCGCAGCTCACGGATCATGTGCTGCACGGCATCCAGGCCGACCCCGCGCCCGGAGACCTCGGTGACCGTGTCGCGCAGGCTGAACCCGGGCAGGAACAGGAACGTCAGCAACTCCGCCTCGCTCATCCGCGCCACGGTGTCGGCAGGTGACAGGGCGCGTTCGACGATGCTGCTGCGCAGGCGTTCGAGGTCGATGCCGGCACCATCGTCGATCAGCTCCAGGCTGAGCATGCCGGCCTGGTGCGAGGCGCGCAGGCGGATCACGCCCTCCTCCGGCTTGCCCGCCAGCAGGCGCCGCTCGGGCAGTTCGATGCCATGGTCGACCGCGTTGCGCAACAGATGGGTCAGCGGTGCTTCGAGCTTTTCCAGCACATCACGGTCGACCTGGGTCTTTTCCCCTTCCACCAGCAACCGCACCGGCTTGCCCAGCGACCGTCCAAGGTCGCGGACCATGCGGCTCTGGCCGGCCAATACATCGGCAAACGGCCGCATCCTGCAGGCCAGCGCCGTGTCGTACAACAGTTGTGCGCGCTGGCTGGCCTGCCAGACGAACTCATCCAGGTCGGCAGCCTGCTGCTGCAGGATCTGCTGGGTTTCCGCCAGCAGGCGCTGGGTCTGCGCCAAGGCTTCGAGCACCTCGCTGCTCTGGCCACTGTCCTCCAGTTGCATGCGCAGGCCATCGAGCGCCTGCATGCCTTGGCCGTGCATGCGCTTGAGGCGCTGCAGGGTGGCCAGGTAAGGCTTGAGCCGCTGGGTTTCCACCAGCGACTTGCTGGACAGGTCGAGCAGGCTGTTGAGGCGGTCGGCTGTTACCCGCAGCACCCGTTCCGCACCGTCGCCGGCACGCTTGCCCGCCTTGCGGCGCGACATCGGCTCGGGCTCGGGGTCTGGTTCGAGGAAAGCGGCGGGCAGCGGCACAGGCTCGGCCTGCTGGGCAGGCGCTGGCACCTGCGGCAGTGCCGGGACGCCGGGCGGCACGGCAGGCATGGCCGCGTTCCCAGGCTCGAGCAGGCAGGCCATTTGCGCGAGGAACACCGGCAGGATCGCCTGCGCCCCGGTATCCCCAGGCGTGGCGATGCGCATCAGCAGGTCGGTACCTTGCAGCAAGGCATCGATATGCTCGGCGGTCAGGTACAGGCGCCCCTCCTGGGCGGCTACCAGGCAGTCTTCCATGACATGGGCGACGCTGACACCCGCGTCCACGCCAACGATCCGCGCCGCCCCCTTCAGCGAGTGGGCAGCACGCATGCAGGCCTCGAGCTGGTCGGCCTGGGTAGGGTTGCGCTCCAGCGCCATCAAGCCGGCACTGAGCACCTGGGTCTGTGCCTCGGCCTCCAGGCTGAACAGCTCGAGCAACGATGCGTCGCGCATTTGCTCTGGGGTCATGACAGGCTCCGCTGCACGGCAGACAGTAAATGTTGATCGTCCAGCACCCGCACGCTGCGGCCCCGCCATTGCAGCACCGCTGCGGTGAAACGGGTGGCATCCTGGCCGCTGTCGAGCAGTTGCGGGTCGAGCCGGTGAATGCCGTCGATTTCCTCGACCGCCATCACCACCGGCCCGCCATCGGCGGCCAGGATCAGCATGCGTGGCGTCGCCCGGCCGCCACGTTGCTCGGCGCTGCCGGGTTGTACCCCCAACAGGTCGGCCAGCGACAGGCACGGCACCAGCGCACCACGCACGTTGGCCACGCCCTGCAGCACCCGCGAACGCTGGTGCGGCAGTGAATGCACCGCCTGCAAAGGGGCGATTTCGGCCAGGCTGGCAGTGGCCAGCGCCAGCCACTCTTCCCCCAGGCGGAACAGCAGCATCGAAACACCCGAGGCTTCCTCGGCAGGAGCGGCCTGCGCTGCCTGGTGATTGTCCATCAACGTGTAGCGGTCGAGCAGGCGTGTGGCGGCGGCGGCATATACCTCACAGTTTCGGCAGTGCACGTGCCGCGCCAGCAACGGGCATTGCTTGTCGCCATGTACCCCTATGCGGTTCCAGCAGTCGTCGACGTGTGCATCATCTTCGGCGAGCAGTTGCATCGCGGACTCACCTTTCATCGTTCAGACTCCCGCCCCACCCGCGCGGCCCGCTCCTGCAGGCGCCGGGCACCGGCCAGGTCGCCCTGGGCCGCCAGCAAGGCCGCCAGATGCACCAGTGCCTCGGGGTGCTGCGGCTCCAGGTACAGCGCCTTGCGATAGTGACTCAGTGCCTGCTGCGCATCGCCCTCGGTATCGCTGAGCAGCCCCAGCCAGTAGTACACCTGCGCCGAAGGCGCGAACTGGGCGAGGTAGCGCTGGCATTCGGCACGGGCCCGCTCGCTGGCGCCGGCATTGGCAAGCCGGGCAATGCTGGCCAGGACCTCGCTCGCCTGCTCGCCCTTGTGCTCGCGCACCGGCGCTGGCCTGACGGCCGCGGGCAGCACGCGCACTGGCCGTGGCAACGCGGCACTTGGCAGCGAATAGCCTGGCGTTGGCTGTGCTGGCAACCGGCGGCGCGTCGGCAGGGCCGGAGCTGCAACCTGCGCGGCGTCACTACCCTCGTGGCGCACGTAGGCGAATGACTGGGCAATGCCCAATGGGCGCATACCCAGCCGCGCCAGCAGGCTGCCTTCGGCCGGGCCGATGAACAACACGCCCTGCGGGTGCAGCAGGCGCTTGAGCACCTCGAACACCCGTTGCTGGGTTGCCAGATCGAAATAGATCAGCAGGTTGCGGCAAAACACGAAGTCATACAGGCCATCGCGGCTGCTCAGCGCCGGGTCGAGCACATTGCCCACCTGCAGGTTGACCTGTTCACGCACCCGTTGATGGAGCTGGTGGCCTTCATCGACAGCATCGAAATAACGCTCGCGAAAGCTCAGGTCGCTGCCACGGAAGGCATTGCGCCCGTATACGGCCTGCCCGGCCTTGGCCACCGAACTGGGGCTGATGTCCATGCCATCGATCAGGAACGCACCCGGCGCAATACCAGCGTCGAGCAAGGCCATGGCCAACGAATAGGGTTCCTCGCCGGTCGAGCATGGCAGGCTGAGCAAGCGCAGCGGGCGCGCCCCGGCAAGCTCGGCCAGGCGCTTGTGAGCCAGGCTGGCCAAGGCGGTGAAGGATTCAGGGTAACGGAAGAACCAGGTTTCCGGGACGATGACGGCCTCGATCAGCGCCTGTTGCTCTTCCATCGATTGCTGCAGGCGCAGCCAGTAATCGTCCAGGTCGGTGGCATTCACGGCCACGCAACGCTGGCGCAGCGCACGCTCGACCATGGACGCCCCAACCGACTCCACGTCCAGGCCGATACGTTCGCGCAGGAAGCGGAAGAAACGCTGTTCGTTCATGTCGGCATCCCTGTCGGCTCGCCCGGGTACAACAACTGGTGTACGACGTCGGGCAGCAAGTCGTTGACCTCGATGCGCTGCAGCAAGCCCTGCTCATCCTGACGCACCGGCCCCAGGTACGCGGCTTCAGCACTGTCCACGCCATAGGGCTGGAACTCGTCGGGGTGGCAGCGCAGGGTTTCGGTGGCCTGCTCCAGGATCAGGCCAAGCTGCAGGCCACCTCGATAGTGCACCAGCACCAGCCGGGTACTGGTGCGTTGCGCGGCCGGCTGGCCAAAGCTCAACGCCGCCAGGTCGACCACCGGCACCAGTTGGCCACGGTATGCAAGGACGCCCGCGACCCAGCCAGGCGCCTGGGCGATCGGCTTGAGCGGCTGGCGCGGCAGCACTTCGATCACCTCGTGCACGCTCAGGGCGAAGCGCTGTTCCTGAATGCGAAACTGCAGGTACAACACCCCCTTGGCGTTGTTTTCCCGCGCAGCACGCGGTTGCATGTCGTTCATCGCCGTCAGACTTTGAAGCGCGACACGCCGCCACGCAGGCCAGCGGCCACCTGGCTCAGCTCATCGATGGCGAAACTGGCCTGGCGCAGCGACTCGACCGTCTGGGTGCTGGCATCGCTGAGCTGGGCCAGCGCCTGGTTGATCTGCTCGGCCCCGGTGGCCTGGGCCTGCATGCCTTCGTTGACCATCAGCACGCGCGGCGCCAGGGCCTGCACCTGGTGGATGATCTGGCTCAGTTGCTCGCCCACCTGCTGCACCTCGAACATGCCGCGGCGCACTTCTTCGGAGAACTTGTCCATGCCCATGACCCCAGCCGATACGGCCGACTGGATCTCGCGTACCATTTGCTCGATGTCGTAGGTGGCCACGGCGGTCTGGTCGGCCAGGCGACGCACTTCGGTGGCGACCACGGCAAAGCCGCGGCCATATTCACCGGCCTTCTCCGCCTCGATGGCGGCGTTGAGCGACAACAGGTTGGTCTGGTCGGCGACCTTGACGATGGTCACGACCATCTGGGTGATGTTGCTGGCCTTTTCATTGAGGATGGCCAGCTTGGCATTGACCAGGTCAGCGGCGCCCATCACCTGGTGCATGGTTTCTTCCATTCGCGCCAGGCCCTGCTGGCCGGAACCGGCCAGGCTGGAAGCCTGGTCCGCAGCCGAGGTCACTTCGGTCATGGTGCGCACCAGGTCGCGCGAGGTGGCGGCGATTTCCCGCGAAGTGGCACCAATTTCCGTGGTGGTGGCGGCCGTTTCGGTGGCAGTGGCCTGCTGTTGCTTGGAAGTGGCGGCAATCTCGGTCACCGAGGTGGTCACCTGTACCGACGAGCGCTGGGCCTGGGCTACCAGGTTGGCCAAGGCCTCGGCCATTTCGTTGAAACCGCTTTCGATGGCACCGAATTCGTCCTTGCGCTCCAGGCTCAGGCGCATGCTCAGGTCGCCTGAGCGCAGTTTGTCGAGGGCATGCACAATGCGCTGCATGGGCGCCGAAATGGCACGCATCAACAGCAGCCCGCAAATGCCCGCAACGATGATTGCCAGCAACAGCGAAACCACCATGCTGCCCTTGGCCGTGCTCACGGCATTGACGATGTCGTTGGTGGCGGCTTCGGCCGAGGCCCGATTCTCCTCGATGACTTCGGTCAGGTGCTTGCGCCCATCCACCCAGGTCGGGGTGAGCACCTCGTTGATCAGCCGCTGGGCACCGTCGTAGTCATGCTGACGGTAGGCGTCCAGTACCTGGCCAACGATCTTCATGTAGTTTTCTTCGAGTTGCACGAAGGAATCGAAGCGGGTCTGGTCGTCCTTGGTCAGGATCGTGGCCTGGTAACTCACCATGTGCTGCTTCAGACGATCCTCGAAACCTTTGAACAGTTCCATGTCGGCCGAGGTGATTTCGCGGCGGTTGGACAGGCCCACCAGTTGCTGGCTGGTGACATAGCTGTCGACCCAGGCGCTGCGGATCATCGAGCTGTAGTAAACCCCTGGAATGCTGTCGCTCCCCACCGCCTCTTCGGCCACTTCGATGGCCACCAACCGCGAGTAGGCGGCCACGATCATCAGCAGCATGATGGCGATGATCACGGCGAAACTTGCCAGGATCCGTTGGCGCAAGGTCCAGTTCTTCACATTCAGCCCTCAGGAATTCGCAACGAGCGGGAAAAATCGCCGAAGTATAGCTCAGGCGTCCGCCGCTTTTGCGGCTGAATGGAAGGCGCGCGCTAGACAGGCCATTGGAGCTGCGCGTGTGCAGCCCCATCCGCTCGATATCAGCCTGCTGCAAGCCGAGCCTGGCTTTCCAGCTCCTGGCGCAGGCCCGGGTCCAGGCGCAGCTGGCGGGCCAGCTCGTCCAGGTAGGCGCGCTCCATGAAGTTTTCCTGATCGACCATCATCACGCTCGCCAGGTACATCTCGGCGGCCATTTCCGGCGTTTGCGCAGCCCGGGCCACTTCGGCCGGGTCCAACGGCTTGTTCAACTCGTCATGCAGCCAGTGCTGCAGTTCATGGTCGCTGTCCAGGCGGCTGAACTCGCCCTCGATCAGCGCCCGCTCGCGCTCGTCGATGTGGCCATCGGACTTGGCCGCCGCCACCAGTGCCCGCAGCACGGCCTGGCTGTGCTGTTCGGCCTGGGCCGGCGGCAGGCGGTCGACGGTGCGGGGCTCGCTGGCGGCCAGCCGCTGGTTGGCCTGCCAGTTGCCATAGGCTTTGTAGGCCAAGACGCCCAGCGCGGCCAGGCCACCGTAAGTCAGCGCCTTGCCGCCATACTTGCGGGCCTTCTTGCTGCCCAGCAACAGGCCCAGGGCGCCGCCACCCAACAAACCACCACCGGCGCCGGACAACAGCCCGCCAAGCCCGCCGGCAGTGCTGCCGGGCTTACCGGCAGCCCCCTGTTTTTCGAGCAGCTGCTGGCCGGACTTGAGAAGCTGATCGAGCAGGTTGCGGGTGTTCATTCACAGGTCTCCACGCAAGAAAATTCATACGCCAGAGTAAGGCTTGGCAAAACGCACGCCACTGTGGATTTGCTTCCGGATGTTGCATTGGCTGGCAAAAAGCCAACTAGACTCGATATCGCCAACACCCCGCGCCCACGCACTACGCTGATAACAAACGCTTCACGGCTTGCTTGATGACTGCCCCGAACAAGATCTCCAAGAAGAGGGAACACCATGTCAGTGCACAAGACCGCATTGCTCGGCGCCATGACCGGTGCCGTGCTCGCCAGCGCCAGCCTGCAGGCTGCCGAACCGCCCAAGGCCCTGGGCCCTGGCGAAGGGCGCCTGGACATCGTCGCCTGGCCGGGCTACATCGAGCGCGGTGAAAGCGACAAGGCCTACGACTGGGTCACCGGTTTCGAGAAGGAAACCGGCTGCAAGGTCAGCGTCAAGACCGCCGCCACCTCGGACGAGATGGTCAGCCTGATGACCAAGGGCGGCTACGATCTGGTCACTGCTTCGGGTGATGCCTCGTTACGGCTGATCGCAGGCAAGCGGGTGCAGCCGATCAATACCGCGTTGATCCCCAACTGGAAGAACATCGACCCGCGCTTGCAGAATGGCGGCTGGTACGTGGTCGACAAGCAGGTCTACGGCACCCCGTACCAGTGGGGGCCGAACGTGCTGTTGTACAACACCGAGGTGTTCAAGCAGGCGCCCACCAGTTGGGGTGTGCTGTTCGAACCGCAGAACCTGCCCGACGGCAAGCCGAACAAGGGGCGCGTGCAGGCCTACGACGGGCCGATCTACATCGCCGATGCGGCGCTGTACCTGAAAACCGCCAAGCCGGAGCTGGGCATCCAGGACCCGTACCAACTCAACGAGGCCCAGTACAAGGCCGTGCTGGAGCTGCTGCGCCAGCAGCAACCGCTGATCCACCGCTACTGGCATGACGCCACGGTGCAGATGAGCGACGTGAAGAACGAAGGCGTGGTTGCCTCCAGCTCCTGGGGCTACATGGTCAATGGCCTCAAAGCCGAAAAGCAGCCCGTGGCCTCGACCATTCCCAAGGAAGGCGCGACCGGCTGGGCCGACACCACCATGCTGCACAGCGAGGCCAAGCACCCCAACTGTGCCTACAAATGGATGGACTGGTCGCTGCAGCCGAAAGTCCAGGGTGACGTGGCGGCCTGGTTCGGTTCGTTGCCGGCGGTGCCGGCGGCCTGCACCGGCAACGAGCTGCTGGGGGCCGAGGGCTGCAAGACCAACGGTTTCGACAACTTCGACAAGATCGCCTTCTGGAAAACCCCGCAGGCCCAGGGCGGCAAGTTCGTGCCGTATAGCCGCTGGACCCAGGATTACATTGCGATCATGGGCGGGCGCTGAGGTTGCCTGAATGCCTGTGCCTGCCTCTTCGCGGGTGAACCCGCTCCCACAGGTAGAGCACCACCCTTACAGGCGGTGATGAACCTGTAGGAGCGGGTTCACCCGCGAAGAGGCAGGCACAGGAGTAAGCCAGTTGTCCGGAGCACACGCATGCCCCTAGCCGTCCAGTTCACCCAGGTTTCCCGCACCTTCGGCGAGGTCAAGGCCGTCGACCAGGTCAGCATCGACATCATCGATGGCGAATTCTTCTCCATGCTCGGCCCCTCTGGTTCGGGCAAGACCACCTGCCTGCGCCTGATCGCAGGCTTCGAGCAACCCACCAGCGGTTCGATCCGCATCCACGGTGTCGAGGCTGCGGGCGTACCGCCCTACCAGCGCGACGTCAACACCGTATTCCAGGACTACGCCCTGTTCCCGCACATGAACGTACTGGACAACATCGCCTACGGCCTGAAGGTAAAAGGCGTGGCCAAGGCCGAACGCCACAGCCGTGCCGAAGAAGCCCTGGCGATGGTGGCCCTGGCCGGCTACGGCGCGCGCAAACCGGCGCAGTTGTCCGGGGGCCAACGCCAACGCGTGGCCCTGGCCCGCGCGCTGGTCAACCGGCCACGGGTACTGCTTCTGGACGAGCCGCTTGGCGCGCTGGACCTGAAGTTGCGCGAACAGATGCAGGGCGAGCTGAAAAAGCTGCAGCGCCAGCTGGGCATCACCTTCATCTTCGTCACCCACGACCAGACCGAGGCGCTGTCGATGTCCGATCGCGTTGCAGTATTCAACCGCGGCCGCATCGAGCAGGTCGACACCCCGCGCAACCTGTACATGCAACCTGCCACCACCTTCGTCGCCGAATTCGTCGGCACCTCCAATGTGGTGCGTGGCGAACTGGCCATGGCCCTCAATGGCAGCCCGGCGCCCTTCTCCATCCGCCCCGAACATATCCGCCTCGGCGACCCGGCCACAGCCGGCCAGCACATCCAGGTCAGCGGCTTGCTGCGCGATATCCAGTACCAGGGCAGTGCCACCCGCTACGAGCTGCAACTGGACAGCGGCCAGCTGCTGGCGGTGAGCCAGGCCAACGACCGCTGGCAGGCGCAGGCACAGGCCTGGCAACCCGGGCAACGGGTACAGGCGCACTGGCCCCGCGAAGCCATGACGGTGCTGCAGGAAACCGAGGGCCGCTGACATGAGCACACTGCGCGGCCTGTCCAACCTGCTGTACCGGCGCCCCAACCTGTACCTGGCCCTGCTGCTGATCCCACCGCTGACCTGGTTCGGCGCGATCTACCTGGGCTCGCTGCTGAACCTGCTGTGGCAGGGCTTCTATACCTTCGACGACTTCACCATGGCGGTGACGCCGGACCTGACCTTGGGCAATTTCGCCGCGCTGTTCAACCCGTCGAACTTCGACATCATCCTGCGCACCCTGGGCATGGCGCTGGCGGTGTCGCTGGCCAGTGCGGTGCTGGCCTTCCCCATCGCCTACTACATGGCGCGCTACACCAGCGGCAAGACCAAGGCGTTTTTCTATATCGCGGTGATGATGCCGATGTGGGCCAGCTACATCGTCAAGACCTACGCCTGGACCCTGCTGCTGGCCAAGGGCGGCGTGGCCCAATGGTTCGTCCAGCAGCTGCACCTGGATGCCCTGCTGCAAACGGTGCTGGCGGTACCGGGCGTGGGCGGCAGCACGCTGTCGACTTCGCACCTGGGGCGCTTCATGGTGTTCGTGTACATCTGGCTGCCGTTCATGATCCTGCCGATCCAGGCCTCGCTGGAACGCTTGCCGCCGTCGCTGCTGCAAGCCTCGGCAGACCTCGGCGCCCGGCCTGGGCAAACCTTCGTGCAGGTGATCCTGCCGCTGTCGATCCCGGGCATTGCCGCCGGCTCGATCTTCACCTTTTCGCTGACCCTCGGCGACTTCATCGTGCCGCAGCTGGTCGGCCCGCCTGGCTACTTCATCGGCAGCATGGTCTATGCCCAGCAAGGGGCGATCGGCAACATGCCGATGGCCGCTGCCTTCACCCTGGTGCCGATCGTGCTGATCGCGGTATACCTGTGCCTGGTCAAGCGCCTGGGGGCCTTCGATGCACTCTGAAAAAGCCTCGGTCGGGCTGCGCCTGGCCGCCTGGGGCGGCCTGCTGTTCCTGCACTTTCCGATCCTGATCATCTTCCTGTACGCCTTCAACACCGAAGATGCGGCGTTCAGCTTTCCGCCCAAGGGCTTTACCTTGAAGTGGTTCGCCGTAGCGTTCGCCCGGCCCGATGTGCTGGAGGCGATCCAGCTGTCGCTGCAGGTAGCCTGCCTGGCCACGCTGATCGCCCTGGTGCTGGGTACCCTGGCCTCGGCGGCGCTGTATCGGCGCAGCTTTTTCGGCAAGGAGAGCATTTCGCTGCTGCTGATCCTGCCCATCGCCCTGCCCGGCATCATCACCGGTATCGCCCTGCTCTCGGCGTTCAAGAGCCTGGGCCTGGAACCCGGGGTGTTCACCATCGTGGTCGGCCACGCCACCTTTTGCGTGGTGATCGTCTACAACAACGTCATCGCTCGCCTGCGACGTACTTCGCAGAGCCTGATCGAAGCCTCGATGGACCTGGGCGCCGATGGCTGGCAGACCTTCCGCTACATCATCCTGCCCAACCTCGGCTCGGCGCTGCTGGCCGGCGGCATGCTGGCCTTTGCCCTGTCGTTCGACGAGATCATCGTCACCACCTTCACCGCCGGCCACGAACGCACCCTGCCGATCTGGCTGCTCAACCAGCTCAGCCGCCCGCGTGACGTGCCGGTGACCAACGTGGTCGCCATGCTGGTGATGCTGGTGACCATGCTGCCAATTCTTGGCGCCTATTACCTGACCCGCGGCGGCGAAAGCGTCGCGGGCAGTGGCAAATGACCCTGGAGGAGTCCCCGATGCAAACGCAGATGCTGATCAATGGCCAGCTGGTCGCCGGCGAAGGCCCGGCCTGGACCGTGCTCAACCCGGCACTGGGCAGCGCCCTGGCGCAGATCAACGAAGCCACCGAGGCGCAGGTGGACAGCGCGGTACGCGCCGCCGACCAGGCCTTCGACAGCTGGTCACAAACCAGCCCCAAGGAGCGTTCGCAAGCGTTGCTGGCGCTGGCCGACGCCATCGAGGCGCATGGCGACGAGCTGGCCCGCCTGGAGTCGCAGAATTGCGGCAAGCCGTTGAGCGCCGCGCTGAATGACGAGATCCCGGCGATCGCCGATGTGTTTCGCTATTTCGCCGGTGCAGCACGCTGCCTGGGCGGTTCGGCAGCTGGCGAATACCTGCCGGGCCATACCTCGATGATCCGCCGTGACCCGCTGGGCGTGGTCGCCTCGATCGCGCCGTGGAACTACCCGTTGATGATGCTGGCATGGAAGATCGCTCCGGCCCTGGCCGCCGGCAACACGGTGGTGATAAAGCCCTCGGAGATGACCCCGTTGACCGCCTTGCGCCTGGGCGAGCTGGCCCTGGACCTGTTGCCGCCGGGGGTGTTGAACATCCTCTTCGGCCGCGGCCAGACCGTCGGCAACCCGTTGGTGACCCACCCCAAGGTGCGCATGGTGTCGCTGACCGGCTCGATTCCCACCGGCGCGCGCATCATCAGCGCCACCGCCGACAGCGTGAAACGCATGCACATGGAACTGGGCGGCAAGGCGCCGGTGCTGGTGTTCGACGATGCCGACCTCGACGCGGCCGTCGACGGTATCCGCACCTTCGGCTTCTACAACGCCGGCCAGGACTGTACAGCCGCGTGCCGGCTGTATGTGCAGGACGGCATCTACGAGCGCTTCGTCGAACGCCTGGGTGAAGCGGTGGCCAGCCTCAAGCCCGGCCTGCAGGAAGCCGAAGACACCGAGCTGGGGCCACTGATCAGTGCCCAGCACCGCGACAAGGTCGCTGGCCTGGTACAGCGGGCCATTGCCCAGCCGCATATCCGCCTGGTGACCGGCGGCAAGGCGATCGAGGGTGACGGTTTCTTCTTCGAGCCGACGGTGTTGGCCGATGCCCTGCAGGACGACGAGATCGTGCGAAACGAAGTGTTCGGCCCAGTGGTCTCGGTCACCCGCTTCAGCGACGAAGCGCAGGCGCTGGCATGGGCCAACGACTCGGACTACGGCCTGGCCTCATCGGTATGGACCCGCGACACTGGCCGCGCCCACCGCCTGGCGGCGCGCCTGCAGTATGGCTGCACCTGGGTGAACACCCACTTCATGCTGGTCAGCGAAATGCCCCATGGCGGGCAGAAGCATTCGGGGTATGGCAAGGACATGTCGATGTATGGGCTGGAAGACTACACCTGTGTACGGCATGTGATGATCAAGCACTAGGCCAAGGTTGAATCTACTGGCCTCTTCGCGGGCTTGCCCGCTCCCACAGGTACATCACAGCCCTTGAGGTTTGTGATGTACCTGTGGGAGCGGGCAAGCCCGCGAAGAGGCAAGTGCAGGTAGAACCTAGTCCCGCAGGTCCGACTCGTGAATCGGGTTGGCCCGGCTGGTCGCGCGCTGGTATTGCGCTGGCCAGGTGGCCTTGTTGCCGCCCAGGTCATCATCGGCGTGCAACGGCCAGTACGGGTCGCGCAGCAGTTCGCGGGCAAGGAAGATGATGTCGGCCTGGCCAGTGCGCAGAATGTGCTCGGCCTGGGCCGGTTCGGTGATCATGCCCACGGTGCCGGTGGCTATTTCCGACTCCTTGCGCACACGCTCGGCGAAACGGGTCTGGTAGCCCGGGCCGGTGGGGATCTCGGCATTGACCGAGGTGCCGCCGGAGGACACATCGATCAGGTCGACGCCCAGACTACGCAGGCGGCGCGCCAGTTCGACGGTTTCATCCGGGTTCCAGCCGTCCTCTACCCAATCGGTCGCCGACACCCGCACGAACAGCGGCAGCTCGGCCGGCCACACCTTGCGCACGGCCTCGACCACCTGCAAGGTCAGGCGGATGCGGTTTTCAAAGCAGCTGCCGTACTCGTCACGGCGCTGGTTGCTCAGCGGTGACAGGAACTGGTGCAGCAGGTAGCCATGCGCGGCGTGGATTTCCACGACCTTGAATCCAGCTTTCAGGGCACGCTCGGTCGAGGCGACGAAAGCGCCGATCACGCCCTGGATTTCGTCGTGGTTCAGTTCGTGAGGTGTCGTGTGCTGCGGGTCGAAGGCGATCCTTGATGGCCCTACCGGCTGCCAGCCACCCTCTTCCGGCTTGACGCTGCCTTGTTTGCCCAGCCAAGGCCGATAGGTACTGGCCTTGCGCCCGGCGTGGGCCAGCTGGATGCCAGGTACCACGCCCTGGGCGGTGATGAACCGGGTGATGCGCTGCAACGGGGCGATCTGTGTATCGTCCCACAGGCCGAGGTCTTCGGCGGTGATGCGGCCATCGGCGGTCACCGCCACCGCTTCGGTGATGACCAGGCCTGCGCCACCCACGGCGCGGCTGCCTAGATGAACAAGGTGCCAATCGTTGGCCAGGCCATCGACAGCGGAATACTGGCACATCGGCGAAACGGCGATGCGGTTGGGCAGGGTCAGCTGACGCAGGGTGTAAGGCTCGAGCAGCAGGCTCATGAGGGCACCTCCCAAGGACTCCAATGGTGATTCGGCCCGGACACTCAATTGCACGTCCCTGGCCCGGGTCCGGTCAATATTCAGACTAGACCAGAATGGTGGGGGGGAAGGTTCAGTGGGATGGCGAGGTGTTTGCCGAAAGGTTTGCAGCGCCTGTGAGATCGAGCGCCGCGCGGGCGCCGCTCGATTTGTGCCCCACCGCAAAAACCAAGGCAGACACCTGACGGTAAACTCAGCGCGGCTCCATGTGGGCAATCATCAACTGCACGCTTTCATTGCCACGAAACTCGTTCACGTCCAGCTTGTACGCCAGTTCGACCCAACGCACCGTCGGGTTCGGCCACACTTCACGGTCGATACCGAAGGCAATGCCGTCCAACCGCACCGAACCACATTCGCTCTTGAGTACCACCTTCAGGTGCCGCTCGCCCACCACGCGCTGCTCCACCAGCTGGAACACGCCGTGGAACAGCGGCTCGGGGAAGTGCTGCCCCCAAGGGCCGGCATGGCGCAGGGCCTTGGCCAGGTCGAGGTGGAACTCTTCCACCGCCAGGCAACCATCTGACAACAGGCGGCCGGTCAGGTCGTCTTCAACCAGGTGACGGCGGACTTCTTCGTCGAACGCTTGGGCAAATGCCGGGAAATTCGCCTCGGGCAATGACAACCCGGCGGCCATGGCGTGGCCGCCGAACTTGCTGATCAATTGCGGCTGGCGCGCGGCCACGGCATCCAGCGCATCGCGAATATGGAAGCCCGGCACCGAACGCGCCGAGCCCTTGAGCATGCCCTCACCGGCATCGGCGAAAGCAATGGTCGGCCGGTGATAACGCTCCTTCAGGCGCGAGGCCAGGATACCGATCACCCCCTGGTGCCAGTCCGCATCGAACAGGCACAGACCGTAGGGCATCGACTCGACCGGCAGGTCCTTGAGCTGGGCCAGTGCCTCACGCTGCATGCCCTGCTCGATGGACTTGCGGTCCTGGTTCAGGTCGTCCAGCTGCTGGGCCATGTCCTTGGCCAGGGCAGCGTCCTCGCACAGCAGGCATTCGATGCCCAGGCTCATGTCGTCCAGGCGCCCGGCAGCGTTGAGGCGCGGGCCCAGGATGAAGCCGAGGTCGGTCGAGGTGATACGCCGGTGGTCGCGGCGAGCCACTTCGAGAATGGCCTTGAGCCCCGGACGGGCACGGCCGGCGCGAATACGTTCGAGGCCCTGGTGCACCAGGATACGGTTGTTGGCGTCCAGCGGCACCACGTCGGCGACGCTGCCCAGGGCGACCAGGTCAAGCAGTTCGCCGATGTTCGGCTGTGGCTGCGTCTCGTAGCGCCCAAGGCTGCGCAGGCGTGCACGCAGGGCCATCAGCACGTAGAAGATCACCCCGACTCCGGCCAATGCCTTGCTCGGGAAGGTGCAGCCCGGCTGATTGGGATTGATGATGGCATCGGCAGCGGGCAACTGCTCACCCGGCAGGTGGTGGTCGGTCACCAGCACCTTGAGCCCCGCCGCCTTGGCCGCCGCTACCCCGTCGACACTGGAAATGCCGTTGTCCACGGTAATCAGCAGTTGCGGCTGGCGTTGCAGCGCTACCGCGACGATTTCCGGGGTCAGGCCGTAGCCATACTCGAAGCGGTTGGGCACCAGGTAATCGACATGCGCCGCGCCCAGCAGGCGCAGGCCCAGCACACCGACCGTACTGGCAGTGGCGCCATCGGCATCGAAGTCGCCAACAATCAGGATGCGCTGGCGCTGGTCGATGGCCTCGACCAGCAGATCGACACCGGCTTCCATACCCTTGAGTTGCTGGAACGGCAGCAGGCGCGCCAGGCTTTTGTCCAGTTCGGCCTCGCTCTGCACGCCGCGGGCGGCGTACAGGCGGGTCAGCAAGGGGGGCAGGTTACCGAGAAATGGCAGGGTCGGCGGCAGCGGGCGAGGTTCGATACGCATGGGGTGCTTCAGCCACGCTCACCCAGCAGCCACTCCAGCTGCACTTCGTGCTGGCCCCGGTCATCGGTGACGAACACCGTGCCCTCGCTGATCATCACGTCCCACTTGATGGTGCGGGGCATGTCGGTAGCGAGGGTTGCCAACACCTCCTGCGGGACGGCGGCGATGCTCAGGTTCTTCAGGCCCTTGACCGCGTCCACCACCTTGTTCTGCCACACGCGCAGGCTGCCATAGGCCAGCAGGCTGGTACGCTCGGTGCGGCGCGAGCACCAGGTCAGGCGCTCGGCGTCCGGCTGGCCCACTTCGATCCAGTGCAGGATGCGATCGTCCAGGCTCTTTTCCCACAGGGCCGCTTCGTCGACATCGGACAAGCCGCGGCCGAACGCCAGATTCTCGTTGTACCACAGCGCATAGGCCAGCAGGCGCACGGCCATGCGCTCTTCGGTTTCCGAAGGGTGACGGGCGATGGTCTGGCGGACGTTTTCGTATACGCCACGGTCGAGGTCGGTCAGGTTCAGTTCGAATTTGTAGGTGGTGGACGGCTGGGCCATGGTCGACGGGCTTCTTGCGCAAAGAAAAGTGGCACAGTCTAACCGATCCTGTCCTTCGTTGCGCCGCGGCAGTATCTGCCGCTTGCGTCCTATGATAAAACCACCGCTCTGCCCAGCTGCCACGGATGCCCCATGCCTACGCCCAGCAAACCCCTCGCCGGCCTTAAAGTCATCGAACTTGGCACCCTGATCGCAGGGCCGTTCGCCTCGCGCATCTGCGCCGAATTCGGCGCCGAGGTGATCAAGGTCGAATCGCCCGATGGCGGCGACCCGCTGCGCAAATGGCGCAAGTTGTACGAAGGCACTTCGCTGTGGTGGTTCGTGCAGGCGCGTAACAAGCAATCGCTCACCCTCAACCTCAAGCATCCCGAGGGCCGCGAGGTTCTCAAGCGGCTGCTGGCCGAAGCCGACATCCTGATCGAGAACTTCCGCCCGGGAGTGCTGGAAAAACTCGGCCTGGGCTGGGACGTGCTGCATGCCCTCAACCCGCGCCTGGTGATGGTGCGCCTGTCGGGTTTTGGCCAGACCGGGCCGATGAAGGACCAGCCAGGCTTCGGCGCCGTGGGCGAATCGATGGGCGGCCTGCGCTATATAACCGGTTTCGCCGACCGTCCGCCGGTGCGCACGGGCATTTCCATTGGTGACTCGATTGCCGCCTTGTGGGGCGTGATCGGCGCGCTGATGGCCCTGCGCCACCGGGAGGTCAATGGCGGTGAGGGCCAGGTGGTGGATGTGGCGCTGTACGAGGCGATTTTCGCCATGATGGAAAGCATGGTCCCGGAATTCGATGTGTTCGGCTTCATCCGCGAGCGCACCGGCAACATCATGCCGGGTATCACGCCCTCCTCGATTCACACCAGCGCCGACGGCAAGCATGTGCAGATCGGCGCCAATGGCGATGCCATCTTCAAGCGTTTCATGCACGCCATTGGCCGCACCGACCTGGCCGACGATCCGACCCTGGCCACCAACGATGGCCGCGACCTGCGCCGCGACGAGCTGTATGGGGTGATCGACCGCTGGGCCAACAGCCTGCCGCTGGAGCAACTGATGCAGATACTGACCACCGCCGAAGTGCCAGCCAGCCGCATCTATTCGGCCGAAGACATGTTCAACGACCCGCAGTACCTGGCGCGTGAAATGTTCCTGCAGGCCAAGCTGCCGGACGGCAAACCGTTCCGCATGCCGGGCATCGTCCCCAAACTGTCGGATACCCCCGGCTCGGCCGAATGGGTTGGCCCGGCGCTGGGCGAGCACACCGAGGCGTTGCTTGGCGCCCTGGGCTACGACGCGGCCACCATCGCCAGCCTGCGCGCAGCCGGCACGGTCTGACCCTGGCCCCATGCGCGCTGCCCGTCGCCTACGTCACCTGGTCCTGCTGTGCGGGCTGCTGCCGGCCTTGCTGATGCAACCTGCCAACGCCAAGGAGCGCCTGTTCTGGCTGGTGCGCGACCTGCCACCATTCACCATTTTCGAAGGGCCGGAAAAAGGCCAGGGGGTGATCGACCAGCTGTTGCCACTGCTCATCGGCCAGATGCCCGAATACGACCACAGCATCGTGCGGGTCAACCGCGCCCGTGGTATCCAGATGCTGCAAGACCACAGTAGCTTCACCTGCGACCCGACCCTGTTGTGGACTCCGGAGCGCGCCGAGTATGTACGTTTTTCCATGCCTGCTGTGGGCGTGCTCAGCGGCGGCCTGGTGCTGCGCAAGGACAGCCAGGCGCTGGTGGCGCCCTACCTGGACGGCCAGCAGGTAGACCTGCATGGCCTGCTGAGCAAGACCATGCTGCAGCTGGGTGTGGTTGCCGAACGCAGCTACGGCACGCAGATCGACGCCATCCTGCGGCAGTTGCCTGACAACGCACTCAGCCGCCACTACGGCAACGACGCCACCGCCAACCTGCTGCAGATGCAGCAACTGGGGCGCTTGCGCCTGGTGCTTGGCTATTGGCACGAAGTGCGTTACCTGGTCCAGCAGCAAGGCGGGTCACTGGATGACTATCGGTTCTACCCGGTGCAGGGGGTGCCCCGCTACCAGTTTCTGCATGTAGGGTGCTCGGACACCGAGCTGGGGCGTGCAGCCATTGCGCATATCGACCAGTTGCTGCCGGCCCTGCGTCAGGAGGTGCTGCCGGCGCAATATGCGCGCTGGCTGGACCCGGCATTGCAAGGCGGCTACCTGGAAGAAAGCAAAGGTTTTTTTGAACATCAGTGAGCACCGAGCAAGTCTTCCGCATCTTTCTCTGGCAACTTACTGCCAACTTCGATGAAGCTAAAATCACAAGTCACTCATATTCTTTTAGTGGGCATTAAATAATAAAAATATAGCCAAAAAGATAATTCCTACAAAGCGTTAGGAAGTTTCAATCTCCCATGTGAATTGATTCCTCGTTACTCTTCGCGTTCCGCAGATTGCTTGCATCCGACTGCTTGGAAAGTCCGCAGCCGTTGCGTGAAGTCGCCCCGGTAAGAGACGAGGATTAAGGATGTCCAACGAGTCCAAGGGTACTGAACAACCAGTGCCCATCAAGAAAAATACGATACTGCTTGAGGATCTGAAAGGTGGCCATCCACCTCGCACTGGCGCCAGCCCTCACCCCCCAGCAGATCTACCCGGTTACTCAGCCGACCCTGAGTTCCGGCTACGTGGCGGCTTCGACAACCTGATGCTCGACGCGGCAAACCCGCTGTTCGGCCTGGTCATTCGCCTGCGCACGCTGGATGACCTGCCAAACATCGACTACGTGCACAAGGCCCTGCAAACGCAGGTCAGCGCCATCCGCGAGGAAATCCAGCAGCACGGCTATCCCGCCGCGCATCTCGAAGCGTACTCCTATGCCCTGTGCCTGTATTTGGACGAGGCGGTGATGAGTCGCCCCTGGGGGCGCAATTCGTGTTGGAGCCATGAACCGCTGCTGAGTGTGTTCCATCACGAAACCCACGGCGGCGAAAAGATCTTCGTGCTGCTGGAGCGGATGATGCAGTCGCCTGCGGAATTCCAGGATGTGCTGGAGTTCATGTACTTCTGTTTCTGCCTGGGCCTGAAGGGCAAGTACGCGCTCGCCCCCAAGGGCGATGACCTGATCAATGCGCTGATTTCACGCATGCACAAGGTACTTCGCGAACTGCGTGGTCCCACCCCCGAAAGCGTGTGCGACCCCTACACCAACATTGTCGATCGTCCCTATCGCCGGCGGCGCTGGACCTGGCCCTGGTGGAGCCCGCTGGTGGTGTCTGCCGTCGCCATGGCGTGCGCCTACTGCTACTACAGCTATCGCCTGAGCCTGATCACCGGCGAGGTCCTGGAGTCGCTCGACAGCATCATCCTGCAGCCGTAGCCAGGGGTAACCTGCATGCCTAGCCAATCCGAGTTGCGCTTTACCTTTCAGCCGCTGGCGGGCCAGCTTGAATTCGAAGTGGTTTCGTTCGAACTCGACGAAGCGCTCAGCTCACCGTTCCAGCTGAGCCTGGAGCTGATCAGTTTCGACAGCGACGTCGACTTCGGCGCATTGCTCGACAAACCGGCACTGTTCACCCTGTGGCGCGGCGAACGCCCGCTACGCTATGTGCACGGCCTGGTCAGCCGCTTCAGCCAGGGCGAGACAGGCCATTTCCGCACCCGTTACCGCGCGCTGGTCGAACCTGTGCTGGCGCGGGCCGGGCTGCGTTCGAACTGGCGCATCTTCCAGCACAAGAGCGTGCCGCAGATTCTCGAACTGATGCTCCAGCGCCAGGGCATCAGCCGTTTTGAAATCAAGAGTATCGGCGCACATCAGGTGCGCGAGTTCTGTGTGCAGGCCGGTGAAACCGACCTCGATTTCATGGCCCGACTGGCCGCCGAGGAGGGTTTCGTCTACCGCTTCGAACACACGCCGAAGCACCACCTGCTGGTCATCACCGATCGGCTGTTGGCGCTGGGGGCGATCAGCCTCGGCGCCATCAAGCCGGATGACGATAATGATGACGAAGGTTTTCACGAAGCGGACGAGACTGGTTGCGACCAGGTGCTGTACCGCGCCAACAGCGGTGGCGATCAGGCACGCCCGTGCCTGTGGAGCCTGCGCTACAGCGAACAGGTGCGTACCGCGAAGCAGGTGCAGCGAGACTACACCTTCACCAACCCGCAGTACCGCCAGGAACATCGCGCGAGTGACAGCAGCATCACCCATCAGTCGCTGAACTACGAGCGTTTCGACTACCCCGGCCGCTACAAGCGCGATGCGGTCGGTGCCCCCTTCACCGCCACCCGCCTCACTGCCCTGCGCCATGACGCCCGCCTTGCCGAAGTGGAGGGTGACGATGTGCGCCTGCAACCGGGGTTGAGCTTTACCCTCGTCGAACACCCTCGCGAGGACCTCAATGTGCATTGGCGCACGATCAGCGTGCACCACGAGGGCATTCAGTTCACCAGCCTGCAGGAGGAGGCTGCTGGCAGTGAGCAAGGCACGCGTTACCAGCAGACAGCGGTGCTGGTGCCGGGAAGAGGTGAATGGCGCCCGGCGCCGTTGCCCAAACCGCGTATCGATGGCCCGCACATGGCCACCGTCGTCGGCCCGCCTGGTGAGGAGATCTATTGCGACGAATGGGGGCGGGTCAAGGTCAGCTTCCCCTGGGACCGCGAGAGCAGGGACAACGAGTTCAGTTCCTGCTGGGTACGCGTATCGCAAGGCTGGGCCGGCGGCAGCTGGGGTTCGATGGCCATCCCGCGCATCGGCCAGGACGTGATCATCCAGTACGTCAACGCCGACCCCGACCAGCCGCTGATCATCGGGCGGACCTACTGTGGCGACCAGCTGCCGCCCTATGACTTGCCGCTGCACAAAACGCGCATGACCATCAAGAGCCAGACCCACAAGGGCAACGGCTTCAACGAGCTGCGTTTCGAGGATGAACTGGGCCGGCAGGAAGTTTTCATCCACGCAGAAAGGGACCAGAACAACGTCGTCAAACATGACGAAACCACACAAATCGGTAACGATCGCCTCGAACGTGTCGCAAGGGACGAGACGATTACGATCGGGCAGGACCGCCGGGAAGAGGTTGCGCGAGATGAGGCCCTCAGTATCGGCCAGAACCGGATACAGGCAATCGGCAACGACGACAGCCTGACCATCGGCCGGACCCATACCATTATCACAGGCCAGGACCGCATCGAACAGGTCGGCAATCATCGCCAGGACACCACCAAAGCCAACCACACCGTGGAAATCGGTGGTCACCAAGAGCAGGTCGTGGCCGGTCATAGCACTCTGCAAACCGGCGAGGCAATCCGGCACACCACCAAGGTCTATGACATCCAGGTCAGCGAGAGCCTGACGATCAGGAGCCCGGCCGGTCTGCTGCGCATCGATGGGGCAGGTATTACGCTGGATGGCCTGGCACTGGCATTCAAAGGACCCGTCAGTCAACAGGCAGAGGGTAGCCAGCGCACGACTTCAACCTCTGGCATACCCGAGCCCGGCGACCCCATTTGCCTCAGTTGCCTGCTCAAAGCGATTGCGGACGACCAGAACCTGGTTCGCATGGAAGGAGCAGGCTGATGCCCAGTCCATTTGTCAGAGCAATGGTAGAAGCACTGCGCCGATCCGACCGCTATCGTCTGAGCGCCGTAGTAGAGATGGCCAAACTGCCACCTGAAATACGGCAAACACTGACCCGGCATTACTCAGGCCGCTGTTGGCCCCTGTTGCAACAAGCCCGGTTCAGCAACCTGCGAACAGCAGGCCCTTGGCTATTCGGTTCAAGGCCCGGCTCCGATGTGTCGGCCCAGTACGATTTCCAATGGCAGCTCGAACAAGGCGCACCGGGTGCGGTGTGTGGCTGGATCGTCAGCGCGCTGCCCCCAGTCCGACTCGCCCAGCACTTGAGCCAGGCCAACATTGTCACTGGCGCAGATGGGCATTCCTACCTGCTGCGCTACCACACTGCAGCAGCCTTGCAAATGTTCGACAACCACCGCGACTTACCAGGCGTCAGCGAGTGGCTGGCCCCTGTGTGCCACTGGTGGGTGCCCGTCGCACACCCAGACAAGCGGTTGTGGCTGCAAATCACCGGAGGCGACCAACCGCAAGGCATACAAGTAACGCCCATCACTTTGACTGAAGACTGCTGGGCGGCACTGACAGGTGACCCCCTGAGCTATCAACTGGCCGAGTTGCTCAAGGAGCAACAATCGTGCTCGGCCTTGTCTGTCAACTGCCACGGTACACGGCTTGGCCTGATCCAGTTTTACCTGAACCAGGCTCGCGAACAGGGCTTGGCTCGGGAGGAAGACCTCCTCAGCTTTGTACTCATGATGGCGCGTGAGGGCGAACAACTCAGGCAATCAGCGGCTTGGCAGGACGCTATCACTGCTACGCGGGAGCAGTTGACTCCCCTTCTGGAAAACGTGCAGCAACGCCTGCACAACAAGGATTGAGGCACACTACATGGACTCGCTCACCGAAACCCTGGAACTGTGCAGGCGCGTTACCAGCGGCTATCGCCCTGCTCTGCGCAACAGCCCCGTCGCCGACTGCACCCGCCGCTTCGAGCTGCTGCCGCTGCGCTACGCCGCAGTCGGTGGCAACCCGGTGCAACGCGCTCGCTTGCCCAAGTTGCCAGGCTATCTCAACCCGTTCCAGGATGTCGGCGAACTTACCCACTCCAGTTACGCCATCCGCCCGTTGCGCGAGGGTTTTCTCTACCTGCTGATCAAGCGTCACAGCGCAGCAGCCTACGAATGGCACAGCCAGTACCGCGTGGCGCCCAACGGCTCGCTGCTGTACATCAGTGCCGATGCCCCATGGGAACCGGCGCCCAGCGCAGGCAACCTGGACGAAGTCGTGCGGGGTTTTGGCTGGACCATCACCCTTTATGACTTGGATGACATCCAGGAATTGCGACCGTTGTTCAGTCCTTCCCCGCTCACGTCGCGCATGCTCGACAACTATCGCCTGCTTGAAGATGAGTACCGCAGCAGCCTGCCAGCCATCGATATCGCTCGCTTCATCCAGCCCTCCGACGCGCCCCCACAGCCTCACGTACTCAAGCATGACCAGCTTGGATGGGTCGCTGATTTCAAGGCCCAGGACGATCCACAGCTGCAAGCGCTGCTGAACCTACAGCCGTTCAATAGCAACCAGATCGTCTCGCCACACGCGTCACGTCAAGCCTTGGCGCCGCTCATCGATCAAACCAAGCCCCGCGGCGCCGCCATCGTCATCGAAGACGCCATCGGTATCACCCAGGAGCTCAACGCCTGGCGCAACGCGGCAGTCGAGGATGTAAAGGTGAAATGGCTGCAACGCACCGTTGAGCCCGGCGTGGACAACGAACGCAGGTTGTTGGTCGCGCAGTCGTTCCTGGAGATCGAAAAACTCTACCCGCAGATGGTGGCAGACCGAATCGTCCAGCGCGAGGTCATGGCCGAAACCATTCGCAACCAGCCGTTCATTCACCCGGAAATCTACGCTTTTTCCGAACGGGCCAATCGGCAGGCTGACGCGCATGACGAGCAGATGAAACCGCATCTCGCGCAATTCGAGCGCGACGTTCGCGCCAAGGTTCAGGCCCGCCAGGATGCCGGCGAGTTCAGCAAGAAATTCGACGAGAAATACGGGCACCTGGTCGACCGCCAGGCCATGCACAATCAGCTCGAAAGCTTCGAACAGGTCATGCAACAGGCGCAACAGGCTGCGGAAGACCGGGCCAAGGATCATGCTCGCTGGGTAATCAGCGAGCGACTGCTACAGGTTTTGGACCGTTACGACAATGCCGACCTGGTCAATGGCCTGGCCTTTGCCGAACAGACCGGCCAGTGTGTGATTGGCATGGAACTCAGTGAATGGGGCTCGACCGTCCTGGATCACTGGTGGCGCAGTGACGTGGCGGACCGGGCCAACCTGGCAATGCGCGGCATTACGCACAATCAGGAAGACCTGCGAGAAGAGCTTGCAGCGCTTTTGGAAGCGGCGAAGGCCGCACCTGCGTCGTCAGAAACCAGCTTCACGCTGGCTGAAGGCCTTGCCAAACGGGCGCACGCTGCTGCCATTGCCTTCAACCGCATCAACGCACTGTACGAAGAACTGCAAAAGGGAAACAGCACCGCCAGCATCGGCTTGTATGCCTGGTACGTTGCGCTCGGGCGCCAGGTGCTGCGTACCGCTGCACCGAACAGCATGGATCGCGCCCTGCACCAAGGTTTGCGCCTGACCCTGTTTGCTTCGGTAAACGAAGCAGCGCTTGACATCCGGCTGGGCGAAGCCGTTCGCAACGGAGAGGTTTTAAGCCCACAGCGAAGCGCTGGCCAAGTATCGAGATATCTGGATCAGGCTTGGGCTGAAGGGTTGATGCAGGCCGACAGCAAAAAAAGCGACTTCTATAAGGTTCGCGCTGCTGGCGTGGTCTGCCTGATCGAAGGGATGTTGATGGCCTTCAAGGCGCGGGAGCTGCCCGATAGCGATACACGGGTTAAGACTGAATTGATGGCGGCTGCCATGACCACGGCTGCGGCGGGCTTTGAAATTGGAGCCAGTTATGTAGATCAAGTGGTGACTCGTTATGGCGCGAATAGCGTAACAGGGAAAGGTGCGGCGACAACCTTGGGAAGGCTTAAGCTGTGGGCCGCAGGCTTGGCCGGTACAGGAGGGCTAGTTTTGGCATGGTGGGACTTTGTGGATGCTGCACGGTATTTTCGTGAAGCACACGGGAATGCTCGAGTCAAAAGTCTGGCTAATGCCTATCGTGCTCGAGGGGTGGCAACGATAGTACTTGGACTAGCAGAAACAGGAACAGCTGTAGCAACTGCAAAACCTTTATTCGACTATCTATCTCATAACGCCAGGACCAAGTATGGAAGAAACCTAGCCACTTCGCTAGGATCACTCTCCCGAAAATTAGGTACTAGCTCGGCTCGACTATTACTCTTACGCTTGGTAATCGGAGCTTTTTGGATTGGTCTAATCCTGACGACCGTCATTTATCTCCTTGAAGACGATGCATTAGAAAAATGGTGCAAACGCAGCTGCTTCCGCATCCAAAAAACCTCACGACTTTATGAAGAAAATGAAGAGTTACATAATCTTCATTCAGCTTTCGGCGAGATCATATAATGTATTTAATTGAATGGGGCTTCTGGCAAATGGCAATCGAGTCGGAAGCCGCACGAAATGCGCATGAAGAAGAGATGACGCCAGCAGAGAGACGCGCAACGCAGGATTTTTATCAAGGCGACTTGACAGAAGAGTTACATTTTCAACAAGTCAGTGAGAAACCTCGTGCACACGGGCCTGTCTTCGCTTTCAATGAAACTTTCCTAGAAGTACGCTGCGGAGGCTCAGAGGAAAAACGCGGGCTAATTACAATTATGACACTGGGTGGATTAGGCCCAATTTTATATACTGGATTCACAATAACTCTCTACTCCCTATACCTTGATCTTTTCTCACTCCACTCAACCTCTCTGGTTAACGTTATAATAACAATACTGATGCTCACAATGGACGCCGCAATCATCTATTTTTATCTAAAATACGGCCTGCAATTTACACGACTAGAGATGCTTACCACCCGTCATCTGCTCATTCGTTTCAATCGAAAAACACAGCAAGTCCATCTACATCGGCCTAGAAGTTGCGGCGGCATCGTGACATTTCAATGGAAAACAACCGGAAGCACCGCGATATATCCAGAAGATGATTCACTCAGCGCGGGGATGAGACTTGGGCTAGTCTGGCACCCCAGCCATACCGGTCTCCCGCATATGGAAATGGCCCTGCTCGGCAAGCAAGGCCAAGGCGGCAGCGAATTGCGTGACGAGTGGGAGTTCATCCGCCGCTACATGGAAGAAGGTCCGGACGCCGTCCCCCGCCCCCGCCTGAGTACGCAGTTACCTTCGCCCATCCAGGCATTCAGCGCCCAGTTCGAGGGCCTGGGCCGTTTCTTCCGCAAGAGTAGCTGGCCGTTCAAAGTCGTGCTGCTCATGGTCTGGCCCGCCTTCGTCATCATCGGTACCGGCCACTGGCTCAGCCTGCTGATGTGCTGGCGACCACGTTGGCCAAAGGTGATCCGCGAGGCCGGCAGGCCCGGCAAACCCATCCCGCCTGTGACAACCCTGGCCGATTACCCGCCAGCGATCCAGGAGCGCCTGCTCGCCAATGCCGATCGTTGGCAGCTAAAGCCCGGCAGGCGTCCAGACAAACAACCACGGAAGGCGAAAAAAAACACACCGACCGTATAGGAACGGGCAGCCCACACAAAAGAAACCCCGGACGCTGGGGAAAACGTCCGGGGCCAAGCGAAAGTCCTTGGGGACTCCTGCGACAGCCTGGCCAACACCGGAGCAAAGCATTGGCTGGCTGCCCTACAGTGTCTGATCAACCACTCAGGCAAAGGTTCCAGGGGGCTGCTGGCGCTGCTGCAGTGCTGCGATTACGCAGGGTTGCAAACGCCCCTCGGCAATCTGCAAGTCACGGTGCAAACCATCTACCAGATCGACCAGCAGGCGTTGCTCCTGCAACTGGCGTTCGCTGACCGTACGCCGCAAGGTGATGCCGCCGAGCGGCTCGCGCACGGTCAACTGGCGATTACCCTGTGCATCGGCGACGCCAAGGTGGGCTTGGTAAGGGGTCAGGGCTTCGTTGAGCAGTCTGCAGATTCTTTCCATCCGGATCACTCGCTGCGTGGTGGGATATAGAGGAACTGACCAACAGACGCAGCGGAAAGTTCGTCACACCGCGCCTTCGTCAATGAGCATGCGGGGCGCAGGTGACAGTTTGAATACGCCGCCAGGGGCGCACTTGCAGTGCCTGCAAAGCATGCTGCAGGCGTGGCATCGACAGCGGCCAGGGCAGCTCGGCGAGCACCCAAAGGCCACGGTTTCTGGCCTCCTGCGCAAGGTCATGGTGCTTGCCGGTAGCCTGGCCGACGAACAGCAACGCGCGTGCGGGGTACTGCTGCTCGAGCAGGGCAAGGCCGGCCAGGGTTGGCATGGCGTGGTCGAGAATCAGCAGGTCGGGACGACGCTCGGCACCAAGGCACGCGTCGAGTTCAGTGGTGTTTGCGCTGACGCGAACGTCAAAGACGCCCTGGGCGTTGAGGGCCTGGTGCAGAAGAATCTGGTGAGATGGGCGAGCCTGGTGGATCAACACGTAGGGCTGGTGCATGAGCCGCTCCTGAAGGGAGAGCCGGCTAATTTAGGTGTTGTGAAGGTCGACCTGAATAGGATTTTTCTGAGAGGGGCGAAGGAAAAGGCTGAGGTGCTGGGGCCGCTTTGCGGCCTATCGGGACCCAAGGCCGCGCCTGCACGCAACGCGATGTTCCTGCAGGAGCGGCCTTGGGGCGCGATGGGCTGCGACGCAGCCCATGCAAGGTGATTACAGCGGCTTGCCGCGGTTACCGTGCTGGCTGACAAAGCCCTGCACAGCCTTCAAGTCATTGGCCAGCACCGTGCAGCGCTCTGCACGGCTGAACAGGTCGCTGAGGTGCGCCGGCAGTTCCAGCGCCTTGCCCACACCGGCCTTCTCCACCGCTTCCGGGAACTTCACCGGATGCGCTGTGCCCAGGACCACCATCGGCGTATCCAGGCTGCGGCGGCATTCGCGCGCGGCCTTGACGCCAATCGCGGTGTGCGGGTCGAGCACTTCACCGGTGGCGGCGAACACTTCGGCAATGGTTTCGCAGGTCTGCTCGTCGCTGACCGCCAGCGAGTCGAACAGCTTGCGGGCTTCGGTCCAGCGGTCCTGCTCGACGCTGAAGCCGCCACCTTGCCTGAAGTTCGCCATCAGCTCGGCAATCGCGCCACCGTTGCGGCCGTGCAGGTCGAACAACAAGCGCTCGAAGTTGGACGAGACCATGATGTCCATCGACGGCGACAGAGTCGCATGCAGGGTTTCCTTGACGTACTGATTGCCGCTCATGAAGCGGTGCAGGATGTCGTTGCGGTTGGTGGCGACGATCAGCTGGCTGACCGGCAGGCCCATGTTGCGCGCCAGGTAGCCGGCAAAAATATCGCCGAAGTTGCCGGTAGGTACCGAGAACGCGATCGAACGTGCCGGGCCACCCAGCTGCAGGGCGGCGTGGAAGTAGTAGACGATCTGGGCCATGATCCGCGCCCAGTTGATCGAGTTGACCGCAACCAGGCGGGTGCCCTTGAGGAACGACTGGTCGGCGAAGCTGGCCTTGACCATTTCCTGGCAGTCATCGAAGTTGCCTTCGATGGCGATATTGTGGATGTTGTCGCCGAAGATGGTGGTCATCTGCCGACGCTGCACTTCCGACACGCGCTGGTGCGGGTGCAGGATGAAGATGTCGACGTTGTCGCAACGGCGGCAACCTTCGATGGCGGCGGAGCCAGTGTCACCGCTGGTGGCACCGATGATCACCACACGCTCGTTGCGCTTGGCCAGCACGTGGTCGAGCAGGCGTCCCAGCAGTTGCAGGGCGAAATCCTTGAACGCCAGGGTCGGGCCGTGGAACAGCTCGAGCACCCACTCATTGCTGTTCAGCTGGCGCAGCGGCGCCACGGCGGCATGGGCGAATTCACCATAGGTTTCTTCGAGAATCTTCTTGAAGTCGGCATCGGCGATGCTGCCTTCGACGAACGGGCGCATTACCCGGAAGGCCAGTTCGTGGTACGGCAGGCCGGTCCACGAGGCGATTTCTTCCTGGGTGAAGCGTGGCAGGTTCTCTGGCACGTACAGGCCGCCGTCACTGGCCAGGCCGGCCAGCAGGACGTCTTCGAAATTCAGGGCCGGTGCCTGGCCGCGGGTGCTGATATAGCGCATGGGTGCAAACCTTCGATACTGGGGCCGGGCCGCGCAGGCGGCCCGGCGGCAAAATTAATTGAGCTGTTCGACGCGAATGCGCACGACCTTGCCGACCACGTCCTGCAGGGCTTCCAGGGCAACGATGGCATCGTTGATGTGCTGCTCGACCACGCCATGGGTCAGCAGGATCATCGGCACCAGGCCGTCCTGTTCCTCGGCTTCCTTCTGCATGATCGACTCGATGTTGATGCCGCGCGCCGAGAGGATGCTGGCCACCTGGGCCAGTACGCCCGGGTGATCCTTGGCCTGGATGCGCAGGTAGTAGGCGCTTTTGCAGGCTTCGATCGGCAGGATCGGGTGGGCCGACAGCGAGTCCGGCTGGAAGGCCAGGTGCGGTACGCGGTTTTCCGGGTCGGAAGTCATCGCCCGCACCACGTCGACCAGGTCGGCGACCACCGACGAAGCGGTAGGCTCCATGCCGGCACCGGCGCCGTAGTACAGGGTGGAGCCGGCAGCATCACCGTTGACCATGACGGCGTTCATCACGCCATTGACGTTGGCGATCAGGCGGTCGGCCGGGATCAGCGTCGGGTGTACCCGCAGCTCGATGCCGTCGACGGTGCGGCGGGCCACACCCAGGTGCTTGATGCGGTAGCCCAGGGCCTCGGCGTAGTTCACGTCAGCGGTGGTCAGCTGGGTGATGCCTTCGGTATAGGCCTTGTCGAACTGCAGCGGGATGCCGAAGGCGATCGAGGCGAGAATGGTCAGCTTGTGTGCGGCATCGATGCCTTCGACGTCGAAGGTCGGGTCGGCTTCGGCGTAACCCAGCGCCTGGGCTTCGGCCAGAACGTCAGGGAAGGCCCGGCCCTTCTCACGCATTTCGGTCAGGATGAAGTTGCCAGTGCCGTTGATGATGCCGGCCAGCCAGTTGATACGGTTGGCCGACAGCCCTTCGCGGATGGCCTTGATCACCGGGATGCCACCGGCCACGGCCGCTTCGAAGGCGACGATGACGCCCTTCTCGCGTGCCTTGGCGAAGATTTCGTTGCCGTGCACGGCGATCAGCGCCTTGTTGGCGGTGACCACGTGCTTGCCGTTTTCGATGGCCTTGAGCACCAGGTCACGGGCCACGGTGTAGCCACCGATCAGTTCGATGACAATGTCGATCTCCGGGTTGCTGGCAACGTCGAACACATCAGCGGTAATGGGGGTACCGGTAATCTGGCAGTTCGGGTTCTGCGAGCGCATGGCGATCTGTGCCACTTCAATACCGCGCCCGGCACGGCGGGCAATCTCCTCGGCGTTGCGCTGAAGTACATTGAAGGTTCCGCCACCGACGGTCCCCAACCCACAGATGCCTACTTTGACCGGTTTCACTGTGAACTCCCCATTGAACGGCCGACACCTTTGCCGGCCGTGAAACATGCCGTCACCCCATGACGACGGCGCACTAAATTGGATTACCTGGCCAGCGCCAGCTTGGCCACCTGCGGTGCCGGCTGGTAGCCCGGAATGACCTGGCCGCTTTCAAGCACGATCGCCGGTGTACCGTTGACACCGATCGACTGGCCCAGCTGGAACTGCTTGCTGACCGGGTTGGCACACTTGGCTGCCTTGATTTCCTCACCTTCGACCATCTTGTCCATCGCTGCACGGCGGTCGCTGGAGCACCACACGGCCTGCAACTGCTGGTCACCCGGCGAGCCGAGGCCCTGGCGCGGGAAAGCGACATAACGCACTTCGATACCGCGGCGGTTGAGCTCGGGCACTTCGGCGTGCAGCTTGTGGCAGTACGGACAGGTGGTATCGGTAAACACGGTGATGTGCGATTTGGTCTCGCCCTTGGCAGGATAAACCACCATCTCGGCGGCTGGAATGCCGTTGATGAGCTTGGCGATACCCAGGCGCTCGGCCTTCTCGGTCAGGTTGACCGGCTTGCCGTCCTGGATCTGGAACAGATAGCCCTGCATCACGAACTGCCCGTCAGCGCTGGCGTACAGTACGCGGCCACCTTGCAGCTTGACTTCATACAGGCCGCTGACCGGGCTGCTGGCCACGCTTTCTACCGGTACTTCCAGCTCGAGGTTCTGCAATGATTTACGGATGGCCTGCTCGGCGCCGGCAGTGCTGTCGGTTGCCGCGGCAAGGGCAAAGGTACTGGCCAGCGCCAACGCGGCGGCGGCGAAAAACGGGGTCACGCGCATGGGAACTCCTGAAGGCGGACAGGGGCCGGAGGGCGTCAGCTACGCAAAATGCGCAATGACAATGCGGCCCTTGGTGCAAACCGCTCAAGCCTACCACATCACACCGCCAATGAAGGGCCCTGCAAGGACCGGTCGGCGGAACATGAAAAACATTCATCCACGCGGGTGATGCTGGGCGTGCAACTGCTGCAGGCGAGCCTTGGCGACATGGGTGTAGATCTGCGTGGTCGACAGGTCGCTGTGGCCCAGCAGCATCTGCACCACACGCAGGTCGGCGCCGTGGTTGAGCAGGTGCGTGGCGAAAGCATGGCGCAGGGTGTGCGGTGACAATGGTTTGTCGATACCAGCTACCCGGGCGTGGTGCTTGATACGGTGCCAGAACGTCTGGCGGGTCATCTGCTCGCCACGCTGGCTGGGGAACAGAACGTCGCTGGGGCGGCCATTGAGCAGTTCGGCGCGACCATCGCGCAGGTAGCGCTGCAACCACACCACCGCTTCTTCGCCCATGGGCACCAGGCGCTCCTTGCTGCCCTTGCCCATCACCCGCAGCACACCCTGGCGCAGGTTGACCTGGTCGAGAGTCAGGCTGACCAGTTCGGTAACGCGCAGGCCGCAGGCGTAGAGCACTTCGAGCATGGCACGGTCACGCTGGCCGATGGCCTCGCCCAGATCCGGGGCCTGCAGCAAGGCTTCGACATCGGCTTCGGACAGCGACTTGGGCAGGGGCTTGCCCAGTTGCGGCATGTCCACTTGCAGGGTCGGATCGACGGCCACCAGCTTTTCCCGCAGCAAGTAGCGGAAGAAACCGCGCAGGCCGGACAGGAAGCGTGCAGTGGAACGTGGCTTGTAGCCCTGGTCGAGGCGCCAGGCCAGGTGATCGAGGATCAGCTCGCGGCCGGCGTCGGGCAGGCTGACCGAACGCTCCTGCAGCCAGCCATTGAACAGGGCCAGGTCGCTGCGGTAGGACACGCGGGTGTTGTCGGACAGGCCTTTTTCAAGCCACAGGGCGTCGAGGAACTGGTCGATCAGGGGATGGTCTAGGGCGGGCATTCGGAGGCTGCTGGGTACTTGAGGTGGAGCTAGTGTTTCACAGCATTCGACAAGTTGTCGCGGGCCTTGTACGAGGGGCCTTGTGTCGCGCTGGGCTGCATGGCAGCCCCCAAATGGCACAGCGCTGAGGAAATCCTGGGGCTGCCATGCACACAGGGCCGCTCCGTGGACACGGTCACCAATGGCAGGCGGCAGAAGCGCGTGGCAGCGATGAACGACACTTCGTCCATCCAGGCCAGGGCGGTGCCGCCGGGCAAGGTGTTGTGGTGGTTGGTGGATTTCCTGGTCTCGGGGGGCATGACAATCACATCTACGGGTTTCAAGACGCAAAAAGCAGCCCGAAGGCCAATGCTTGTCAGTTCGCGTTGAGCCAATCGACTTCCCGCTGCTGAATGACCAAGCTCAGGTCACCTTGTTGGGCTGCGGGGTAACAGGCCAGAAATGCGCCTACGGGGTACAGGTTGTGAACCTCGACTGGGTGCCCATCGGCACTTGTAAGCCTGATCTCACAAGCAGTGCCCTCGCACCGTGTCAGGTCGAAGGGTTGGCTCGTTCGGACATCGACCATTTTCCACAGGGAAGGATCTTTGGCTTCTATGGGCTGGGCAGTTACCAAGCCGTTGGCGTGGGTGAATACACCTTCGCCCAGATGCTTGCCGCTGCGCAGATAAAGCCGGTAGCCATCATCAAAATGGCGAAAGTACAGAAGCAGCGATAGCGCAACTGCGCCCCTGTCGAAGGTAATCAGCCCGATGTCTTTGCCTAGCTGCCAATCTTCGTCCGAGCAATCCAACATGCCAATTGCACGGCTGCCGTCTATGCCTGGGCCGAACCCGTCAATGGGATTGCTCAGAATAACGGGCCCGGTGCACAGGCTGTCCAAGGTATTCAACGGGCAGCCGGCAATTTGCAGAACTGCGGTGAAGGACTGTTTTTTGTGGTCGGTCATGGCGTATTTCCGGTTGGTGGGCAAGACGGGCAGGCTAGACCGACCTGGATGAGGCGCCCATTCGGAACCGCTTCCGCGCAGCGACGGAAAACGAAAAAGCCCGGCACTAGGCCGAGTCAGCTAAGCTGACTGGCATTTTCATTTGCGAGTCGGGTATTTCGCGGGTCGTTGCTTTACCACTCTAGGAAACCACCGATCGCCGATGGGGCAGGAGGTATTGCGACGCTGATGCCTGCAAATCGGCGAGAAGAGGCTTTCAAGCGGCAGGCGGCGCTTGTGGATGGTCGAGACACCTGCTGCTTCAAAAGCCTGCCTGACGATATCCGGATCAAGCAAAGCCCCTGGTCCGTCAAGGGCATTTGGCCTTGATGCCATTTCGTGAGTGAGGACAGTGCTTTTGCCAGGCAAAAAAAAATCCGATGCTCGTTTCCAAGCATCGGATTTTGCGGCCTATGGGCTAAAGGTAAATGCGTCAGTCTTGACTGACTGGCATTAGCCCGAAGGCTGCTTTTTCTCGCTAGGCGGCCGCGGCCACCAGGCAAACTGCACTCAGGACAGTTTTTCCTTGATGCGAGCGGCTTTGCCGGACAGGTCGCGCAGGTAGTACAGCTTGGCTTTACGCACGTCACCACGACGTTTCACGGCCAGGCTGTCGATTTGCGGGCTGTAGGTCTGGAAGGTACGCTCTACGCCAACGCCGCTGGAGATCTTGCGCACGGTGAAGGCGCTGTTCAGACCGCGGTTACGCTTGGCGATAACGACGCCTTCGAACGCCTGCAGACGGGAACGCTCACCTTCCTTCACTTTAACCTGAACGACAACGGTGTCGCCTGGTGCGAAGGTCGGGATTTCCTTGCTCATCTGCTCGGCTTCGAGCTGCTGGATGATCTTGTTGGTCATGCTGTGCTCCTAAGATGGATACGCGATCCACCATCGATACGTTTAACTATCGTCCCGCTCGCGGAGATATTCCTCGAGCAGCTTCTTCTCTTCTCCAGAAAGCGAGCGACTTTCCAGAAGATCGGCGCGTCGTTCGAAGGTCCTACCAAGGGACTGCTTCATTCTCCAACGCCGGATGTGTGCATGGTTGCCACTTAGCAACACGTCGGGAACACGCTGATCCGCATACACCTCAGGTCGGGTGTAGTGCGGGCAATCGAGCAGACCGTCGGTGAAGGAATCTTCTTCCGCCGAGTCCACATGCCCTAAAGCTCCGGGCAGCAGCCGTGTAACCGCATCGATCAGTACCATGGCCGGCAGCTCGCCACCGGAAAGCACATAGTCGCCAATCGACCACTCCTCATCGACATGAGCCTCGATAAAGCGCTCGTCGATGCCTTCATAACGACCGGCGATCAGGATCAACGATTCCTGTTCGGCCAGGCCTTTGACCGCTTGCTGTGTCAGCTTGCGGCCTTGTGGCGAAAGGTAGATCACCTTCGCCGCTGCTCCGGTCGCCTGCCTGGCGCTAACCAGGGCGTCTTCCAGAGGCTTGATTTTCATCACCATGCCCGGACCACCGCCAAACGGCCGATCATCCACCGTGTGGTGACGATCTGTGGTGTAGTCCCGCGGGTTCCAGCAGGTCACCTGAAGCAACCCCTGTTTCACCGCGCGGCTGGTAATGCCGTACTCCGTGATGGCCGAGAACATCTCGGGGAACAACGTGATGACGTCTACGCGAAGGTTACCCATCGTTTAGAAGTCCGCGTCCCACTCAACCCGCATCACGCCTGCTTCCAGGTCGACGTCGAGCACGCATTGCGCCGTATAGGGCAACAGACGCTCGCGATCATCCAGGCTGCCTGCGCAGGGCTTGACCACCATGACATCGTTCGCACCGGTCTCCAGCAGGTGATCGACCTTGCCGAACAGCTGTTCGTCCTGGTTGATGACCTTCAGGCCTACCAACTGGTACCAGTAGTACTCGTCGGCAGCCAGGCTGGGCAAAAGGCTCCGCGGAATGCAGATTTCGTAACCACTCAGAAGACGCGCTTCATCGCGATCATCGAGGCCTTTCAGTTTCACGACCAGGCCCTTCTGGGAGCCACGACCGCTGACCAGCTCGACCTGCTTTACCTTGCCTTCGTGCCGTAGCGTCCAGCGCGGATAATCCAACAGGTTTTCAATCGGATCGGTAAAGGAATACACCTTCACCTCGCCGCGAACGCCGTGAACCGAAAAAATCTTGCCAACGACGATGAGGTCGTCAGCCTTTTCTGGCGTCGCGTTCATACTGCTCAGGCAGCAGCCTTGGCAGCGTCCTTCAGCAGCTGAGCAACGCGCTCAGACGGCTGTGCACCCTGGCTCAGCCAGTAGTTGACGCGCTCTTGGTTGACCGACAGCTTGACTTCGGCGCCAGCAGCGATCGGGTTGAAGAAACCTACGCGCTCAACGAAACGGCCGTCACGGGCGTTACGCGAGTTGGTCACGGTCAGGTGGTAGAATGGGCGCTTTTTCGAGCCGCCACGGGCCAGACGAATGGTTACCATGTGAACATCGTTCCTATAGTCGGTGCTGCAGTTGATACAGCAGCTGGTACTGCAAATCTGAATGCCAAATAGGCACACGGGTGCCCAAAAGGCCGCATATTCTCGGGGAATACACGGACATTTGCAAATGACTTTTTCGGCAAGGCCCCGCCCTGCCGTCCAGATTCGCCGGTTGAGCCGCGAAATTCGCGGCCGTTGCCCCACCAAGGCGGGGGTTCAGGGCGCCGACCGGACAACCGGCAGGCACCCGGAATAGGGGTTACAGCTTGGGCATGCCGCCGCCTGGCAGCATCCCGCCCAGGCCACGCATCATCTTGGCCATGCCGCCCTTGGCAGAAAACTTCTTCATCATCTTCTGCATCTGCTTGTGCTGCTTGATCAGGCGGCCCACGTCCTGCACCTGGGTACCGGAGCCGATGGCGATACGGCGCTTGCGCGAGCCGCTGATCAACTCCGGATCACGGCGCTCGGCCGGGGTCATGGAGTTGATGATCGCTTCCATCTGCTTGAACTGTTTCTCGGCCGCGCCCTGGGCATTGCCCATCTGCGACAGGTTGACCCCGCCGATGCTTGGCAGCTTGTCCATCAGGCCGCCCAGGCCGCCCATGTTCTTCATCTGCTGCAACTGGTCGCGGAAGTCTTCGAGGTCGAAGCCCTTGCCCTTCTTCAGCTTCTTGGCCAGCTTGTCGGCCTTGGCCTTGTCGATATTCTGCTCGGCCTGCTCGATCAGGCTGAGCACGTCGCCCATGCCAAGGATGCGCGAGGCGACGCGGTCGGGGTGGAACGGCTCGAGCGCTTCGGTCTTCTCGCCCATGCCGATGAACTTGATCGGCTTGCCAGTGATGGCTCGCACCGACAGGGCGGCACCGCCACGGGCATCACCGTCGACCTTGGTCAGCACCACGCCGGTCAGCGGCAGCGCCTCGCCGAACGCCTTGGCGGTGTTGGCGGCGTCCTGGCCAGTCATGGCATCGACCACGAACAGGGTCTCGATCGGCTTGACCGCAGCGTGCAGTGCCTTGATCTCGTCCATCATGTCGGCGTCGATGTGCAGACGGCCGGCGGTGTCGACGATGACCACGTCGATGAACTTCAGCTTGGCTTCACGAATGGCCGCTTCGGCGATGGCCACCGGCTTCTGGCTGATGTCGGACGGGAAGAAGGTGACGCCGATGTCGTTGGCCAGGGTTTCCAGCTGCTTGATCGCCGCTGGGCGGTAGACGTCGGCGGACACCACCATCACGCTCTTTTTCTTGCGTTCCTTGAGGAAGCGCGCCAGCTTGCCGGCGGTGGTGGTCTTACCGGCGCCCTGCAGGCCGGCCATCAGCACCACGGCAGGTGGCGCAGCGTTCAGCGCGAGGTCTTCGTTGGCCGCGCCCATCAGGCTTTCCAGCTCGGCCTGGACGATCTTCACGAAGGCCTGGCCCGGGGTCAGGCTGCGCGACACTTCGGTGCCGACCGCACGCTCCTTGACGCTGTTGACGAAATCCTTGACCACCGGCAGGGCAACGTCGGCCTCGAGCAGGGCCATGCGCACTTCGCGCAGCGTGTCCTTGATGTTGTCTTCGGTCAGCTTGGCCTTGCCGGTGACATGGCGCAGCGTCTGTGACAGGCGGTCGGTCAGGTTTTCGAACATGGTGATCCTTTCAGGCCCAGTAAAAGCCGAGGTTTGTCAGGCGCCCAGGGGGGGATTGCATACCCGCCGGGCACAGCAAGGCGGCGATTATAGCGAAGTGCGGCGGCGGCGCACACCTATGGGGATATTCGGTGGCTATGGCAGTGAGCGTGCCCGCGAATGCCCTGACGCGGTCTACCAGTCTTCCTAGAGCAGCGGAATCTATGCCAAACTCCGTCTCTTTAAAGGCTCGCCAACCAGGACTTATGGTCTCCTCACCCAGCCTCATCCCCAACCTGATCGCCGCCGTCCTCTATATAGCTGCGGCCATCTACCAGGGCTCGTTCCTGGCCCGCAACCGCAAGGCCGACAAGCGTCTGCTGACCCTGCTGGGCAC
Source organism: Pseudomonas oryzicola (assembly GCF_014269185.2). Taxonomy (NCBI): domain Bacteria; kingdom Pseudomonadati; phylum Pseudomonadota; class Gammaproteobacteria; order Pseudomonadales; family Pseudomonadaceae; genus Pseudomonas; species Pseudomonas oryzicola. The sequence goes on from NZ_JABWRZ020000002.1 coordinate 209,151, forward strand.
CTTCGCGGTGCTCGCCCAGGGCGGAGCGCTGTTCTTCCAGCTGATCACTCCGCTGGGCCTGAGCCTGGACTTCTTCAGCGCCGCCAGCCTGATCGCCGTGGCAGTCATCGCCCTGACCCTGCTGGCCTGCCTGCGCATACCGGTGGAAAACCTGCTGGTGCTGCTGTTCCCGCTGGGCGCGGTGACTGCGCTGCTGGCGCAGTTCGCGCCGCCCGGCACGGTGCCGCTGATCGACGAGGAACCGGGCATCCTCGCGCATATCCTGCTGTCGATCCTGGCCTACGGGCTGTTCACCATCGCGGTGTTCCAGGCGCTGCTGTTGCTGCTGCAGGACCGCCAGCTGAAAAACAAGCACCCGTCCGGGCTGATCCGCAACTTCCCGCCGTTGCAAACCATGGAAAGCCTGCTGTTCGGTTTCCTCTGGGCCGGCTGGTGCCTGCTGTCGCTGTCGCTGATCTCCGGCTGGCTGTTCCTCGACAACCTGTTCGCCCAGCACCTGGTGCACAAGACCTTGCTGGCCTGTGTCGCCTGGGTGGTGTTCAGCGTGCTGTTGTGGGGCCGCACCCGCCTCGGTTGGCGTGGCCACAAGGCGATCCGCTGGACGCTGGCCGGTTTCTGCCTGCTGATGCTGGCCTATTTCGGCAGCAAGCTGGTTCGCGAATTCATTCTGCATATCTGACGGCCGCCCATGGATACCCTGCCGTACGCACCGCTATTCGGCACCCTGGCACTGGCGCTGTTGTGGTCGGCACTGTTCACTGCGGTGGATGCCGCCCGCCAGCTGCTCAATGGCGCGCGCAATGGCGAGGACGGCGCCGCACTGCCCGCCCAGGCCCTGGTGCTGTGCGCCAGCCTGGGCAAGTTGCTGGTGCTGGGCCTGGCCTGCCTGATCGGCCAGCGTCATAGCGGCGAGCACGGTTTCTGGCTGGCAGGCCTGGCCGCCACTCTCACCTTGCTGGTGTTCGCCGAATACCTGCCGCGGCGCCTGGCTCGGCGCAATCCGCAGGCCTTCTTCAGCCTCGGCGTCAGCCTGCTGAAAGTGCCCCTGACCCTGCTGCAACCACTGGCCTGCCTGCTGGATGGCATTGCCAGGCTGATCCTGCGCCCATTCCGCATGCAACCCACTGCCGTGGCCGTGCATCCGCCGGAAGCGGACGACTTCGATGAGGACGACGAGCACGAAGCGCCGCGCCATGGCCTGCTCGACGGCCTGCAGTCACTGGACAAGATCACCGTCAACGACATCCTGGTGCCGCGCAGCGAAGTAGACGGCATCAACCTCGACGAGCCGATCGAACGCATCATCGAGCAACTGATCGTCAGCCGCCACACCCGCCTGCCGGTGTACCACAGCGACATCAACCAGGTGGAAGCGATCCTCAACACCAAGCTGATCAGCCACCTGCTGCCCAAGGCCGAGCTGACCCTGGAGAAACTCCACAGCGCCTGCTACGAGCCGTATTTCGTGCCGGAAAGTACGCCCCTGCAGATGCAGCTGCTGAACTTCCACAAACAGCAACGCCGCCTGGGCGTGGTGGTGGACGAATACGGCGAAGTGCTGGGCATCGTCACCCTGGAAGACATCCTCGAAGAAATTGTCGGCGAATTCGAGGACGAGCACAGCCTGGACAACCCCCACGTGCATCCACAGCCCGATGGCACCTTCGTCATCGATGGCACCGCGTCACTGCGCGAGATCAACCGCACCCTGGGCTGGCACCTGCCCTGCGACGGCGGGCCGAAAACTCTCAACGGGCTGGTCACCGAAGCGCTGGAAAGCATCCCGGAAAGCGCCGTTTGCCTGAAGATCGGCCGCTATCGCCTGGAAATCCTCGAAACTGAGGACAATTGTGCTCGCAAGGTACTGGTATGGACCGTGACCCGCTAGCTATACTCGGGTCACGCTTACCCAGCCCTGCCGTCCCGCCCGCTACCCGCACCTGGCGCCCCACGGCCGCTCCGCTCCCCTGACACGCCCTGCGGTCCTGCTTCAGCATCCCGAACAGCGCCCGCCCCGCCCCTATCCCCTTGGGCTATCGTCAGTCGGGCGCACACAACAACAAAACGCACCGGCACCCGCGCGACAGTGCCTGCCCTTGGCAATGCACGCCTTCGCGGAGGCCGATCCATGGAGCCCCATGGAGCCGGACCAGAATGTCAGGGACCTATTCAATGACAACCACCAGCACTTATGCCGAAGCGCCTGCCACGCCGGTCAACTCGCCAGCGCGAGTCGCCACTGCCAGCTTCATCGGCACCGCCATCGAGTTCTACGATTTCTATGTCTACGCCACTGCTGCGGCCTTGGTGATCGGCCCGGTGTTCTTCCCTTCCGGGTCGGGCACCGCGCAGATGCTCGCCGCCTTCCTCACCTTCGGTATTGCCTTCCTCGCCCGCCCGCTGGGCTCGGCACTGTTCGGCCACTTTGGCGACCGCATCGGCCGCAAATCGACCCTGGTCGCCTCACTGCTGCTGATGGGCGTGTCCACCACCGCCATCGGTGTGTTGCCGGGCTATGACAGCATTGGCGTGTGGGCGCCGATCATCCTTTGCCTGTTGCGCTTCGGCCAAGGCCTGGGCCTGGGTGGCGAATGGGGTGGCGCGGCGTTGCTGGCCACCGAGAACGCGCCGCAAGGCAAACGCGCCTGGTTCGGCATGTTCCCGCAGTTAGGGCCTTCGATCGGCTTCCTGGCCGCCAACGGCCTGTTCCTGACCCTGGCCCTGGTGCTCAGCGATGAGCAGTTCCGTGCCTGGGGCTGGCGCATTCCGTTCCTGCTCAGCGCGGCGCTGGTGCTGGTCGGCCTGTATGTGCGCCTGAAACTCGAGGAAAGCCCGGTGTTCGCCAAGGCAGTCGCCCGCCAGGAACGGGTGCAGATGCCGGTGGTCGACCTGTTTGCCAAACACTGGCGGCCAACCCTGCTGGGCGCAGCGGCCATGGTGGTGTGCTACGCACTGTTCTACATCTCGACGGTGTTCTCGCTGAGCTATGGCGTGACTACGCTGGGCTACAGCCGCGAAACATTCCTCGGCCTGCTGTGCTTCGCAGTGGTGTTCATGGCCCTGGCCACGCCACTGTCGGCCTGGCTCAGCGACCGTTATGGACGCAAGCCAGTGCTGGTGGTGGGCGGCCTGCTGGCGGTGCTCTCGGGCTTTACCATGCAACCGCTGCTGACCTCGGGGTCGACCGCAAGCGTGGCGCTGTTCCTGGCCATCGAACTGTTCCTGATGGGCGTGACCTTTGCGCCGATGGGGGCACTGCTGCCGGAACTGTTCCCGACTCACGTGCGCTACACCGGGGCCTCGGCTGCGTATAACCTGGGCGGTATCGTCGGGGCTTCGGCGGCACCGTTCTTTGCGCAGAAGCTGGTGAGCATGGGTGGGTTGAGCTGGGTGGGGGGCTATGTGTCGGCGGCGGCGGTGATCAGCCTGATTGCCGTGCTGTGCCTGAAAGAAACCCGCGACACTGCACTTTGAATGATTGGGGCCGCGTTGCGGCCCCATACGGCCAGATCAGAATTCGACCTTGACCGCCTGCGAAGCACGGGTCGCCTTGGCCCGCGCCAGCTCGACCGACTCATCACGCGCCAGGCACACACCCATACGCCGCGTACCGTTGATTTCCGGCTTGCCGAACAGGCGAATCGCGGTATCCGGCTCGCTCAGCGCTGCGCCCAGGTTGGCGAAGCTGGTCTGCTGCGACTGGCCTTCCGGCAGGATCACCGCCGAAGCTGACGGGCCGAACTGACGCACTGCCGGAATCGGCAGGCCAAGAATCGCCCGGGCATGCAGGGCAAACTGCGAGAGGTCCTGGGAAATCAGGGTTACCAGGCCGGTGTCATGCGGGCGTGGCGACACTTCACTGAACCACACCTGGTCCCCCTTCACGAACAGCTCCACGCCGAACAGGCCACGGCCGCCCAGGGCATCGGTGACGGCCTTGGCCACACGCTGCGACTCGGCCAGCGCTTTCGGACTCATGGCCTGCGGCTGCCACGACTCCTGGTAGTCGCCTTTTTCCTGACGGTGGCCGACCGGCTCGAGGAAGGTGGTGCCGCCCACGTGGCGCACGGTAAGCAGGGTGATCTCGTACTCGAAGTCGATGAAACCTTCGACAATCACCCGGCCCTTGCCGGCGCGGCCGCCTTCCTGGGCGTAATCCCACGATTTCTGCAGGTCGGCATCGCTGCGCAACAGGCTCTGGCCCTTGCCCGACGAACTCATCACCGGCTTGACCACGCACGGGTAACCGACATCGGCCACGGCCTTGGCGTAGTCTTCATAGGTGTCGGCGAAATGGTACGGCGAAGTCGGCAGCTCCAGTTCCTCGGCGGCCAGGCGGCGAATGCCTTCGCGATTCATGGTCAGCTGGGTGGCGCGGGCAGTCGGCACCACGTTGAAACCTTCGTTTTCCAGCTCGACCAGGGTGGCGGTAGCGATGGCTTCGATTTCAGGGACGATATAGTGCGGCTTCTCCGCCTCGATCACGGCACGCAGGGCAACGCCATCGAGCATGTTGACCACGTGACTGCGGTGCGCCACCTGCATCGCCGGGGCATTGGCGTAGCGATCGACGGCGATCACTTCGACGCCCAGGCGCTGCAGCTCGATCACCACTTCCTTGCCCAGCTCGCCACAGCCGCAAAGCAGTACTCGGGTCGCGGTGGGCGACAAGGGGGTTCCGATACGGGTCATTTCAGGTCCTCGAAGGCGTCCGGGGCCGCACCAGGCTTGGCGCCGCCCGCTGAAAAAGGACCGCTATTCTACACCATCAGCCGACGGCGGCAGCGCGCCGGGCGCGAAATGCCATGGCCAGCCACACGGCAGTGACTCCGGCGAACTTCGAGGCCATGGCCGTGCCGATCACCGCTGGGGCCAGGGCACCGATCATGCCGAAGAAGATGAACGTGTCCACCGGAATGCTCAACGCCGAGCTCAGCCACAGGCGGTCGCGCAGGGGCCGGCGAGTGATGCTGAACACCAGCCAGTCGATCAGTTCGGAAATAAAGAATGCGCTGGCGCTGGCCAGCGCAATGGCCGGCTCCGAGGTGACATAGGACAACACCAGCGCCACCAGCATGGCGACCAGTGCGCCATGGCCGAAGCGGGTCTGCACCATATCGCGCAGGATGAACACCAGGCCGCCCCAGGCAGACCAGATGATGTCCAGGTGCGGTGCGCTGGAGAAGGCGTAGTTGATCAGCACTACGCTGCTGATGTAGGCAATCAGATAGAACATGGCGAGTGGTCTGGGGGCAAGCCGCACAGATTACCGCTGGCTTCCCGAGCAGGCAACGGCACTGCCTGCAGGCGCTCGAGCCAGCAGCGCATTCAGTTTCCGAAAACCAGGCCGGCCTCTTTTGCCCTTTCATGACACAGCTTCAACACCGCACGGCGTTCGTCATTGTCCATTCGCCCCCAGCGGCTGATTTCCGCCACGCTGCGCTGGCAGCCGGTGCAGATGTCCTGCTCGTCCAGCGCGCAAATGCTCACGCACGGCGAGGCCACCGGCCGTTCCATGGCATCACTCATCGTCAACCACCAGTTCCCGAGCATAACGCTGGGCATTGTGCACGTAATGCGCGGCACTGGCTTCGAGCATGCGCTTCTGCTGTTCGGTCAGCTCGCGCACGACCTTGCCTGGTGAGCCCATCACCAGGGAACCGTCGGGAATCTCCTTGCCCTCGGCAATCAGCGCATTGGCACCGATGATACAGTGCTTGCCGATACGCGCGCCGTTGAGGATGACTGCGTTGATACCGATCAGGCTGTAGTCGCCTACCGTGCAGCCATGCAGCATGGCGTTGTGGCCGACGGTCACGCCCCTGCCCAGGGTCAGCGGCGACCCCATGTCGGTGTGCATCACCGTGCCATCCTGCACGTTGCTGCCTTCGCCGATGTCGATCAGCTCGTTGTCGCCCCGCAACACCGCGCCAAACCACACGCTGGCATTGGCCTGCAGGCGTACCTTGCCGATCAGGGTGGCAGTGGGTGCGGCCCAACTGGTGGGGTGGCTCTCGACCCGCAGGTCGCCCAGGCGGTATTTCATGCTTGCTCCTCAGGCTGCGACGCAGACGGCGGGGTAGGCCCCGCTCAGTTTTCGATGTAACGCTCAGGCGGCTGGTGCAGGCTGATGCCGGCATCGAACAGCAGGTTGACCAGCTCGACGATCATGATTGCCGACAAGCCCCAGATCTTGTATTCGCCGTAGCGATAGCTGGGCACATACCAGCTGCGCCCCTGGTAATCGATACGGTGGGTATGTTCGCGCGGGTCCTGGCGGAAGAATTCCAGCGGCACGCTGAATACTGCCGCGATCTCGGCGTCATTGGCGCGGTACTCGACAAAATCCGGAATAAGCCCGACGAATGGCGTCACTTTCAGGCCGTGCAGCGAAATCAGCGGGCTGAGCGGGCCGATCACTTCCACCAGGCCGGGCGGCAGGCCGATTTCCTCTTCGGCCTCGCGCAATGCGGTGAACACCAGGTCCGGGTCTTCCGGGTCGCGGCGGCCACCGGGAAAGGCCACTTCGCCGCCATGCGTGGACAAGCCCTTGGCGCGCAGGGTGAGGACCAGTTCGGGTACTTCGCTACGGGTAATGGGCAAGAGGACCGCTGCTTCGGGGAACCGCCGGTCGGTTTCCATTGAGGCGGGTTGGTGGTTGCTCATTCGGCGAAGTAGCTCGTCCAGCATTGCGCACACTCGTATTCAAGGCCTGCCTGCATGATGCACCAAAGCCGCGCAGCACCCAAGCCCCGTACGCTTGCGGCGGCCCGGCCGTCGCGCCAAGATAAGCCAGAGCGAAAGGAAACCGACATGAAATTCTGCAGCACATGCGGCCAGCTGGTCACTCAGCGGATCCCTGCAGGCGACAGCCGCTTGCGGTATGTCTGCGAATCCTGCCAGACCATCCACTACCAGAACCCCAATATCGTTGCCGGCGTACTGCCGACCTGGGGCAGCCAGGTATTGCTGTGCCGGCGCGCCATCGAGCCGCGCCGGGGCTTCTGGACCCTGCCTGCCGGGTTCATGGAAAATGGCGAAACCCTCGACCAGGCGGCCCGTCGTGAAACCGTCGAGGAAGCCTGCGCACGGCTCGGCAGCATGACGCTGTACCAGCTGTTCGACCTGCCGCACATCAACCAGGTGCATGTGTTCTTCCGCGCCGAGCTGGCGGACCTTGATTTCGCTATCGGCGTCGAAAGCCTGGAGGTGCGGCTGTTCGAGGAACACGAGATACCGTGGGGCGAGCTGGCTTTCCGCACAGTCACACGCACACTAGAATGCTACTATCGCGACCGCATCGGGCAGCAGTACCCCATAGGCCATGAATACCTGCCGCCGATGAATGTCTCGACCACTACCTAGAAGCCTTCAGGGAAACCGTTACATGCGCTGGTTGCTTGCCCTTTTCTGCCTTTGCGTTACCTCAGTGTCCCAGGCGGCGTTCACCGAGACCATCATCCGCAAACCCCAGCCGGCAGCGCAAACCCCATCGCCCTCGCAACAGGCCATGCAACCGCTGATCGACAAGGTGCTGGTGATCAAGTCCGAACGTCGCCTGCAACTGATCAGCCGTGGCGAACCCCTGAAAACCTACCGCATCTCCCTGGGCAAGCAGCCCAAGGGCGCCAAGGAGCGCGAGGGTGACAAGAAGACCCCCGAGGGCCTTTACTGGCTGGACTGGCGCAAGCAAAGCGACCGCTTCAACCTGGCCATCCACATCAACTACCCGAACGTCAACGATGCCGCCCGTGCGACCCGTGAAGGGGTGAGTGCCGGCAGCATGATCATGATTCACGGCACGCCGATCAACGACGAGTACCCGGAGTGGTACTTCCATACGCTGGACTGGACCGACGGCTGCATTGCCATGCGCAACCGCGACATGCAGGAAGTGTGGGACCTGGTGCGCGACGGCACGCTGATCGAGATCCGCCCTTGATCTAGGCTCTGTGTGAAAAGTCTTGAGACGAAGGTCAGGCAAGGCGAAAACAGCCGAGGAAGCGGAGTTTACGGGTTGTAAATGAGCATTCCGAGGCTGTTTTCAACGCAGCATCACCGAGTATCAAGGCTTTTCACACAGAGCCTAGCGCCTTCGCCTTGAGTTTGCAGGAAGTAACTTCCAAACAGGCGAGCACTCGCCTGATAGGCGCCTGCCGTACCGGAATTCGCCATGTTGCCGTCCTGGCGCTGGCTGCTGGCCTTTTGCAGCACGCCCTCCCCAGCCGGACGCCCCGTCCCTGCCACCTCCCTGCCAAAGGACGGCGAGACGCTGGATAGCAGCGAGCAGTGGGTTTCGCGTGTGCAGGTCTCGCTGCCCTGGCACTGGCCTGCTTTTGAGCGCCGTTTTTTCAAGCCCCGTTAACATTTCTGCCAACGAATCATCATATTTGCCCACTAAAGTCGCGGGTTCCTCCAACTCAGCCAACATAAGGACACCTTGATGAGTCGAGATACCGGCGACAACCTGGACCGGAACCAAAGCGGCAACCTGCCGATGGCCAGCGTCATGGGCGCCTACCTGAGCCGTCGCAGCGTGATGCGTGGCAGCCTGGGTGCCGCCATCGCCATGATTGCCGGTACCGGCCTGACAGGCTGCTTCGACGGTGGCGGTTCGCATCAGGATGATCCCGTCACCGAACCGCCGGTGACCGAGCCGGAAGTGCCAAAACTGGCATTGGGCTTCCAGTCCATCCCCGGCTCGCGCACTGACGCCTGCGTGGTTGCAGCCGGCTACAGCGCTTATGTGCTGGCCCCGTGGGGCACGCCGATCAACAGCAACGGCAACCCATGGAAGGCCGACGGCAGCAATACCTCGACCGACCAGGCCAACGCCATGGGCATGCACCATGACGGCATGCATTTCTTCCCCATCAACGGCAGCTCGGAAGACGGCCTGCTGGCGATCAACTTCGAGTACATCGACACCGCCGCGCTGCACCCGGCCGGCCCGACCACCGATGTCAAGGGCAAACGCCCGGCCGAGGAAGTACGCAAGGAAATCAACGCCCACGGCGCCGGCGTAGTGCGCCTGCAGAAAGTCGACGGGCGCTGGCAGGTGGTCGACAACGACCCGCTGAACCGGCGCTTCACCACGGCTTCGCGCATGGACATCACCGGCCCCCTGCGCGGCACCGATCATGTGAAGACCAAGTATTCGCCGGATGGCACCCACTGCCGCGGCACCAATAACAACTGCGGCAACGGCTACACCCCGTGGGGCACCTACCTGACCTGTGAAGAGAACTGGCCAGGCATTTTCGTCAACAAAGGTACCTGCCCCGAGGACCAGCGCCGTATTGGCGTAAGCACTTCCAGCGGCCAGTACAAATGGGAAACCGCGGCTGGTGACAACAGCGAGGTAGCCGACGAATTCGCCCGTTTCGACGTCACCGTCAAAGGTGCCAGCGCCACCGACGACTATCGCAACGAAGCCAGCACCTACGGCTACATCGTCGAGATCGACCCGTATGACAGCGGCACTCTGGCCACCAAGCGCACCGCGCTGGGCCGTTTCCGTCACGAGGGCTGCGCCCCGGGCCTGCCGGTCGCCGGCAAGCCGCTGGTGTGGTACATGGGTGACGACTCGAACAACGAGTACCTGTACAAGTGGGTGTCCACCGCCGTGTGGGATGCCGCCGACGCCAACCCGGCCAACCGCCTGGCCACCGGCGCCAAGTACCTCGACCGGGGCAGGCTTTACGTGGCGCGCTTCAATGCTGATGGCACCGGGGTATGGTTGCTGCTGGACGTCGCCACCACGACCACTGCCGGCAGCACGCTGGGCGCATTGTATGGCGACCTGCCGGGGATCATCCTCAACACCCGCGGCGCTGCCGATGCCGTGGGTGCAACGCCGATGGACCGCCCGGAATGGACCACGGTCAACCCGCTCAACGGCGACGTATACCTGACCCTGACCAACAACAGCGCGCGTTCCCCTGGAAAGGTCGATGCCGCCAACCCGCGCGGCCCGAACCGTCACGGCCACATCATCCGCTGGCACGACAGCGACGACCAGCTGAGCTTCACCTGGGACATCTTCGTGTTCGGCGCCAATGCGGCTGGCACCGCCGACATCAACCGCTCGGGCCTGACCGAACTGAACCAGTTCGCCAGCCCTGACGGCATGAGCTTCGATAGCCGTGGCGTGCTGTGGTTCGAGACCGACAACGGCGAGAGCACAGTGACCGACTACACCAATGACCAGTTGCTGGCGGTGATCCCGACCAACCTGGTCGATGCCAGCGGCAAACAGGTGCCGGTGAATGCGCAGAACCAGGTGGACCTGCGCCGCTTCTTCGTCGGCCCGAATGGTTGCGAGGTGACCGGAATCACCTTCACCCCCGACAACAAGACGCTGTTCATCAACGTCCAACACCCGGGCAACTGGCCGTATACCGACAGGGCCACCGAGGCCACCCCGGCAGGGACCACGCTAAGGCCGCGGGCGGCGACGGTAGTGATTCAGCGTATTGATGGTGGGGAGATCGGGACCGTATGACAAGGTGCCCGGCCTCCCCGCCTGGTGCTGCTGTACCGGCCCCGGCGACCATTCGTCATGTGCCCGTCATCTGGGCAAGGCACGATTGCCCTTCCTTCTCATGACCTTACAGGAGTGGTCGCAATGGGTGGCATTGGCATCTGGCAACTGGTGATCGTACTGCTGATCGTATTCCTGCTGTTTGGTACCAAGCGCCTCAAGGGCCTGGGCAGCGATGTGGGCGAGGCGATCCAGGGGTTTCGCAAGTCCATGGGCGGCGACAATGAAGCCAACGCCCGTGACCACACGCAGGTGCAACAGCAATGCCCGCTGACCGGCCAGGCTGCGCGGCAGCAGCAAGCGGAACGCCAGGCCTGATGCTCGAAGCAGGCTTCAGCGAGCGGCTGCCGGTCGGCATCGTCGCATTGCTGGTGCTGGGCACGGTGCGCCTGTCGCTGGCGGCATGCAACCTCGGCCGTGGCGATGCGCGGGTTACGCGTACTGTTGGAGCGCGAGGCTGACACGGTTCGGTCATCATCCTGCGGCGGGACACGTTACCCGCTCCACAGGGTGATTTGGAATTCTCATGCTGGTTTTTTCTCCCCAGCATGAGTTCCAGCCATGAGCGCTTTACTCGACCGCCTGACGACTACTTTCGCCCTCGACCAACTGACTGAAACCGCCGCCTCACTTTCGCCACAAGCCTTCCACTTGCTGCTTGCACCTGTATTCGGCGACGACCTGCCTGAAGCGTGCTATCAGTGCTTGCACGACGCACTGGGTGAAGGCACGTTGGCCAACCCGGTCCACCAGATTGGTACACAAGCCAAAGGCAGGGCCAGCTACGACAATGCCACCCGCATCATCCACCTGCATCCCGATGTGATCGAGGCTGCACGCCGACAGCCGAGCGGCGCCTGCGAACTGGCGATCATCCTGCTACACGAGTTCGGTCACCACCTGGACTGCCTCCTGCGCCAGGAATACGCACCTCGCCTGACCGCAGGCAGCATCCACGTTGCCCAGGACGCCAGGCTCGAAGAGGGTGCCCGCTTTGCTTATCTGTTCTGCGAAATTGGACCACGCGAGCCTGGCAAGTTGACGGTCGCTCACCTCCACGGCGGTGATGCGGATATACACATTCAGGTCGATCAGCAGGCGCTGCAGCACTACATACGCCTGAGCCAGGGCCATGGGGCGCAGCACAGAGAAAACCGCTATGCGAGCCATGAGGGCTTTTCGGCTGGGCAAGGCAATGAGGCGCATGGGTACGAGTCTTGGGGCCACGGCTCGATCGAGGAAGATCTGAAGTATGCAGGCTTTGACGAAAAGCAGCGCAAGGCGATCTATTTTGGCAACTGGTTGCGCGACTACTCACAGTTGCTCGACCCCAAGCTGGTGCGAGCCGCCGATGCCCCCAAGGACTTCCCGGCCAAGATTTCAAGGGCCGTGCTTACCCAGCTCGTCGATCTTCTGGCACTGAGAGCCTTCCCCAGCCTGCAAAGCACGCCGCAAGAGCGCAGCCACTATGTGGTCACGCCAGACATGCTTGGGGTCTATCGCCCCAGCGAACACATAGACAACCCGTTCAATCCTTGGCCTCCCACCGTCGACCCACGCACCATCGACGAAGCCTTCGAGGCGCCCATCGCCGAGGATCACGCCCTGCTCCAGGTCGACCCTGATACCTCCATGAAGCGCTACATCTTCACTTCGGTCGACTACATGAGCAACTGCCTGCGTGACGCCATGGCGGCGGGTCCAACGCCGAAAGGCATGCGCCTGTTCGGCGCGGCCTTGCATGTGCTCGAAGACTACTTCGCCCACTCCAACTATGCAGAACTGAGCCTGCGCAAACAAAAACACGACCGTGTATTACCATGGACCGCAAAGGTCGATTGCAGGCACGATTGGCCAGTAGTCACCGGCATGTTCGCCGGCTCCGATGTGATCGCCAGCCTGGCCGAGCCAATGGCAAACCTGTTGTTCAAGCCTTCCGGCAGCTTCGAGAGCATTACCCCCGGCCAACGCGCGAACTCGGAAGTTGCATTGTTGATTCTGCTGCAAGACCATCCTGACCCGAAATGGCAGCAGTATCTGCAGACCTCCCTCGAGGTGCGCGACACGCTGGCTGACCTCCCAGGGTTCAATGGCCTGCGGCTGGTCTCATGGCTCATCAGTTCGCCCATAAGGGGCGCCCAGGACCTGCTCAAGCTGGGCTACAAGACCCTGCTCAACCTGATCGGCAATAGCGTTGACGACCTACAGACGCTGCGCCTGGGCAATCCTGAACTGTGCGGTTCGACCAACCCGACCCATTCACAACTCGCCAAAGACCATGACGTCCATCCTCTGCATACCTTGGCCGCGCTCATGGCTCGCGTTGCGGTACGCGAGGTGGGCAAGGCCATGTACCATCACTGGCACGGAACGCGCCTGCTCGATCCGGTGAAAATCGCGCGCAGCTACTTTACCCACCCCTTTGACAGCGAGTGGCAGGACGAACTGGTCAGCCATTGGGCATCCGAGCACCGTGAGATGATCGAGCAAGCCGGCAATGTCTCGATCTTTGCCACATTGCACGATCATGCTCACCAAGAGGTCGATACAAGCGTCTGGGACCGCGTGCGAGGGCTGTTCGGATAGGCCCTGAAACACAAAAGCCCCGACAGGAAACTGCCGGGGCTTCTGGTTTTGACCAGTGACACTTCAACGCGCTCAGAAGTCAGCCAATGGCCATACTTCGTATGCCGGTGCCTCGTAGGGATGGCTCCGTTTGAGCGCAGCGACGACCTGAGCGATCAGTTCGTCGGCCACCACCAGTTCCACCTTCCACTCCTCCACCACCTCGACCTGGCCGGTTTGCCCGAGGAACGGCTGGCTGCCGTCCAGCGGGCGGAACTGGCCCTGGCCCAGGGTCTGCCAGGCGCAGTGGTCATAATCACCGATGCGCCCGCCACCTGCGGCGAACACAGCGGCCTTGACCACCTCGACGTGGCTGGCGGGGACGAAGAAGGCGAGCTTGTACACGCCTTAGTTCACCCACACCCGTGCATTACGGAACATACGCATCAGCGCGGCATCTTCCTGCCACTCATCCGGGCGCCAGGAGTTCTGCACGGCGCGGAACACCCGCTCCGGGTGCGGCATCATGATGGTCACGCGGCCGTCGCGGCTGGTGAGGCCGGTGATACCACGCGGCGAGCCGTTCGGGTTGGCCGGGTAGGCTTCGGTGACCTTGCCGTGGTTGTCGACGTAGCGCAGGGCCACGCAGCCGGACAGGTCCGCAGCCAGCAGTGCCTCCTCGCTGGCAAATTCGGCATGGCCTTCGCCGTGGGCGATGGCGATCGGCATGCGCGAACCGGCCATGCCCTGCAGGAAGATCGAGTTGGACTTCTGCACTTCGACCATGGCCACACGCGCCTCGAACTGCTCCGAGCGGTTGCGCACGAAGTGCGGCCAGTGCTCGGTGCCCGGGATCAGTTCATGCAGGTTGGACATCATCTGGCAACCGTTGCACACGCCCAGGGCGAAGCTGTCGGTACGCGCGAAGAAGGCCTGGAAGGCGTCACGGGCGCGGCTGTTGAACAGCGCCGACTTGGCCCAGCCTTCACCGGCACCCAGCACGTCGCCATAGGAGAAGCCGCCGCAGGCGACCAGGCCCTTGAACGCTTCGAAGTCGACACGGCCAGCGAGGATGTCGCTCATGTGCACGTCGATGGCAGCGAAACCGGCGCGGTCGAAGGCGGCAGCCATCTCGACCTGGCCGTTGACGCCCTGCTCGCGCAGGATGGCCACTTGCGGGCGAACGCCTTTCTTGATGTACGGTGCGGCGATGTCGTCGTTGACGTCGAAGCCCAGCTTTACCGAAAGGCCCGGGTTGTCTTCCTCAAGCAGCAGGTCGAATTCCTGGTCGGCGCAGTCGGCGTTGTCGCGCAGGCGCTGGATCTGGTAGCTGGTTTCAGCCCACTGGCGCTGCAGCATGCGGCGGTCGTCGTCGAACAGCACGTCGCCGTTCAGGCTGATGGACACTTCACCGTTGTTGACCGGCTTGCCGATCACCGCGACGCATTCTTCACCCAGGCCAGCGGCGCTGAACTGTGCCAGCACATCCGGGGTGGCGTCCTGGCGAACCTGAATGACCGCGCCCAGCTCTTCGTTGAAGAGGATGGCCGCCACATCGGCCTTGCTGTCGGTCAGCGGGTCGAGGTGCAGGTCGAGGCCGCAGTGGCCGGCGAAGGCCATTTCCAGCACGGTGGTGATCAGGCCACCATCGGAACGGTCGTGGTAGGCCAGCAGGTGGCCATCGGCGTTCAGGCCCTGGATCACGGCGAAGAACGCCTTCAGGTCTTCGGCATCGTCGACGTCCGGAGCCTCGGCACCGAGCTTGCCGTAGGTCTGGGCCAGGATCGAGGCGCCCATGCGGTTCTTGCCACGCCCCAGGTCGACCAGGATCAGGTCGGTCTCGCCCTTGTCCATGCGCAGTTGCGGGGTCAGGGTGCTGCGGATGTCGACCACCGGGGCGAAGCCGCTGACGATCAGCGACATCGGCGCGGTGACGCTCTTCTCGACACCGTCCTCGCTCCACTTGGTCTTCATCGACATGGAGTCCTTGCCGACCGGAATGGTCAGGCCCAGCTCCGGGCACAGCTCCATGCCGACAGCCTTGACGGTGTCGTACAGGCGGGCATCTTCACCGGGGTGGCCGGCAGCGGACATCCAGTTGGCCGACAGCTTGATGTCGGAGATTTTTTCGATACGCGCGCCGGCCAGGTTGGTCAGCACCTCGCCGATGGCCATGCGGCCCGACGCCGGGGCGTCCAGCAGGGCCAGCGGGGTACGTTCGCCCATGGCCATGGCTTCACCGGTGTAGACGTCGAAGCTGGTGGCGGTGACGGCGCAGTCGGCCACCGGTACCTGCCACGGGCCGACCATCTGGTCGCGGGCTACCAGGCCGGTAATGGTGCGGTCGCCGATGGTGATCAGGAAGCTCTTGCTGGCCACGGCCGGGTGGCTGAGCACGCGCTGCACGGCGTTGTCCAGGTCCAGCTGGCTCGGGTCGAAATCATCGCCCAGCTCGGCTTCGCGGGTTACCGAACGGTGCATGCGCGGCGGCTTGCCCAGCAGCACGTCCAGCGGCATGTCCACCGGGGTATTGCCGAAGTGGCTGTCGGTAACGGTCAGGTGCGGCTCTGCGGTGGCTTCGCCGACTACCGCGAACGGGCAGCGCTCGCGCTCGCAGATGGCCTGGAAGCGCTCGAAGTCCTCGGCGCTGACGGCCAGCACGTAACGTTCCTGCGACTCGTTGCTCCAGATTTCGTGCGGGGCCATGCCCGGCTCGTCATTGGGCACGTTGCGCAGTTCGAAGCGGCCACCACGGCCACCGTCGTTGACCAGCTCGGGGAAGGCGTTGGAGATACCGCCAGCGCCGACGTCGTGGATGAAGGCGATCGGGTTCTTGTCGCCCAGCTGCCAGCAACGGTCGATGACCTCCTGGCAACGGCGTTCCATTTCAGGGTTTTCGCGCTGTACCGAAGCGAAGTCGAGGTCTGCCGAGCTGGCACCGGTGGCCACCGACGAAGCGGCACCGCCGCCCAGGCCGATCAGCATGGCCGGGCCACCGAGCACGATCAGCTTGGCGCCGACGGTGATCTCGCCCTTCTGTACGTGGTCTTCACGGATGTTGCCCATGCCGCCGGCGAGCATGATCGGCTTGTGGTAGCCGCGTACTTCTTCACCGCGCGGGGTGTTGATGGCCTGCTCGAAGGTACGGAAGTAGCCGGTCAGGGCCGGGCGACCGAATTCGTTGTTGAACGCAGCGCCACCCAGTGGGCCTTCGACCATGATGTCGAGGGCGTCGACAATGCGGCCGGGCTTGCCGTAGTTCTGCTCCCACGGCTGTTCGAAGCCCGGGATGCGCAGGTTGGACACGGTGAAACCGGTCAGGCCAGCCTTGGGCTTGGCACCACGGCCGGTCGCGCCTTCGTCGCGGATTTCGCCGCCAGAACCGGTGGAAGCACCGGAGAACGGTGCGATGGCGGTCGGGTGGTTGTGGGTTTCCACCTTCATCAGGATGTGCACCGGCTCCTGCACCGCGCCGTACTGGCGGGTTTCAGGGTTCGGGAAGAAACGGCCGGCAACGTTGCCGACGATCACCGAGGCGTTGTCCTTGTACGCAGACAGCACGCCTTCGCTGTGCATCTGGTAGGTGTTCTTGATCATGCCGAACAGGCTTTTTTCCTGCGCCTGGCCGTCGATGTCCCAACTGGCGTTGAAGATCTTGTGGCGGCAGTGCTCGGAGTTGGCCTGGGCGAACATCATCAGTTCGATGTCGTTCGGGTTGCGCTTGAGGCCCTGGAAGGCATTGACCAGGTAGTCGATCTCGTCTTCGGCCAGGGCCAGGCCCAGGTCGATGTTGGCCTTGGCCAGGGCGTCACGGCCGCCGGCCAGGATATCCACCGAGGTCATCGGCTTGGGCTGGGCGTGGCTGAACAGGTCGGCGGCCTGCTCCAGCTGGCCGAGCACGCGCTGGGTCATGCGGTCGTGCAGTTCGGCAGCGACCAGCTCGGCATCGGCGGCGCTCAGGTCGCCAGCGACGTAGTAGGCGATACCGCGCTCCAGGCGCTGGATGGCCTGCAGGCCGCAGTTGTGGGCGATGTCGCTGGCCTTGCTGGCCCACGGCGAAATGGTACCCAGGCGCGGTACGACCAGGAACAGGCGGCCGCTCGGCTCCTGTACCGGCACGCTCGGGCCGTACTTGAGCAGACGGCCCAGCACCTGCTGCTGGTCGGCGGTCAGCTCGCCGTCGACATCGGCGAAGTGGGCGAATTCGGCATACAAACCAGTAACAGCGGGGACTTTCTGGCTCAGTTGCTCGAGTAATTTACCGTGGCGAAAGGCAGAAAGGGCAGGAGCGCCGCGCAGGATCAACATCGTCGGGACAGCCTCAGGAAGGGGTGTGCTTAGAGGCCGTGCATTCTAGCCTAATTCGAAGGGTTTCGGCACCCGCTCTAAGCCACGACTGCCGGGCGGTGGAACCGGACTTCGGGGTCAGATTTCTGGGAGGGGGGGTATTCGCCTCGACGCATTCTGTGCCTGTGAGACCGAGCGCCGCCCGCGCGGCGCATCGCGGATGAAATCCGCTCCTACATCTGTTGCAACGTGCCGAACCTGTCACGCCAGGGTCGCCAGCCTTGGCGCATCACTTGAGCCGTGCAAACCGGCTGACAACCATGGCCTTACAGGCGTGGCCACGTTGCAACAAGTGTAGGAGCGGATTTCATCCGCGATGCGCCGCGCGGGCGGCGCTCGGTCTCACAGGCACAGAATGCGTCGAGGCGAGCGCCTGGCGGCCTTGACGCAATGCCCTCCAACCACACAACCCGCTACCAGACAAGCTAACAGTTGTCGAGATATGGTTGGGCCAGTCCTTTGCGTATACTGCAACCTATGTTCGCCCACACTGCTTTGCGCCAGCGTTGCGCCAGATGGCTTTTCGCAACCGGACTCTTTCTGCTGCTCGGTGCCTGCGTTGAAAAACCCAGCACCCTCGAGCGCGTGAAGGAGGATGGCGTGCTGCGCGTGATCACCCGCAACAGCCCGGCTACCTACTTCCAGGACCGCAATGGCGAAACCGGCTTCGAGTACGAGCTGGTTCAGCACTTCGCCGAGGATCTCGGCGTGAAGCTGCAGATCGAGACCGCCGACAACCTCGACGAGCTGTACGATGCCCTCGGCAAACCCTCCGGCCCGGTGCTGGCGGCGGCCGGCCTGGTCAGCAGCGAACGGCGCAAGGCCCAGGTGAAATACTCCCACCCTTACCTGGAAGTGACCCCCCAGGTCATCTACCGCAACGGCCGCCCCCGCCCCACCGAGGCCAAGGGCCTGATCGGCAAGAAGATCATGGTGCTCAAGGGCAGCAGCCATGCCGACCAGCTGGCCGAACTGAAAAAGCAGTATCCGACACTGGAATACGAAGAATCCGACGCCGTCGAGGTGGTCGACCTGCTGCGCATGGTCGACGAAGGGCAGATCGACCTGACCCTGGTCGACTCCAACGAGCTGGCGATGAACCAGGTGTACTTCCCCAACGTGCGGGTGGCCTTCGACCTGGGCGACACACGCGACCAGCGCTGGGCAGTCGCCGCAGGCGAAGACAACAGCCTGCTCAACGAGGTCAACGATTTCCTCGACAAGGCGCAGAAGAACGGCACCCTGCAGCGCCTGAAGGACCGTTACTACGGCCATGTCGACGTGCTGGGCTATGTCGGCGCCTACACCTTCGCCCAGCATCTGCAACAGCGCCTGCCCAAGTACGAGAAGCACTTCAAGAGCTACGCCAAGGTCGAGCAGGTTGACTGGCGCCTGCTGGCGGCCATCGGTTACCAGGAATCGATGTGGCAGCCGGAAGTCACCTCCAAGACCGGCGTACGCGGCCTGATGATGCTGACCCAGCGCACCGCCCAGGCCATGGGCGTGTCCAACCGCCTGGACCCGAAACAGAGCATCCAGGGTGGCGCCAAGTACTTCATGAAGATCAAGGAAGAGCTCGACGACAGCATCCAGGAGCCGGACCGTACCTGGTTCGCCCTGGCCGCCTACAACGTCGGCACCGGCCACCTGGAAGACGCCCGCACCCTGGCCAAGCGCGAGAAACTCAACCCGAACAAATGGCTGGACGTGAAGAAGATGCTGCCACGTCTGTCGCAGAAGCAGTGGTATCGGCAGACCAAGTACGGTTATGCACGGGGCGGCGAACCGGTGCATTTCGTCGCCAACATCCGCCGTTACTACGACATCCTGACCTGGGTGACCCAACCGCAGCTCGAAGGCCAGATGGCCGAGGGCAACCTGCATGTGCCGGGGGTGAACAAGGACAAGCCGGCGGAACAGTCGCCACCGATGTAGGCCTGTACTGGTGTTTTCGCGGGCGTGCCCGCTCCCACAGGTGCAGCCACAGGCCCCAACGGAGGGTATTCCTGTAGCGACCGGTGCAGGTCAACCCTTGGCCCGGCGCGCCCTGAAGAACTCAGTCAGGATCTGCCCGCACTCCTCGGCCAGCACCCCGCCCTCCACCATCACCCGGTGGTTGAGAAAACCCTGCCCGAAGAACTGCCACTGGCTCTGCACGATCCCCGCCTTGGGTTCCAGCGCGCCATACACCACCCGCATGACCCGCGAATGCACGATCAGCCCTGCACACATGCTGCAGGGTTCCAGGGTCACGTACAGGGTGCTGCCAGGCAGGCGGTAATTGCTGGCCGACCTGGCCGCCGCCCGGATCGCCACCATCTCGGCATGCGCGCTGGGGTCACTGTCGATGATCGGCCGGTTGAAACCCTGGCCGATCACCTGGCCATGCTGTACCAGTACCGCGCCCACCGGCACTTCGCCCAGGGCCGCGCCCTCGGCGGCCAGGGCCAGGGCCAGGCGCATGAATTCCTGATCGCGGCTGCGGTCGATGATCTGCGGGCGCATCAGACCACCGCGATCGCGGCCATCAGGCCGGTTTCCATGTGGTCGATGACGTGGCAGTGGAACATCCAGGTGCCCGGGTTATCTGCCACCAGCGCCACCTGGGCGCGCTCGTTACGGCCCAGCAGGTAGGTGTCGGTGAACCACGGCTCCTTGATGTCATGGCGGTTCGAGGCAATCACCTTGAAACTCATGCCGTGCAGGTGGATCGGGTGCTGGTACTGGGTCATGTTCTTCAGCTCGAAGATGTAGCTCTTGCCTTTCTTCAACGTGGCGATCGGCCGGTCGGCGCAAGTCTTGTCGGTGATGTCCCAGGCCTGGCCGTTGATCTGCCACATGCTCGAGGGCTTGTCCTGGTCTGTCGTGACAGACACCTTGGCCGCCCATTCGAAATTGAAGTTGAGCTTTTCGGCGTTCTCCAGATCCGGTTCGGCAATCGGGTTGGCCGGCAGCGCTGGCGGCCAGTCGCCTGGTGCGTCGCTGCTGGCCACCGAACGCAACGTACCCAGGCGGACAAAGCCATCGCGCAGGGAAATCTCCTCGCCTGCCTGGGGAATGCGAATGGCCAGGCAGATCCGCATGCCTGGGCCAAGCCAGTAATCGTCGTCCAGCGGCCGTGGCGTTACCGGGTTGCCGTCCAGGGCATAGATCATCGCCTCGCAATTGCCCTTGAGGTTGATGCGGTAGGTCCAGGTGTTGTCCAGGTTCAACAGGCGTACACGGACCACTTGCCCGGCGGGCAGCTCGGTGACCGAATCGGCCTGGCCATTGATGGTGATCAGCCGACCGGCCGTGCCGTTGCGCGCGGCCTCGCGGGGGATGCTGAAAGGCAGCCAGGCGCCCTGCTCGTCCACGTGCCAGTTCTTCAGGCTCAGGGTACGTTCATGGCGGAACCCGGTGGGTTCGCGCTCCTCGACGATCAGCGGACCGACCAGGCCACGGCCCAGCTCCTCGGAACTGCTGACATGCGGGTGGTACCAGTAGCTGCCGGCATCCGGCACGCGGAACTTGTAGTCGAAGTACTCGCCCGGCTTGACCGGCAGCTGCGACACATAGGGCACGCCGTCCATTTCCAGCGGCAGGCGAATGCCGTGCCAATGGATGGTGGTTTCCACCGGCAGGTGGTTGATGAAGCGCACCCGCAGCCAGGTACCCTGGCGCACGCGCAGCTCGGTGCCCGGTGCCGAGGGGCCGAAGGCCCAGGCCTCGGTCTTGAACCCCGGTACCAGCTCGACATCCAGCGGCGCGGCGATCAGTTGGTAATCATGCCCGGCATTATCGTCCTCGACCCGGCCCAGCCAGTAACGCGCCGCGCCACCGGCGCCCAGGCCAACCACAACCAGGCCGGTCAGGCCCTTGAGCATTTGTCGACGGGTGAAGGACATCGGTGCGGGTACCTCATGTTCTGCGCAATCAAGCTGCCAGCATGGCTGGCGATGAAGGGCGAATACGATACACCTGCGAATGGGAAATATTAAGTGAAGTCTCTGGCAACACCGCCCGCAGCCTTGCCATCGGCACTGCCGTCGGGGGCCAGGCAAAGCTCGTTGAACCACCGCTGGTCATCGCTGGACGGCACGCGCAGGGCCGCCTGCAGCAACTGCGGGTCGAGCAGTATGTTCAGGTTCTGCAAGCGCGTGGCGGTGTCGGGGTGGGTATCGAACGGATGGGTAATGGTCAGCGCCAGCGCCTCCTCGCCCAGCTGCAAAGGTGTGCGTTGCAAGTGCAACGCCAGGGCCTGCGGCAGGCCTTCGCCACCGCGAGCGAGCAGCAAACCGTCGATCACCCTGCCCAGGGCAATGGCCCGCAGCAGCGCCTGGATGAACAACTTCGGGCCACCGACCTCGGCACCCGCCCGGTCAGCCAGCAATTCCTGCGCCCGCCCCCAATGGTGTACCGCGACCTGGAAGTGGTGCAGGAACTGCCCGGCCATCCACAGGATCGGGCGAACAGCCCAAGGCGGGGCGCTGTCGGCGCCGAGCATGGCCTGGTAGTGCGCGCACATCAGGCTGAAACGCGCGCAGATTTCGCTGCCTCGCTCGGTGTCACGGCGGCGGAAATGGCCCAGCTCATGGCCGATCAGCGAGGCTGCCTCTGCCTGGCTCATGGCCGCCAGGCAAGGCAGCGGCAGATATAGTATCCGACCGTTGAGCAAGCTCCCGCCGGGCTGCAGCACGACGGGCACGCTGGTGACGAAAAAGCCTTGGTCAAGCCCGACCACGATATGATCGGGCACAGGCGCATGCAGTTGCGCAGCCAGGCCTTCGACCCAGCGCCACAGCGCCGGCGCCGCCTGCCTGGGGAGCTGCCGGCCAAGGAAGCTCGCACTCGGCGCGCTCATGCCCGGCCACTGTTGGCGCAAGCGCCAGAGGGTGCGCATGCAGACGAGGAGCACAGACGTCAGCGGCAGCACCACGATCAGAACGGTCAGACCGCCCTGCGCGGCATGGCTCAGCCCTAAGCTGGTCTCATAGAGCAATGACAGGCACAGCGAGCTTGCGAGCAGGATCAGGTAGGCACTCAACCAACGGCCCAGCACCAACCAGTTGGCAGTCATGCGCCCCTGCAGGTAATGCGCCGAGCGCAGCGCTCGCCAGGCGTCGACCCTCAGCCTGAGCCAGGCGCCGACACCCGTGAGCAAAGCCGCCAGTGCCAACCAGCCACTGAGGCTGGCCATCCATTTGCGCACACCCAGCCAGTGACGGTCGGCGTCGAGCACGGCCAACTGCGCCTGCAGCGCTTCGCGCCTGTCGAGCCGCCCGTTGAGCTGCTTGCGTGCGGCCCAAGGCAGGCTTTGCAACAAGGCATCGCTGGGTGCAGCCAGCCATTGGCGGATGATCCGTGCCTGCTCCTGCGCCGTGTCGGCACGCCAGTGTTGCACCTGCCCCCAGCCGAACAGCGCCAATGGCAGCAACAGCAGGGTCAAGCCCCAACCCAGGCGCCTCATCGCCAGCGGACGCCGGTAGTCCCGAGCCGGCTCATCTGGCCGTTTCGCCCAGGCGCGCCACGCCCGGAAACAGCTGCGCCAAGCTACGCCTGGCCTGGGCCGCTTGCACATAGGCATAAAGCAGATCCACCAGTTCCTGCAAGCTCAGGCGGCGCCCGGCAACGGCGGGCGTGCACAACCACAGCCTTATCCGCAAGCCGCCCGCGATGGTTACCGCGTCAGGCGAGGCCAGCGCCCTGAAACAGGCCGGTGTCAGCGCTGGCGCGTGACTGAACGCCGACACGGTAAAGATCAGCCGGGTGGTGAAATAACCCTGCTCGACCTCGAAGCCGTCGAAGGTATGCAGAGGTGTCGGCGCCTGCGCGTTGGCAAAGCACAGCGTATCGGGCGTCACGCTCAGCACCCGCTTGCCGTGCCGGCGGTATAGCGCGGCGGCGCAGGCCAGTGCCGCCACTCCGGCGCCGGCCAGGCCGAGGCCGAAACCAGACATCAGCCAGATGGTAGCGCTGCCGGCATTGGCACTGAACTGCACCACCAGGGCGATCAGCCATGCCCCCAGGCTGCCGAGCAACAGGCCAATCACAGCGCAGGCCAGTGCCTTGCCGAGCGAGTTCTCCAGCAGTTCGAAGCTGTCGGTGGGACCGTCGGCCTGCGCCTGCAGGTACGCCAGGTCAGCTTCGCGTTCGTCGTTATCCATCAGCCTGCAGCAGCTCCAGTTGCCGTTGTGCATGTGCCGCATCGCGATAGGCCCCCAGCACCGCCAGCACTTCCTCGTTGTCCAGCTTGCGCCCGTTGCTGGCCAGGCCCGCGGACATGATGCGGATCTGCGGTCGCGGTTTTTTCAGCGCCATGGCCTGGTTGCCGAAAAACTGCAGTTTCACCACATGGTGTTTCGGCAGGGCGGCTTCGCTGCTCATCTCCAGCGTCTGCACCGTGACCAGCCCTTCATCCTTGACCGAAACATCCTCCACTTCAGCCAGGTCTACCGGCGCATCCAGCGTATCGACGAACAACTGCCGGCGGGTCAGGCGCATGAATACCTGGGTACCGGCATTGCGGTGCTGCCAGGTCACTGCCGCGGCAATCAAGGTTATGAAGACACCGGCTGCAACTGCCCCCAAGCGCTCGGGGTTGAAGGTGGTGGCAGTGATAATCAGTGAACCCAGCAACAGTATCGGCCCCCACACCCGGTAACGCCGGGAGTTGGTGAACTCGCTCTGCTCGGGCACGCGCTCGATCACCTGCTTGAGCTCGGCGATCACCCGCTCGCGCTGGGCGGCACGGGTATGCTCGTAGTCCTGGCCAAGCGAGCCGGACAGCTCGGACAACGGGTCGGTGAATTCGCTCATGGTCATTGCCCCTCCTGGTTCTGTGCCGCCAGGTAATCGGTGAGGAATGCCTGCGCGTTACCCTGCTGCGACAGCTCTTGCGAATAGCCGACCTGCAGCGCTTGCGCCTCGCCCGGCAGATAGAGTTCGCCACCCCAGCTGCCCTGGACGATCAGGACCACGAATTTCTTGCCGTCCACGGTGGTGGAATAACGGGTATCCCGGCTGGTCTTCTCCACCTGCATTTTCTGGATGCGCATGTTCCAGTCGTGGTCGACCCCTTCAACCTGCACCAGTGCTTCGTTGGCGGCGCGTTCACCAATGCGCAGCGTCCATACCTTGGCCCCGTGCGCGCCCGTGTAAGCCACCACCTGGTCGGCCACTTGCGGCCGTTGTTCGGCGTGAGCCTGGCCCAGCCACAGGGTGAGCGAAGCCACCAGCAGCGCTGCGAACTTGCGATAAGCGAGCATGTTTTTCATCCTGAATTGGAACAAACGCACATTGAAATAAGCCTTGTCCGCGCTGCCAACCCCGCTGACCGGTTCGCACAACAGACAGCGCCTTGCGCACAATGGCTGTCGCTGAATATGTGCACGCGTTACCATTTCCGGCCATGCCGCCCTCAGCCAAGGATGCGAAGCGCACATGCGATCGATCAGCCCTTACCTCGACACCGCCTTTTCCTTCGACAGCCCCGGCTCACTTGCCGAGGCCGGGGTGCTGGATGCGCGCAGCGCGCGGGTGATGGGTAGCGCGACCGGCCATTATCAGGCGCAGACGGTGCACGGCGGGTTGCAGTACTTCGACTGCAACCTGCAGTTCCCCGAGCCGCTGAGGATCGACAAGGTGCTGCCACAAAGCCTGTGTTTCGTGCAGGTATTCGACGGTGCGTGGCAGCACAAGGTCGACGGCAAGCTCAACAGCTATGCCCCTGGCCGGTTGCACATGCTGGGCCTGGGCGAAAGCCTGGAAGCGCAGGACCAGTTGCCCGCCAACAGCCACGCCCGCATGGCCGGGGTCCGTCTTGCCGGTGATTACCTGCTCGAACTGGTCCGCGACGACCTGCAGCTCAAGCCGCTGCTGGCACTGTCCGCGGATGGCATGCGCTTCGACCAGTTGCCGCAGTGGCCAACGGTGAGCCGCCTGTTCCAGCAGCTGTATCTGTCGCCCTACACCGGCGGGCTCCGGCGCCTGCATTGCGAAAGCCTGAGCCTGGCCATCGTGCTGGAGCTGGCCAACCACCTCATCGGCCACCGGTTCACCAGGAAACCCCGGGACCGCGGGTGGCGCGACCTGGCCATCGAGACGCGCCGCCAGCTCGATGCCAACCTGAGCGCCACGCCGACCGCTGCAACCCTTGCCCGCCAGCTGGGTGTGAGCGAGACCACCCTGCGCCGCGCGTTCAGCCAGGAATATGGCCGCTCGATCCTGCAATACGTGCGGCAACAGCGCCTGGAACTGGCCCGTGCCCTGCTGCTGGAACGTCGCTGGCAGGTCTCGCAAATTGCCTATCACGTCGGTTATGCCAACCCGGCCAACTTCTGCCATGCCTACAAGGCGTATTTCGGGCATCCGCCCGGGGCCGAATAGGGTCTTACTGGCGGCTTGATCGGAAAGCACAACGCCCCGGCCTGCGCCCTCACGCCCGAATGAAATCCACTAGCGTTCGCAGCGCCGCGGGCAGGTGCCGCCTGCCAGGGTAGTAGAGGAAGAACCGGCCCGGCGGTGCGGCCCAGGCATCGAGTACTGTCACCAGCCGGCCTGCGGCCAGGTCGTCGTGCACCATCGCCTCATAGACGTAGGCAATGCCCACGCCGTCGCGCGCAGCCTGGAGCATCGCTATGTCGTCGTCAAACACCAGCGGGCCGCTGACTTCGATGGCCAACGGTTCGCCGTCGGCGAGGAACTCCCAGGCATAGCGCTGGCCACTGGGAAAGCGTCGGCCGATACAGGCATGGCTGAGCAATTCGCGCGGCGTTTGCGGTACCTGTCGGGCCGCCAGGTAGCACGGCGCGGCCACGCAGACGAAGCGCTGCGGCGGCCCGACAGGTACCGCGACCATGTCGCCGGCCAGACTCTCGCCGAAGCGGACACCGGCATCGAAACCATCGCCCACGATATCGCCCAGGGCGTCATCCGTCACGACTTCCACCTGCACCCGCGGGTATTTGGCCACGAAGCCGGCCAGCAGCGGCGCCAGCACCAGCCGCGCCGCCGGGCGCGGCACGTTCAGCCGCAGCGTGCCGGTTGGCTCGGCTTGCATGGCGGTCACATCGGCCAGCGCGTCGATCACCTCGTGCAAGGCCGGGAGCAACCGTGCCAACAGGCGCTGGCCCGCTTCGGTCGGCGTCACGCTACGCGTGGTGCGGTGCAGCAGGCGCACGCCCAAGCGTTCTTCCAGCCCGCGCAGGGCGTGGCTCAAGGCCGAAGCGGATACCCCGCGCTCGGCGGCAGCCTTGCGAAAGCTGCGATGCCGCGCCACCGCGGCGAAGGCGTCCAGTGCGTGCAGATCAAAGGCCATATTGATGAATTCTGCTCAGTAGTTCATCAAGCATAACGCGGCTTATCATAGGTTGTCTGCGGCGAGACACTGGCGCTTTCTCACTGATCGAAAGGTTCGGCCATGCAGCAACGACGACTTGGTAATACCGACTTCACGATTTCGCCCATCGGCCTGGGTACCTGGGCCATCGCCGGGCCGGGGTGGGAATTTGGCTGGGGCGCGCAGGACGATAGCGAAAGCCTGGCCGCGCTGGAATACGCCGTGGACCAAGGCGTGAACTGGATCGACACCGCCGCCGTCTATGGCCTGGGCCACGCCGAAGGCGTCGTCGGCCAGCTCCTGCGCCGCGTGCCGGCTTCACGCCGTCCGCTGGTGTTCACCAAGGGCAGCCTGGTATGGGACCGTGCCACCCGGCAGATTTCGCACTCATTGGCCGCGGACTCGCTGGCCCGGGAGATCGAGGACAGCCTGCGCCGCCTGCAGGTTGAAACCATCGACCTGTACCAGCTTCACTGGCCTGCATTTCCACCGGGCGGCCCGGACGATGGCATCGAGGAGGCGCTGACGGTGCTGGCCAAGGCGCGCGAACAAGGGAAAATTCGCGCCATCGGCGTATCCAATTTCGATGTCGTCCAGCTCAAGCGCGCCCAGGCGGTAACAGCGATCGCGTCGCTACAACCACCGTATTCGGCGTTGATGCGCGAGGTCGAGGCCGAAATCCTGCCGTACTGCGGGCAAGCAGGCATCGGCGTTATCGCCTATTCCACCTTGCAATCGGGGCTGCTGACCGGCGCGATGAGCCGCGAGCGCATCGCCCGCCTGGCGGATGACGACTGGCGCAAAAGCCGCAGTCCAGACTTTCAGGAGCCGCGCCTGACCAGCAACCTTGCGCTGGTGGAAGGCTTGCGCCGCATCGGCGCACGCCACGGGCTGACGCCTGCGGCGGTGGCGATCGCCTGGGTGCTGCGGCAGCCAACGGTGACGGGCGCCATCGTCGGAGCGCGCCGGCCGGCGCAGGTCGACGGGCTGCTTGGCGCGGCGGACTTGCAGCTGAGCGCGGAAGAGCTGGCCGAGATCGCACTGCTGCTGCCCGAGGGCATGGGTACCAACGTGCCCGAGGCGGCGTCCTGAAGGACAATTGCTGCGTCCGCTTGTTCTGAGAATGGCCCCGGCACATCCAATAAGCCAAAAGCCCGCGATTACGCGGGCTTTTGGGTGTTTCCTGCAACTTGCTGCCGGCTTATGCCAGACGCGGGATCACTCCCACTCTATTATCAATAAGCATATAAACATCTTTTAAAACTGAACCTCTGGCGAGACAAATCGCTAAAGACCATGAAAAATACCATGCACGTTGCTCGACATGGCGCAGCTATCTATGCAGCCTTACCCCTATGAATAGCTGATATCACTGGATCGAAGGCAGACCTCCGACGATCTTGACTGTCTCCACACTGACGCGGATCACGCGCTTGACCAAATTCAGGATGTAGGTCGGATCTTCGTGCTCGCGGCACCATTCGTTCGGGTCGTTCTTGATGCCGCTGTCCTTGTCGGTGTAAGGCTCATAGCGTTCCATCACCCACTCAAGCGCACTCTTGCCGTTGACCACGTATTCGTGCGTCTCTGGCGGGATGTTCTTGAGGGTGATGCGGCCGTTGAAGATCAGCACGCTCTTGTCCTTCTCCCGGCCACCTGCCGAGGCAAAGCGCATCTTCTCAACCCGGTAGTACGCGAAGTCGTTGAGGTCTCCCTTTTCCTTGGCCTCTTCAATCACCGGCCACGGCTCGATCACTTCATAGTCGAGATGCAGCGCGGCAAGAGCACGCCCGGCCTGCTCAAATGCCCCGAAGTCAGGGGCGTAGGGAATCCGTGGCAGCACCTTCTTGAGATCGGATGCGTACTGCTCCCGGTACTCGGGAGAGTGCAGCACTCCGTAGCAGTAGTAGAAGATGGCCTCCTTGGTGATGGTTGCGTCCGCGTAGTGCTTGCGGAAGTTGGCCAACGCCACGTCGGTGATGCCATCACGCTTCACATAGCCGTGGGCCTCGGCGGCATCGCCATTGTCACCATCGAAGCTGAATCCAGACTGCGCGGCCTTCTCGGTGGCAGGCTCATACCAGTAGAGAGGGAAGCACAGACCCTTCGAGATCACCTCAAGATCAGGCAGGATGTTCCCCATCAGGCATGAGAAATCCTTGCTCGCTCCATTGCCGGTGAGCTGGATGGCCAAGTTCCGATGCTTCGCCGTGGGATACAGCTTCGGCTGCTGGTAAACGCAGTTGTTGAGTCGCCGGTTGAAATACACCCACTGCTTGCAGAAGGGGCGGTACTCGGCCACACGAATCCCGTCCGGGTCGAACTCGCACAGTTTCCCACGACTGAGATCGGTGAACAGCTCGCGCGTCCACTTGATGTTTCGCGGATTCGGGTCAGCCAAGTCCATCGCCATTTTATAGGCATCGCTGCCAGCCGCCTTGCAGCGCTCGCTATGCAGCGCCACCTGCTCATTGTAGCGGTCGATCATCCGCTTGACGTTGCCTTCGAGGGCCGCCCGGCTTGGGTTGTAGACCCATGTGTCGCGGTTGGTTTTCACGCCGCTAGAGCGCATCGCAAAGATGGCATCCGGCGCGTCATTGAAGGGTACGAAGGCGTTGAAGTCACCGCTGCGCTGATTGATCCAATCGTGGTGTTCGTTCGGCTCAAGTGTCTGCCACGGCACGCTTTGGTGACTGCCGAAGCCGGTGATGATGTCCAGTTTTTGTTCGCGAGTAAGGTAGTCACCGATGTCGTGATAGCGAACCGTCGCCTTGCCGGTGTGTGCCTTGCGCTTGACGAGCAGGGTGATGGCGACGGGCGTGCGGGAACCAGAGCCAAAGACCTTGCCGCCTTCCTTGCGTGACAGCTCGCCGCTGGTGCGCTGGTTGCCGCGAAGGTTGAACACGTAAACGTCAGAGAACTCGTCTTGGAGCGTCTTGCGGAAGCCGTCCATCGTGTTGCCGTCGATCCAACCACCATTGGTAACGAAGCAGACGATTCCCTCGTCCTTAATGCGGTCGCTCGCCCACCTGAACGCACGGATATAGGAGTCATACAGGCTGTTCTTGAGCTTCGCGGTGGAATGCGCGGCGTAGGTCACCGCAATGCGCCCGTCGAGTCGGGAATACTTGAGGTTCTGGTTGTTGTCGTTCCCGCCGTCCTGACCAACGGAGTACGGTGGGTTGCCGACAATGACCCGGATATCGCGAGCCTTCTGGCGGTCGGCCCGCTCATGGTTCTCCGGCAGGCCCTCGTCGATGTCACCGTTCTGCGGCTCGCTCATCTGGAACGTATCAGTCAGCACGATGCCGGGGAACGGCTCGTATTCCTGCCCTGTGACGCGATGGAACGCTTCCTCAATGTTGATTGCCGCGATGTAGTAGGCCAGCAGCACAATTTCGTTGGCGTGCATGTCATGGCGATACTTGTAGGGCAGCTGGTCAGGTGGAATCAGTCCCGTTTCGATCAGCCGCACGGGGAAGGTGCCTGTGCCGGTGAAGGGGTCAAGGATGTGGACGTTCTGGTCGGCCAGCCGGGTGCCGAAGTGCTCCTGGAGGGCGGCATCGGCACTGTGCAGGATGAAGTCCACGATCTCGACCGGGGTGTAGACAATACCCAGCCGTTCGACCATGCGCGGGAAAGCGGTCTTGAAGAACTTGTCGTACAGCTCGACGATGATCTTTTGCCGCCCTTTCGGGTCGGTGATGCCGGATGCCCGCTCGCGCACGCTGGCATAGAAGCCCTCCAGCGTCTCATGCTCCTTGTCCAGCGCCTGCGCTTCGAGAATGTCCATGATTTTCTGCATGGACTGCGACACGGGGTTCATGCTGGTGAAGGCGTAGCCCTCGAACAGCGCATCGAACACCGGCTTGGTTATGATGTGCTGGGCCAGCATCTCTATGGCGTCGTTCTGGCTGACGCTAGGGTTTAGGTTCTTCCTGACCCCCTTGAGGAACTCATCGAATGCTTTTTTTCCCTTGGAATACGGTTTCTCCAGCAGGGCGCGAATACGCATCTGGTGACGATCGGCAATCTCAGCAATGTCTTTGGCCCAGTCTTCCCAGTAGCGGCGATTGCCGCACTTGGTGACGATCTTGGCAAACATGGCATCCTGCCACTTGCCGAGTTCCTCTGGATCGAAGGCAAAGCCAAGCTGTTCCCCGCCGAAGGAATTGGCCTTCTCGTTGCCGCCGCCCACGCCAATGACGTTCACCACACCATTGCCTTTGCCGGTCAGGTCGATGGTGGCGAACTGCTTGTCCAGCCGGTCATCGTGGGCACGCAAGGCATTGAGTACCTGCCAAACCACGCGGTATTTCTTATTGTCATCAAGTGCCGTCTCGGGCGAGGTGTCCTTGCGGATACCGATGGGCAGAATCACATAACCGTACTTTTTGCGACCAGCCGGGTCTTTACGCATCACACGACCGACCGACTGCACCACGTCCACCACGGAATCGCGGGGGTTCAGGAAAATGGCAGCGTCCAGTGCCGGGACATCCACGCCTTCGGACAAGCAGCGGGCATTGGTCAGGATGCGGCATAGCGGCTCTTCCTTGCCGATGTTGCCCTTGAGCCAGGAGAGCTTCTGGTTGCGCTCGACTACGTTCATGGTGCCATCGACGTGTTTCGCCTCCAGTGCTGGCAGGTAGTCGATCTGGTCGCCCAGGTCGTCGGAAATGCGCACAAACTCGGCGGTCAGCAGCTTGGAGTGCTTGATCGACTGTGCGAAGGCGATGGCAGTGCGCATTGGTTGCGGATCGACACTGACATCCATGCCATCCTCGGCGGCGACGTGCTTACCCAAGCCGTTCCAGCAGCCGACGATCTTCACCGCGTCATCCAGCTTGAGTTCGTCGCCGCTGTCGGCGATGCGCCTATTGAGCACCCTGCTGACGTGCAATTCATCAACAGCGATCACCAGCACCTTGTAGTCGGACAGCAGATCACGACGGACAGCTTCATCGAAGCGAAGCTGATGGAACACCGGGCCGAAGGTGGCCATATCGTCCATCGAGAAAACCTGCATATCGTTTTCTTCAGCCTTGCTCTTGCTGGCTTCGGCATAGATGCGCGGCGTGGCGGTCATGTAAAGCCGCTTGCCTGCCTTGATGTAGGCGTTGTCATGGACGCGCACGAATGCGGAGTGGTCTTCGCCGGGAGCGGTATAGCCCGCAGTGCGGTGAGCCTCATCGCACACCACCAGGTCGAACGCCATACCGGTTCTCTGCTGCGCCTGATGTACCACTTCGATGGACTGATAGGTCGAGAAGATCACCGTGATGGCGCTCTCGTCCTGCGTTGCGGTGAGGGAGGCCGCGAGCTTGTTTGCATTCGTCGTGGCCGGATAAGCCAGTTCGTAGATGCGCATGTCCTCTTCATTGCGGCTGGCCTTGCTATCCGAGCACACAGCAAAGCAGCGCAACGGCACTCTGGCATCGGCTGTCCAGGCCCGCAACGTCTGCGACAGCAGTGCGATGGATGGCACTAGGAACAGTATGTTCTGCCCCGGCTTAACCATCTGCTCGGCAATGATGAGCGAGGTGTAGGTTTTGCCAGTGCCGCAGGCCATGATGAGCTTGCCACGGTCGTGGGCCTGAAAGCCTTTGGTGACATTGAGCAGGGCTTCGCTCTGATGTAGGCGAGGGTCTTTCTTGGGCAGTTTGCGCAGTTGATCGGGCTTGTCCAGCGAGAACTGTGACCAGTCAATCGGGGAGGCTTCCAGGTCCTCCAAGGTCATCAGTTCGACCGGTATGGTCTGGCCTTCCAGTGCATCCGCCGCGTGCTTGGAGAGCGGCGCAGTTGCCACGATAAGTCGCTGGGTAAAGCCCCCCTTGCCGGAGAGTGTGAAGAAGTTACCCAGATCGCCCATTGGAATCTGGGAGTCGTAAAACTTGCACTGGATCGCGCAGTAACCATCCTCATCGCGCAGCTTCGCCACCAAGTCGATACCGGTGTCCGGCAACTTATAACCAAGGGCTTCCCGCTGAGGCCAGTCCTTCCAGAACCAGACGTCTTCAAACAATGCAAGGTACTGCGGGTCAAGTTTGAGGTAGGTACGCATCAGCCGCTCGAAGCGGTCGCCTAGGTCACGGTTGAAAGCGGATTCATTCCTGTATTGCTGGAGGATGTCACGGATCATGGTGTTTTCTTCACTGGCTGGGCCTCGACCACTCCAAGCTCCCGGCGTGGTGCGGCCTTGTAGATTGTCGTTCTGGATACGTTGTAGCGTTCAGCGATCTGGCTGACCGGAATGGTCGGATCAGACATGAGTCGCTTGATCTCTTTGACCTGCTGAGGTGTCAGCTTTGGCCTGCGGCCACCCGACCGGCCACGGGCACGTGCAGCCACAAGCCCTGCTCGGGTGCGTTCTCGGATCAGGTTGCGCTCGAACTCGGCGAGTGCGGCGAAAACATGGAAAACCAGCTTGCCCGCTGCGCTATTTGTTTCGATTTTTTCGGTTAGGCTTTCAAAACCGACGCCCTTCTTCTCTAGCTCACCGATGATGCGCACAAGGTCGGGCAGGCTGCGCCCCAGCCTGTCAAGACGCCAAACCACGAGGGTGTCGCTCTCGCGCAGGGCTTTCAGGCACGCTGCCAGTTCTCTGCGCTCGGCATCTTTGCCGCTGGCGGTGTCGGAGTACAAGCAGCCGTCGGCAATGCCAGCCCGATGCAGCGCGTCAAGCTGCAAGTCAAGGTTCTGGTCATCTGTTGAAACTCGGGCGTATCCGATGCGTTGCCCCATGCCGTTCGCTTCCGTCGTACATGAATATGTCCAGCAAACGCATGTTTGGCGGACTTTGAAAAATTGACGGAAATATTAACAACCTAATGGCATTCTGGACAGACGAACGAGTACTGGCCACAGGTGTTCAGAAAACTACCGTTTTGTGAACGCCCCGCCTTCCTCTAGACGCCCGCTTGGAGCTACAAGCGCGCCAAGGGCGCTCGCGGAAGCAGCAAGAGGTTTGGAATGAGCGCCTGTTGAAAAAATGAGAGGCTGATGCACAGCCACTATTCGTGCGTGGTCTGGTCGTGCGCTCCAATCGCAAGGGCTAGCTGTCGCAACAAAATAACCAGCTCTGCTGGGTCGCCTTTGCGTATCACGTCAGCGAGCAGTTCAGCCGCATATGCAGGGTCTGCACTCAGCTGCTCGGACATCGCCTCGTCGTGCGATCGATCTCTCATTCCTGCCCTTCCCTTTGACACACATGAACTAAAGCAATCCAGCATGCATCGAGCAAGACAGGACTGCACCGAGCCCACAGAGTCGAACGTAAGGTAGCAAATCGGCTATCGGTTTTTGAGTTTGTATGTCCAAAGAACCGACCAGACCTGGGAGATCATTTGTGAGCTTTAACAATATCTCCCATCTTCATTCCTATGGCTACCTGTAACCTCCGAAACTCCACCATCACACTTTCCACATCAATCGCGCTCGCGCCTTCTCCACGTTTCTCTGCAAGCCAGAGTTTTAACAGACCAGCAACCCGTCCGAGGTCGCCACTCACCTTGGCCAAGTCACCCACGGCGGTCAGGTCAACGACCGATCGAATGGGCGTGTTCAGCCCGAGTGCCCGCAGGTAGCCCGAACGTGACATGCCCGCTTCTTCGGCGCGCTCGGTGATAGTCGCCTTTTCCTCGTTAGTCACCCACACCTCTATCGGCTTTCCGCGTCTTCGAGGTGGGGCCTTTCCGTTGGTGCCCTCTGTCATGGCTTTTTCTCCTGTTGTTGCTTTTCAGCTATTAGACGCGGCAGCGGTTGGGCCTCGCAGAGCAAGATACCGTTGAGCCGAAGGGGAATAAGGGGGCGGTGTTGGATGGGGAAGGGCTTGCCCGTACCCGTACAACACACATCTTGCCGTCCAATGAAGCGCAAACATGTGCATATCTCTGCGAATAGCTCTGGACTAGTACCACTAAGCATACTTACGCATATATACGCTAGGTTGAGCGTGGCACAGATGCAACTTTATGCGCATACTTGCGTAATCATGCTTAGGCAGAGCTTGCGATGAAGAACACACCGAAAGAGGGACTTAGCGGCGCGGGTCGGGTAGCATTTCTAGCGCGTCTTGAGGAATTCCGAGTCCTGATTCAGGCCGGTTGGCCGGTGACGGTCGTATACGAGAATCATGGTGGACATAAGACGAGCCTCAGCTACAGTCAGTTCGCCCGATACGTTGGTAAATACATCCGCACACCGACCAAACGCGGAGCCCAGCGAGCAAGGGCTACGGACGGAACACAAACCCCAACGACACCGTTGCTTGAGCAAAGGCAATCTACCCACCCAACGCAACCAAGCACCATGTCGAAACGTCAGCCTGGGTTTCAGCATGACCCAAGCAGCGGAAACAATCGTGACGATCTCATCTAAAATTTATGAGTTTCTGTGCCTACCTGGGACACGATCAGTGCCGACTGACCGAAAATCACGGTCAGTCTGGCGTTTAATTATTTTTAGGGCGAACCACAGCGACATTCATCACAGTCGATATCGTCCATGTCAACCTAACTAGCCAATCATTCTATCGATGCAACTGGCATATCGGGGCACGATCAGGCACGAATAATAGTGACTGATCGAGGTCAATCATATGCGTAATATATTCGCAGCCCGATTCAAAGACAAAACGCTGTCAGAATACATCTCGAACGAAACACCCGCTTCTCCGCTCCAAAAACTCCTACGCCAAGCGGCCTATAGCACCAAAATAGTCGGAGCCGCTTTTATAGCGATGGCCGTATACATCGCCCCGGCCCCGGCCTATGCAATCTACTGTTCGAACTGCTCAACGTTCTATCAGCAAATTTTTGAGTACGCTGAGGCGGTTAACACGGCTCTGAACACCGCCAAGCAACTGCAAACCCAGATGCAGCAGTATCAAAGCATGATCACGCAGGGCACGGGCTTGCCTGATTCGATGTTCGGCAGTATCGCGGCTGATCTTAAAAACGTGATGAACGTCTACGACCGCTCGCAGGCGTTGGGCCGCCAAATCCAGAATATGGATTCGCAGTTCAACACGGCTTTCCCCGGCTTCATTTCGTACCTGAATCAAGCTGCCAACTCGGCTGAGTCACCGACACAAGATCGCTATCAGACGTGGTCTGAGCAAGGCCGCGATAACGTGAAAGCTGCGCTAGAAGCGGCGAACCTCAATACCAGCACCTTTGAGTCTGAGGGCGAGCAGCTTGACCGCATGATGACCCGTTCACAGTCGGCTGTGGGCCGGATGCAAGCACTTCAGGCGGGCAACGAAATAGCCTCGCAGAACGTACAGCAGTTGCAAAAGTTGCGCGATCTGGTGGCTACGCAAATCAACATGCAGGGCAACTATCTGGCTCAACAGGGTGACCGTACAGCAGCCAGCGAAGCTACCGAACAGCAGTTTGAAGCGCGCAAAAATACACGCGGCGGCGTAAAGGGGTACTGAGAATGACTATTTCGAAATGGCTCATCGCGTTGATCTGCTCCGGCTCTGCACTAACCGGTTCTATGGTCACCGTGGCGGTTCAACGCAACAGCGAATGTACATCGGTGGCGGAGCAGCAACAGCGCGACGCTGATGCCTCGTTTGAAGCACGCCCGAACACTCGCGGCGGCGTTAAGGGGTACTAGCTATGGATCGTCGCCTACTGTTCTTCCTCGTCTTGGCGAGTGTATTCGTGAGCGGAGATGCTATGGCCGCGACCGACCTTTCCCATGCCGACACTTCGGTCCAGGGCCTACTCGACCTCGTTTTACAGCAGTCGCACCAGTGGTCAGGAAAGCTGTATGACTACGCGATCAGATTATTCTGGCTGTTGGCCTCGATTCAGTTCATCTGGACGTTCATGCCTCTGGTCATGAAGCAAGCCGACTTCGGCGAGATTGTCGGCGAGCTGCTGCGCTTCGTCCTGGTGGTCGGTTTCTTCCTTGCCGTTATGAAGTACTCGGTGGAGTGGTCATCTGCCATTGTCGATAGTTTCCGCGATGCGGCGGCATCTGCGAGCGGCCTCGAGCGCGCGTTAGAACCCGGCGATATGTTGGCGGTTGCGCTGGATTTTGGCCGCACCATGGTGAAGGGCATATCAGTGTTTTCGCCGGCGAAAGGACTTCTGATCGCAGTTTGCGCAATCCTTGTATTGGCGTGTTTCGCCTTCATCGCTGCATTCATGTTCGTAACGCTCGTAGAGTCTTACGTCATCATCAATGCTTCGGTGCTGTTCTTTGGCTTTGGCGGCTCACAATGGACGCGTGATTTTGCAATCGCCCCAATGCGTTTCACCGTCGCAATCGGAGCCAAGCTGTTCGTCTTAACGCTGATTGTCGGCCTAATCATTCAGTCGGCCAAGCAGTGGTTGGCCGCCTACACCAATGACGAAGCGTCGTTGATGACGATGGTTGGTTTGGCCCTGGTGTGCTGCTATCTGACAAAGACCATTCCTGACCTCATCGGCGGCATGATAAGTGGCACCTCGATGGGTGGTGGATCAGCCATCGGTGGTATGGCGGCGGCTGGTGCTGCCGGTGCAGCGGCGGCAATCGCGACCATCGCCACCGCCGGGTCGGCCGCACCTGCCGCTGCCGGTGCTCTCGGTGCTGCTGGCAGCAGTGGTGCGGCCGGTGCAGCGGGTGCCGGTGACATCAGCAGTGGCAGTCTGGCAGGGGCTATCAACTCCAGCTTTGCCGGTGGTGCCGCTTCGTCTGTAGGTGGCGCAACGTCCTCCGGCGTGGGGGCCTGCACTGGCGGCGGCGCAGCGACCAACGGGGCAAGCTCCGCAGGTGCGAGGACTGGCGGTGCTGCAGCCAATCCATCGGCTACGCCAAGCAATGGCGTCCAGCAAGCCAGGAACGCCGCACAGAGCGGCGATGACAATGATCAGAAAGCAACACCGAAAGGGGGAACTGTTAGTTCCGGCAACACACTGTCCCAAGCGGCCAATGGTGGTGCAAAAGCGCTTGGCGTAATCGCCTCGCTGACAGTCCCGGGCATGGAGAATGCACACTCAGCGTCGCTTGGCGCTGGTCTTATACAGCCAGCTCACGGTGACTCCAGTTCGCTCAAATCCGCAGCGCCGACAGCGGAAGCCCCAGGTATGGAATCAAATATCATTCGACCAGATACGAACACCAGCTCGAATTCCGGTCGCACCGACGTTTCGAGCATAACCTCAAGCAATGACCAGCCGGAGAAATAACCATGAATAGCATTCTGATGTTCGCTGGATTCGCCGTACTCGCCTCCACCTTGGCCATAGCCATATGGGCGTTCGGCCGCTGGCTACGAAGCAAAGGCTACGGGCCATTGCTCGATAGACTGGATCGACAATGCACCGCGTTGCAGCTTCGAGTTAGCCCGCTGGCCCTTTCGGCTTCCTTCCACATGTTTTCCGGAGTGCAACACCTGAGTCGCCTCCCATTGCTTGGTAGCAAGAGCAATGCAGCTCAAACCCAGCAAGTTCTGATGGCGATCCGAGCGGCGCAGGAAGCCCAAAGGCTCGACTCCCCCAGCAACCGCTGACCCTACAATCCCCCGCCAGAGTGCGGGGGTTTGTTTTCCGGAGACACCAAATCTAAGTAGTACGCACGGACTTGTCTCAGCTCACCCTACCGGACAAGCCCCTACCGCTACTCCATCAAAACGACGCCCCCCAGATCGCCTTGATCAAAAGTGCGGAAGACTCTGTCATTAGTAATACGCACGGACTTTGAACACCTTGACCAACAGCTCGGACAGGACCCCATCTATTGCGCGGGGGCTTCGCCATTAGTAATACGCACGAACTTGGTACACTGAATCGCCGGTGCATTTATGTATCTAGAAACCGCCATGACTGATACAGCCATTTGCTTAGCAATGGCTCGCACGCTCAAGCCCTCGCGCCTGAGGGACTGTGCCTTTGCCTGCTTGGAGTTCGCAGCTTCAAGGTAGGTTTCCCGGTCTACCGCACCGGAAGCGCGTCTGCGGCATTCCTCGCGCTTCCTGTGCCGTTCCGCGGCCTCGGTCTGGCTAACGATGGTTTTAAGCTGACCCTGTTCATCGGTGGTGATCCCGAACAGGTTGATAAGCGTGTCGTTTCGCGGCGTGTAGAGCGGCGCGTAGTCCTTACCACCAAAGCTGATTTTTTCCCCGGCTTCATAGGCTTTGGCCTTGCTGAACAGCGTCATAAGCTCTTTCGAGCGGCTATTCCATTGCGGGTCAAGCTCGCGGGCCAGCGCGGCCGCCTCGTGGTACATCTGCTTGCTGTTGGTCGCCCCTGACAGCAGTAGGAAATTCAGCCGCCAAAACAGGTGCTGCATCCGGCTGCCTTCGCTGACGCCGCCGCGCAGCTCAGCGAGCTTGCGCAGGTCTTCGAGGCGATCCCATGCGAGCTGTCTACCGGAGAACCCACGCAGATTGCCGGCCTTGCCCCCAGGCACCAAACGGAAAGGCTTCTTCGTGGTGCGCCGCTCACGCTGTTCGGCCAGTTCCTGCCGCTGCTGCTCGATTGTCCAGCGTGCCGCAGGCAGCAGCGCCTCGGCCAGATACTCGAAGTTGTAGCGAATCGGTTCGCCGTCAGCGCCTCTCTGGACATGAACAACGCGGCAGACTTCCCCGCTCTTGCTGTTGACCGTCTCCACGATGCGCAGCACACGGCTGGCGTCCTTGGCCATCGGGTCAGAGCCGACGTGCGCAAGACGATCCACAAGGTAGCGTTGACAAGCATTCCAACGGGGCAGGGCCTGTCGTGGAATCGTGCCCTCCAGCAGCCACTTGGCCTGTATGCCCCGGCCGCTGTAGATCAGCACGGACGGCGGCGGCAAGCCCTCTTCGGCGCAGAAATATAGGACGGACGCGACCAGTTGGTCAGGCGCTCGCCCAGCCAGCGCGGGCACGCGGTAGGTGTCAAGGTCGGCGAACAGCAGGCCAAGCCGCAGAAGATTTACGACTCGCCTATTGGGTCGGATGAACTCTGCTTGGGACATCCACGTGTCGCGTTTTTTGTCCAACAAATTAAGCACTTTTGGCATATCAGCCAGACGATGAGAAGACTGGCGCTTTTCGCCTCGGGAGTCGACGAGTAACGAAAAAAAACCGGCTCTCGCCCTGTCATGGTACATCTGCGCTTCGTCCTGAGAACTGAAAAGCGCGAGCTGTGAGCTTGCGCCAGTCAGCTCTGCCAGAGAGTTGGCAGTGTCTGATATCGACCTTGTCTCAGGCCCGGTCCGCACCGCTCAGACTGCCATTCCTGGCCTTGGGGCGGGACCAGACTCCCTGCACGAATCAATCCATTCCTCTACCTCGGCCAAATCCCACACGACCTTGCGACTACTCACCGCAATGCGGCGCGGGAATTTACCCTTCATTTCAAAGTTATAGATCGTGCGCTCACACAGCGGGATCATCGCCAGGAGGGTCTTTTTGTCGATCAGTTTTTTGCTCGATGAATGCATAGCTAGGCCCTGTCAGTCACAACGAATGTGTGCCTGATCGTGCCTCTAAGTGCCTATTGCTTCGACGGAATGATTGGCTAAAATGGTTGACATGAAGAAACCATCAACCATAGCTATTTGGAAGGGGTGTGACGCCTCCGTCACAGAGGCCCTATACAGATTTCTTGATCGCTGGGAGCCCTACTCCACAGCATCTAAACGTTATTCGATCGTTCGCCTGGTCGAAGAGCTTATCGACCCTGCCGTAGCGGCATACGCCAAAAACCTTCCATCGAGCTATCAGGGCCATATTCCCGGAGCAGGAACGA
The DNA here is from genome assembly GCF_014269185.2 of Pseudomonas oryzicola. Classification (NCBI taxonomy): domain Bacteria; kingdom Pseudomonadati; phylum Pseudomonadota; class Gammaproteobacteria; order Pseudomonadales; family Pseudomonadaceae; genus Pseudomonas; species Pseudomonas oryzicola. The sequence continues at coordinate 249,655 of NZ_JABWRZ020000002.1, forward strand.
ACGTAGCGTTCAGCACGATTATGCAGCTGGTTGGTATTGCCGCCATGGTTCGCCTACAGCGCCAATTGCTGCTAGCTTTTGTTCTGACGCATGACAAGCAGTCAGGAGTTGATCGTTGCTTCATTGCAACGCTTGAGACGTTGATAGAACTGGTGATGGCATGTAAGCGCAAGCAGCCGTCGAACAAAGATATGGGCGGTTTAAACGGTCAGCGCTTGAAAGGATTCTGTAGGTTCTGCGGCGTGCGAGCTGAACTTGCAATGTTCGCTGAAGGTGAGAGCCAGCGTGATATCGACGAACACCTACGTCTGAGCAACCTGTACTGCAGTGCTCATCGCCCAAAGACGCCAGATGGGAGCTGGAACCCGGCATACAGGCAAGCAATGAGATCTGTAACACAGTTCGATCTAGAACTAGCCAGACTCAGTAGGCAATGCGCGATACGAACAGAGCCTCTGGCGAAGTCAGGCGACGAGCTCGTCGACACGTATATCTTTAGATATATGCTTGGCCAGACCTTACACCTAGCGGACGAAGCGGAGCTAAGAAACCTCGCTCGTCTAATGGTTGACATGAAGCTGACAGACCGAAAAAAACAAATCCTCGCACTTCAGAAACTTGGCTTCAACCAGTCAGAAATTGCTCGCAGGTTGGAAATCGAGCGCCAAGCAGTATCCAAAGCTCTTCGCTCAATCCCTGATTGTTTTCGAATTTCGATAGCTTGAGCAAGTCGAGCTACGCAGCTGTATTCAAGTGATCAGACGTATTTATCGATCTTACCTACTGGCGGGCCAACACCCGTTTATTGGCCCAGACCATCATCCACGACTATAACTTTGAAAGACTAAATGTAATTCTATTTTTATTTTTTCCAGGATGCTTAGCTAAACCTTGAGAAGGGCCATCCGCGGTAAATAGGTTTGATAGAACCGTCAGTAGCGCACCCAACAATATATAACCAAAAAAGACGTGAGTGACCAATACCAATTGAGACAGCCAGCTAATTTTGTTAGCGTAGATATCACCAAATCCGAGAGTCGTCATCGTGACCACGGAGAAGTAGAAACTCCTTATAAAGCTCAAATTACCCTCCGACGTTAGTAGAGGGAACAAAAAATACAGCAACGTATAAATCAGACTGATTGAGAAGAATGAAATAATCACCCGATTAGGCGACCTACCATAATCTGATGCAAGCCAAAACATTTTCACCAACAGGCCTTTTACTACCCCATTGTTCTCACACCAATCATTCCAGTTGTGCCTCCGATTACAATATTGAAGACTCTGGCGCAACCCAGTTGAATAACAAGCACTTTCAAAGCTAGTGATTCGAAAGTCCGTCTCGCGCGACACATTAGCCAAGTGAAAATATGTTGAACTTGTGAATTTTGCGTTTTTAAAGCTAGTTCCAAAAAGGTTAAACCTTAATTCCTTTCGGGCAATTGGATTATAGCCCCCACCATAAAACTTTGCATCCGACAAGTCCGCAGCATAAAAGGTAGAATCTTGAAAGTTAGACTCCCAAAACTCTACAGATACTAGTTTAGCCGAATGAAACCTTGAACCATTGAAATTACACATGGTAAAGGTTCCAGCCGACAGCTTGGCTCGATCAAATATACAGTCATGAAAAGCTGATCCGCTTACTTTAACTCCGGTAAGCTCCGCATTTAAAAAGTGGGAACCCGAAAGATCCACCCCATCTAATACTGCACCAGTCAGAATAGCCTCATTGAAGTTTGCTCCCTCTCCTTGAGCATTCTGAAATTTCGCCCCGACAATTTTCAGATTCTCTAAATTTGCCTCACGCAAATCAATAAGATCTTCAGTGGATCCAACATAACTATTCCAGTCAGAAAAATCCCCCTTTTCAGCACAGGCGGTCAAAAGCAAATACTGCCTCTTATTGAACGTCTTTTCCATATACAAAGCACACCCATATATTAATGTAAATCAAAACTATAAATAAAACCACCAGCACGATTACCCCGCACTGATGGCAATTCCCCATACAGCTCTTAGGAAATTTAGCGAGCCACTTAAGGACGCACAATTACTGAAATACCTCCAGAAACCGAACACCCATATTCATGCTGCAACTGATATAAAAATCTGCCAACCCGTATTCTAAGTATATCGAGAAAAGCGTTAAGAGCACTTCCATCTCGAGAGTTCTCATTCATAACTTCTCGACACGCACTAATCAAACCTTCACAAATTTCCCTGAGTCTCTTATCAAGGTCAATCTGGCGCAAAAGCCGCAGCAACTTTCGTTTAATTTGATCAATCGACTGAATCACAAATATTGGATTTTCCATAGCATGGGGTTGGTACATTACTCCTTTATGAGCAAGTGTATCCACCATGTCTTGCGCAACCTTCATATTCGAACTGAATCGCCTCACTAATGGAAGCGGACTTCGATGAGTCTTGAGAAGTACCGAAATCAGCTCTTCATGGCTACTCTTCCATCGAATCAGCTCCTTCTCCTCATAATCTTTACCATTGTTTTTATCAATTAGAGTATGACAAGCAACGCAAAGCCAAATCCCATTTTGATCGCTCTCAATACTTGCTTTACCGATATCCCTATAGCGTGCGGCACCAGGCTTCTCTCCGACGATATGAGCCGCCTCTCCTTTTTTGGTTTGCAGGTGCGGGTCAGAGGATGCCGGGCCGATAGTGAGTACATTACACTCTGGATTATTGCAAATGTAACCCGAGCGATAGGCTAAGAGATTTGCTATTTTCACTGAGAAGGCCATATTACTTCCTAAGTATGATTGAACGAGCACTTGAAAATCAACGATGCTTACTAGCTAAATAGTTGAGGCCCCGTATAGAAATCCTAAATTTCTTGCAACCAAGACTGGCTTCTATGGGTCGTAAGCGATACATTCGTCCCTCACACATGCGTGCGACTGGTCATATCGAACATAATGACCAGGCACGTCGAATGCAAACGGCTGTTCAAGTGCAGGCAATTCCCGCTCAAGCGATTAGCTATATGAAGGGACAACTGTGCAAGCTACTCATTCTTTTTTCGAGGTTTCTTAACCGTCCACTCGTCGATCATGTCCGCCCAATCTTGTAGCATCGCTCGACGCTGATCCCGATACTCGGCCTTGTTGTAAACGGCGCGCACGCCTTTCTGCTCATGCGCAAGACACTTCTCGATCCAGTCGGAGTTGTAGCCCGCCTCATGCAGCAGCGTGCTGGCCGTGCGTCGCAGATCGTGGGGACCGAATTTGCCTAATGGCACCCCTTCCTTTTGCGCAAGGCGATAAGTGAGCGTCAGTACTTGGTTGATCGTGGCCGCACTCATTGGTAAATCGGAGTCGTAGCGTGACGGCAGAACGTAGTCTGAACCTCCAGCCAAGGTTTTCAACGCGATGAAGAAATCCAATGCCTGCTGGGACAGAAACACCAAATGAGGGTTACGACGCTTCATCCGCTCTTTGGGGATCGTCCACAGCGCCTCGCTGAAATTGATCTCACCCCACGTCGCATTGGTAAGCTCGCTCTTGCGCACCATTGTCAGCAGAAGGAGCTTTGCCGCAGCACGAACCGAAGTCGCGGTACCGATTCTGTCCATGTACTGGTACATCAGCGCAATTTCATCGGGCGTCAACGCACGGTCACGTGGCTCAAATTTCGCGATGCTGGCAGGCCGTACCAGATCTGCCGGGTTTTCAACCTTCTGGCCACGCTCAATGGCCCAACGGAAAACTTGCAGCACGATCTCCCGCGAGTGGACGGCGGTTGCAGGGGCACCCCGCTCCACTATGGCATCCGTCAGCGCACGCAGATCCTCATGGGTGATTTCGACCAGCTTCTGATTGCCAAATTTCGGCTTCAACTCACGCTCGTAGACTGATCGACGCATGTCTCGCGTCGAATCCGCCATCTGGTAACCGCGCAGCCATTTTTCAGCCCAAGCGTCAAAAGTCTCAGCACCCTTCGTGCGCGCCTTCGCACGCGCTTTTTCCTTAGCTGGAGACTTTCCAGCGGCGACCATCTTCTTCGCCTCCCCTAGCCGCTCGCGAGCCTCTGCCAGAGTGATCCCCCCTAAGCCATAACGACCGAAGGTGATGGTCTCCTGCCGGCCGTTGATGGAGTAGTTGTAGCGAAAGGAGATTGAGCCGGCTGGGGTGACGGCCACGTACAAGCCGTCACGGTCAATCACCTTGTAGAGCTTGTCCTGGGGCTTGAGATTTCGAAGCTTGGTATCGGTGAGCATGGCTTCCACTATTTCCATGAAAAAATACCATGCTCTGAAAAGCTCGGAAAAATGGGGTCCATCCCCAGTAAAACCGGGCCTTTAGGCCAACTCGATACCATGCCAACACTGAGGCAAAGGACATGGTATTGAGCGTCATGCATGGCATCAGATGCAGTCAATACCCCGTACCATGCCACAAAAACACCGTGCTTGGCGATGCAGAACGCTACCCGAATTTGCCAGACCCAAAAAGCCAAAAGCCCGCAATTACGCGGGCTTCAGGGCATTTTTTGCTAAATCGTGCCGGGCAATGCCGGACGTCCAATCATTCCCACTCGATGGTCGCTGGCGGCTTGCTCGACACGTCGTAGGTAACGCGCGAGATACCTTCGATTTCGTTGATGATACGGCCGCTGACGGTTTCCAGCAGCTCATACGGCAGGTGCGCCCAGCGCGCGGTCATGAAGTCCACGGTCTCGACGGCACGCAGGGCCACGACCCAGGCGTAGCGACGGCCATCGCCGACGACACCCACCGACTTGACCGGCTGGAACACCACGAAGGCCTGGCTGGTCTTGTGGTACCAGTCCGCCTTGCGCAGCTCTTCGATGAAGATGTGGTCAGCGCGGCGCAGCAGGTCGGCGTATTCCTTCTTCACTTCACCGAGGATACGCACGCCCAGGCCCGGGCCCGGGAACGGGTGGCGGTAGACCATGTCGTACGGCAGGCCCAGTTCCAGGCCGATCTTGCGCACTTCGTCCTTGAACAGTTCACGCAATGGCTCGACCAGCTTGAGGTTCATTTCCTCCGGCAGGCCACCCACGTTGTGGTGCGACTTGATCACGTGGGCCTTGCCGCTCTTGGCGCCAGCCGACTCGATCACGTCCGGGTAGATGGTGCCTTGGGCCAGGAACTGGATGTTTTCCAGCTTGCTGGCTTCGGCATCGAACACGTCGATGAAGGTGCGGCCGATGATCTTGCGCTTCTTCTCCGGGTCGGCTTCGCCGGCCAGGTTGTCGAGGAACTGCTTTTCAGCGTCGGCGCGGATCACCTTGACGCCCATGTTCTCCTTGAACATGGCCATTACCTGGTCGCCTTCGTGCAGGCGCAGCAGGCCGTTGTCGACGAATACGCAGGTCAGCTGGTCGCCGATGGCGCGATGCAGCAGTGCGGCAACCACCGAGCTGTCGACACCGCCGGACAGGCCCAGCAGGACGTTGGCCGAACCGACTTGCTCACGTACCTGGGCGATGGCGTCTTCAACGATGTTGGAAGGCGTCCACAGGGCTTCGCAGCCGCAGATGTCCTGCACGAAGCGGGACAGGATGCGACCGCCCTGCTTGGTGTGGGTCACTTCCGGGTGGAACTGCACGCCGTAGTAGCCACGCGCGTCGTCGAACATGCCGGCAATCGGGCAGCTCGGGGTGCTGGCCAGCACGTGGAAGTTGCCCGGCATCTGGGTGACCTTGTCGCCGTGGCTCATCCACACGTCCAGGCCCAGCAGGCCGTCGGCGTCGATGTGGTCTTCGATGCCATCGAGCAGGCGGCTCTTGCCGACCACGTCGACGCGGGCATAACCGAATTCACGCAGGTCGGAACCTTCGACCTTGCCGCCCATCTGCTCGGCCATGGTCTGCATGCCGTAGCAGATGCCCAGCACTGGTACGTTGAGGTCGAACACCGCCTGCGGGGCACGTGGGCTGTTGGCTTCGTGGACCGACTCGGGGCCGCCGGCGAGGATGATGCCGCGCGGGTTGAATGCACGGATCGCTTCATCGTCCATGTCGAACGGGTGCAGTTCGCAGTACACGCCGATCTCGCGCACGCGGCGGGCGATCAGTTGGGTGTACTGGGAACCGAAATCGAGGATCAGGATGCGGTGAGCGTGAATGTCGAGGGCCATGACTCAATCTCGTCAGTGGAAATCGGAAACGACGCGGGGCTGTCGTGACAGCCCCGCTAACAGGTATTGCCGGAAGCCTCAGCCTACGCGGTAGTTAGGGGCTTCCTTGGTGATCTGCACGTCGTGCACGTGGGACTCGGCCATGCCGGCACCGGTGATGCGCACGAACTCCGGCTTGGTGCGCATCTCTTCGATGGTCGCGCTGCCGGTGTAGCCCATGGACGAACGCAGGCCGCCCATCAGCTGGTGGATGATCGCCGCCAGGGCACCCTTGTAAGGAACGCGGCCTTCGATGCCTTCCGGTACCAGCTTCTCGGCACCGGCCGAGGAGTCCTGGAAGTAGCGGTCGGACGAGCCTTGCGCCTGTGCCATGGCACCCAGCGAGCCCATGCCGCGATAGGCCTTGTAGGAACGGCCCTGGAACAGTTCGACTTCACCCGGGGCCTCTTCGGTACCGGCGAACATCGAACCCATCATCACGCAGGAAGCACCGGCGACGATGGCCTTGGACAGGTCACCGGAGAAACGGATGCCGCCATCGGCGATCAGCGGCACGCCAGTGCCTTCCAGTGCCGCGGCGACGTTGGCGATGGCGCTGATTTGCGGCACGCCGACACCGGCAACGATACGGGTGGTGCAGATCGAGCCTGGGCCGATACCGACCTTGACGGCATCGGCGCCGGCTTCGGCCAGGGCCTTGGCCGCAGCGCCGGTGGCGATGTTGCCGCCGATAACCTGCACTTGCGGGTAGTTTTCCTTCACCCAGCGAACACGGTCGATAACGCCTTTGGAGTGACCGTGGGCGGTGTCGACAACCACCACGTCAACGCCAGCGGCAACCAGGGCGGCAACGCGCTCGCCGGTGTCCTTGCCGGTACCGACGGCGGCGCCGACGCGCAGGCGACCCTGGTCGTCCTTGCTGGCCAGCGGGTAGGCCTTGGCCTTTTCGATGTCCTTGACGGTCATCATGCCCTTGAGGTTGAACTTGTCGTCGACGATCAGGACTTTTTCCAGGCGGTGCTTGTGCAGCAGCTCGCGGACTTCGTTCTTGTCGGCGCCTTCGCGGACAGTGACCAGACGCTCTTTCGGGGTCATCACGTCGCGGACCTTGGCGTCCAGGCGGCTTTCGAAGCGCACGTCACGGGAGGTGACGATGCCGACCAGGTCGCCATTGGCCAGCACCGGAACGCCGGAAATGTTGTTCAGGCGGGTCAGGTCGAACAGGTCGCGCACGGTAGCGTCGGCATCGATGGTGATCGGGTCCTTGACCACGCCAGCCTCGAACTTCTTGACCTTGCGTACTTCGCTGGCCTGCTGTTCGATGGTCATGTTCTTGTGGATGATGCCGATACCGCCTTCCTGGGCCATGGCAATGGCCAGGCGCGCTTCGGTCACGGTATCCATGGCGGCGGAAACCAGCGGAATGTTCAGCTCGATGCCACGGGTCAAACGGGTCTTGAGACTGACTTCATTGGGCAGTACCTCGGAATAGCCAGGTACAAGGAGGATATCGTCGAAGGTCAGGGCTTCTTGGCTGATACGCAGCATCGCGGGGGCTCCCGGGCGGGAAAAATGGAAGCGCGCCATTATACTCATGCACGGCGCGCCGCTCAATGCAAAATAAGGGCCTTCGGTCAGCCTTGTGGCAGTTTTACCTGTACCACCGCCACCGGCTGGTCGAGCCAGTCGGCGAAGCTGTCGAGAAAGGCCGGAGTGAATCCGGCCTCGCCCCAGTTGTTGAAGATGAAGCCCAGGTTGGAAAAGGCACATGGCTGCAGAAAAATGAAGCCGTTGATGTCGTCTTCGAAACCGCACAGCGGGCAGGTGAAGTTGTCGCTCACCGCCGGCATCCATTCTTCCAGGCTTTCGAACAGCGGTTCGCCCACCTCGCGCCGGCATTCCGGGCAACCGGCCTCTTCGAGGAAACCTTCGGTGGGCGTATAGATGCAGCGCTTGAGCATCACTTCCAGGCCGTTGACCGGCTCATCGAAGGGCAGTTTTGCCGGGTGCAGGGCCACTTTGCGGGCGCCTTCGGCCAAGGCATGGCCCATGCGGTTGCCGGTACGACCACAAGTGGTCAGTTGCTCCTCGACGATCTTTTCGCGCACCAGCCAGCGCAGGATGGCGCGAGCCCGGGCTTCGTGCACCGGGACGGTGGACAGTTTGGGAACGATGATGCTCTGGGTGTTCATGAACGGGGCAAGCCTGAAAACTGCGGTTGTGCTGCAATTCTACCGCCTGCTCAGGTACTCAGGTAGCGACCGATCAGTGCCAGGCCGCTGGCCAGCACCAGCCAGGTGACCAGGCGTACAAAGGCTTCACGGGACAGCCGGTGGGCCAGCCTGCGCCCGGCCCAGAGCCCGACGAACATCACCGGCAACAGGCAGGCGGCAAGCAGCAACAGGCTCTGGTCGGCATACACGCCGGCAACCAGGAACAACGTCAGGCGCACCATCGTGCTGCAACTGATCAGCGCGCTCTGGGTGGCGCGGACCTGCTCCTTCGGTTCCAGCCGCGCGCTCAGGTACAGCGCGTAAAGGAAGCCACCGCTACCGAACAAGGCTCCGAACATTCCGCCTGCCGTCCCCATCGGCACCGCCCAGGCACCCGACAGGTTGGCCGGCCGCACCTTCACCGCCAGCCCGTACAACGCATAGGCGGTCACGAACAAGCCCATCAACAGCAGTAGCAGGTCGGACTTCAGTTGCAACAGGAACACCACGCCCAGCGTGCAACCGATGGCCATGAACGGCAGCAGCCGCAGGAGTTCGCTGCGCACCACATCGCGGCGCGAGGGCAGCAGGTTGCCAAAGGCGGCGACGAAGTCGAGCAGCACCAGCAACGGGATGATCCGCGACAACGGCATGAAGTGGATCAGGATCGGCCCAGCCACCAGCGCGGTACCGAACCCGGCGATGCCGAACACGATGTAGGCGATGCCGACACCTAGCAGGATGGGTAGCCAGTCGAGGCCGGAGAACGACAGTTGAGCAAGCATGGCAGCGGTTCCGAGGAATACAGGCACAGGTTAGCCAGCGAAGAGCCATGCCGACTAATATGCCTTTATCGCCACATCCATCTCGAAAAGGCATGATATGACGTCGATCCGCCAGTTGCGTTACTTCGTGGAAATCGCCGAATGCGGCAGCTTCAGTGCGGCCGCCGAGCGGTTGTACATCGCCCAGTCGGCGCTGAGCCGGCAGATCAAGGAGCTGGAACAGCAACTGGGCACGACGCTGTTCGAACGCACCGCGCGCCTGCCGCGCCTGACACCGGCGGGCCAGGCCTTTCTGCAACGGGCGCGGCGCTTGCTGGCCGACCTGGCGCAGGCCGAGCGCATGACCCGCGACATTGGTGAGGGGCTGCAGGGCAGCCTGCGTCTGAACCACTCCAGCACCGTACCGCTGACCGGCCCATTGCTGGCTCGCCTGGGCGGCTACTTGCGCGACAACCCTGGGGTTTCGCTGGAAATTGCCCAGCAGTCGTCGGAGGCGCAACTGGAGGATATTGCCGATGGACGCCTGGATCTCGGTCTACTGCGATTGCCTGTGTTGCGCCAGCATGAAGGCGTGGTGCTGCATACGCTGTTCAGTGAGCCATTGCTGCTCGCGGTTGCCGCCGGGCATCCGCTGGCTGACGCGCCAGAGGTGAAGCTTGAACAGTTGCGGGTGGAACGATTCGTTTCCATCCCGCACCGGGACCGTGGCGGGCTGAGCTACTTGTCGGCCTCACTGTGCATGGATGCAGGCTTTTTCCCGCGCGCGGCGCAGGTGCTGTCACGCAAGACCACCCAGTTGCAGCTGATTCAGGCAGGGTTCGGGGTGGCGTTGCTGCCGGCGTGCATGCGCGAGATTGCGCCAGCCTCAGTCAGCTTCGTGGCGCTGGAGGGTGGATGTGAGAGTACCGTGGCGCTGGCTTGCAGGCGCGATGCAGGTCAGATGGTGCGCCAGTTCGTGACGGCGATGCGGGCCTGAAGAGCTCGATCGCCGGCTTGCCGGCGATAGGGCCGGGACAGACAACCGGGGCCGATGTCCTTTATGATGCCCGGCATGATCAGAGACCCTTTCGAACGACTCGGCCTGGACCGCGAGGTTCTGACCGTCAGCCAACTCAACGGCCGTGCCCGCGTGCTGCTGGAAGACGTGTTTCGCAGCGTATGGGTGGAAGGCGAGATTTCCAACCTCGCCCGCCCGGCGTCAGGCCACATGTACTTCACCCTCAAGGACAGCGGCGCGCAGGTGCGCTGTGCGCTGTTCCGGCAGAACGCCACGCGGGTGCGCCAGGCCCTGCGCGACGGCCTGGCAGTGCGAGTGCGCGGCAAGGTATCGCTGTTCGAAGGGCGTGGCGATTACCAGCTGATCCTCGATACCGTCGAGCCGGCCGGTGATGGCGCCTTGCGCCTGGCTTTCGAGGCGCTGAAGGAAAAGCTCGGTGCCGAAGGGCTGTTCAGCGCCGAACGCAAGCAGCCGTTACCTACCCACCCGCAGCGTATCGGCATCATCACCTCGCCCACCGGTGCGGTGATCCGCGACATCATCAGCGTGTTCGCTCGCCGCGCCCCGCAGGTGGAACTGAACCTGATCCCCACCGCCGTGCAGGGTCGCGAAGCGATTGCCCAGATCGTGCGCGCCGTCCGCCTGGCCGACAGCCTCGGTTTCGATGCGCTGATCCTGGCCCGGGGCGGCGGCTCGCTGGAAGACCTTTGGTGCTTCAACGAAGAAGCCGTGGCACGGGCCGTAGCGGCCTGCGTCACGCCGATCGTCAGCGCCGTGGGCCATGAAACCGATGTCTCGATCAGTGACTTCGTCGCCGACGTGCGCGCACCCACGCCGTCAGCTGCCGCCGAGCTGCTGGCACCTGACAACAGTGGCCTGCAGCAACGCCTGGATGGCCTGCAACGGCGCCTGTTGCTGCGCATGCAGAACCGCCTGACCCACGACCGCCTGCGCCTGGAATCGCTGACCCGACGCTTGCGCCACCCGGGCGAGCGCCTGCGCCAGCAGGCACAGCGCCTGGACGACCTGGACATGCGTCTGCGCCGGGCGTTCATGCTCAGCCTCAACCAGCGCCACGAACGCCTGGCACGGCTGGATACCCGCCTGGCTGCGCAGCACCCCGGGCGCACCCTGAAACTGCTGGGCCAGCGCCTGGACAGCCTGGCCGAACGCCTGCCACGGGCCATGCGCGAGGTGCTCAAGGACCGCCGCCAGCGCTTCCAGGCCCAACTGCAGACGCTGCAGGTGGTCAGCCCCCTGGCCACGCTTGCCCGCGGCTACAGCATTCTGCTGGACGAGCAGGGCCAGGCTATCCGCAGCGCCGCACAGGCCCGCAATGGCCAGCGCCTGACCGCCCGTCTGAACGAAGGCGAGCTGTTGGTGCGGGTCGAAGACAACCACCTGACCCCGGTCACCCTCTCGCTTCTGGACTGACACATGCCCCGCCTGTTCGCGCCCCTGCTTGCCCTTTCCCTCCTGCTGCTGGCCGGCGGCGCCCAGGCCAGCTACATCACTCGCACGCTGAACAAGCCGGTACCCGGTGGCGTTGCGGTGGTCGACCTCGGCCCCGCCGCCAGTGCGCCCAGTGCCCGCTTCGACGGCAAGCCGGTGCTGGTGGTGAAGGAGCAGGACAACTGGCTGGCCATCGTTGGTATCCCGCTGACCCAGAAGCCGGGTACCGCGCTGCTGAACCAGGGCGGCCGTACCCTGCCCTTCACCGTCGGTAGCAAGAAATACCCCGAGCAGCGCATTACCCTGAAGAACACCCGCCAGGTCAACCCGAACCCGGCCGACCTCAAGCGCATCGACCGCGAACTGGCCGAGCAGATCGCGGCCTACCGCAGCTTCAGCCCAGCCCTGCCGAGCAACCTGATCCTCGACAAACCGGTCAATGGCCCGCTGTCGAGCAAGTTCGGCGTGCGGCGCTTCTTCAATGGAGAAGAACGCAACCCGCATGCCGGCCTGGACTTCGCGGTGCCGGCCGGCACGCCGATCAAGACCCCGGCCAATGGCAAGGTGATCCTGGTAGGCGACTACTTCTTCAATGGCCGCACGGTGTTCGTCGACCATGGGCAGGGCTTCATCAGCATGTTCTGCCACATGTCCAGGATCGATGTGCAGCTGGGCCAGCAGCTGCGTCGAGGGGACGTGATCGGCCGGGTGGGCTCGACCGGGCGGGCCACCGGGCCGCACATGCACTGGAATGTCAGCCTGAATGATGCGCGGGTGGATCCGGCGATTTTCATTGGGGCGTTCCAGCCCTGAACCGGCACTGCCAAGTCAGTTTCACTGCGTTGCGCCTTCTAAAAATACTGCGCAAAAATCAATAAGCACCTGTATTTTTTCAGCCATATAATCTCGCAAAACAGCTTTTTTTAAGCATTCCTCTCAATTTTTTCTGAACGCTTGCCATCCCCCACCCCACTGGTTAGGGTTGAAGGCATGAAAACCTTCAGCACCCTCATCCTGCTCCGACAACATCGCAGCCTCTGCCTGGTCAGCGCCCGACTACCAGGCTGAATCGCGTCGCCTCGCCAATTCATCTCGTTATCGCTCGGCAGGCCCGATCTCGGCCGCACACAAAAGGATTGCTTCCATGACCATGCTCAAAGACCCTTCGAAGAAATACCGTGCTTTCCCGACCATCGACCTGCCTGACCGTACCTGGCCGTCGAAGACCATCACTGCCGCGCCGATCTGGTGCAGCTCCGACCTGCGTGATGGCAACCAGTCGCTGATCGAGCCGATGGATTCGGAGAAGAAACTGCGCTTCTGGAAGACCCTGGTGCAGGTAGGCGTGAAGGAAATCGAAGCCTCGTTCCCGTCCGCCTCGCAAACCGATTTCGACTTCGTGCGCATGCTGATCGAAGACGGCCACATCCCGGACGACACCACCATCCAGGTGCTCACCCAGGCCCGTGAAGACCTGATCGCCCGCACCTTCGAGTCGCTGCGCGGCGCGAAGAAGGCCATCGTCCACCTGTACAACGCCACCAGCCCGTCGTTCCGCCGCATCGTCTTCAACCAGGACAAGCAAGGCGTCAAGGACATCGCGGTGAACGCGGCCAAGCTGTTCGTCAAGTACGCTGCCCAGCAGCCGGAAACCCAGTGGACCTTCCAGTACTCGCCAGAAACCTTCAGCGCCACCGAAATGGAGTTCGCCAAGGAAGTCTGCGACGCGGTCATCGAGGTGTGGAACCCCACGCCTGAGCACAAGATCATCCTCAACCTGCCGGCCACCGTGGAAGTGTCCACCCCGAACATCTACGCCGACCAGATCGAGTGGTTCTGCCGTAATGTCAGCCGTCGCGACAGCGTGATCATCAGCCTGCACTGCCACAACGACCGTGGCACCGGCATCGCCGCCACCGAACTGGGCCTGATGGCCGGTGCCGATCGCGCCGAAGGCTGCCTGTTCGGCAACGGCGAGCGTACCGGCAACGTTGACCTGGTGACCTTGGCGTTGAACCTCTACACCCAGGGCATCGACCCACTGCTGGATTTCTCCGACATCGACGGCGTGCGCAAGGTGGTCGAAGAGTGCAACCAGTTGCCGGTACACCCGCGTCACCCGTACGTGGGCGACCTGGTTCACACCGCGTTCTCCGGCTCGCACCAGGACGCCATCCGCAAGGGCTTCGCCAAGCAACAGGAAGGCGAGCTGTGGGAAGTGCCGTACCTGCCGATTGACCCGGCCGACATCGGTCGCAGCTATGAGGCGGTGATCCGCGTCAACAGCCAGTCGGGCAAAGGCGGCATCACTTACCTGCTGGAGCAGGAATACGGCATCAGCCTGCCGCGCCGCATGCAGATCGAGTTCAGCCAGGTAGTACAGGGTGAAACCGACCGCCTGGGCCTGGAAATGACTGCCCAGCAGATCTACAACCTGCTGCACAAGGAATACCTCCAGGCCAACGCGCCGTACGCGCTGGTCAGCCACCGCCTGCAGGAAGAGAACGGCCACAGCGCCGTGGAAGTGGAAGTCGCCGGCGAAGGCGAGACCACCCTGCACTGGCGCGGCAAGGGTAATGGCGCGCTGGAGGCCCTGGTGGCCGGCCTGCCGATTGCCGTCGAGATCATGGACTACAACGAGCATGCCATTGGCGCAGGCACCAATGCCAAGGCCGCAGCCTATATCGAACTGCGCGTGGCCGGCGGCCGCCCGGTACATGGCGTGGGTATCGATGAAAACATCACCACCGCCAGCTTCAAGGCATTGTTCAGCGCGCTGAACCGCTCGTTGAGCCAGCAGGAAGCCAAGGCGGCCTGAGCCGTACCGCAATGAATGAGAAAGCCCGCATCGTTTGATGCGGGCTTTTTTGTTGGCCTGTGCCTGCCTCTTCGCGGGCAAGCCCGCGAAAGGGCCCGCACAGGCAATGCAAAAACTGCAGGCAAAAAAAGGGGCGCTGACCAAGCGCCCCACAAGCCGTAAAGCACACAACAAATTCAGTTGGCGTCCAGCAGCGCGATCGCCTCGGCACTGCACGCCTCTATCCGCGCCCAGTCGCCATTCTTGATCCAGCTGCTGTCGAGCATCCAGGTGCCGCCCACGCACATCACATTCGGCAGCGCCATGTAGTTGCGCACGTTGGCCGGATTGACCCCGCCAGTCGGGCAGAAGCGAATGTCACCGAACGGGCCGCCAAAGGCCTTGATTGCCGCGACGCCACCGCAGATTTCCGCCGGGAACAGCTTGAAACGGCGATAACCCAGGGCGTAGCCCATCATGATTTCGGATGGCGTGCTGATACCCGGCAGCAGCGGGATCTCACTGTCTACACCCGCTTCGAGAATGTCCTGGGTAATGCCCGGGGTAACGACGAACTGCGCCCCTGCAGCTTCAACCGCCGCGAACATGCTGCGATCGAGCACGGTGCCGGCGCCGACACAAAGCTCCGGGCGCTGCTCGCGCAATACCTGGATGGCCTTCAGGCCATATTGCGAGCGCAAGGTCACTTCCAGGGTACGGATACCGCCGGCGGCCAGGGCATCAGCCAGCGGCAGGATGTCTTCCTCGCGGGCGATGGTGATCACCGGCAGGATGCGCGCCTTATCGCAAATGGCATCGATCCGTGCGGCTTTGTCGGCCATCGAGAGCTTGGGCTGTGGGCGTTCGAGGGTGGTCATGACTGTGGATCCTTGGCTCATGGGCACCAGTAGATGTCCAGGGGGGCGTGAAGAAAAGCGCGAATCGGCATTTCCGTAAGGTCGGTGCCAGCCAGCGCGGCGCGCAGGGTAGCGAGTTTGCCCTGCCCTTGCACGGACAGCGCAGTGAAAGCGGCACTGGCCAGCAGCGAGCGGGTCATCGACAGGCGCTGGCGCGGTACGCTCGGTGCCAGCAAGGGCAGGCAGCGGCGTGGGTTGGCCAGGTCGAGGGCGGCGTCCAGGTTGGGGCTGGCGGGGAACAGCGAGGCGGTATGGCCATCATCACCCATGCCCAGCACCAGCACGTCGATTGGCGGCAGCTCGGCCAGCGCCTGATCGGCCTTGCCTGCAGCGGCATCGAGGTTATCCGCCTGCTGGTAAAGGCCAACGAAGCGAGCCTTGGCCGCCGTGCCCTTGAACAGGTGGCGGGCCAGCAGGCCGGCGTTGCTGTCGGCGTGCTCCACCGGCACCCAGCGCTCATCGGCCAGGCTGACGGTGACCTTGGCCCAGTCGAGGTTTTCGCTGGCCAGCTTTTCCAGGAACGGCACTGGGCTGCGGCCGCCGGACAGCACCACGCAGGCCTGGCCGTTGGCGGCAATGGCTGCACGCAGGCGCTCGGCCACGTCATGGGCCTGGGCTGCGGCGAGAGCCTTGGCATCCACCAGCTCATGTACCGTCACGGTCGCTGGCAGTTTCAGTTCAGATATCCCCATACCACGCCCTCCCGTCACGTGTGATCAGAGCAATCGAGCTCATCGGCCCCCAGGAACCAGCCGCATAAGGCTTGGGGGCATCGCCCGCGTTACGCCAGCCGGCGATCAACTGGTCGCACCACTTCCAGGCATATTCGATTTCGTCCTTGCGCACGAACAGGTTCTGGTTACCCCGCATCACCTCGAGCAACAGCCGCTCGTAGGCATCCGGAATCCTCGCGCTGCGCCAGGTGTCGGAAAAATTCAGCTGCAACGGCCCGCTGCGCAGTTGCATGCCTTTGTCCAGGCCCTGCTCCTTGGTCATCACCCGCAAGGAAATACCTTCGTCCGGTTGCAGGCGGATGATCAGCTTGTTACCGATCTGCAAACGCTGTTCCGGGGCGAAGATGTAGTGCGGCGTTTCCTTGAAATGGATGACGATCTGCGACAGTTTCTGCGGCATGCGCTTGCCGGTACGCAGGTAGAACGGCACGCCCGACCAGCGCCAGTTGCGGATGTCGGCACGCAGGGCGACGAAGGTTTCGGTATCGCTCTGGGCGTTGGCGTTGTCTTCCTCGAGGTAGCCAGGCACCGGCTTGCCATCGCTGTAGCCGGCAATGTACTGGCCGCGCACCACACGGGTGCTCAGCCCTTCGCCAGTGATCGGTGCCAGGGCCTTGAGTACCTTGACCTTCTCGTCACGGATGGCATCGGCGGACAGTTCGCTGGGCGGGTCCATGGCGATCAGGCACAGCAGCTGCAGCAGGTGGTTCTGGATCATGTCGCGCAGCTGGCCGGCCTTGTCGAAGTAGCCCCAGCGGCCTTCGATGCCGACCTTTTCGGCGACGGTAATCTCCACATGGGAGATGGAGTTCTGGTTCCACTGGGTTTCGAACAGGCTGTTGGCAAAGCGCAGGGCGATCAGGTTCTGCACCGTCTCCTTGCCCAGATAATGGTCGATGCGGTAGACCTGGTTCTCGGGGAAGAACCGCGCCACGGCGTCGTTGACTCGGCGCGACGACTCCAGGTCGTGGCCGATGGGCTTTTCCAGTACCACCCGGGTGCGCGCAGCCAGCCCGGCCTTGTCGAGGTTCTCGCAGATGGCGCCATACACCGCCGCCGCCGTGGCGAAATAGGCAATCAGCGGCAACTCGCCCTGCAACTGCTCGGCCAGGGCCTGATAGCCCTCGGGCTGGAGGAAGTCCAGGTGCTGGTAGCTCAACCGGGCGAGGAAGCGGCCCAGCGCAGCAGGCTCTATGTCAGCCTCGGGCACATGCCGACGCAGGTGCGCTTCGATACTGTTCAGATGTTCCTGTGCAGTACCGGCCTCGCGGGCCAGGGCCAGCAGGCGGGTATCCGGGTGCAACAGGTTGGCCCGGTCAAGCTGATAAAGCGCTGGAAACAGCTTGCGCAATGCCAGGTCGCCAAGGGCGCCAAACAGGGCAAAGGTGCAAGGTTCGACACTGATCGCAGCCATGATGTTGGTTCTTTCCTAAAGTTGGTCTAGGAATACCGCTTTCACATACGGTTTTCAAGGGATAATGTAGTAAAAACCACAACATTAGACACAAGTGTTACAGACAAGTGGTACGCCAACCGCGCCGACAGTACGATAGACGACCGTGCAAAAAGCCTGCTGCTCCCACAGCCGGCTGTCTTCCCGACCCAAGGACACACCCCATGGACCGCGTGCGAAACCTCCTGGAACAGATCCAGGGACGCCTCGACGAGCTGAACAAGGCCGAACGCAAAGTCGCCGAAGTCATCCTGCTCAACCCGCAACAAGCCACCCGTTTCAGCATCGCTGCGCTGGCCCAGGCAGCCAAGGTCAGCGAGCCGACCGTCAACCGCTTCTGCCGTTCGTTCGGCGTCAGCGGCTACCCCGAACTCAAGCTGCAGCTGGCGCAAAGCCTGGCCAGCGGCGCCGCGTACGTCAGCCGCGCGGTAGAAGCCGACGATGACCCGGCAGCCTATACCCAGAAGATCTTTGCCAGCGCCATTGCCTCGCTCGACAGCGCCTGCCAGCAACTCGACCCGCAGCAGGTCAGCCGTGCCGTGGACATGATGATCCAGGCGCGGCAGATCCACTTCTTCGGCCTGGGCGCCTCCGCCCCGGTGGCGCTGGATGCCCAGCACAAATTCTTCCGCTTCAACCTGGCGGTGTCGGCCCACGCCGACGTGCTGATGCAGCGCATGCTGGCCTCGGTCGCCCACACCGGCGACCTGTTCGTGATCATTTCCTACACCGGACGCACCCGCGAACTGGTCGAAGTGGCACGCCTTGCCCGGGAAAATGGCGCCTCGGTGCTGGGCCTGACGGCCGCCGGTTCGCCATTGGCCAATGCCTGCAGCCTGAGCCTGCATATTCCGTTGCCGGAAGACACCGACATCTACATGCCGATGACCTCGCGGATCATCCAGCTGACCGTGCTCGATGTGCTGGCCACCGGCATGACCCTGCGCCGTGGCGTGGACTTCCAGCCGCACCTGCGCAAGATCAAGGAAAGCCTCAACGCCAGCCGCTACCCGATCGAGGACGACGAACTCAACTGAGCCGGTGCGCCTGCAAACGCAGGTGGGCACGCTGCCCCGGCGCCAGGCTCAGGCCTTCACCACTGCCGCTGGCGGCCTCGACGCAGACGAAGCGCTGGCACTCGCGGCCGGTCACGCCCATCAGCGGGCGATTGCCCGGGTGCCAGACCACGGTGTCGTCACTGTCGCCAGTATCGATGCACAGCTCACGCTGCCAGGCCGGGTCCTGCAATTGCACCCGTGGCGTGCCGGGGTAGACCTTCTGGCAGCCGCCCTTGAGCTTCAGCGCGCCATCCTCACGGCAGGCCTGGCGGTTGAGGCGGTCATAGCCTTCGATGTCCTCGAGCCCGGACAGCGCTATCTCGGACACGTCACTGATACACCAGTAGGCCAGCAGGGCATGGCTCAGCTGGCAGGGTTCGCTGTCCTGGTGCTCGGTGCTCAGGCTCAGCTCCATGCGGCTGTCCAGCCGGGCATGCAGGTCGACCTGCCAGTCGCACAGGTCCAGCCGCCATTTCAGGGTCACGCCCTCCTCGTCCTCGCGGCTCTCCACCAGCTTCCAGTCCAGCAGGCGCGCCCAGCCATGGGCCGGCCACAGGTCCTCGCTGGGGTGACGGCCATACCAAGGCCAGCACACCGGCACGCCACCGCGGATCGCCCCAACCTGCGGCCACTGTTCGGCACACCACAGCCAGGGCCGTTCGCCGGCCGGCTGAAAATGCAGCAGTTGCGCGCCCTGGCGGCTGAACACCGCCTGGCAGCGTGGGTGGTCGATGATCAGCACATCGCGCTGCTGGTAACGCTCCCACTCGAACGTCGGCCGGGGCCGTTGCGAGGTAAAGAAGCGATGAAGCGGATGTTCAGGCATGTTCAGGGCTCTTGTTGTTTGAGATAGCGCTGTCTCGACCTATCCCTGGCACCCACTGCAGGCCAGTGGGTGCCGGGAGCCGAAATTGGATTGGCGTAAATTTACAACAATTGTTCTTAGAATGACGACTGAATCTTCAAGCCTGCGACCAGCGCATTGTCCACCTCGTCGACCCCGCCAGGGCTCTTGATGTACTGCAGGTTGGGCCGCACGGTCAGCCAGTTGGTGACGTGGAAGCCGTAATAGAGCTCGGCGTTGTACTCGGTACGTTGCAGTGGCACGAACCCGGGATTGTCATAATCGTCTATACCGCTCTGGGCGTTGAGCAGCTCGGCGCGTTTCTTCACGTCGTCATTCACATGAATGCGTGCCACGCCAAAGCCGATATCGTCCTTGGGCCGGGCGTCGAAGGCACCTTTGTAGACCAAGCCTACCTGCTGGTAGTTGTCGACCACGTTGGTGGCCTTGTCGTGCACGGTGAAGTTGGCGAACAGGCTCAGGCCACGGTTGACATCGCCAGCATGGGCGGTCACCTGCTGCTGCGCCACGACCCACCAGCCGTGCTTGCTGGAGTGCGACTTGAAGGCTTCGCCAGTCAGCGCCTGCGGGTTACCGTTGACATCGTCGAATACATCATCGGCCTTGGCCGTGCTGTAGTAGTAACCCAGGCGGTACTCGCCCGGCAGGCCGTTGACCTTGGGTGACCACACCGCTTCCACCGGCAGTATCGCGCCCTTGGTGCCGCTGCCACTGAGCTTGAAGCCGTTGCCGGTTTCCAGGTTGGAAGGATTCTGCTCGAAGGCGCCGACCTGGACGAAGAATTCCGGGGTGATGTTGTACTTGACCCGCAGGGCCCACTGGCTGACCGGCCAGTTGTACCAGATACCGCCGACCCAGTTGCCCACCTGTGAGCCGCAGAAGGCCAGGTTCTGGAAGTCGCAGGGGAAGCTGTTGAAGTCCTCGCCTTCACCGAAGCGACCGAATTTCACGTCCAGCGCGCCGTCGAAGTATTTCTGCTTGATCCACATCTGGGTCAGACGCCAGGTCTGGCCGCGGCCCCACACTTCCTGCACCGAACTGAACTGCCCGGCGCGCGGGTCGCTGATGCGGTCGTTGGACAGGTTGCGACCACTGCGCTCGGTGATTGCCAGCTTGAACTCGGCATCGTGCCAGCCAAGGATCTTCTGCAGGTCCAGGTGTGCGCCAAGCGCGAACTGGTCGCTATAGCGCGCGGTCTTGTCATCGTTGTAGCCGCCGTGCAAGTTGCCGGCGACCTCACCGACATAATCCAGAGTGAAGTCGTAACCTTTTTCCAGCAATTCGGTGCGGGTGCCGCCCCAGTCGCCGGTCATCCACTTCGATTCGCTGGAAAAGGCCTCGGCAGCCTGCGTGCCGCTGCTACCAACGATGGCAAGCAAGGCCAACGAGCCCAATGTCCTGATGCGTTTGCGCTGTTCCATCCCTTTGCGTCCTCTTTTTTCTTATTGGTGGTGTAGACGAGTCAACGGCCCTTGAAGTGAGCCACGTTGTCCTTTACTGCTGCGGCGGAGCTGGCCAGATGCACGCGCTCGCCGCTTTCGGCGTCGAACAGCAGCACCCGGGCCGGGTCGAACTGCAGGTTCAGGTTGTCACCTACCTGGCACGTCACATCCGGCGCCAGGCGGCAGCAAACCTTGGTCTGGTTGAGGGTGACGAACACCAGCAGGTCCGGCCCGGTAGGCTCGGTCACCTGCACCTCGGCACGGATGCCAGGCAAGCCGTTGCCCTCCCCGGTGCCCAGCGCGATCTGTTCGGGACGAATGCCCAGAATGATCTCGCGCCCCTCGAGTTCGTCGGCAGCCAGACCCAAAGGCAGTTCGCAGCGCGCCTGGCCGCTGTCGAGCAGCGCCAGCAGGCGGCCATCCTGTTTGCTCAGGCGTACCGGGATGAAGTTCATCGGCGGCGAACCGATGAAGCTGGCGACAAACTGGTTGGCCGGGTCGTTGTAGATCTGTTGCGGGGTGCCGAACTGCTGGATGATGCCGTCCTTCATCACCGCCACCTTGTCGCCCAGGGTCATGGCCTCGATCTGGTCATGGGTGACATACACGGTGGTGGTCTTCAGGCGCTGGTGCATCAGTTTCATTTCGGTGCGCATCTCGACGCGCAGCTTGGCATCGAGGTTGGACAGCGGTTCATCGAACAGGTAGATCTTCGGCCGCCGCGCCAGCGCCCGGCCCATGGCCACGCGCTGTTGCTGGCCGCCGGACAGCTGCGCCGGCTTGCGCGCCAGCAGGTGCTCGATCTGCAGCAGCTTGGCCACCCGCGCCACCTCCTCGTCGATGGCAGCCTGGGGCAGCTTGCGGATCTTCAGGCCGAACTCGATGTTCTCGCGCACGCTCATGGTCGGGTACAGCGCGTAGGACTGGAACACCATGGCGATGTCCCGGTCCTTGGGGCTCATGCCGCTGACATCCTGCTGGTCGATGAGAATCGCCCCGCCGGTGATCTGCTCCAGGCCGGCAATGCAGTTCATCAAGGTCGACTTGCCGCAGCCCGAGGGGCCGACCAGGATCAGGAACTCGCCATCCTTGATCGACAGCTGGATGTCCTTGAGGGTGTCCGGCAGGCCGCTGCCGTAGGTCTTGTTCACATTGCGAAGTTCGAGCGTTGCCATGACTTACCCCTTTACCGCGCCAGCCGTCAGGCCGCGGACGAAATATTTGCCTGCCACCACGTAGACCAGCAGGGTTGGCAGGCCGGCTATCATCGCCGCCGCCATGTCGACGTTGTATTCCTTGGCCCCTGTACTGGTGTTGACCAGGTTGTTCAAGGCCACGGTGATCGGTTGCGAGTCGCCACTGGAGAACACCACGCCAAACAGGAAGTCGTTCCAGATCTGGGTGAACTGCCAGATCAGGCAGACCATGATGATCGGCGTGGACATCGGCAGGATGATGCGGCGGAAGATGGTGAAGAAACCGGCGCCATCCAGCCGCGCAGCCTTGACCAGCGCATCGGGGACGCTCACGTAGAAGTTGCGGAAAAACAGCGTGGTAAAGGCCAGGCCATAGACCACATGCACCAGCACCAGGCCGCTGGTAGTGCTGGCCAGGCCGAGCTTGCCGAGGGTGAACGAGGCCGGCAGCAGCACGGTCTGGAACGGCAGAAAGCAGCCGAACAACAGCAGGCCGAAGAACAGCTGGGAACCGCGGAAACGCCACATCGACAGCACGTAGCCGTTCAGCGCGCCGATGGCGGTGGAGATCAGCACTGCCGGCACGGTGATCATGATCGAGTTCCAGAAGTAACCGCTGACCGTGGCCCAGGCCTTGACCCAACCGATACCGCTGAATACCGTCGGCCAGCTCAGCAGGTTGCCGGTGCTGATATCGTCCGGGGTCTTGAAGCTGGTCAGCAGCATCACCACCAGCGGCACCAGGTACAGCAACACGGCCAGCAACAGCACCGCGTGGATGGCGATGCGGCTGAGGCTCAGCACGGGTTTGTCGACAGGGCTATGCATGGCGTTTGCTCCGCAGCTCCGAGTACAGGTAAGGCACGAGGATCGCCAGGATCGCTCCGAGCATGAGGATGGCGCTGGCCGAGCCCATGCCCATCTGGCCACGGCTGAAGGTGAACGAATACATGAACATCGCCGGCAGATCGGAGGAGTAGCCCGGGCCGCCAGCCGTCATCGCCGCCACCAGGTCGAAGCTCTTGATGGCAATGTGCGCGAGAATCATCAGCGAGCTGAAGAACACCGGGCGCAGGCTGGGCAGCACCACGCGCCAGTAGATGCGCGGCAGGCTGGCGCCGTCGATCTGCGCGGCGCGGATGATCGATGGGTCGACACCGCGCAGGCCGGCGAGGAACATCGCCATGATGAAGCCCGATGCCTGCCATACCGCGGCAATCACCAGGCAGTACACCACCCGGTCCGGGTCGATCAGCCAGTCCAGGCGGAAACCTTCCCAGCCCCAGTCACGCAGCAGCTTGTCCAGGCCCATGCCCGGGTTGAGCAGCCACTTCCAGGCGGTGCCGGTGACGATCATCGACAGCGCCATGGGGTACAGGTAGATGGTGCGGATGAAGCCTTCGCGGCGGATGCGCTGGTCCAGCAGGACCGCCAGCAGCACGCCGATGACCAGGCTGATGGCGATGAACAGGCCGCCGAACAGCAGCAGGTTCTTGCTCGCTACCCACCAGCGGTCGTTGTCGAACAGCCGGGCGTACTGGGCCAGGCCGGCCCACTTGTAGGTCGGCAGGAAGGTCGAAGTGGTGAAGGACAGGACAAAGGTCCAGAGGATGTAGCCGTAGAAGCCCGCCAGGACGATGAACATGCTTGGCGCCAGCACCAGCTTGGGTAGCCAGCGCTGCAGCGCGTCCAGGGGTGAGGCCCGCAGTTGGGCGGTTGTTGTGGTCATGTTGTGGATCTCGAGGTAAAGGCGATGCTTTGCACCGCTTCGCGGGCACGCCCGCTCCCACAGGGGGCCTGCTCACCACAGGTCCCGGGCAGGACGCCGAACCTGTGGGAGCGGGCTTGCCCGCGAATGGCTTTACTGGGCTGCCTTGATCGCCGCCGCCAGCTTCTTCGCCGCATCGGCCGGGTCGGCCTTCGGGTCGTTGATGTAGTTGGTCACCACATCGAAGAACGCGCCCTGCACGGCCAGCGTGGTGGCCATGTTGTGCGCCATGCTCGGCTGCAGCCCGCCGCTCTTGGCGTCGGCGAGGAAGTCCTTGGCGGAGGTTTGCGCGCAGGCATCGAAGCCGTACTTGCCCATGTCGGCCAGCATGTCGTTGCGTACCGGGATGGAGCCCTTGTTGATACTGAAAACCTTCTGGAAGTCCTGGCCCAGCACCTTGCGTGCAATGTCCTGCTGGCCGGCGGCGGTGCCTTCGTCGTTTTGCTTGAACACCACCAGCGAATCGATGTTGTACAGGAACGCCTTGTCCGTGCCGGGGAATGGCACGCACTGGTAGTCCTTGCCGGCGGTTTTCTTCGCCAGGGTCCACTCGCTCTTGGCCCAGTCGCCCATGATCTGCATGCCGGCCTTGCCGTTGATGACCTTGGCCGCTTCGAGGTTCCAGTCCTGGCCCTTGCCATCCGGGTCCATGTAGGTGGCGACCTTCTTCAGCTCGGTCAGCGCCTTGACCATCTGCGGGCCGATCAGGGTGTCGCTGTCGAGGTCGACAAGGGCCTTCTTGTAGCCATCGACCCCCATCACGGCCAGCACCACGCTTTCGAATACGGTGCTGTCCTGCCACGGCTGGCCGCCATGGGCGAGCGGGATGAAGCCGGCGGCCTTGAGCTTGTCGGCGGCGGCGTAGAATTCGTCGAGAGTGGTCGGCGCCTTGTCGATGCCGGCCTTCTTGAACACTTCGGGGTTGATCCACAGCCAGTTGATGCGGTGGATGTTCACCGGTACGGCGACGTAGTCACCGTCATACTTCACGGTGTCGGCGACTTTCTTGTCCAGCAGCGTGTCCCACTTCTCTTCCTTGGCCACGTCCTTGAGTACGTCGGCATCAAGCAGGCCGGTGGCTGCCCAGTCCTGGATGTCCGGCCCTTTGATCTGCGCGACACCCGGCGGGTTGCCAGCCACGGCGCGGCTCTTGAGCACGGTCATGGCCGTCGCGCCCCCGCCGCCTGCGACAGCGCCGTCCTTCCAGGTGAAGCCGTCTTTTTCGACCTGGGCCTTGAGCACATCGACTGCCGCTTTTTCACCACCGGATGTCCACCAGTGCACCACCTCGATACTGCCTTTGGAATCGGCAGCCAGGGCAGTGAGCGGGAGCAGGGAAGCCCCTAGCGAGGCAATGGAGATTGCGGCAGCGAGACGAAACGTAGAGTTCATCGAAGCACCTTTCTTGTTGTTATGCCGTGCAAGTCGGTCGCTTGCGTTGCATTGAGTCTAAACAGCGTGCGCGCCTCGTCAGGTAACGAAGCGATGCGTGAATGTCATCATCTGGTTACATTGGCCGCCAGGCTGCTGGCCAGGCTCGGTGCCAGCGGCAAGCCCGGCAGCAGCAGTGCCTGGTAGGCGTGGTAGAGGTCGGGCTTGCCCGGCCACAGCGTGCCGGCCGGCTGGTTGTGCGCATCGAGTTCGTGATGCCAGCTGCCCGCAACCAGGTCGATGAAATAGTTGGCAATGAAGCCCCAGCAGCGCCCGTACCACTGCTCGTAGCGTGCCTCGCCAGTACGCTGCAACAGCGCCGCTGCGGCGGCGCAGGCCTCGGCATGCACCCAATGCAGGCGAGCGCGCACCATCGGGCGGTCGGCCCAGTCCAGGGTATAGACAAAACCCTCCGCGCCATCGACGCTCCACGCGTGCAAACAGGCCGCGTCGAACAGCGCGCTCGCGTCATCCACCAGCCAGCCCGGTGCACCCAGGCCGGCCCGTTCGAGGCTGGCCTCCAGATGCAGCAGCAACCGCGCCCACTCCAGCGCATGCCCGGGGGTGGTGCCATAAGGGCGGAAAGGATCAGCCGGGCGCTCCTGGTTGTAGTGCGGCAGTGGCTGCCAGAAGGCATCGAAGTGCTCGATGACGCGGTGACCGTTGGCGGCGGCATGGCCATGAATGATGCGTTCGGCGATGCGCAGGGCACGTTGCAGCCACAGGTGGTTGCCTGTGACGTCGGCCAAGGCCAGGAAGGCTTCGACCGCGTGCATGTTGCTGTTGGCGCCACGGTACGGTTCGGGCAACTGCCAGCCACGGGAGAAGGATTCGCTGAGGGCGCCCTCTTCTTCGCTCCAGAAATGCGCTTCAAGTATCTGTACCGCGTCTTCCAGCAGGGCGGGCGCGTCGACAGCGCCGGCCAGCACGGCCGAGCTGGCGGCGAGGGCGACGAAGGCATGCAGGTAGGCCGCTTTGCCGCTGTCGGTATCGCCACCGGGATGGGCGAACCAGCCGCCATAGGTGGCGTCCTGCATGGCACCGCGCAGGGCAGCCACGCCGTGTTCGACATAGGCCAGGTAACCGGGCTGGCCCTGCAGGTGGGCCAGGGCGAAGCAGTGGGTCATGCGGGCAGTGTTCAGGGTGTCGGCACGGGCACCGGGGGCAAGCCACCCCTTGGCATCCAGTCCGCCGAAGCCGTCGGGCAGTTTCGAGGCCTTGGCGAAGGCCAGCAGGCGCTGCGCTTCGGCCAGGCGCCAGGCGGTGTGGTCCGGGTTGTCGAGCCAGCAGGGGGCAGGTAGGTTATGGGTGTTCATGGGCCAGCTTGATCCTTGCCAGTCGTGGGCGAATTCTAGTCAGCGCGGTTGGGCGGGATGTCACGAAGGACGGCGGAATTGTCACCAGGCAGTGACATTCGCCTGGCTGTGCGCCCCCCCCTGGACGCTCAGTCCATGCCCCGCGGCAGATACAACGTCACCCGCAACCCGCCCTCGCGCAGGTTGAGCAAACTCACCTCACCGCCATGGCTATGGGCAATGTTGCGTGCAATCCCCAACCCCAGCCCATAACCCTGCTGCTGCCCCGCCAGGCGGAAGTGCGGCTCGAACACCTGCTCCAGCTGCTGCTCGGGCACCCCTGGCCCGCGGTCATCGACCTGCAGCACGAAACCCTCGGCACTGTCGATGATGCGCAACCGTGCCCGCTCGCCGTACTTGATTGCATTGTCGATCAGGTTGCCGATACACCGTCGCAATGCCAGCGGCTTGCCCGGGTACGGCGCCAGCGCCCGGCCTTCGAGGGTGATGCGGCCATCGCCGAGGTAGGGCTCGGCAAGGATTTCCAATACCTGGTTGAGGTCGATGGGCTCGATGTTTTCATGAATGTCGGTGTCCTTAACGCACTGCAAGGCACCTTTGACCAGCAACTCCAGTTCATCCAGGTCCTGGCTGAACTTGGCCTGCAGGCGTTCGTCCTCCAGCAGTTCCACCCGCAGACGCAGCCGGGTGATCGGCGTGCGCAGGTCATGCGAGATAGCGCTGAACAGCTGGCTACGTTCGGTCAGGTAGCGGCTGATACGTTCGCGCATGCTGTTGAACGCCCGGCCCACTTCCACCACCTCACTGCCACCGCCTTCGGCCACCGGCGCCACATCGGCACCCAGCGACATCTCGCGTGCGGCCCGAGCCAGGCGCTTGAGCGGCCAGCTCTGCCAGTGCACCAGCAGGCCGATGAACAGCAACAGCAAAACAGTGGTCAGCACGATGAAGCCGATCTGCTGGCGTGGCAGGCGTTCGGCCTCCAGGCTGGTATAGGGTTCGGGCAACAGCGAGGCGATGTACAGCCACTCGCCCTCGCCGAGGCGGATCTGCGTCACCAGCACCGGCGGGTTGAGCGGTTCCAGGGTCAACGAGTAGTGCGCCCACGAGCGTGGCAGCTCGTCGAGTTTGAGTCCGCTGTTGAAGATGCGCAGGTCGTCGGGGTTGACGAACGCCACGGAAATTTCCATCTGCGAACCCAGGCGTTCATGCAGCACTTGCTGGAACACGTCGATCACCGCCTGCTTGCGCGGGGTGACCGGCAGTACCGGCATGTCCAGCGGCTTGGCGTTGAGCGACACGAAGAAGCGCGTGCCGCCCATGCTGCGCAGTTGGTCGAGCACCATGGGCCGGTAGCCCACCGGCAGCGAACGAAAGTAGCTGACGCTGGCACTCATCGAGTGAGCCAGGCTGCTGGCGCTGGCGCGCAGGCCTTGCAGTTGGCTGGCCCGCAACTGGGCGACCCAGATGATGCTGGACAAACCCTGGGCCAGCAGAACCACCAACAAGGTCAGCAGCAGCATGCGCCCCAGCAGCGAGCGCGGCAGCAACCGCCAGCGCCGCTCAGCAGGCACTGCAGACATGAGCAGCCAGCAGGTAGCCACTGCCGCGCACGGTGCGGATCAGCCGAGGGGGTTTGTCGGTATCGCGCAGACGCTGGCGCAGACGGCTCACGGCCATGTCGACGATACGGTCCAGCGGCATCGGCTCACGGCCGCGGGTAGCGTTACCGATGGTGTCGCGGTCAAGGATCTGCTGCGGGTGATCGAGAAACAGCTTGAGCAGGGCGAAGTCGGCACCAGAGAGCATCACCTCCTCGCCGTCGCGATGAAACAGGCGATGGCTGACCGTGTCCAGGCGCCAGTCGTCGAAGGCCAGCACCGCACTGCCTGGCGCCGCCTGGCCGAACTCGGCACGGCGCAACAGGGCCTTGATCCGCGCCTGCAATTCGCGCGGGCTGAACGGTTTGCCCAGATAGTCGTCGGCGCCCAGTTCCAGGCCGATGACCCGGTCGGCTTCGTCTGAGCTGGCGGTGAGCATGATGATCGGAACCCGTGCCTGGCGCGGGTGCTGGCGCACCCAACGGCACAGGCTGAAGCCGTCTTCGTCGGGCAACATGACATCCAGGATGACCAGATCGCAGGGGGTGGTTTCCAGGGCGCGGCGAAAGCCCCTGCCGTCGGCTTCGGCATGTACCTGGAAACCAGAGCGGCTCAGGTAGGTTTGCAGCAGTTCGCGGATTTCCTGGTCGTCGTCGACCATCAGGATCGATTTACCGGCAGTGCTCAAGGTGGTCCTTCCTATTGTCTGGTTACAGGTCTTGGTTGCCTGCTATCGGGGCCGCTGCGCAACCCAACCATCTATCCGTGATCCAGCGCCTGCTGCAAGGCCACTCCAGCCCCCAGCAACCCGGAAAATTCCGCCGTCACCAGCCATACCGGCACCCCGGCGAAATAGCCACTCATGCAGCCCTTGTCGGCAAAGCTGGCGGCAAACCCGCTGCGCAGGAACAGCTCGGCAAAACGCGGGATCACACCGCCAACAATATAGACCCCACCGCGCGCGCCCAGCGTCAGCACATTGTTACCCGCCACTCGGCCGAGGAACCGGCAGAACTGCTCGATCACCGCCAGCGCCCGTGGTTCGCCGCCCAGCGCAGCATCGGTGATCTGCGCAGGGGTCTTGTGTCTGGGTGTGTCGCCGTCCAGTGCACAGATTGCCTGGTAGAGGCGCAGCAGGCCACCGCCACTGAGCACGGTTTCAGCGCTGACGTGGCCGATCTGGGCGTGAATCTGCTGGTGAATCGCGGCTTCGCGGGCATTGCCCACCGGCAGGTCGACGTGCCCGCCCTCACCCGGCAAGGCGCACCAACGCTCACCCACACGCAAGAGGGAGCCGACACCCAGACCGGTACCCGGGCCGATGACCAACGCCGGGCGCGAAAGGTCGGCCTGGCCCGGACACACCTCGCGGAACTCGCCATCGCGCAGGCGGGTCATGCCCAGCGCCATGGCGGTGAAGTCGTTGATCAGCAGCAGCTGCTCGATCTGCAGCCGCTGGCAGAACGCCAGACGGCTCAGGCGCCAATGGTTGTTGGTGAAGCGGAACTCGTCGCCATTGACCGGCCCGGCCACCGCCAGGCAGGCAGCAACCACGTCACCGCGAGGAATGCCCTGGCCTTCAAGGTAAGCCTCGATGGCCTGTTCCGGGCTGGTGTAGTCCTCGGTGGCGAAGACTTTCACTGCATGTAGCTGGTTGTCACGCCATAACGCAAAACGGGCATTGGTGCCGCCGATGTCGCCAACCAGCAGGTCCTTCATTTGAGGTTCTCCAGGGCCGAGGTGAAGGCACTGGCGCCCTGCTCTGCCGGGCTGAACGCCATGCGCATGAAGCCGAACAGCTCGCGCCCGCAGCCCAGGTCGTTGCCCTGGGGAGCGGGTGGCAGGTCGCGGCTGGCCAGTTCCTCGGCCGACACCATCACCCGCAGCGTGCCTTCGACGCCGTCAACCCGCACGATATCACCGTCGCGCACCCGCGCCAGCGGGCCACCGTCATACGCTTCGGGGCAGACGTGGATGGCTGCCGGGATCTTGCCGGAGGCACCGGACATGCGCCCGTCGGTGACCAGCGCCACCTTGTAGCCGCGATCCTGCAGCACACCGAGGAACGGCGTGAGCTTGTGCAGTTCCGGCATGCCGTTGCAGCGCGGGCCCTGGAAGCGCACCACGGCAACGAAGTCGCGCTCCAGCTCGCCGGCCTTGAAGGCATCGGCCAGCGACTGCTGGTCGTGGAATACCCGTGCCGGGGCTTCGACCACCTGGTGCTCCGGGGCGACCGCGGACACCTTCATCACGCCTCGGCCAAGGTTGCCTTCCATCACCCGCAGGCCGCCTTCGGCCGAGAACGGTCGAGCCACCGGGCGCAGGATGCTTTCGTCCAGGCTGTGCTGCGGCCCTTCGCGCCACACCAGTTTGCCGTCGTCGAGGAACGGTTCCCGGGTGTAGCGGCGCAGGCCATGGCCGGCCACGGTGTTGACGTCCTCGTGCAGCAAGCCGGCATCGAGCAGCTCGCGGATCAGGAAGGCCATACCGCCAGCCGCCTGGAAGTGGTTGATGTCGGCCTTGCCGTTGGGGTAGACGTGGGACAGGGTCGGCACCACTTCGGACAGGTCGGCCATGTCCTGCCAGGTCAGCTGGATCCCAGCAGCCTGGGCAATCGCCGGAATATGCAGGGTATGGTTGGTCGAACCGCCGGTGGCGTGCAGGGCGACGATGGAGTTGACCAGCGCCTTTTCATCGACGATTTCGCCCAGCGGCATGAAGTTGCCGCTGGCCTTGGTCATGCGCGTGACCTGCTGCGCAGCCTCGGCAGTGAGGGCGTCACGCAGCGGCGTGTACGGGTTGACGAAGGAAGCGCCGGGCAAGTGCAGGCCCATCACTTCCATTACCAGCTGGTTGGTGTTGGCCGTACCGTAGAAGGTACAGGTGCCCGGGCTGTGGTAGGACTTCATCTCCGACTCCAGCAGCTCCTCGCGGCTGGCCTTGCCCTCGGCGTAGCGCTGGCGCACGTCGGCCTTCTGCTTGTTGGAGATGCCGGACACCATCGGCCCGCCCGGGACGAAAATGGTCGGCAGGTGGCCGAAGCGCAGTGCGCCCATCATCAGCCCGGGGACGATCTTGTCGCAGATGCCCAGCATCAGCGCAGCGTCGAACATGTTGTGCGACAGGGCCACGGCGGTGGACATGGCGATCACTTCACGGCTGGCAATGGCCAGTTCCATGCCCGGCTCGCCCTGGGTCACGCCATCGCACATGGCCGGTACGCCACCGGCAAACTGGCCGACCGAACCGACCTCGCGCAGGGCCTGCTTGATCTGCTCGGGGAAGTGCAGGTACGGCTGGTGCGCCGAGAGCATGTCGTTGTAGGCCGAGACGATGGCCACGTTGGCCGCGTTCATCAGGCGCAGGGTCTGCTTGTCCTCGCTGCCGCAACCGGCCACGCCGTGGGCGAAGTTGGCGCATTGCAGGCTGGCACGCATGGGGCCTTCACTGGCCGCGCCGCGAATCAGCTGCAGGTAGCGTTCGCGGGTGGCACGGCTGCGCTCGACCAGCCGCTGGGTGACCTCAAGGATGCGCGGATGCATGTACTGGACTCCAGGCTAATTGTAAGGGCGGTTTACCAGGCATTTCCCCTCCAAACGATTGCGGCCTAGGCTGAAGGTAGAGGAGCCCGCTGCATCGGTGGAGGCACGTTGCCCGACCACTCGTTGTATGTTTAAACAAAATATTGCCACTAAAAAGGCTTGTTTTCTATCGGCCAGTGAATAATCTTGTAATTCCAACAACAAAACCGTTTCAGTGAAGCTCCTTTGTGCCACAGGTTTCACTCGGACTGCCAGAGGTACTGCCATGACTTTACGCATCGCCATCAATGGATTCGGCCGCATCGGGCGCAACGTCCTGCGCGCACTGTATACCCAAGGCTACCGCCAGGACCTGCAGGTCGTCGCCATCAATGACCTGGGCGACAGCGCCATGAACGCCCACTTGCTCAAGTACGACAGCGTGCACGGCACCTTTGACGCCAGCGTCGAGGCTGACCACGAAAGCCTGACGGTCAATGGTGACCGTATCGCCGTCAGCGCCATCCGCAACCCGGCCGAACTGCCCTGGAAGGCCGAGGCGATCGACGTGGTGTTCGAATGCACCGGGCTGTTCACCGAGCGCGCCAAGGCTGCCGCGCACCTGGCTGCGGGGGCAGGCAAGGTGATCGTCTCGGCACCCGCCAAAGGTGCCGATGCCACCGTGGTATACGGCGTCAACCATGACATCCTGCGGGCCTCGCACCAGGTCATTTCCAACGCCTCCTGCACCACCAACTGCCTGGCGCCGATTGCCCAGGTGCTGCACCGCGAGTTCGGTATCGAGCAAGGCCTGATGACCACCATCCATGCCTATACCAATGACCAGGTGCTGACCGACGTGTATCACGGCGACCCGTACCGCGCACGCTCGGCGACCCAGTCGATGATCCCCAGCAAGACCGGGGCCGCCGAGGCCGTAGGCCTGGTGCTGCCGGAACTGGCCGGCAAGCTGACCGGCATGGCGGTGCGCGTGCCGGTGATCAACGTGTCGCTGGTGGATCTCACCGTCAACCTCCGACGCGAGGCCACGGCCGATCAGGTCAACCAGCTGTTCCTCGAAGCCAGCAAGCATTCGCGGGTACTGGGCTACAACGCCTTGCCGCTGGTTTCCTGCGATTTCAACCACAACCCGCTGTCGTCGATCTTCGATGCCAACCATACCCGGGCCAACGGGCGCATGCTCAAGGTGCTGGCCTGGTATGACAACGAGTGGGGCTTCTCCAACCGTATGCTGGATAACTGCCTGGCGCTGTGCCGGGCACGCTGAGTAGGCCGCGGCATTTTCGCCGCCTGTGAGATAGAGCGCCGCGCGGCGGCGCTCTATCTCACAAATACAAAAAACTCCCTCATGCGCCCCACACTCACAATCTTTACCTTTTCCTAACATTTCCAAACTTGACCTATGGCGCGGATGATAAGCATTATCATCAACCCTTCATCGGCCAGGTCCCATCGTGAGTCAGTCCCGGTTCAACTCCGTCTTCCTCGTCCAGCGCCTTTCCTTGCTGCGCACCCTGCAGCGCATGGTCGGCAACCCGACCACGGCCGAGGACCTGTTGCAGGAGACTTACCTGCGCGTATCCCGCGCCCTTGCAGAGCGGCGCGTCGAACACATCGAACCGTTCGTGTTCCAGACCGCGCGCAACCTGGCCCTCGATCACCTGCGCGCACGCCGGGTGCAATCGCGCATGCTGGTCGACGACGTACCCGACGAGGTGCTGCATAGCGTGGCCGCGCCGGCCACCAGCAGCGAAGATGCCGCCCATGCCGAACAGTTGCTCAAGCAGCTGAGCGTCAGCCTTGGCCAACTGAGCGAACGCCAGCAGCGCATCTTCATCCTCAGCCGCCTGCATGGCGCCACCTATCTGGAAATTGCCGAACAACTGAAGGTTTCGCCCAGCACGGTGCAGAAGGAACTGAAACTGATCATGGCGATATGCATGGGTGTTGCCGACCGGCTCAAGTGAGGCAATGCAAAGCCCTTGCTACTACCCGCCCCAGCCTTGATCATTCGCAAAAAAAAGGACCATTCAGGGATTTACCGTGACCGATAGCCCCGCTCCCCGCCCGACACCCGCCGGGCCCAGTGCCCGTGCCCGTGCTCGTGCCATGGACGAGGCGCTGGACTGGCTGGTACGCCTGCAATGCGCCGATGCCGAGGATACCCTGGCCTTCGAAGCCTGGCTGAGCGCGGCGCCAGAAAACGCCGAAGCCTATGTCGAGGCAGAAGCCCTGTGGCATGGCGCGCCGCTGCGACAGGTGGCCGCGCAGATGCATCAGCAACAGCGCCGGTCGTGGCGCGGGCGCCTGCGCAGCCACTGGAAACCGCTGGCTACCGCCGCGCTGCTGCTGGTCGGGCTGTGCACCTTTGGCAACCTGCCCCTGCGCCTGCAGGCCGACCACCTCACCGTGGTCGGTGAACGCCAGCGCCTGCAACTGGACAACGGCACCAAAGTGTTGCTCAACACCGATTCGGCGTTCGCCAGCGAGTACCGTGAAGGCCGCCAGATTGCCCGCCTGCTGCAAGGCGAGGCCTATTTCCAGGTCGCCGAGGGTGCGCGGCTGCCGCTGGAAGTTCAGGCCGGGCCGCTGCGCGCGCAGGTGCGTGACACCGACTTTGCCGTGCGCTACCTCGGCGGCGAGGCACAAGTGCGGGTGCAACGCGGCGATGTCGACCTGCAGGGCACCCGCGACCAACGTATCCGCTTGCGTGCCGGCGATAGCATCAGTATCGGCCCCCATGGCTTTGGCCAACGTCAGCGCCCCGACATGCGCAAGGACCTGGCCTGGGTCGATGGCCGCCTGGTGTTTGAAAACTGCCCGCTCAGCCAGGTGCTGGCGGAGCTGCGGCGCTACTACCCAGGCTGGATCATCAATCGCAACACGCAACTGGAAAACATGACGGTGACCGGCAACTACCGCCTCGACCAGCCCCTGGAAACCCTGCGCGCGCTGGCCCACATCACCTCGGCCCGGCTGCATGAGTACCCGGCGCTGGTCATCCTGAACTGATCCGCAAATCTGAAGCCCGACACGCTCCCTGTGGGAGCGGGCGTGCCCGCGAACACGGGCAACGCCCGTGCCATCCACCGCGGTGCCTGTTTCGCGGGCGTGCCCGCTCCCACAGAAATCGCGATACAGACCGCCAGAGCGCAATCCAACTTTTTTTACGCAGTAACGCTACCCCGCCCGTCTCGTTATAGCCAATGCGACTGATTCTTGTTCCAACACAGGAACAGCCAACACCTATAACAGCCCGCGCGTCAGGGAGCGCTTCCGATGTCCACAGGTCTTACCCGCCCCTCCACCCTTCCCCGTCGTACAGGGCCACTGTCCCTGCTGACCCTGGCCCTGCTCGCCAGCGGCACCTGCAGCCTGCCGGCGCTAGCAGTCGAGCCGGCCCCGGCCAGTAGCCCGCGCATGGGCGAATACCGCTTCAACATCGGTCAACAATCGCTGGTGACGGCCATGAATGCGTTCAGCCAGGTCACCGGCTGGCAGGTCGGCTTCAGCGCCGAACTGGCCGATGGCATAGTCTCGCCAGGGGTGCAGGGCTCGCTACTGCCGGAAGCCGCACTCAAGCGCCTGCTGCACGGCACCGGCCTGGGCCTGCGCAAGATCGGCAACGGCAATGTGGTGCTCGAACGCCAGGCTGGCAGCAACGTGGTCGCGCTGCAGCAAGTCACCGTCAGCGCCACCCGCAGCGCCCAGGACGTCAGCCAGGTGCCGAGTACCGTCAGCGTGCAGACCCGCGAACAACTGGACCGGCAGAACGTCAACACCATCCACGACCTGGTGCGCTATGAGCCAGGTGTGTCAGTGGCTGGCACCGGCCAGCGCAGCGGCCTGAACGGCTACAACATCCGTGGCATCGACGGTGAGCGAATCCTTACCCAGGTCGATGGGGTGTCGATCCCCGACAGCTTCTTCTATGGCCCCTACGCCCAGACCCAGCGCAACTACGTCGACCCGGAAATCGTCAAGCGCGTGGAAATCCTTCGCGGCCCGGCCTCGGTGCTGTACGGCAGCAACGCCATCGGCGGCGCGGTCAGCTATTTCACCCTCGACCCGGACGACATCATCAAGCCCGGCAAGGACGTGGGCGCCCGCCTGAAGAGCGGCTACAGCTCGGCCGACGAAAGCTGGCTGACTTCCGCCACTGTCGCCGCTCGCCAGGGTGACTTCGACAGCCTGCTGCACCTGAGCCAGCGCAACGGCCACGAAACCGAGACCCACGGCGGCCACAGCGGCGCCGGGCTGTCGCGTAGCGAAGCCAACCCGATGGACGCGCGCACCACCAATGTGCTGGCCAAGCTGGGTTGGGATTACGCCGAAAATGCTCGCCTGGGCTTTACCTACGAGCACTACAAGGATGACCGCGACCAGAACATCCTCAGCGCGGTGGGCGGGCCGTTCATCGGCGGCGCCAATGGCATGGGGTTCTACAAAGCGCGCACCGGCAACGACACCATTACCCGTGAGCGCTTCGGCATCAGCCATGAGTCAGGCCTGGAATCGCATGTTGCCGACCACCTGAAGTGGAGCCTCAATTACCAGATTGCCAAGACCGACCAGCACACCGAGGAAATCTACGCCCCCTTCACCCGCCAGGTGCTGCGCACCCGCGATACCACCTACAAGGACCGCCAGTGGGTGTTCGACGCGCAGTTGGACAAGGCCTTCAGCATTGGCGCCAGCGACCATCTGCTGACCTACGGCACCACCCTCAGGCACGAAAAGGTTACCGGCTCGCGCAGCGGCACCGGTACCTGCCTGGCCGTTGGCGCAGGTTGTTCCGCGGCCGGCGCTGACCGCCCGGCCGATGGCCAGGCTCTGGTCAGCGATTTCCCGGACCCGACCGTGAACACCTACAGCCTGTTCCTGCAGGATGAAATCCGCTGGGACGACTGGACCTTCCTGCCCGGTGCCCGCTACGACTACACACGCATGGAGCCAAGGTTCACCGAGGAATACCTGCGCGGCCTGGAAGCCACCGGTACAGCGCCGACCTCCCAGGACGACTCCGCCAGGAAGTGGCACCGTGTCTCGCCCAAGTTCGGCCTGACCTACGCCTTCAATGCCAACTACACCTGGTACGGCCAATACGCCGAAGGCTTCCGCACGCCGACCGCCAAAGCCATGTTCGGGAAATTCCAGAACCTCGAACAGGGCTACCGCGTGGAAGGCAACCCAGGCCTCGAACCGGAGAAGAGCAAGAGCTACGAAACCGGCCTGCGTGGCAACTTCGATGCCGGCAGCTTCGATGTGGCGGTGTTCTACAACAAGTATCGCGACTTTATCGATGAAGACGCCGTGCAGAGCGCCAACCTGGAACAGACCTTCCGCGCCAATAACATCAAGCACGCCACCATCAAGGGCGCCGAGTTCAAGGGCCGCCTGAACCTCGACCGCTTCGGCGCACCGCAGGGCCTTTATGGCCAGGGCTCGATTGCCTACACCTACGGCCGCAACGATGACACTGGCGCGCCGCTGAACAGCGTCAACCCGCTCAAGGGCGTGTTCGGCCTGGGTTACGAACAACAACACTACGGCGGCCTGCTGAGCTGGACATTGGTCAAGCGCAAGACCCGCGTCGATGACAGCACCTTCTATTCGCCCGACGGCTCCAGCAGCAAGTTCCGCACCCCAGGCTACGGGGTGCTGGACCTGACCGGTTACTACAAGGTCACCGACGATGTGACCATCAACGCCGGCCTGTACAACCTCACCGACAAGAAGTACTGGCAGTGGGATTCGGTACGCAGCTACGACGGCCAGGGTGAAGCGGCCGTGACCCAGCCGGCCAACATCGACCGCCTGACCATGCCGGGGCGCAACTTCGGCATCAATGTGGTTTGGGATATCTGACCCCTTGCGCCTGTGCCGGCCTCTTCGCGGGCTTGCCCGCTCCCACAGATACTGCGCAAGCCTTGGGCCTGCGATGAACCTGTGGGAGCGGGCATGCCCGCGAAGAGGCCAGTACAGGCAACACGAAATCCCGATTTTTTTACTGTCCCACCCCCGCTATTTCGTCTTGTCCCTAGACGCCCCTTTTCCAAGGACTGCCCCATGACCGACCGCCCAGCCCTGCGCTCCCAACGCCTGAACCAGATCACCCATGCCCCGCACGCCGAGCTGGATGCCCTGGTCAAATCCCACGCGCCCTTCGATAGCCGCGACAGTTTTGCCCGTTTCGTGGTCGCCCAATACCTGTTCCAGGCCGAATTGCAGGCCCTGTACAACGACCCGCAACTGACCGCCATCGTCCCCGACCTGGCCCAGCGCTGCCGTGCCGAGCAGGCCCGCCAGGACCTCGCCGACCTCGACACCGACGTGCCGCCAGCCGTGCCAGGTGCCTTGCACAATCCAGGCCTGGGCGAGGCAATGGGCTGGATCTTCGTCTCCGAAGGCTCCAAACTGGGCGCGGCGTTTCTGATCAAGCGCGCCATGGCCCTGGGGCTGTCCGACAGCTTCGGTGCTCGCCACCTCGGCGAGCCGGCCGGTGGCCGGGCCGAAGGCTGGAAACAGTTCACCCGTATTCTCGATGGCCTGGCGCTGTCGGCCGACGACGAGACTGCCGCCGAGCGCGGCGCAGTGGCTGCCTTCGAGCGCTTCACCGAGCTGCTCAGGCACGCCTATGCTACAGATGCCGCACTGGCTTGATACGCCATACCCGGCCACCCTGTCGGTGGTCGAACCGCTTTTTATGCAGTGAGACCATGACCCGACCCGCCCGCTCGAAACTCGCCCGCCTGCTGTATGCGATCCTGGCTTATGTCAGCCTGGGCGTGGGCCTGGTCGCGATTGCCATTCCCGGCCTGCCGACCACCGAATTCATTCTGCTGGCTGCCTGGGCGGCTACCCGCAGTTCGCCACGGCTGTCGGCCTGGCTGGAAAACCACCGGCTGTTCGGGCCGATCCTGTACAACTGGCGCAATGGCAAGGTGATCCAGCGGCGAGCAAAAGTGAGCGCGACACTCAGCATGCTGCTGTGCGCGGGCCTGATGCTGGCGCTGCTGGAACACCACTGGCCGGTGTACCTGGCCATTGCCGGCATGACCTTGGGCAACCTGTGGATCTGGTCACGCCCGGAACATCCTTGCCCGGCCCGATCACAAGCTCAGCAGCCCTGAGTACAGGGCGTAGGCGGCTAACGCGGCGCCTGCCAGCACAGCGGCGAAAATCAGTTTTTCCCAATGGGTGAACAAGCTCTGGCCCTGTTCACGTTTGGCCCTGGCGAACAGGATTACCCCTGGGGCATAGAGCAGCGCCGACAACAACAGGTACTTGAGGCCACCAGCGTAGAGCAACCAGATGGCATACAGCAGGGCAACCAACGCCACCAGCAGGTCCTTGCGGCGCAGCGCCGATTGCCCGGCGTAGGTTTCTGCGCGCACCGCCAGCAGCACGGCGTAGGCCGCCGACCACAGATAGGGCACCAGAATCATCGACGAGGCCAGGTAGATCAGGCTGGTGTAGGTTCCAGCGGAAAACAGCGTGATCAGCAGAAAACCCTGGATCATGCAGTTGGTCAGCCACAGCGCGTTGGCCGGCACATGGTTGGCGTTTTCCTTGGCCAGGAAACGCGGCATGGTCTTGTCCCGCGCCGTGGCGTAAAGGATCTCGGCACACAGCAGCGCCCACGATAACAGCGCGCCGAGTAGCGAAACTGCCAGGCCGATGCTGATCAGCAGAGCGCCCCAGGGCCCGACGATATGCTCCAGCACCGAGGCCAGCGACGGGTTCTGCAACCCGGCCAGCTCCGGCTGGGTCATCGTGCCCAAGGACAGCACGTTGACCAGCACCAGCAGCGCCAGCACGCCGAGAAAGCCGATCACCGTGGCCTTGCCCACATCCGAACGGCGCTGGGCACGCCCGGAATACACGCTGGCGCCTTCGATGCCGATGAACACGAACACGGTCACCAACATCATGTTGCGCACCTGCTCCAGCACGCTGCCGAACTGCGGGTTGCCCAGGCCCCAGATATCCCGGGTGAAGATGTCGGCACGGAAGGCGAATATTGCAATAACCACGAAGATCAGCAACGGCACGACCTTGGCCACGGTGGTCACCTGGTTGATGAACGCCGCTTCCTTGATGCCGCGCAGCACCAGAAAATGCACCGCCCACAGCAGCAGCGAGGCACAACCGATGGCAATCGGCGTGTTACCTTCGCCAAACACGGGGAAATAGAACCCCAAGGTGCTGAACAACAGCACGAAGTAGCCGACGTTGCCCAGCCAGGCGCTGATCCAGTAACCCCATGCCGAAGAGAAGCCCATGTAATCGCCAAAGCCGGCCTTGGCGTAGGCGTATACCCCTGAGTCCAGCGCCGGCTTGCGGTTGGCCAGGGTCTGGAACACGAATGCCAGCGCCAGCATGCCGACCGCGGTAATGGCCCAGCCGATCAGCACAGCCCCCACTTCCGCACGCGCCGCCATGTTCTGCGGCAGCGAGAAGATCCCACCACCGATCATCGAGCCGACCACCAGCGCGATCAGCGCGCCCAGGCGCAGCTTCTGTCCCGGTTCGCTCATGTGTCTCCTTTTCTTGCGCGCTGTCACAGGTTTGAAACAGCCATGCGGGCCATATAAGTAACATTACTTATAATCTTCCCGGTGTAGAAAGCTATAGCACTCATAACTGCTTTGTCTATGACACGCTTATGGAAAAATCGGCAGCTACCGGGCAACTAGAAAAGCGCCCGGTAAAACTCGAAATTCCTGCAAAAAAATTTGCGAAAGCGGCAAAAAAGGCTAGCGTCAAGCATCGCAGGCTGTACAGAGCGTTTGCTCTAAAAGGACATGGAGGTGCCAGCGCGCAAGGCCTGCAGCAGAAGCTGTCGGCACTCTCCAGGAGTACCGTGAAGGTATTTTCGCACTTCACGTCGCCATGAACTGACCCAAGTCAGCGTATGGCAGCGGCGTCGGATTTACTCTGTCGTCAACTTTCTCCTGGCAGGAGTTGTTAAATGTCTGATTCATCCGGAAAACTAAAGCTCGGCGCATTAGTTGCACTTGTCGTCGGTTCGATGATTGGTGGCGGGATCTTCTCGCTGCCGCAAAACATGGCAGCCAGCGCGGGGGTCGGCGCAGTACTGATCGGCTGGGCCATCACCGCGGTCGGCATGCTGACCCTGGCGTTCGTGTTCCAGACCCTGGCCAACCGCAAGCCTGACCTGGATGGCGGGGTGTATGCCTACGCCAAGGCCGGTTTCGGCGACTACATGGGCTTCTCCTCGGCCTGGGGCTACTGGATCAGTGCCTGGCTGGGCAACGTCGGCTACTTCGTGCTGCTGTTCAGCACCTTGGGCTACTTCTTCCCGATCTTCGGTGAAGGCAACACCCCGGCTGCCATCATTGGCGCCTCGGTGCTGCTGTGGGCAGTGCATTTCCTGGTGCTGCGCGGCATCAAGGAAGCGGCATTCATCAACCTGGTCACCACCATCGCCAAAGTGGTGCCGCTGGTGCTGTTCGCCCTGATCTGCCTGTTCGCCTTCAAACTCGACATATTCACCGCCGACATCTGGGGCCTGGGCACGCCCGAGCTGGGCAGCGTGATGAACCAGGTACGCAACATGATGCTGGTCACCGTGTGGGTGTTCATCGGCATCGAAGGCGCGAGCATCTTCTCGGCGCGGGCGGAAAAACGCACCGACGTGGGCAAGGCCACGGTGATCGGCTTCGTGACCGTGCTGCTGTTCCTGGTACTGGTCAACGTGCTGTCGCTGGGCATCATGACCCAACCGGAACTGGCCAAGCTGCAGAACCCGTCGATGGCTGCCGTGCTGGAACATGTAGTCGGCCACTGGGGCGCGGTACTGATCAGCGTCGGCCTGGTCATCTCGCTGCTCGGCGCCCTGCTGTCGTGGGTGCTGCTGTGCGCCGAGATCATGTTCGCCGCCGCCAAGGACCACACCATGCCGGAGTTCCTGCGCCGCGAGAACGCCAAGCAGGTACCGGCCAACGCCCTGTGGCTGACCAACGCCATGGTGCAGATCTTCCTGGTGATCACGCTGTTCTCCAACAGCACCTACCTGTCGCTGATCTACCTGGCCACGTCGATGATCCTGGTGCCCTACCTGTGGTCGGCAGCCTATGCCGTACTGCTGG
The DNA here is from genome assembly GCF_014269185.2 of Pseudomonas oryzicola. Classification (NCBI taxonomy): domain Bacteria; kingdom Pseudomonadati; phylum Pseudomonadota; class Gammaproteobacteria; order Pseudomonadales; family Pseudomonadaceae; genus Pseudomonas; species Pseudomonas oryzicola. The sequence goes on from NZ_JABWRZ020000002.1 coordinate 291,465, forward strand.
CAGTGCGCAGTGAAACCTACGAACAGGCCCTGGCCGAAAGGCAGAAAGACCTGGTCATCGGTGGCATCGCCCTGGTGTACGCCATCTGGCTGCTGTACGCCGGCGGCGTGAAATACCTGCTGCTCTCGGCCCTGCTCTACGCACCTGGCGCGATCCTGTTCGCCAAGGCCAAGCGTGAAGTAGGCCAGCCTGTCTTTACCAACGTGGAAAAACTGATCTTTGCAGCCGTGGTCATCGGTGCCCTGGTGGCAGCCTTCGGCCTGTACGACGGCTTCCTGACCCTTTGACCCACGTCTTCGCTCAATTGGAGGAATGAAACCATGTCCGCTGAAAAACAGAAGTACGGTGTCCACTCCGAAGCCGGCAAACTGCGCAAAGTGATGGTTTGCTCGCCGGGCCTGGCGCACAAGCGCCTGACGCCGAGCAACTGTGACGAGCTGCTGTTCGACGACGTGATCTGGGTCGACCAGGCCAAGCGTGACCATTTCGACTTCGTCACCAAGATGCGCGAACGTGGCGTGGATGTGCTGGAGATGCACAACCTGCTGACCGACATCGTCCAGCAACCCGAAGCGCTGAAGTGGATTCTCGATCGCAAGATCACCCCCGACACCGTCGGCGTCGGCCTGACCAACGAGGTGCGCAGCTGGCTGGAAAGCCTCGAGCCGCGCCATCTGGCCGAGTTCCTGATTGGCGGCGTTGCCGGCCAGGACCTGCCGCAAAGCGAAGGTGCCGAGGTGGTCAAGATGTACAACGACTATCTGGGCCACTCCAGCTTCATCCTGCCACCGCTGCCCAACACCCAGTTCACCCGTGACACCACCTGCTGGATCTACGGCGGCGTGACACTGAACCCGATGTACTGGCCGGCGCGACGTCAGGAAACCCTGCTGACCACTGCCATCTACAAGTTCCACCCCCAGTTCACCAACGCCGACTTCCAGGTGTGGTACGGCGACCCGGACAGGGAGCACGGCCAGTCCACCCTCGAAGGCGGCGATGTCATGCCGATCGGCAAGGGCATCGTGCTGATCGGCATGGGCGAGCGCACCTCGCGCCAGGCCATCGGCCAGTTGGCGCAGAACCTGTTCGCCAAGGGCGCGGTGGAAAAGGTCATTGTTGCCGGCCTGCCCAAATCGCGTGCCGCCATGCACCTGGATACCGTGTTCAGCTTCTGCGATCGCGACCTGGTCACGGTCTTCCCGGAAGTGGTCAAGGAGATCGTGCCGTTCATCATCCGCCCGGACGAGAGCAAGCCATACGGCATGGACGTGCGCCGCGAACACAAGTCGTTCATCGAGGTGGTGGGCGAGCAACTGGGCGTCAAGCTGCGCGTGGTCGAAACCGGCGGCAACAGCTTCGCCGCCGAACGCGAACAGTGGGATGACGGCAACAACGTGGTGGCCATCGAGCCGGGGGTGGTCATTGGCTACGACCGCAACACCTACACCAATACCCTGCTGCGCAAGGCCGGGATCGAAGTCATCACCATCAGCGCCGGTGAACTGGGCCGGGGCCGGGGCGGCGGCCATTGCATGACCTGCCCGATCGTGCGCGACCCGATCGACTACTAACGACCATACCCCCGGCCGCCCACACCCAGCGGCGGCCGGTGCGTTCACCAAACTCAAGGAGACAAGTCATGGCGTTCAACATTCACAACCGCAACCTGCTCAGCCTGGAACACCACACCACCCGTGAGCTGCGCTACCTGCTGGACCTGTCCCGCGACCTCAAGCGCGCCAAGTACACCGGCACCGAGCAACAGCACCTGAAGGGCAACAACATCGCGCTGATCTTCGAAAAAACTTCCACCCGTACCCGCTGCGCCTTCGAAGTGGCCGCCTATGACCAGGGCGCCAACGTCACCTACATCGACCCGACCTCCTCGCAGATCGGCCACAAGGAAAGCATGAAGGACACCGCCCGTGTGCTCGGGCGCATGTACGACGCCATCGAGTACCGTGGCTTCAAGCAGGAAATCGTCGAGGAGCTGGCCAAGTTCGCCGGCGTACCGGTGTTCAACGGCCTGACCGACGAATACCACCCGACCCAGATGATCGCCGACGTGCTGACCATGCGCGAGCACAGCGACAAGCCGCTGCACGACATCAGCTATGCCTACCTGGGCGATGCCCGCAACAACATGGGCAACTCGCTGCTGCTGATCGGCGCCAAGCTCGGCATGGACGTACGCATCGCCGCGCCCAAGGCACTGTGGCCGCATGACGACCTGGTCGAGCGTTGCCACAAGTACGCCGAGGAAAGCGGCGCGCGTATCACCCTCACCGAAGACCCGGTGGCCGCGGTCAAAGGCGTGGACTTCGTGCACACCGACGTCTGGGTATCGATGGGCGAGCCGATCGAGGCCTGGGGCGAGCGCATCAAGCTGCTCAAACCGTACCAGGTCAACACGCAACTGATGAAGTCCACCGGCAACCCGCGGACCAAGTTCATGCACTGCCTGCCGGCGTTCCACAACTCCGAAACCAAGGTGGGCAAGCAGATCGCCGAACAGTATCCGGACCTGGCCAACGGTATCGAAGTGACCGACGACGTGTTCGAGTCGCCGGCCTGCATCGCCTTCGAGCAGGCAGAAAACCGCATGCACACGATCAAGGCGATCCTGGTGTCGACCCTGGCTGACCTGTAAGTCTGGTCCGTCTGCCGGGAAGTGAACGGTACCTGTGGGAGCGGGCATGCCCGCTCCCACAGGGAAACCACCCGCCTCCGTGCAGCGACCGCTCAATTTCGTTAAAGGACATTCCCCATGCGTATCGTTGTTGCATTGGGCGGTAACGCCCTGTTGCGTCGCGGCGAGCCCATGACCGCTGAGAACCAGCGCGCCAATATCCGCACCGCCACCGAGCAGATCGCCAAGATCCACCCTGGCAATGAACTGGTCATCGCCCACGGCAACGGCCCGCAAGTCGGCCTGCTGTCGCTGCAAGGGCTTTCCTACAAGCCCGACGAGGCCTACCCGCTGGATGTGCTCGGTGCCGAGACCGAGGGCATGATCGGGTACATGATCGAGCAGGAACTGGGCAACCTGCTGGACTTCGAAGTGCCGTTCGCCACCCTGTTGACCCAGGTGGAAGTGGACGCCGACGACCCCGCCTTCAAGGACCCGACCAAGTTCATCGGCCCGGTGTATGCCAAGGATGAGGCCGAGCGCCTGGCCAAGGAGAAAGGCTGGGTGGTCAAGGCCGACGGCGACAAGTACCGCCGCGTGGTGGCCAGCCCGAAACCCAAGCGCATCTTCGAGATCCGCCCGATCAAGTGGCTGCTGGAAAAGAGCAGCATCGTGATCTGCGCCGGCGGCGGCGGCATCCCCACCATGTACGACGAAAACCGCAAGCTCAAAGGTATCGAGGCGGTGATCGACAAGGACCTGTGCTCGGCCCTGCTGGCCGAGCAACTGGATGCCGACCTTTTGATAATCGCCACCGACGTCGATGCCGCCTACATTGACTGGGGCAAACCCACGCAGAAAGCCATCGCCCAGGCCCACCCCGACGAACTCGAGCGCCTGGGTTTCGCCGCCGGCTCCATGGGCCCCAAGGTGCAGGCTGCCTGCGATTTTGCCCGCCACACCGGCAAGGTGGCGGTGATCAGTTCGCTGGAAAACATCGAGGACATCGTCAAAGGCACCGCCGGTACACGCGTTTCCACCGCGAAGCCGGGTATCAGCTACCGTTGAATGCAGTGGGCGGGCGCCTGATGCCCGCCATTTTCGACCTTCCAAAGGAGCTTGCCATGGCCCAGTACCACCCCGGTCATGTACACATCGAGCGCACCGCGCTGAACAAGAACGACCACAGCTATGACCTGAACATCGAATACGAGGCAGCGTCGGACCCCAAGGAAGGCAGAGGCATCCAGTTTCACATGCATGGCAGCATCGAGGGCAAGCCAGTGGAAGAAAAGTTCTTCCTGGCCAAGGACCAGGTGCTACCCAGTTTTCTCATGGTCCTGAGCCGCAAGGCCCAGTCATACTTGGCGCCGCCGAAAAAATTCGAAAGCCTGGGTTCGCCGCACAAACTCTACGACCATATGTTCTCGGATATTCGCGAAAAACTCGATGTGAAGTCGGGCGACCCGATCAAGCCTGAACATCTGGAGTGATGCCACCATCCGGGGCCGCTCTGCGGCCCCGACGATGTTAAGGCATACTACCCTCCTCCCCAGCCACCACCGCAGCTCCCCATGCGCATCCACGTCAGCTTCATCGACCGCGTCGGCATCACCCAGGAAGTCCTTGCCCTGCTCGGTGCCCGCAACCTCAACCTGGACGCAGTGGAGATGGTCCCGCCGAACGTCTACATCGACGCACCCACCCTCAGCCCCGCCGTGCTCGAAGAACTGCACGACGCGCTGTTCGAGGTACAGGGCGTGCAATCGGTGGATGTAGTCGACATCCTTCCCGGCCAACGCCGCCACCTGCAGCTCGATGCGCTGCTGGCGGCAATGAGCGATCCGGTACTGGCCGTGGACAGTGCCGGCAAGGTGCTGTTGGCCAACCCGGCGTTGATCGAACTGTGCGGCCGCGAATCCGCAGGGCGCTCGGTGGGCGAGCTGTTCGGCGACCCGGCACTGCTGCAGGCGCTGCAGGACAACAACTTTCATCTGCCCATGCGCGAGATGCAGCTCAATGGGCAGAGCCTGCTGCTGGACGCCACGCCGATCACCAATGCCGGCGGCCTGCTGACGCTGTACCCGCCCACGCGCATGGGCGAACGCCTGTCGGCCCTGCACCACGATCATGCCGAGGGCTTCGATGCCTTGCTCGGCGAGTCGCCGGCCATTCGTACCCTCAAGGCCCGCGCCCTGCGTGTGGCGACGCTCGATGCGCCGCTGCTGGTGCATGGTGAAACCGGTACCGGCAAAGAGCTGGTAGCCCGCGCCTGCCACGCCATCAGCAGCCGCCACGCGGCGCCTTTCCTGGCCCTGAATTGCGCCGCACTGCCCGAGAGCCTGGCCGAAAGCGAACTGTTCGGCTACGCCCCGGGCGCTTTCACCGGCGCGCAACGAGGTGGCAAGCCCGGGCTGATGGAGCTGGCCAACCAGGGCACGGTGTTTCTCGATGAAATCGGCGAAATGTCCCCGTACCTGCAAGCCAAGCTGCTGCGTTTTCTCAGCGATGGCAGCTTCCGCCGGGTAGGCGGCGACCGCGAAGTGAAGGTGGATGTACGCATCATCAGCGCCACCCACCGTGACCTGCAACGCATGGTCGCCGACGGCAGCTTCCGTGAAGACCTGTTCTACCGCCTCAACGTGCTCAACCTGCAGGTACCGCCGCTGCGCGACCGAGGCCAGGATATCCTGATGCTGGCGCATTTCTTCATGCAACAGGCCTGCACGCAAATCCAGCGTCCGCCCTGCCGGCTGGCCCCGGCGACCCATGCCGCACTGCTGGCCAACCCTTGGCCAGGCAACGTGCGCCAGTTGCAGAACGTGATTTTCCGCGCTGCCGCCATCTGCGAGGGCAATCTGGTGGATATCGGCGACCTGGATATCGCCGGCACTTCGGTGGCACGTGGCCAGGATGGCGAAGTGACCAGCCTGGAGCGGGCCGTGGCCGATTTCGAGCGCGAGTTGCTGCAACGCCTTTACACCAGCTACCCATCGACACGGCAACTGGCCGGGCGCTTGCAAACCTCGCACACCGCCATTGCCCAGCGCCTGCGTAAATATGGAATACCGGGCAAGGCTTGATCGAATGTTCTTCAGCCCGCTCCCAGAGCCTCCTGCAGCACCTGCTCAAGGATTGCAAAACACTCCTTTATGTGGGCCTGCTTCAGGGCCTGAGGGCGGGTAACCATGTACACATCCATGTCTGGCAGACGCAGCTCCGGGAACAGCTCGATCAGGTCGTTCGCCAGTATCCTCGGCAGTACGGCAACCCCCATGCCCCGTCTCACCGATTCGAGTTGTGCGGTGAACGAACTCACGCGTATCGGCGCCCGGTCCAGCCCCCCTGCCTTTGCCGCACGCAGTTGCGGTAGTGCGTCCAGCGGCGGCAGCAGGCCGATATTGACCGCCGTCGCCGGAGTAACGTCCGGACACCCCTGCAGATAACCAGCAGCGGCGAACACGCCATAGCCAAGCCGCCCTATGGGCCGATAGATCAGTGAGGGCTCGCCCAGGTGGACCGTGCGCACGGCAATGTCCGCCACCCCGCGGGCGATCTTGTGAAAGTCGGCGGTCACGGTCAGTTCCACTGAACAAGCCGGGTGCAGGCAGGTAAAGCGCTTGGCCGCCTCCAGCACGCAAGTCGAGAAGCCGTCACCCGCGCTCACCTGGACGGTGCCAGAAAGTTCGCAAGACAGCTCGGCTGCGCCGGTACGCGTTTGCCGGCGCAGGCCAGCTTCCGCTGCCAGGGCTACTTCGACCAGCGATTGGCCCCGTGAGGTCAGCCGGCAACCTTCTACCCCCCGCTCGACGAGCGGTTCGCCCAACGCGGCCTCAAGCTGGGTCAGGCGACGCGACACGGTCGACGCCGCGATTCCCAGCAATTCGCCTGCACGAAGAAAGCTGCCACGCCGCGCTACTGCCAGCAGCAACCGAAGATCATCCCAGTTTTCTTGCAATGCCATATGCCCTGGACTCTCCCTGGTCTGCAAATATGCAAAGCGATTATGCAACAGCCGCTGTTTTTCGACAGCATGCGCGGGGGTACCTTGAACCATCTCTGAACGGATGGAATGGAATGCATGATGACTGGCCCCGAGGACTATGCCCTGCGTGCCGCCAACGCCTTCAACCAGCGCGATGTGCAAGGGCTGCTGGCATTGGTTGATGAAGACTTCGTTTACCTGGATGGCATGACCAGGCAAACCGGACGTGAAGCGATGCGTGCCCGCGAGATGGCGCTGTTCAGCGCATTCCCTGATGCCCAGGTGGCCCTGACCCCCTTCATGGTCTCGGACGATCGGCTGGCAGTGACTGCCGTCCTGACCGGCACCTTCAGCGCCCCACTGTGGCTGCCAGCAGGGGTGATCGTTCCGGCCCACGGGCGTCGGGTCTGCGTGCAGTATGCGGCCCACTTCACCTTCAGAAACGGCCTGGCGGTTCGCGAAACGGTATTTTTCGACAGCGCCACGTTGCAGCCGTCTGCCGAACAGGCCGAGGGTTGAGCCATGCACGATGTATTCGTTACCGGTGCAACCGGCCTGCTGGGCAACAACCTGGTGCGTGAACTGGTCGCACGTGGCTACATGGTCAAAGGGCTGGTGCGCTCCAGCGCAAAGGGCCAACAGCAGTTCGCTGACCTGCCCGAAGTGGAGCTGGTTGAAGGCGACATGGCCGATGTCGACGCTTTTGCGGCGTCGCTGCATGGCTGCGATACGGTATTCCATACGGCAGCGTTCTTTCGGGACAACTACAAAGGCGGCAGCCATTGGCAAGCGCTTGAGCAGATCAATGTGAGCGGTACCCGCCGCCTGCTGGAACAGGCCTACCAGGCCGGCATCCGACGGTTCGTTCATACCTCGTCCATCGCTGTGCTTGACGGGGCACCTGGCACGTCGATCGATGAGACATGCCTGCGGGCCGAAGCCAATGCCGATGATTACTACCGCAGCAAGATCCTCGCCGACCGCGTGGTAGCTGCGTTTCTCCAAGCCCACCCCGACATGCACGCCTGCATGGTGCTTCCAGGCTGGATGTGGGGCCCGGGCGACATCGGCCCTACGTCGGCCGGGCAACTGGTCAACGATGTGGTGCAAGGCAAACTGCCTGGCTTGATCCCGGGTAGTTTCTCGGTGGTGGACGCCCGCGATGTGGCTTTGGCGCAGATTGCCGCGGCCACACAAGGACGCAGCGGTGAACGCTACCTGGCCGCCGGGCGGCATATGACCATGGCCGAACTGGTACCGATAGTGAGCCGTCTGGCCGGCGTACGGGCGCCGAAACGGCATTTGCCATTGCCGTTGTTGTTCTGCCTGGCCGCAGTCCAGGAAATGTATGCGCGGTTCACCGGCAAGCCCATCCTGCTAAGCTTGGCCACGCTGCGCCTGCTGGTCCGGGAAAACGACCGTACGCGTTTCAACCACAGCAAAAGCGAACAGGCGCTTGGCCTGAGTTTCAGGGCACTGGAGCTGACTGTCGCCGATACCGTGGCGTGGTATCGAGACCACGGCTGGTTTGCAGAACACGGCTCGCTCACGGAACAGGAAAGCCAATAACCCATGGACAGGGAAATAATCCTGATGCGCCACGGCCAGCCGGCACTGGTTGCCGGTAAGAAAATGTCCGCACTGGATATGCAGGGCTGGATCGACGGCTACAACCGCGCCGGAATCACCGACCAGCCCGTCCCGGCCACCAGCCGGCAGCTTGCCACGACGGCAAGGGTGATCGTATCGAGCACCGCGCCACGTGCATTGAGCTCGCTGCAGGCGCTCGGTCTTGAGCCCAGCCACGTCGATGCGCTCTTTTGTGAAGCGCAGCTGCCCCATGGCCAATGGAGGCTACCTCGACTTTCACCGTTTACCTGGGCCTTCATCCTTCGCCTGCTGTGGTTGTGCGGTTACTCGCGGGATGTCGAAACCGTCAGCGCTGCCAAGCTTCGTGCCAGCATGGCAGCGCAACGGCTGTTATCACTTGCCGGCGAGGGGCCGGTACTGCTGCTAGGTCATGGCTTCATGAACCGGATGATTGCCAAGCAACTGATGGCACAGGGGTGGACTCGCCAAAGCCGCAATGGCAGCCACTATTGGAGCGCAGTCGTGCTTGCCAAGCGCATTGAGGGCTCGAACTGAGCAGGCAAAGCCCCATGAAGCAAACGCACCGCTGATAGACTGTCGGACAGCCCTTACCATGCGACGGCCGGGTCATGACCTTTACGGTTTTTTTACTCGACAATGCCGTGGCGCTGTAAATACTGCCCGGCATAACCCAAGTGAGCTTGTTCGATGCCTCTGCCCGCGCTGCGCTTCATCGCCTTCATCATCGGTGTCTTCCTGATCACGTTGTCCCTGAGCATGATCGTGCCCATGGCCACGTTGATCCTGCACAGCCGTAGCGACGATCTGGGGGCATTTCTCTGGTCGAGCCTGATCGCACTGTGCGCTGGCCTGGTATTGGTAGCCCGTGGCGTGCCTGAAGCGCCGCAGATCCGGGCCAGGGACATGTATTTCCTGACCACGGCGAGCTGGATCGTGGTCTGCGCGTTCGCCGCCTTGCCCATGGTGCTGATTCGGCACATCAGCTACACCGATGCATTCTTCGAAACCATGTCGGGCATCACCACCACCGGCTCTACGGTACTGACAGGCCTCGACAGCGCCTCGCCCGGGCTGTTGATCTGGCGCTCGATGCTGCACTGGCTAGGCGGTATCGGCTTCATTGGCATGGCCGTCGCGATCCTGCCGCTGTTGCGCGTCGGTGGCATGCGCCTGTTCCAGACCGAGTCCTCGGACTGGTCGGACAAAGTGACACCACGCTCGCATGTCGCGGCGAAGATGATTCTGGCGGTGTACCTGGGGCTCACCGCAGTCGGCACGCTGGCACTGTGGATCGCCGGAATGACCCCGTTCGAAGCGATCAATCATTCGATGTCGCTGATCTCGACCGGTGGCTTCTCGACTTCCGATGCATCGCTCGGGCACTGGACCCAGCCCGCAGTGCATTGGGTGGCCGTGGTCATCATGATCCTCGGCAGCCTGCCCTTCACCTTGTATGTGGCGACCTTGCGCGGCCATCGCCGGGCCTTGATCAAGGATCATCAGGTGCGCGGCTTCCTCGGCTTTCTGGCTTTCGTATCGGTCACGGTGGGCACTTGGCTGTGCTGGCACAGCGACTTGCCGTGGTGGGATGCGTTGAGGATCGTGGCGGTCAATGTCACCTCGGTGGTCACCACGACGGGGATTGCGGTCGGTGACTACACGCTGTGGGGCAGCTTTGCCGTGCTGTTGTTCTTCTACCTGACGTTCGTCGGGGGCTGCTCCGGGTCGACGGCCGGGGGGCTGAAAATCTTCCGCTTCCAGGTGGCGGCATCGTTGCTGGTCAGCAGCCTGAAGCAGTTGATCCACCCGCGCGCGACGATTTCGAAAAAGTACAATGGCCATCCCATCGACGAAGACATCGTGCGTTCGCTGCTGACCTTCTCGTTCTTTTTCTTCATCACCATCGCGGTGATCGCCCTGCTGCTGACCCTGATTGGGCTGGACTGGACCACCGCCTTGAGCGGTGCAGCCACCGCCGTGTGCAATGTTGGGCCAGGATTGGGCAATCTGATCGGACCGGCCGGCAACTTTGCTTCACTGCCCGATGCGGCAAAGTGGCTGCTGACAATCGGGATGCTGCTCGGCCGGCTTGAAATCCTTACCGTGCTGGTACTGGTTGCCCCCGCATTCTGGCGCTTCTAGGCAGAAGGACACGCGCCTGCAAGGAGCTTCAGGCGCGACAGTCTGTGCTACCTGCCCATCGTCGACTAGCCACTGTATCCATTTCATTACATCGTAATGGATTCGCTACAGACCAATCCGGGAAGGGCTGGACAAGGGTTTGATCCCCAAACGCTTTTCCCGCAGTGATTGCGTGTAGCGTTTTCATTCCATCGTGGGCGCGGCAAAATCCGCAAAAATATATAACCAGTTGATTTAAAACGAATTTAATTGATTGGCCGCGTTTTTGCTAAGGAAATCCTACCCCAAGAGCGCGGGACCACCGCGCCCAACGCCCCTGCTTCCCGAGGATTTCCCATGAGCGAGTTGCGTTTCACTGAAGATCACGAATGGCTGCGCGTCGAAGCCGATGGCAGCGTTACCGTGGGCATTACCGCCTACGCCCAGAACGCCCTTGGCGATGTGGTTTTCGTGCAACTGCCAGAGTTGCAGCAGTATGAGAAAGGCAGCGAAGCGTCCACCGTCGAGTCGGTCAAGGCCGCCAGCGGCGTGTACATGCCGCTGACCGGTGAAGTGGTGCAGATCAATGACCAGCTCGAAGACAGACCGGAACTGGTCAACGAAGACCCGCTGGGTGAAGGCTGGTTCTTCCGCTTCATCCCCGCCGATGCCAGCGCCGTATCCGCCCTGCTCGACCAGGACGCCTATGAGCGCCTGATCAAAGCCAACGACGACGCCTGAGGAGCCCCGCCATGACCATCAACCTCGGTACCGCCAACGAATTCATTGCCCGTCACATCGGCCCGCGTGCCACTGACGAGCAGGCCATGCTGGCCGCCCTCGGCTTCGACTCGCTGGAAGCCATGACCGACGCGGTCATCCCCGACAGCATCAAGGGCACCAGCGTGCTGGGTGCACACGACGGCCAAAGCGAAGCCGACGCGCTCGCCGCGCTCAAGGCCATTGCCGGCAAGAACCAGCTGTTCAAAAGCTACATCGGCCAGGGCTACTACAACACCCACACCCCGGCACCAATCCTGCGCAACCTGCTGGAAAACCCGGCCTGGTACACCGCCTACACCCCCTACCAGCCAGAAATCTCCCAGGGCCGCCTGGAAGCGCTGCTGAACTTCCAGACCCTGATCAGCGACCTGACCGGCCTGCCGATCGCCAACGCCTCGCTGCTCGACGAAGCCACCGCCGCAGCCGAGGCCATGACCTTCTGCAAGCGCCTGTCGAAGAACAAGGCCAGCCATGCCTTCTTCGCCTCGGTGCACTGCCACCCGCAAACCCTCGACGTACTGCGCACCCGTGCCGAGCCGCTGGGTATCGAGGTCGTGGTGGGCGACGAGCGAGAGCTGGGTGATGTCAGCGCTTTCTTCGGCGCCCTGCTGCAATACCCGGCCAGCAACGGTGAAGTGTTCGACTACCGCGAAGTGGTGCAGCGCTTCCACGCTGCCAATGCCCTGGTCGCCGTGGCCGCCGACCTGTTGGCCCTGACCCTGCTGACCCCACCGGGTGAGTTCGACGCCGACGTGGCCATCGGCAGCGCACAGCGCTTCGGCGTGCCACTGGGCTTCGGCGGCCCGCACGCGGCCTACTTCGCCACCCGCGATGCATTCAAGCGCGACATGCCGGGCCGCCTGGTCGGTGTTTCGATCGACCGCTTCGGCAAGACCGCCCTGCGCCTGGCCATGCAGACCCGCGAGCAGCACATCCGCCGCGAAAAGGCCACCAGCAACATTTGCACCGCCCAAGTGCTGCTGGCCAACATCGCCAGCATGTTCGCCGTGTACCACGGCCCGGCCGGCCTCAAGCGCATCGCCGAACGCACCCATGCGCTGACCGCGATCCTGGCCGCCGGCCTGAAGGCACTGGGCCTTCAGGTAGTCGGCAGCAGCGCCTTCGACACCCTGACCCTGGCCACCGGCAATGCCACCGCCGGCCTGCATGAAAAGGCCCGCGCCCAGGGCATCAACCTGCGCCAGATCGACGCCGACCACCTCGGCCTGTCACTGGACGAAACCAGCAGCCAGGCCGATGTCGAGGCCCTGTGGAAGCTGCTCGGTGGCGACCAGGCCCAACCAGACTTCAACGCCCTGGCCAGCAGCACCGGCACGCTGCTGCCCGCCGCGCTGCTGCGCCAGTCAGCCATCCTCCAGCACCCGGTGTTCAACCGCTACCACAGCGAAACCGAGCTGATGCGTTACCTGCGCCGCCTGGCCGACAAGGACCTGGCGCTGGACCGCAGCATGATCCCGCTGGGCTCATGCACCATGAAACTCAATGCTGCCAGCGAAATGATCCCGGTCACCTGGGCCGAGTTCGGCAACCTGCACCCGTTCGCCCCGGCCGAACAGAGCCAGGGCTACCTGCAGATGACCAGCGAACTGGAAGCCATGCTGTGCGCCGCCACCGGTTATGATGCCGTGTCGCTGCAGCCCAACGCTGGTTCGCAAGGCGAGTACGCAGGCCTGTTGGCCATCCGTGCCTACCACCGCAGCCGTGGCGAAGGCCACCGCGACATCTGCCTGATCCCGTCGTCGGCCCATGGCACCAACCCGGCAACCGCGCACATGGCAGGGATGCGCGTGGTGGTCACTGCCTGCGATGCCCGCGGCAACGTCGATGTCGAGGACCTGCGCGCCAAGGCCATCGAACACCGCGAGCACCTGGCCGCCATCATGCTCACCTACCCGTCGACCCACGGTGTGTTCGAGGAAGCGATCGGCGAAATCTGCGCGATCATCCACGACAACGGCGGCCAGGTATACATCGACGGCGCCAACATGAACGCCATGGTCGGCCTGTGCGCCCCGGGCAAGTTCGGTGGCGACGTTTCCCACCTGAACCTGCACAAGACCTTCTGCATCCCGCACGGTGGCGGGGGTCCAGGCGTGGGTCCGATCGGTGTCAAGTCGCATCTGGCACCGTTCCTGCCTGGTCACGCGCAGCTGGACCACACCGAAGGCGCGGTAAGCGCCGCACCGTTCGGCAGTGCCAGCATCCTGCCGATCACCTGGATGTACATTCGCATGATGGGCGGTGCCGGCCTCAAGCGTGCTTCACAAATGGCGATCCTCAACGCCAACTACATCGCCCGTCGCCTGGAAGAGCACTATCCTGTTCTTTACACCGGCGGCAACGGTTTGGTGGCCCACGAGTGCATCCTCGACCTGCGCCCACTGAAGGACACCAGTGGCATCAGCGTCGACGATGTGGCCAAGCGCCTGATCGACTTCGGTTTCCACGCCCCGACCATGTCCTTCCCGGTGGCCGGTACGTTGATGATCGAACCGACCGAGAGCGAGTCCAAGGAAGAACTGGACCGTTTCTGCGAGGCGATGATCCAGATCCGCGAAGAAATCCGCGCGGTCGAGAACGGTAGCCTGGACAAGGACGACAACCCGCTGAAGAACGCCCCGCATACTGCGGCCGAGCTGGCTGGCGAATGGGCCCACGGCTACAGCCGCGAGCAGGCGGTGTTCCCGCTGCCGAGCCTGGTGGAAGGCAAGTACTGGCCGCCGGTTGGTCGGGTTGACAACGTGTTCGGCGACCGCAACCTGATCTGCGCCTGTCCGTCGATCGAGAGCTATCAGGACGCCTGATAGCCTTCGGGGCGGCTACCTGACTCGAGGCGTGGCCCTTTGTGGGAGCGGGTTTACCCGCGAAAGCGGCGGTGAAGCCACCCTCGCATTCGCGGGTAAACCCGCTCCTGCAGGGTTCACCGTCCGCCCACTGAACCTGGCAGGAGGTCACCATGTCACTGAGCGTCTTCGACCTGTTCAAGATCGGCATCGGCCCCTCCAGCTCCCACACGGTCGGCCCGATGCGCGCTGCTGCACGGTTCGCCGAGGGGCTGCGCCGTGACGGCCTGCTTGCCCGTACCGTCAGCGTCAAGGCCGAGCTGTATGGCTCGCTGGGCGCCACCGGCAAGGGCCACGGCAGTGACAAGGCCGTGTTGCTGGGTCTTGAAGGCGAACACCCCGACAGCGTCGATACCGATACCATCCCCGCCCGCCTGCAGGCGATCCGCGACAACGGCCGCATCAACCTGCTCGGTGAGCACAGCATCGCATTCATCGAAAAGCAGCACCTGGCGATGATCCGCAAACCACTGGAGTACCACCCCAACGGCATGATCTTCCGCGCCTTCGACGAGGCCGGCCTGCAGATCCGCAGCCGCGAGTACTACTCGGTGGGCGGTGGTTTCGTGGTCGACGAGGACGCTGCCGGCCACGACCGCATCGTCGAGGACCGTACGCCGCTGGCTTACCCGTTCAAGACCGCCAAGGAGCTGCTTGGCCATTGCACCGCGCAAGATCTGGCGATAAGCCAGGTGATGCTGGCCAATGAAGCGGCCTGGCGCCCGGAGGCGGAAACTCGTACCGGCCTGTTGCGCATCTGGCAGGTGATGCAGGGTTGCGTTGACGCCGGCTGCCGGCATGAAGGCATCCTGCCGGGTGGGCTGAAGGTCAAGCGCCGGGCACCGGCGCTGTACCGCCAACTGAGCAGCCATCCGGAAGCCAGCCTGCGCGATGCCCTGTCGGTACTCGACTGGGTCAACCTCTACGCCCTGGCAGTCAACGAGGAAAACGCCAACGGCGGACGTGTGGTCACCGCGCCCACCAATGGCGCCGCAGGCATCGTTCCGGCGGTGCTGCACTACTACATGCGCTTTGTGCCAGGCGCCAGCGAAAACGGGGTGGTGCGCTTCCTCCTCACCGCTGCGGCAATTGGCATCCTGTACAAGGAAAACGCCTCCATCTCCGGTGCCGAAGTGGGCTGTCAGGGCGAGGTCGGCGTGGCCTGCTCGATGGCCGCCGGGGCGCTGTGCGAGGTGATGGGTGGCAGCGTGCAACAAGTGGAAAACGCTGCCGAAATCGGCATGGAACACAACCTGGGCCTGACCTGCGACCCGATTGGCGGGCTGGTCCAGGTACCTTGCATCGAGCGCAACGCCATGGGCTCGGTGAAGGCGATCAATGCGGTGCGCATGGCCTTGCGCGGCGACGGGCAGCACTACGTGTCGCTCGACAAGGTCATCCGCACCATGCGCCAGACCGGCGCCGACATGAAAAGCAAATACAAAGAGACCGCCCGAGGCGGCCTGGCCGTCAACATCATCGAATGTTGACCCGACAACTACAACAAGGAGTCACCGATGTCCGAAACACTGCTCAAGACCCCGTTGCACGCCCTGCACCTGGAACTGGGTGCGCGCATGGTGCCGTTCGCCGGCTACGACATGCCAGTGCAGTACCCGCTGGGCGTGCTCAAGGAGCACCTGCACACTCGCGAGCAGGCCGGCCTGTTCGATGTCTCGCACATGGGCCAGATCAAGCTGCACGGCAGCGACGCCGCCAAGGCCCTGGAAAGCCTGGTGCCGGTGGATATCCTCGACCTGCCGGTAGGCATGCAGCGCTACGCCATGTTCACCAATGAGCAAGGCGGTATCCTCGACGACCTGATGGTCGCCAACCTGGGCAACGACACCCTGTTCCTGGTAGTCAACGCTGCCTGCAAGGACCAGGACCTGGCCCACCTGCGAACGCATATCGGTGGCCGCTGCGAGGTGCAAGCGCTGTTCGAGGAGCGTGCCCTGCTGGCCCTGCAAGGC
Source organism: Pseudomonas oryzicola (assembly GCF_014269185.2). Taxonomy (NCBI): domain Bacteria; kingdom Pseudomonadati; phylum Pseudomonadota; class Gammaproteobacteria; order Pseudomonadales; family Pseudomonadaceae; genus Pseudomonas; species Pseudomonas oryzicola. Next base: position 307,434 of record NZ_JABWRZ020000002.1, read on the forward strand.
CCGGCGGCAGCCGAGGTGCTGGCGCGCCTGGCCCCGGAAGTAGCCAGCATGACCTTCATGCAATTCCGCGCAGTAAAGTTGCTGGGTGAAGACTGCTACGTCAGCCGTTCGGGTTATACCGGCGAAGACGGCTACGAGATTTCGGTACCGGTACACGCCGCCGAAGCCCTGGCCCGCCGCCTGCTGGCCGAGCCGCAAGTGCAGCCGATCGGCCTGGGCGCGCGCGACTCGCTGCGCCTGGAAGCAGGCCTGTGCCTGTACGGCCACGACATGAACAGCGAAACCAGCCCGGTCGAAGCCAGCCTGCTGTGGGCCATTTCCAAGGTCCGCCGGGCCGATGGTGCGCGTGCTGGCGGCTTCCCGGGCGCCGAGGCCGTCTTCGCCCAGCAACGCGATGGCGTGGCGCGCAAACGAGTGGGCCTGTTGCCGCAGGAACGTACGCCAGTACGCGAAGGCGCTGACATTGTCGATAACAAAGATCAACCGGTAGGCAAAGTGTGCAGTGGCGGCTTTGGCCCGACACTCGGCGCACCGGTCGCAATGGGTTATATCGATAGCGAACATGCAGCAATCGACACGTCACTGTTTGCCGTGGTGCGTGGCAAGAAGGTGGCTTTGAAAGTCAGCAAAATGCCTTTCGTGGCGCAACGTTACTACCGAGGCTGAAGCCGTTTTGTGAAGCGTGCAGGCAGGTTCGGCTTATTCGTTTTCGAACCTGCCCAATAACTTTTGAACATGGCGCCAGGCCAGGCGCCACGCCGTTTCCGACAAAGCGGTCGGTTATCGGCAAACGGCCGATTTTCCATACGACCAAGGGCTTGTTTTTCGCTCGAGAGTTGGCGTAGAGTCACTGCACTGTGTTTGCATGGGTCGCAACAGTTCGTGACCTGGGCCAGTAGCCGCAATCTGCTACAACCCGTTTGACGTCTCTTACTTTCCTGCAACCCAGCCCAGTAATCTTTTGCTGCCTATTTATTGCAAAAGAAACTGTCATCAAAATTCAAGCTTCATAGGAAATAAGACAATGGCTGAGCGTCAGAACGGTACCGTCAAGTGGTTCAATGACGAAAAAGGTTACGGCTTCATCACCCCAGAACAGGGTCCGGATCTGTTCGTGCACTTCCGCGCTATCGAAGGCAACGGCTTCAAGAGCCTGAAAGAAGGCCAGAAAGTAACCTTCGAAGCAGTTCAGGGCCAAAAAGGCATGCAAGCTGACAAGGTTCAGGTTGCCGGCTAAGCCGAACCCGACTTCGAAAAAAGCCCCTGCCAAGTGCAGGGGTTTTTTTTTGCCCGTAGAATAGCCGCTTCGTTTTCTGGAGCCGCGCTGCATGTCCAAGCCTCTGCTCGTACCCCAAGGGGATTTTCCACCGGTCGGCCTGGGCCGGCGCCTGGCGGCGATGTTCTACGACTTTTTGCTGTGCACGGCACTGCTGATCGTGACCGCTGGCGCCTACAAGATGATCCAGATGGCGATCATCGGCGAAGCACGCATGCGCGAGCTGACCGAGGCCGGTGCGCTGGATGGCGATCCGCTACTGTCGACGCTACTGCTGTTTGCCCTGTTCGGCTTTTTTGCCAAGTTCTGGACCCATGGCGGCCAGACCCTGGGCATGCAGGTGTGGGGGGTGCGGGTGCAGAACGCCGATGGCACGGCCATCAGCCTGTGGCAGGCGCTGTTGCGCTTCGTGGTGTCGATCGCCTCGTGGCTGTGCCTGGGGCTGGGTTTCTTCTGGGCGTTGATCGACAAGCGCAAGCGCGGCTGGCATGACATCTATTCGGAAAGCCAGCTAGTGCGGGTGCCGAAGCAGAAGAAGTGAGCCAACAGTTCAGGTAAACACCCATGAAAAAGCCGACCCTGAGGTCGGCTTTCTTGTGCAGCTCAGGCCAATCAACCGGCCCGGCGCAACAACCACAACCCTGCCAGCGCACAGATACCCGCCGGAATGACCACCGCCAACAGCGGCGGGAAGCCGAACACCTGGCTCGACGGCCCCAGCAGGTCCTGGGCGATGCGGAACACGAAGCCTACCAGCACACCGGTGAACACGCGCTGGCCAAGGGTTACCGAACGCAGCGGGCCGAAGATGAAGGAAATCGCCATCAGCACCAGCGCCGCAGTCACCATCGGTTGCAACACCTTGGTCCAGAACGCCAGCCAGTAACGCGCGTTGTTCAGGCCCTGGTCGGACAAGTAGTGGATGTAATCCCACAAACCGGTAATCGATAGCGACTCCGGTGCCAGGACCACGGTATTGAGCAACTGCGGCGTGAGCGAAACATCCCAACGCTCCTGTGGTGTGTTCACGACTTCGGTATGATCGCCACGGAAGAAGGTGGTGCGCACGTCGGCAAGCAGCCAGTGGTCGTCCTGGTACTGTGCGCGGCGGGCGAAACTCGAGCTGACGATCTTGCGTTCGTTGTCGAAGCGGTAGCGGGTCACCCCCAGCAGCAGGCCGTTGGGCTGCACGGCGTTGATATGCACGAACTCGTCACCCTGGCGGTGCCACATGCCTCGCTTGGAGCTCTGTGCCTCACCCCCCCCCTGGGCCAGCGAGCGGTCGGCCTGGGCCTTGTTCTCGGTCACCGGCGCCACGTATTCGCCGATCAGCAGGCCGACCAGCATCAGCACCAGCATCGGCTTCATCACCGCCCAGACGATGCGGCCGATCGACACCCCGGCAGCACGCATGATGGTCAGTTCGCTGCTGCTGGCCAGGCTACCCAGGCCGATAAGGCAACCGATCAGGGCGGCCATCGGCAGCATTTCGTACAGGCGCCGTGGAGCGGTCAGCAAAACGAAGTTGCCCGCCTCCATCACCGAATAAGTATCGCTCAGGTCGCTCATTTCATCGATGAAGGCGAACAGCGAGGCCAAGCCAAGGATAATTCCCAGCACGGCGAGGATGGCCAGCAGCACGCTCTGGCCGATGTAACGGTCGAGCTTACCCACGGGCCACCTCCGCACGACGAGCGGCGCGCTTGAGGCGCAGCGGCTCCCAGTACATCAGGCCCAGGCCGATCAGCAGGAACAGGCCGTGGACCCACCACATGCCCAGGGCGATCGGCAATTTGCCCTTTTCGAGGGCGCCGCGTACGGAAATCAGCATTGTCAGGTAGGCCATGTACAGAAGAATTGCCGGCAGCAGCTTGAGGAAGCGGCCCTGGCGTGGATTTACCCGGGACAGCGGTACCGCCAGCAGGGTGACGACGAACACCAGGATGGGCAGCGACAGGCGCCATTGCAGCTCGGCACGCTCACGCAGGTCCGGCTTGCCGATCAGCTCGGAGGTGGGGATGGCTTCGCGCTCGGTCACTTCCTCGCTGACCTCCGGCTTGGGCAGCAGCACGCCGTAGGTGTCGTACTTGATGGCGCGGTAGTCGGCCTGGCCGGGGTTGCCGTCGTAGCGGTAGCCGTTTTCCAGCACCAGGTAGCGGTTGCCGTCGGCCTGGATTTCCTGGTGGCCTTTTTCGGCGACCAGCACCGACGGAGCGCGGTCCTTGGTCTTGTCCTGGTTGAAGCGTTTCTCGGAGATGAACACCCCGGCCAGGTTGATGCGATCGTCAGACAACTGTTCGGTGTAGGTAACCCGCGAGCCATCGCGCAGGGTCTGGAAGCGGCCCGGCACCAGAGTGTCGAACTCGGTCAGGGCATCCTGCTGGCTGATGATCTGCTGCACCTGGGCAACGCCCAGTGGCGCCAGGCTCAGGCTCAGCCAGGCCACCAGCAGGGCGACCAGGGCGGCCGGTGCCATGGTCAGGCCCAACAGGCGCTGCTGGCTCATGCCAGTGGCCGAGAGCACGGTCATCTCGCTTTCCAGGTACAGGCGCCCGTACGCCAGGAGAATACCCAGGAACAACCCCAGAGGCAGGATCAGCTGCAGGAACCCCGGCAGGCGGAAGCCCATGATCAGGAACAACACGCTCGGGTCGAGCACGCCCTGGGCAGCCTGGGCCAGGTACTTGATGAAGCGCCCGCTCATGATGATCACCAACAGCACGGCGCTGACGGCGCTCAAGGTCACCAGGACCTCGCGGGACAGATAACGAAAGACGATCAAACCAGACACTCCTGGGTTGTCAGGGCGGACTGCCAAGCAATGGCGCCAGACAATGACTTAGTACATCCAAGACCAATGCCGGTTCGCCAAAGGCGAACCTCCATGTAAAGTGCGCGCATTATCCTGTGATTGGACGCCCCTGTCACTTCGCCGCGCATGAAGCCGTACAACGGGGTTGTCAGCACGCTTGCCGCAGGCTCAAACTGGCAGCTTTTCCGCTGGCGCGCGATGACGCAGCCAGGCCCGCCCAGAGCGCTGCAGCACACAGCGCCGACTGTATCGATCATTCGGGGATCCTGACATGGAACTGGTTGTAAAAAGCGTAGCTGCTGCATCCGTAAAAACCGCCACCCTGGTCATTCCGGTAGGTGAAAACCGCAAGCTCGGCGCCGTGGCCAAGGCCGTCGACCAGGCCTGTGACGGCGCCATCAGTACCGTGCTCAAGCGTGGTGACCTGGCTGGCAAGCCGGGCCAGACCCTGCTGCTGCAGAGCGTCCCCGGCCTGAAGGCCGAACGCGTGCTGCTGGTGGGCAGCGGCAAGGACGAGGCCCTGGGCGACCGCGCCTGGCGCAAACTGGTCAGCAGCGTCGCCGGCGTGCTCAAGGGCCTGAACGGTAGCGATGCAGTGCTGGCCCTGGACGACATTGCGGTCAACAACCGCGATGCCCATTACGGCAAGTACCGCCTGCTGGCCGAAACCCTGCTCGATGGCGAGTACGCGTTCGACCGTTTCAAGAGCCAGAAGGCCGAGTCTCGCGCCCTGAAAAAGGTCACCCTGCTGGCCGACAAGGCCGGCCAGGCCGACGTCGAGCGCGCAGTCAAGCACGCCAGCGCCATCGCCACCGGCATGGCCTTCACCCGCGACCTCGGCAACCTGCCGCCCAACCTGTGCCACCCGAGCTTCCTCGCCGAACAGGCCAAGGACCTGGGCAAGGCGCACAAGGCGCTGAAGGTCGAGGTACTGGACGAGAAGAAGATCAAGGACCTGGGCATGGGCGCGTTCTATGCCGTCGGCCAGGGCAGCGACCAGCCGCCACGCCTGATCGTGCTCAACTACCAGGGCGGCAAGAAGGCCGACAAGCCGTTCGTGCTGGTGGGCAAGGGCATCACCTTCGACACCGGCGGCATCAGCCTCAAGCCGGGTGCCGGCATGGACGAAATGAAATACGACATGTGTGGGGCGGCCAGCGTGCTTGGCACCCTGCGTGCGGTACTGGAGCTCCAACTGCCGATCAACCTGGTGTGCCTGCTGGCCTGCGCCGAAAACATGCCGAGCGGCGGCGCCACCCGCCCAGGTGACATTGTCACTACCATGAGCGGCCAGACCGTGGAAATCCTCAACACTGACGCCGAAGGCCGCCTGGTGCTGTGCGACACCCTGACCTACGCCGAACGCTTCAAGCCGCAGGCGGTGATCGACATCGCCACCCTCACCGGCGCCTGCATCGTCGCCCTGGGCAGCCATACCTCCGGCCTGATGGGCAACAACGACGACCTGGTCGGCCAGTTGCTCGACGCTGGCAAGCGCGCCGACGACCGCGCCTGGCAGCTGCCGCTGTTCGATGAATACCAGGAGCAGCTGGACAGCCCGTTCGCCGACATGGGCAACATCGGCGGGCCGAAGGCCGGCACCATCACCGCCGGCTGCTTCCTGTCGCGCTTCGCCAAGGCCTACGACTGGGCACACCTGGATATCGCCGGCACGGCCTGGGTCAGCGGTGGCAAGGACAAGGGGGCCACCGGCCGCCCGGTCCCCCTGCTGACCCAGTACCTGCTGGACCGCGCTGGCGCCTGACGCCATGCAGCCGATGGCGCCTCGCGCGCCATCGGCCGGCGATATCACCATGAGCAAAGTCGACTTCTACATCCTGCCCACCGACTCGCTGTCGGCGCGGCTGGAATTCGCCTGCAAGTTGTGTGAAAAAGCCTGGCGCCTTGGCCATCGGGTCTACCTGCATTGCCAGGATGCCGACCAGCGCGACCTGCTGGACCAGCTCTTGTGGCGCTTCAAGGGCGAGGCTTTCGTGCCCCACGACCTGGCAGAGGCGCATGCCGATGCGCGCGTGGCCCTGGGCCTGGCCGATGACGCAGGCGACCATCGCGACCTGCTGATCAACCTGGGCGTCGACGTGCCGGGCTTCGTCAGCCAGTTCGAGCGTATCGCCGAAATCGTCGTCGAAGAACCTGGCATCCGCCAATCGGCACGTGAGCGATTCCGTTTCTACCGTGAACAGGGCTATGCTCTGCAAGACCACCGCTTACAGCGACTTTGACGACGATGGACAAACCCTCCCCGCTACCCGATTCCGCCCACCTGCTCGATGACCTCGAGTCGATCCGCCAGTTGCTTGGCGATGCCGACCTGCAACCGCCACTGCTGACCGAGACGGTCGAACAGATTCCCTTGCTGCTGGAAGCAGCGCCCGACACCCCCACACCGCTGGCCGAGCCGGTCGAACCCGACGCCGTGGACGACCCGCAGACTCGGCGCCAGGACACCCTGCTGCACCTGGAAAGCGAGCTGCGTGCCGCGGCGCAGATGATCATGCAGGACGTGATCAACGACTTTACCCCGCACATCGAAAACGAGATCAAACGCCGGCTCGATGCGCGGATCGAGCGGTTGATCAAGCGTTCCGAGTGACATCCCCGGGGGCGCATCGCCCCCCTTATCGCGACACAAGGCCGCTCCGACAGGCATATGCGATCGCTGCAGGAGCGGCCTCGTGTCACGACAGGGCGGCAAAGCAGCCCCAGCGGCTGTCGCCTCAACCCCCCAGCTTGGTTATACTTCCCGGCTTTCCCGAATAAATGCACAGGGTCCCGCCGCGCATGGATAAGACCTACCAGCCGCACGCCATCGAAACTTCCTGGTACAACACCTGGGAGTCCGAGAACTATTTCGCCCCACAAGGTGCAGGCGAGTCCTACACCATCATGATCCCGCCGCCGAACGTGACCGGCAGCCTGCACATGGGCCACGGCTTCAACAACGCGATCATGGACGCCCTGATCCGTTTCCGCCGCATGCAAGGCCGCGACACCCTGTGGCAGCCCGGCACCGACCACGCCGGTATCGCCACCCAGATGCTGGTCGAGCGCCAGCTCGAGGCCAAAGGCCAGAACCGGCATGACCTGGGCCGCGAAAAGTTCCTGGAAAAGGTCTGGGAATGGAAGGACCAGTCGGGCGGCAACATCAGCCGGCAGATTCGCCGCCTGGGTTCGTCGGTGGACTGGAGCCGCGAGCGCTTCACCATGGACGACGGCCTGTCCGAAGCAGTCAAGGAAGCCTTCGTGCGCCTGCACGAGGACGGCCTGATCTACCGCGGCAAGCGCCTGGTCAACTGGGATACCAAACTGCACACGGCCATCTCCGACCTCGAAGTGGAAAACCACGACGAGAAGGGCCACCTGTGGAACCTGCGCTACCCGCTGGCCGACGGCGCCAAGACCGCCGAAGGCAAGGATTACCTGGTCGTCGCCACCACCCGTCCGGAAACCCTGCTGGGTGACGCCGCGGTAGCGGTCAACCCGAACGACGAGCGCTACCAGGCGCTGATCGGCAAGTTCGTCGAACTGCCGCTGGTCGGCCGTCGCATCCCGATCATCGCCGACGACTATTGCGACCCCGAGTTCGGTACCGGTTGCGTGAAGATCACCCCGGCCCACGACTTCAATGACTACGAAGTTGGCAAGCGCCACAACCTGCCACTGCTGAACATCTTCGACAAGAACGCCTTCGTGCTGGCCAGCGCCCAGGCCTTCAACCTCGACGGCAGCGTCAACGAACAGGTCGACACCCGCCTGCCGGCCCAGTACGCCAACCTCGACCGCTTCGTCGCGCGCAAGCAGATTGTCGCCGACCTGGACGCCCAGGGTCTGCTGGTGAGCATCGACGACCACGCCCTGAAGGTGCCGAAAGGCGACCGTTCGGGCACCGTCATCGAGCCATGGCTGACCGACCAGTGGTACGTCTCCACCAAACCGCTGGCAGAACCTGCCATCGCCGCCGTGGAAGATGGCCGCATCCAGTTCGTGCCCAAGCAATACGAGAACATGTACTTCTCGTGGATGCGCGACATCCAGGACTGGTGCATCAGCCGCCAGCTGTGGTGGGGCCACCGCATCCCGGCGTGGTACGACGAGGCCGGCCAGGTCTATGTCGGCCGCAACGAGCAGGAAGTGCGCGCCAAACACAACCTGGGCGCTGACGTGGCCCTGCGCCAGGATGACGACGTGCTCGATACCTGGTTCAGTTCCGGCCTGTGGACTTTCTCCACCCTGGGCTGGCCGGAGCAGACCGAGTTCCTCAAGAAGTTCCACTCCACCGATGTGCTGGTGACCGGCTTCGACATCATCTTCTTCTGGGTTGCGCGCATGATCATGCTGACCATGCACCTGATCAAGAACGAGGACGGCACCCCGCAGGTACCGTTCAAGACCGTGTACGTGCACGGCCTGGTGCGTGACGGCCAGGGCCAGAAGATGTCCAAGTCCAAAGGCAACGTGCTGGACCCGCTGGATATCGTCGACGGCATCACCCTCGACGCCCTGCTGGAAAAACGCACCAGCGGCATGATGCAGCCGAAGCTGGCCGAGAAGATCGCCAAGCAGACCAAGGCCGAGTTCCCTGAAGGCATTGCCAGCTACGGCACCGATGCCCTGCGCTTCACCTTCTGCTCGCTGGCCTCCACCGGCCGCGACATCAAGTTCGACATGGGCCGCGTCGAAGGCTACCGCAACTTCTGCAACAAGATCTGGAACGCCGCCCGCTACGTGCTGGACAAGGGCGAGGACTGCGGCCAGAACGGCGAAGCCGTCGAACTGTCGCTGGCCGACCGCTGGATCATCTCGCAGTTGCAGCGTACCGAAGCCGAAGTGACCCGCCAGCTGGAACAGTTCCGCTTCGACCTGGCCAGCCAGGCGCTGTACGAGTTCATCTGGAACCAGTACTGCGACTGGTACCTGGAGTTGTCCAAGCCGGTATTGTGGGACGAGAACGCACCGGTCGAACGCGCCCGTGGCACCCGTCGTACCCTGGTACGCGTGCTGGAAGTGGCACTGCGCCTGGCGCATCCGTTCATGCCGTTCATCACCGAAGAGATCTGGCAACGCATTGCGCCGCTGGCGGGCATCAGCGGCAAGACCATCATGCTGCAGCCATGGCCGGTGGCCAATGAAAGCCGCATCGACCCGACCGCCGAAGGTGACATCGAATGGCTCAAGGAGCTGATGGTCGGCCTGCGCAACATCCGCGCCGAGATGAACATCGGCCCGGGCAAACCACTGCCATTGTTCCTGAAGAATGCCAACGCCGACGACCAGCGTCGTCTGCAGGAAAACGAAGCCCTGCTGAAGAAGCTGGCCAAGGTCGAGTCGTTCACCGTGCTGAGCGATGCCGATGAAGCACCGCTGTCGGCCACCGCCCTGGTCGGTGACCTGCAGGTGCTGGTACCAATGGCCGGCCTGATCGACAAGGATGCCGAACTGGCGCGCCTGAACAAGGAAATCCAGCGCCTGCAAGGTGAAGTGGCACGCGTGGGTGGCAAACTGTCCAACGCGGCCTTCGTCGACAAGGCTCCGCCTGCGGTGATCGAGAAGGAACGCGCCAAGCTGGCCGAGTCCGAACAGGCCCTGGCCAACTTCACCGAGCAGCACGCGCGGATTGCGGCGCTGTAATCAAGAGTGAAGCCTTAGCGGGCTGCTTCGCAGCCCTTCGCCGGCAAGCCGGCTCCCACAGGAAAGCGCTATACCTGTGGGGGGCGGCTTGCCGGCGATGCTTTTCAGGACCCGACGATGACCCAGAAACCCACCCTGCACCCGCGCAACCGCCACCAGGGCCGCTACGACTTCCCCAGCCTGATCAAGGCCCTCCCCGACCTGGCGCGCTTCACCATCACCAACCCTCACGGCAAACCCAGCATCGACTTTGCCAACCCCGAAGCCGTGCGGGTATTCAACCGTGCCCTGCTCAAGGCGCAATACGGCATCCAGCACTGGGACATCCCGGCCGACTACCTGTGCCCGCCGATCCCAGGCCGCGCCGACTACGTCCATGTGGCCGCCGACCTGCTGGCTGACGACAATGCCGGCCAGATCCCCAAGGGCGCGCAGGTCCGCGCCCTGGACATCGGCGTCGGTGCCAACTGCATCTACCCACTGCTTGGCCACAGCGACTACCGCTGGCGCTTCCTGGGTTCGGACATTGACCCGGTGGCCCTGGCCTCGGCCAAGGCCATCGTCCAGGCCAACCGCCTGGACAAGGCCATCACCCTGCGCCACCAGGCCCACCGCGGCCACATCCTCAGCGGCCTGCTGCAGGAGGACGAGCGCTTCGACCTGACCCTGTGCAACCCGCCCTTCCACGCTTCGCGCGACGAAGCTACCCGCGGCAGCCAGCGCAAGTGGAAGAACCTCGGCAAGCAGGACCCCAAACGCAAGTTACCGGTGCTGAACTTCGGTGGCCAGAACAATGAACTGTGGTGCGAAGGTGGCGAGATCCGCTTTGTCACCCAACTGGTTGGCGAAAGCGTGCAGTACGCAGAACGGGTGCTGTGGTTCACCAGCCTGGTTTCCAAGGCCAGCAACTTGCCAGGGATCGAGGCCGCACTGAAGAAGGCTGGCGCCAAGGCCGTGCGCGTAACCGAAATGGGCCAGGGGCAGAAACAGAGCCGCATGGCCGCCTGGAGCTTCCTCGACGAGGCGGCGCGCCAGGCCTGGCACGCCCGGCGTAAACCACAGGCGTGAAAAAACCGCGCCCGGGCAAGCCGGGCGCGGTTTCGTCAAAGCTTCAACAATTACTTGTTGATGGCGTCGGTCAGCACTTTGGCTGGAACGAACTTGACGACTTTCTTGGCAGCGATTTCGATGGCAGCGCCAGTCGAAGGGTTGCGGCCGGTACGGGCAGGACGCTCGGTGACTTTCAGCTTGCCGATGCCTGGCAGAGTGATTTCAGCGCCGTTTTCCAGCTGGTCGGCAACGATCTGGCCCAGTTGCTCCAGAGCGTTCTTGGCGGTGGCTTTTGGCGCGGCGATCGATTCGGCGATGTCGGCAATCAGTTGGTCTTTGGTCAATGCCATGGTGGTGTTCCTTCCCTATCAAATTCGATGGTTATGCAGCGAACTACGACGTTATCGGGCCAGCCCCTGAAAGTGGAGGGCCGCGCCAATCGCGTATGTAGATACGCAAATCGGCGTTTGGTTCGACACGACGGCAGCACGTTGCCAGCAATGCGCCACATACTGGGCGCAAGAGCGCGCAAAGCTACCACAGGAACGGATAAATATCCGCTGCGCACTTCGATTAAATGCAGGTTTTTCGGGGGTTTTAGCCTTGAACGCACAAATTTGAACAAAAAACGAACAACCGGCATTTCTGCCAACATCCGGCCACTGCATCACCTGGCGTCTGGGGTAAACTTGGCAACTTTTGCAGCCCGCCGAGAATTCCATGCCAATCCGTCATTGCATCGTTCACCTGATCGACAAAAAGCCCGATGGCAGCCCCGCCGTGCTGCATGCCCGCGATACCGAACTGGCCACCTCCGATGCCATCGAAAATCTGCTGGCCGACCTCAATGACAGCTACAACGCCAAGCAAGGCAAGGCCTGGGGTTTCTTTCACGGTGAATCCGGCGCCTATCCGCTGAGCGGCTGGCTGAAGCAGTATCTGGACCAGGAAAAGGATTTCACCGCCTTCAGCCGCGTGGCCGTGGAACACCTGCAAAAGCTCATGGAAGAGTCCAACCTGTCCACCGGCGGCCACATCCTGTTTGCCCATTACCAGCAAGGCATGACCGAATACCTGGCGATCGCCCTGCTGCACCACAGCGAAGGCGTGGCGGTGAACGCCGAACTGGATGTAACACCATCACGCCACCTTGACCTTGGGCAACTGCACCTGGCGGCGCGCATCAACCTGTCGGAATGGAAGAACAACCAGAACTCCAAACAGTACATTTCGTTCATCAAGGGCAAGAACGGCAAGAAGGTCTCCGATTACTTCCGCGACTTCATCGGCTGCCAGGAAGGCGTTGACGGCCCGGGTGAAACCCGCACCCTGCTCAAGGCTTTCAGTGATTTCGTCGAGAGCGAAGACCTGCCGGAAGAATCCGCTCGCGAAAAGACCCAGACCCTGGTGGACTACGCCACCACCCAGACCAAGCTGGGCGAACCGGTAACCCTGGAAGAGCTGTCCAGCCTGATCGACGAGGACCGGCCCAAAGCGTTCTACGACCACATCCGTAACAAGGATTACGGCCTGTCACCGGAAATCCCCGCGGACAAGCGCACCCTCAACCAGTTCCGCCGCTTCACCGGGCGTGCCGAGGGTCTGTCGATCAGCTTTGAAGCACACCTGCTGGGGGACAGGGTGGAGTATGACGAAGCGGCTGGGACGTTGATCATCAAGGGCTTGCCAACCACGCTGGTGGATCAGCTGAAGCGGCGCAAGGACTGATGGCCCAGGGGACTGCTGCGCAGTCCCATCGCAGTACAAGGGCCTACCGGCAACGCGATACCCTGAAGGGCGTGAGGCGGCCCTAGGTCGCGGAGGCGATGTCATAGGCGGCGACCAACGCCTCCTTCGCCGATTTGCGCAGGCGCTTCACCAGCCGTTCCTGACGCAACGCCTCGCCCTTGTCCGGCCATTGCTCCATGTACACCAGCGCCTGGGCCGGGCTGGTCTTGAAATAACGTGCACCTTGCCCTTTCTGGTGCGCCAGAAAGCGCCGCTGCGGATCATCACTGATGCCGCAATACAACGAACCATTGGCAGCCCGTACCAGGTAGACATACCAGGGTTTCACTACCTGATCCGGCACTTGTTCACTCACGACACCTGCTCTTTTCATCATTAGTTTGGTGAGCCCACTCATCGAGGGCTTCATCATGCTTGATTCATTTCGCCATATTGGCTTGGGTACAGCACTGCTTGTGGCTGCATTTGCCACGCAGGCATCGACTGGCCTAGAAACCGCCAGGCAAATGCAGAACAACTACGACGCCACGCCCGCCCAGTGCGAGGGCAAAGCCGTACCTGCCCATGCCTGTTCGGGTGTGCTGCTGCGCTCGACCAAGCCGTCACCGCGCTATCACACCTGGCATCATAGCCAGAACAGCAAAGACAAGGGCGGCGTATCGTTCTCCTACCTGCGCAGCGATATCCCCACGACCCGGCTGGCTGCCGATGGCCGCAGCGGCTTCACCCTGTACCCAATGCTGCAACGTCCGCAAGGCTCCCTACGCTACGAAATGCTGTGCGCCTGGCCCACGGACGGCGATACCTGGGAACGCGACAATCGAGGCTGCGGCGATAACCGGCAAACTGCCGAAATCGAGGCAGCCTGCCATGAACAGGGGGTGTTCACTGCCGAACAATGGATGACGCGCTTCAGGCAGAGCAAGGATTATAAACGCCAATGCGCCTTCGACATCCGCCGCGCGAGGGTGCCGGAACGGGCAGAGGCCTTCTATCAAAGCCTGCGCGCAAAACAATTGTTCGCCCGTGAGCTGCCGTTTCCCTGGAACGAAGTGTTGATTGGCGCCTGGGACGAAGCGAGCGCAGATCGCCTGCCGATCCAGTCGTTTTTCCACATCGAGGGCGAGCATGGTGCCCTGCAGCAGGCTCAAGCCGACCAGCAGGACTGGCACCAGACTTATGGCAGTTTCATTCCGGTGATTCGTATCCGCCTACCGGACAACGTGACTGAGCGTGCCATATTCAGCTACCACGACAGTGATCAGGCCGTGGCGCTGCCCTGAGCCTGCTGGTATGCCCGCAAGCCCTTGAACGCTTGCTGGCGTACCTTGTTCTGGACGAGCGGCGACCAGCCGAGCAGCAGGCCTGGAGCACCCAGCGCCTGCCGCGCCCAACGCCACAGGTCGAAGGAGTCGTCATGCTGGCAAATCAGCCCATCGCGGATCACGAAGCGCGCCTGAATATCGTTGACCACCGTACGACCGGTCTGGCTGAACAAGTAGGTGGCCACCCAGTGTGCGTGACCAACGCGCTCGTCTGCGCTGACATTGTCGAAGGTCAGGGTGAAGTCCTTGGCACGCGAAGTCAGCATTCGCCACATATCGCCTGCGTCCTTGCCACGCAAGGTGCCGAACACCGGGTCGCTGAAAACGATATCGTCGCTGTAGCAGGCAATCATGGCCTCTGCGTCGAGGCGCTGGAACGCTTGGTAAAAGCGGGTAATCAGGGCGCGGTTGGCGTCGCTCATGGGGGCTGGTCCGTGCTGGGTCGAGAGCAGCACGATAATCCGCTCCGTTCGCATATGCCAGTGCCGGCCCCGTCAGACCTTCTCGCTGTTCACCTGCACATGCATGGCTCGCCCGGCCCCTAACCCGAACACGATAGCCCCTAGCCCCAGCACGGCAAAAATCCAGCCCACGGCCGCCCAGCCCCCGCTCAAGTCATGCACCAAACCCACCGCAAACGGCCCCATCGAAGCCAACGTATAGCCCACCCCCTGGGCCATGCTCGACAGGTTGGCCGCCACATGCGCATCTTTCGAACGCAGCACGATCAAGGTCAGCGCCAGGGCGAAGGTACCGCCCTGCCCCAGGCCCAGCAGTACCGCCCAGCCCCACAGCCCGGAAATCGGCGCATACAGGCAACCGAACAAGCCGGCCAGGGTAATCAGCATGACCACCACGATCGCCAGCCGCTGGTCCTTGCCGCGGGTGGCCAACCATGGCGCACTGAGCGAACTGACCAACTGCACGATCACTGACCCAGACAGCACCAACCCCGCCTCGGTCGGGCTCAGGCCCCGACCAATCAGGATCGATGGCAACCAGCCGAACACAATGTAGGCCAGCGACGACTGCAGCCCCATGTACAAGGTCACCTGCCAGGCCAAGGGATCACGCCACAGCCCACGCACGCGATAGGCCACCTTGTGCAAGCCATGCCCCTGGCGTGCCTGAGGCAGCCAGACCAGCATGGCCAGTAACGCCGGAACCGCCCAGAAGCCCAGCCCCAGCGCCCAGCTGCCGTCGAAGCGCTGTGTCAGAGGAACGGTGGCCCCCGCTGCCATGGCTGCGCCCAGGCATAGCGCCATGGTGTACACGCCGGTCAGGGTGCCGGCGTGCTGCGGAAAGTCGCGCTTGACGATACCTGGCAAGAGCACACCGATGATACCGATGCTGGCCCCGGCCATCAGGCTGCCGAAAAACACCCCGATAGCACCGAAGCTACTGCGCACCACGATGCCCAGCGCCAGGCTGGCAAGGATGCCGAGGATCACCCGTTCACTGCCGAAGCGACGCGCCAGCACTGGTGCCAGCGGGGCGAACAGGCCCAGGCACAGCACCGGCAAGGTGGTCAGCAGGCCAGCCAGCGAGGCGTTCAGCCCCAGGCCTGCGGACACCTGGCCAAGCACCGGCGCCATGCCCGACAACGCCGGGCGCAGGTTCAGCGCCACCAGCACCAGGCCGAGCAGCAGCAACCACGGCCGCCGCAGCAGCACTGGCTGCTGCTGGACCTGCTCGTCGTCCGCCTCGGCATCGATCAGCAGCTCATCGAGATCCCGTTCAGGTAGCGGGGTATTGCGGGTGATGGATTCAGCCATGACATTCTCGGCTCAGGATTCGATAAGGGTACGGCTCAGGCGTTTGGCCCGCTCCGCATCGCGTTGCTCGATGGCATCGAGGATCTGCCCATGCAGGTCGAACGTAGCCTGGCAGCGCGGAACAGTGGTCATGTTGTGCTGCAGCGCAGCAGCCACCACCCCGGAAAAGTAGCGGTACAACTCGCTGAGTGCCGGGTTGTGGGCGGCATCGACCAACCGTTGGTGAAACACCAGGTCGCAGGCAACGTAGGCTGCAACATCCCCATGAAAATGCCCGGCACTGACTACCAGGGCATCACGCAACGCCTGCAGGTCGGCATCGGTACGCCGCAGCGCGGCCAGGCCGATAGCCTCTGCTTCCAGGATGTGGCGGGTTTCACGGGCATGTTCAGGTGAGCAGCGTGACATCGCCTGCACGGCCTGTAGCGGATCCTGGGCCGTGCGCAGGTAACTGCCATCGCCCTGGCGAATTTCCACCAGGCCACTGAATGCCAGCACGCGCATGGCCTCACGCACGGTATTGCGGCTGATCCCCAGCTCCACGGCCAAAACCGGCTCGGTAGGCAGACGCTGGCCGATTTGCCAGTCGCCCTGAAGAATGCGTTCGCGCATGCGCTCGACGGCAAGTTCGACCAGAGAGCGCCTGGTCAATTCGCTGTTCATTTGACTCAACCAATCATCCGATGAATTCGCGGAGCTTAATGGAAAGCCTCCCGCACAGCAATTCAACTGGCATTTCTGCCAATTGCGAGCGCGCGGGGTTGTTGCAACGCTTCACCCCGACCTCATCGAGGCATGCCCTATGTCGATTAGTGGAACCCTACGCTGTACCGCCCTGCTGCTGGCTGCGCTGCTGATCAATGGCTGCGACTTCAAACCGCTGCAAACGCAACCCAAGACGCTGATCATCGGCATGGACGGCGTCCAGCTTCAGCGCTACGAACAGCTGGGCGGCGATACCAACCTGCACAAGCGTCTGCTCTATGGCAAGGCCTATGCCGGCGGCATAACCGGGCGGGCCAGCGAGCAGGCTACGGTCAGCGGCCCGGGGTGGGTCACCCTGTTGTCAGGTGTGTGGGCCAACAAGCACAAGGTGGATTCCAACTCGGAAGCCTTGCGGATTGACCCTGGGTTCCCCAGCCTGTTCAAGCGACTGCGTGACGCGCTGCCGAACGCCCATATTGCCAGCATCATCAATTGGTCGCCGATCAACACCGCCTATCTGCTGGTCGACGCGCAGGGCAACAATGTGCGCGAAAGCGGACTGAATGATGAGCAGGTCACCGCGCGAACCCTGCAGATACTTGGCAATACCCCGGCCGATTTCACCTTCATTCAGCTCGACGAACCCGACCAGGTCGGCCACGCCAGTGGCTTCGGGCCGGCCTATCAGGCAGCCCTGCGCGAAGCTGACGAGCGCCTTGGGCGCCTGCTGGACAAGGTGGAAGAGCGGATGTCCCAGCAACCGCAGGAGGACTGGCTGGTGATTGTCTGCACTGACCACGGTCGTGATTTCTGGGGCACTGGCCACGGCGGTGTGACCGAGCAGGAGAAGACGGTGTTCATCGCCAGCAACAAACCGTTGAATGGAGAGCTGAACCAACCCAGCATTCCCGAAGACAACCCTGGACCCAACAACTTGTATGGCTACGCAGCGCAAACATCGGTGGCCCCGACCGTGCTCAGGCATATGGGCCTCAACCTGCTGCCGGAATGGCTGCTTGATGGGACGCCGCTACTGGGCGCAACCGGCGTGCGCAAGGCACGGGCCATCGAAGCCGAAGGCAAATTGTTGTGGAACAGCGACTCGCCAGGGACCGTGATCATTCACAAAAATGGCCAGGTCGTCGCCAATGCGCAGGCTCACTTGCAGCAGTGGACCGATCCAGAAGGCATGCGCCAGGCCAACGACTACGTGCTCGAACTAGATGGCACGCCGGTCGCAGTGCGCACCCGGCCAGCCAGCGCGCGATTGAATATCGAGGAAATCAGGTACTGAGCGGGCCTGTCCTGCAGGAGCGGATGTCTCCACTCCTGCAGAATCCCTGGCTCAGCTCAACGCATCGAGCAACGCCTGGTTCATTTCCGGCGTGCCAATGGTGATACGCAGGAACTGGTCAATGCGCTCCTGCTTGAAGTGCCGTACGATCACGCCCTGCTCGCGCAGGCGGGCCGCCAGTTGCGCCGCGTCCTGCCGAGGATGGCGGGCGAAGATGAAGTTGGCCGCCGATGGCAATACCTCGAAGCCCTTGCCGACCAACTGTTCCACCAGCGCTTCACGGCTGTCGATCACCTTGCGGCAGGTGGCCTGGAAGTAGGTCTTGTCCTCGAAGGCAGCTGCAGCGCCCACGATCGCCATGCGGTCAAGCGGGTAGGAGTTGAAGCTGTTCTTGATCCGCTCCAGCGCCTCGATGAGGTCCGGGTGGCCGACCGCCAGGCCCACACGCAAACCGGCGAGCGAGCGGGACTTCGACAGGGTCTGGGTCACCAGCAGGTTGTCGTAGCGATCCACCAGGCTGATGGCCGTCTCACCGCCGAAGTCGATGTAGGCTTCGTCCACCACCACCACCGAGTCGCGGTTGGCTCGCAGCAATTGCTCGATCGCCTGCAACGGCAGCAGGCAGCCGGTCGGCGCGTTAGGGTTGGGGAAGATTATCCCGGCATTGGGTTTGTCGTAGTCAGCAATGCGGATCTGGAACTGTTCATCCAGCGCCACCTGCTCGAACGCAATGCCATACAAGCCGCAGTACACCGGGTAGAAGCTGTAGCTGACGTCGGGGAACAGCAACGGGCCGCGAGCATGCTGGAACAAGCCGTGGAAGATGTGTGCCAGCACCTCGTCGGAGCCGTTGCCGACGAACACCTGCGCCGGGGTCACGCCGTAATACTCGGCCACCGCCTGCTTCAGCCGGTCACTGTTCGGGTCCGGGTACAGGCGCAGGTTGTCGTTCAGCTCGGCACGCATGGCCTCCAGCGCCTTCGGCGATGGGCCATAGGGGTTCTCGTTGGTATTCAGCTTGACCATGCGGGCCAGCTTGGGTTGCTCGCCCGGCACGTAAGGCACCAGGCCCTTGACGAAGGGGCTCCAGAATCGACTCATGCTCAGTTCCCCTTTTCTTGGGTCAGGATACGGTATTCAGCGCTGCGGGCGTGGGCGGTCAGCGATTCGCCACGGGCCAGGACCGAAGCTGTGTGGCCCAGTTCGGACGCGCCCTGCTCGGAGCAGAAGATGATCGACGAACGCTTCTGGAAGTCATACACCCCCAGCGGCGAGGAAAAACGCGCGGTGCCGGAAGTGGGCAGCACGTGATTGGGGCCGGCGCAGTAGTCGCCCAGTGCTTCACTGGTGTGGCGGCCCATGAAGATCGCGCCAGCGTGGCGAATATGCGGCAGCCAGGCCTGCGGGTCGGCCACCGACAGCTCCAGGTGCTCCGGTGCGATACGGTTGGCCACTTCAATGGCCTGCTGCATGTCACGTACCTGGATCAACGCGCCACGGCCGTTGATCGATTTCTCGATGATCGCGGCACGTTCCATGGTCGGCAGCAACTTGTCGATGCTGGCGGCAACGCGGTCAAGGAAAGCGGCATCCGGGCTGACCAGGATCGCCTGGGCGTCTTCGTCGTGTTCGGCCTGGGAGAACAGGTCCATGGCAATCCAGTCCGGGTCGGTCTGGCCGTCGCACACCACGAGGATTTCCGACGGGCCGGCGATCATGTCGATACCCACCTGGCCGAATACATGGCGCTTGGCGGTGGCGACGTAGATGTTGCCCGGGCCGACGATCTTGTCTACCTGCGGCACACTCTCGGTACCGTAGGCCAACGCGGCAACAGCCTGGGCACCACCGACGGTGAACACCCGGTCGACACCGGCGATGCAGGCTGCCGCCAGCACCAGCTCGTTGACCTCGCCACGTGGGGTCGGCACCACCATGACCACTTCGGCCACGCCGGCAACCTTGGCCGGGATGGCATTCATCAGCACCGACGACGGGTACGACGCCTTGCCACCCGGCACGTACAGGCCGGCACGGTCAAGCGGGGTGACCTTCTGGCCGAGCACGGTGCCGTCGGCTTCGGTGTACTGCCAGGAGTCCTGCTTCTGCCGCTCGTGGTACAGGCGCACGCGGCTGGCGGCCTTTTCCAGGGCTTCGCGCTGGGCAGGGGTAATGCGGGTCAGCGCCAGTTCCAGGCGTTCGCGCTTGAGGATCAGGTCGTCGATCGACTTGGCATCGACACCATCGAAACGCTGGGTGAGCTCCACCAGCGCCGCATCGCCACGCTCGCGCACGGCCTTGATGATGTCGAGCACGCGTTGGTTGACCGCGTCATCGGACACACTTTCCCAGCTCAGCAGATGATCCAGATGTCGGGCGAAATCCGGATCAGCAGCGTTGAGACGGGCAATTGCAGTGGACACGGTCATGGCGAGGGCCTCGATTATTGGCGAATGCTCAGGCGCCCTAGGCTACCAGTCCATCCGCGCGGGCACCCGAGAAAAGTGGCTATGACGCGGATAGACGGGCGCGACAGCGAAGGCCGCGCGCAGGAGTCAACCGCGGTGTCGCGACTCGACCGCTTGGCGTAGTGTGTCGATCAGGCTCTGGATACGGGCGTGCTGCATTTTCATGGAGGCCTTGTTGACCACCAGGCGCGAGCTGATCGTGGCGATCAGTTCCTGAGGCTCCAGGCCGTTGGCACGCAGGGTATTACCGGTGTCGACCACGTCGATGATCTTGTCGGCGAGGTTGATCAGCGGCGCCAGTTCCATCGAGCCGTACAGCTTGATGATGTCTACCTGACGGCCCTGTTCGGCGTAGTAGCGCTTGGCTACGTTGACGAACTTGGTAGCCACGCGCAGACGGCCCTTGGGCTCGGCTGCACCGACCACGCCGGCGGTCATCAGCTTGCAACGGGCAATCTGCAGGTCCAGGGGCTCGTACAGGCCCTGGCCGCCATATTCCATCAGCACGTCCTTGCCGGCCACACCCAGGTCGGCGGCACCATGCTCGACATAGGTCGGCACATCGGTGGCGCGCACGATCAGCAGGCGCACATCGTCCTGCGTGGTGGGGATGATCAGTTTGCGGCTCTTGTCCGGGTTCTCGGTCGGCACGATACCGGCTTCCGCCAGCAGCGGCAGGGTATCGTCGAGAATACGGCCTTTGGAAAGCGCGATGGTCAACATTGGAACGTCGGTCCTCAAGCGGCTACTGCCGGCCGGGCCACTGGCCCGACCGCATTCAATTCATCAGGCCCAGGCATGGGGTGAGCAGGCTCACCTCCATACCTGAACCGGCAGACGACTAGCCCGGTACGCGACGGATTCTCGCGCCCAGCATCTGCAGTTTCTCTTCGATGCACTCGTAACCACGGTCGATGTGGTAGATGCGATCGATCAGCGTGTCGCCTTCGGCTACCAGTGCCGACAGCACCAGGCTGGCGGAAGCACGCAGGTCGGTGGCCATGACCGGGGCGCCCTTGAGCGTATTCACGCCGGTGACGATTGCGGTGTTGCCTTCGACCTGGATCTGCGCGCCCATGCGGTGCATTTCATAGACATGCATGAAGCGGTTTTCGAAGATCGTCTCGATCACGGCGCCAGTGCCTTCGGCAATGGCGTTGAGCGAGATGAACTGCGCCTGCATGTCGGTCGGGAATGCCGGGTACGGGGCGGTACGCAGGTTGACGGCTTTCGGCCGCTTGCCGTGCATGTCCAGCTCGATCCAGTCTTCGCCGGTGTTGATGTCGGCGCCAGCTTCCTTGAGCTTTTCCAGGACTGCTTCAAGGATGGTCGGGTCGGTGTCCTTGACCTTGACGCGGCCACCGGTCACGGCAGCGGCAACCAGGTAGGTACCGGTCTCGATACGGTCCGGCATCACGCGGTAGTTGGCCGAAGCCAGGCGCTCGACGCCATCGATGACGATGGTGTCGGTACCAGCGCCCTGGATCTTGCCGCCCATGGCGTTGATGAAGTTGGCCAGATCGACCACTTCCGGCTCGCGCGCGGCGTTCTGCAGCACGCTGCGCCCCTTGGCCAGGGCTGCGGCCATCATGATGTTCTCGGTACCGGTCACGCTGACGGTGTCGAAGAAGAAGTGCGCACCGCGCAGGCCACCTTCAGGTGCCTTGGCCTTGATGTAACCGCCCTCGACTTCGATCTTCGCGCCCATGGCTTCGAGACCACGGATGTGCAGGTCGACCGGCCGCGAGCCGATGGCGCAACCGCCAGGCAGGGCCACTTCGGCCTCGCCGAAGCGGGCGACCATCGGGCCCAATACCAGGATCGAGGCACGCATGGTCTTGACCAGTTCGTACGGCGCGACCAGGGTCTTGATGGTACGCGGGTCGATCTCTACCGCCAGCTTTTCGTCGATCACAGGCTCGATGCCCATGCGCCCGAAGAGCTCGATCATGGTGGTGATGTCGTGCAGGTGCGGCAGGTTGCCTACGGTGACCGGGCCGTCGGCCAGCAGGGTCGCCGCCAGGATCGGCAGGGCTGCGTTCTTCGCGCCCGAAATGCGGATCTCGCCATCAAGGCGAGCGCCGCCAGTAATAATCAGTTTGTCCATTGGAATCTCGCCGCCACGTTGGCTCAGGTGCGCTCAGCCCAGGCTGCGCTGCTGAAAAATTTCATGGTTACCGCATGGATGCTGCCATTGGCGATCCACGGATTCAGGTGAGCATAGATCGCCTGCTGGCGTTTGACCGGGCTCAGGCCAGCCAACTCGTCGCTGATCACGTTCAACTGGAAGTTGCAGCCTTCGCCTTCAACTTCGACCCGGGAACCCGGCAATTTCTCTTCAAGGAAGCTTTTAACTTCTACGGCCTGCATGCTCAACCTCAATCGGCGCCCGATGCGCACGGGTCGGCCATCATACAAAAAAGCCCCTCGCCTGCGAAGCCCAACGAGGGCTTCACTGACCGAGGGGCCATCATTTCCGTATTGCCATCAGCTTGCCAGCACTTCGTCGAGGTCATAGACCTCGGCAATTTCGCGCATGTCGTCGGGCATGTTGCGCACCTGGCAGCCCTTGCCGGCTGCCTGGGCATCGCGCATGAAGGCCAGCAGCAATGACAGGCCGACACTGGTGGAGCGCTGCACTGCCGCGCAATCGAGCACCACCTGCGCCTCGCGACAGGCGCCGATCAGCGCCTTGCCCTGCTTGCGCAGCACCGGGCCGCTGCGGTAGTCCAGCACGCCAGCCAGGCGCAGCACGCCCGGCTCGGCCATGCTCACAGCAGCCTCACTCATTTGACAGTCTTCTCCGGGGAGTTGTCGGCGGCCTGCTTGGCCTTGGCCACTTCACCGGCCCAGCCGTCGATGGTCTTGTCCAGATCGCCACCGTTGCGCTGCATGGCGTCGGCGAACTGGTCACGGAACAGCTTGCCGATATTGATGCCGTTGACGATCACGTTACGCACCTTCCACTCGCCGCCGAGGTTTTCCAGGGTGTACTGCACCGGGTACACGGCACCGTTGTTGCCGGTGACCTTCATGCCGACACTGGCGCGCTTGCCGTCATCGGCCTTGGCCGGGTCGACGGTGATGCCCTGGTTGTTGTATTCGAGCAGGGCGTTGCCATAGAACTGCATCAGGCTACGCTTGAAGTTTTCCTGGAAGCGCTGCATCTGCTCCGGGGTGGCCTTGCGCGAGTACTTGACGGTCATGATGCTGCGGGAAATACCGTCTGCGTCAACCACCGGGCCGAGAATGCGATTCAGCGCATCGTAGAAGGCGTTGGGGTTGGACTTGTATTGTTCCTTGTTGGCCTTCAGGTCGCCGAGCAGTTCGGTGGTGGTGCCCTGAACCACATCATGGGGCGTCTGTGCGGCCATGGTCAGCAGGGGGAAGGCCGCCAGCAGGACCAGCAGGCCACGTCGCAGGATGGAAATCATGGAAACTCCTTAATTAGCCGGTTGCGCTTCTTTCGGTTCCTTGCCAACGGAGTTGAGCAGGAACTTGCCAATCAGATCTTCCAGCACCAGGGCAGACTGGGTGTCATGGATGGTCGCGCCATCCTTGAGTACCTGCTCTTCACCGCCCACGCTGATGCCGATGTACTTCTCGCCCAGCAACCCGGCAGTCAGGATCGAGGCAGTGGAGTCGACCGGCAGATTGTCCACCGACTTGTCCAACTGCAGCGTCACCCGACCGGTGTAGGAATCGCGGTCCAGGTCAATGGCGGTGACCTTGCCGATGGTCACACCGGCCATGGTCACTTTAGCTCTGACCGTCAAACCGGCGATATTGTCGAAGTAGGCGTAAACTTTATAGGTATCGCTGCTCGGGCTGGCCGACAGGCCGCTGACACGCAGGGCCAGCAGCAGCAGCGCCAGGATCCCGGCCAGGAGGAACAGGCCGACACCGATTTCCAGGGTGCGGTTTTGCATCAGAAATCTCCAAACATCAAGGCGGTCAGAATAAAGTCCAGACCCAGCACTGCCAACGAGGCATAGACCACGGTCTTGGTGGTGGCACGGCTGATCCCTTCTGAGGTGGGCTCACAGTCGTACCCCTGGAATACGGCGATCCAGGTCGTGACGAAGGCGAATACCAGGCTCTTGACCAGCCCGTTGAGCACGTCGTCGGTGAACGAAACACTGTTCTGCATGTTGGCCCAGAACGAGCCCTCGTAGACGCCCAGCCAGTCCACGGCCACCCACGAGCCACCCCAGATGCCCACCACGCTGAAGATCAGCGCCAGCAATGGCAGCGAGATGAAACCGGCCCACAGGCGCGGTGCGACGATGTACTTGAGCGGGTCGACACCGATCATTTCCAGGCTCGACAGCTGCTCGGTGGACTTCATGTTACCGATTTCAGCGGTCAGCGCAGAGCCAGCGCGGCCGGCGAACAGCAAGGCGGTTACCACCGGGCCCAGCTCACGCAGCAAGGTCAGGGCGACCATCTGCCCCACGGCCTGCTCCGAGCCGTACTTGGTCAGGATGCTGTAGCCCTGCAGCGCCAGTACCATGCCGATGAACACCCCGGACACGACGATGATCGCCAGCGACAGCACGCCCACCGAGTACAGCTGCTTGGTCAGCAGCTGGAAACCGCCACCGATACCGCCGCGGCCGACCAGGGCGTGGAACAGGAACAGGCAGGAACGGCCCAACACCGCCAGCACGTCGATTGCCGAACGCCCGAGCAGGCGCACACGTTCGAGTAAGGATTTTCTGCGCATCAACGCGCCCCCAGCAGGTCGGCGCGGTAGTCCGGCGCGGGAAAATGGAAAGGTACCGGACCGTCCGGGTCGCCTTTCATGAACTGGCGAATGCGCGGGTTGTCCGACCCCATCAGCTCGTCAGGGGTACCCTGGCCGAGCACCTGGCCGTCACCCACCACATAGATGTAGTCGGCGATGCTGGCGGTTTCCGCCAGGTCATGGGAAACCACGATGCTGGTGATGCCCAGCGCATCGTTGAGCAGACGGATCAGGCGCACCAGCACTCCCATGGCAATGGGGTCCTGGCCGACGAACGGTTCGTCGTACATGAGGATCTGCGGGTCCAGGGCAATCGCCCGGGCCAGCGCTACCCGACGCTTCATGCCACCGGACAGTTCGTCCGGCATCAGGTCGATGGCACCGCGCAGGCCCACGGCCTGCAGTTTCATCAGCACGATGTCACGGATCATTTCGTCCGACAGCTGAGTGTGCACGCGCAGCGGGAACGCGACGTTCTCGAATACATCGAGATCGGTGAACAGCGCGCCGCTCTGGAACAGCACCCCCATTTGCTTGCGGGCATCGAACAGGTCGCTGCGCGACAGCGTCGGCAGGTTCTGCCCGGCAACCCAGACCTCACCGCTGGAAGGGCGTAATTGCGCGCCCATCAGACGGAGCAACGTGGTCTTGCCGCACCCCGATGGCCCCATGATACCGGTGACCTTGCCGCGCGGGATGCGAATGTCGACGTTGCTGAAAATGCTGCGCGAACCGCGTTTGAAGGTAACCCCCTTCAACTCGACCGCGTAGGCGCTATCCACACTCATCTAGACTCCTTGCTGATGCAGCCTCGTCCTAATGGACGCTGGCCTCCATCTGGAAGGCACACGCGCCCCTGGCAGGCCGAATAGCGGCGAACTATAGCACCGCTGACAGCGCCGCCCCAAGGCCGGCTAACGAGTCGTTCAGCACGGTGACAGGCTGATGAGAGATTCGCCGCGGCAATCGAAAGCGTGAGGGTTTCTTCCATTGCAGCTATAATCGCCGCCTTTTCATCAGGCATTGCTTTTTCGACATGAGCCAATCCAGCGAGCTGATCCAATCCGCCCAACGCACCCTGCGCCTGGAAGTCGAGGCCGTAGAGGCCCTGCTGGCGCGCATCGACGACAATTTCGTCAAGGCCTGCGAACTGATCCTGGCCAGCAAGGGCCGGGTCGTCGTGGTTGGCATGGGCAAGTCCGGGCACATCGGCAACAAGATCGCCGCCACCCTCGCCAGCACCGGCACGCCGGCGTTTTTCGTGCACCCCGCCGAGGCCAGCCATGGCGACATGGGCATGATTACCCGCGATGATGTCATCCTGGCCCTGTCGAATTCCGGCAGCACCGCCGAAATCGTCACCCTGCTGCCACTGATCAAGCGCCTGGGCATCAAGCTGATCAGCCTGACCGGTAATCCGGATTCCCCCCTGGCCCAGGCGGCCGAGGTCAACCTCGACGCGCGCGTCGAGCAAGAGGCATGCCCGCTCAACCTGGCCCCCACCTCTTCCACCACCGCCTCGCTGGTACTCGGCGACGCCCTGGCCATCGCCCTGCTCGAAGCCCGTGGCTTCACCGCCGAGGACTTTGCCTTCTCGCACCCGGGTGGGGCGCTGGGCCGCCGCCTGCTGCTGAAGGTCGAGAACGTGATGCACGCCGGTGACGACCTGCCCCAGGTTCCGCGCGGCACCTTGCTCAAGGACGCCCTGCTGGAAATGTCCCGCAAAGGCCTGGGCATGACCGTGATCGTCGAAGCCGACGGCAAGCTGGCCGGGATCTTCACCGACGGCGACCTGCGCCGCAGCCTGGACCGCAACATCGACGTCCACACCACCCTGATCGACCAGGTCATGACCGTGCACGGCAAGACGGCCCGCGCCGACATGCTCGCGGCCGAGGCGCTGAAAATCATGGAAGACCACAAGATCGGCGCCCTGGTGGTGGTAGACCGCGAGGACCGCCCCACCGGCGCCCTGAACATGCACGACCTGCTGCGCGCCGGCGTAATGTAAAGGAGCGATGGAATGAACCAGGACCTCATGCAACGCGGCAAGCACATCAAGCTGGCAGTGTTCGACGTGGATGGCGTGCTCACCGACGGGCGCCTGTACTTCCTCGAGGACGGCAGCGAATTCAAGACCTTCAACACCCTCGACGGCCAGGGCATCAAGATGCTCATGGCCTCGGGCGTGACCACCGCGATCATCAGCGGGCGCAAGACCCCGGTGGTCGAGCGCCGCGCCAGGAACCTCGGCATCCCGCACCTTTATCAGGGCCGCGAGGACAAACTGGTGGTACTTGACGGCCTGCTCGCCGAACTGGGCCTGAGCTATGCTGAAGTGGCCTACCTCGGCGACGACCTGCCGGACCTGCCGGTGATCCGCCGGGTCGCCCTGGGCATGGCGGTGGCCAACGCCGCCCCATTCGTTCGCCAGCACGCCCATGGCGTGACCCAGGCACGTGGCGGCGAAGGTGCGGCCCGTGAATTCTGCGAACTGATCATGCAGGCCCAGGGCACCCTGGACGCTGCCAACGCCAACTACCTGTAAGGCTGCCCATGTTCAGCAAGAAAGCCCGCAACATTGCGCTGCTCGCAGTGATCGCCGCCCTGCTGGTGGCGATCGGCTACTGGAATGTCAGCCCGGAGAGCTTCCTCGACAAACCGGTAGCCCGGACCGACAAGAGCGCCATCGATTACTACGCCGTCAACGCCCACAGCGTGCAGTTCCTGCCCGACGGCAAGCTGCAGTATGAAATGACCGCCGACAAGGTCGAGCACCTCAAGGCCAGCGAAATCACCCTGCTGACCACGCCGGACCTGCACCTGTACCGCGGTACTGCGTTCCCGTGGCACGTACAGAGCACCCGCGCCGAGGTCAACCCGGACGGCAGCGAGGTTGAACTGATCGACAACGTACGGGTTGCCCGCAGCGACGAAAAACAGCGCGAAACCATCATTACCAGCTCGCGCATGACCGTGTTCCCGCAGAAGCAATATGCGCAGACCGAGCAAGCCGTTAGAATCGACGGCGCCGGTGGCACGACTACGGGCAAAGGAATGAAAGCGTATTTGAAAGAAGGCAAGATGGACTTGCTCTCTAACGTAAGAGGACAGTATGAGGCTCGTTAAAACCCTCCCCCTTTTGCTCAGCCTGAGCGCAGCACTGGGAAGCGCGAGCGCCCTCGCCCTGCCGAATGACCGTGACCAGCCTATCCGCATCCAGGCCGACAATGCCCACCTGGACGACAAGCAGGGCGTGGCCACCTATACCGGCGACGTGATCATCACCCAGGGTTCGATGATGATCAAAGGCAACACCGTGACCATCACCCGCTCCGCCTCCGGCGACATCGACGTGGTGACTTCGGTGGGCAACCTGGCCTACTTCGAGCAGCAACAAAGCGCCGCCAAGGCGGACAAGATGAAAGGCTGGGCAGTCACCATCCAGTACCAGTCGCAGAAGGACATGGTGATCCTTACCGATCGCGCCAAGGTCGAGAACGAAGGCAACACCACCGAAGGCGAAAAGATCGTCTACAACACCCAGACCCAGGTGGCGACCGCCGGTCGTGGTGGCAACGTGACTTCGCCGCGTCAGCGTATCGACATGGTGATCCAGCCCAAGAAGAAGGCCGAGTAAATGGCAACCCTCAAAGCCCAGCACCTGGCCAAGAGCTACAAGGGGCGGCAGGTCGTACGTGACGTCAGCCTGTCGATCGACAGCGGCCAGATCGTCGGCCTGCTCGGCCCCAACGGCGCCGGCAAGACCACCTGCTTCTACATGATCGTCGGCCTGGTTCAGGCCGATCAGGGGCGCGTGCTGATCGACAACCTCGATGTCAGCCACCAGCCCATGCATGGCCGCGCCCGCGCCGGTATCGGCTACCTGCCGCAGGAAGCCTCGATCTTCCGCAAGCTGTCGGTGGCCGATAACATCATGGCCATTCTCGAGACCCGCAAGGACCTCGACCGCGAAGGCCGTCGCAAGGAACTGGAAAGCCTGCTGCAGGAGTTCCACATCAGCCACATTCGCGACAACCTCGGCATGAGCCTGTCCGGTGGCGAGCGCCGTCGCGTCGAAATCGCCCGCGCACTGGCGACCGCGCCCAAGTTCATCCTGCTGGACGAACCGTTTGCCGGTGTCGACCCGATCTCCGTCGGCGACATCAAGCAGATCATCCACCATCTCAAGGCCAAGGGCATCGGCGTACTGATCACCGACCACAACGTCCGCGAGACCCTGGATATCTGCGAAACCGCCTATATCGTCAATGATGGCCGCCTCATCGCCGAAGGCGACGCCGAGACCATCCTGGCCAACGACCTGGTCAAAGAGGTTTACCTGGGCCACGAGTTCCGGCTCTGAACCCAGTGCGCGCCTGGAGTGCCGGCAATTCGCCCTGCAATCGAGGGTAAAGTTGTTACAGTGCTCTAGGCAAACGCTACAATTTAAGGCATAAAACTTGCTTGATCTGGCGCCCCGGCGCCCTCGTGTAGTGGATGGCGCATGCGCGCCGGCGAACAAGGTATTTAGCCCCAGCCATGAAACCATCGCTCGTCCTAAAAATGGGCCAGCAACTGACGATGACGCCGCAGTTGCAACAGGCCATCCGCCTGCTCCAGCTCTCCACCCTGGACCTCCAACAGGAAATCCAGGAAGCGCTGGAGTCGAACCCGATGCTCGAACGTCAGGAAGACGGCGACGACTTCGACAACAGCGACCCGATGGCGGACAACGCCGAGAACAAACCGGCCGCCGAAGTTCAGGACAACAGCTTCCAGGAAAGCACCACCAGTGCCGACAACCTTGAAGACGGTGAGTGGAGCGAGCGCATTCCCAACGAGCTGCCGGTGGACACCGCCTGGGAAGACATCTACCAGACCAGCGCCAGCAGCCTGCCAAGCAGCGACGATGACGAATGGGACTTCACCACGCGGACATCGGCCGGCGAAAGCCTGCAAAGCCACCTGCTGTGGCAATTGAACCTGGCACCGATGTCGGACACCGACCGACTGATTGCGGTCACCCTGATCGACAGCATCAATGGCCAGGGCTACCTGGAAGACACCCTCGAGGAGATCTGTGCCGGTTTCGACCCCGAGCTGGATATCGAACTGGACGAGGTCGAAGCGGTGCTGCACCGCATCCAGCAGTTCGAGCCGGCTGGTGTCGGTGCCCGCAACCTGGGCGAATGCCTGCTGCTGCAACTGCGCCAGCTGCCAGCCAACACCCCGTGGATGACCGAAGCCAAGCGCCTGGTCACCGATTTCATCGACCTGCTCGGCAGCCGCGACTACAGCCAGCTGATGCGGCGCATGAAAATCAAGGAAGACGAGCTGCGCCAGGTCATCGAGCTGGTACAGAGCCTCAACCCGCGCCCCGGTTCGCAGATCGAGTCCAGCGAGCCTGAGTACGTGGTGCCCGACGTCATCGTGCGCAAGGACAATGACCGCTGGCTGGTGGAGCTGAACCAGGAAGCCATCCCGCGGCTGCGCGTCAACCCGCAGTACGCCGGGTTCGTGCGCCGGGCCGACACCAGTGCCGACAACACCTTCATGCGCAACCAGCTGCAGGAAGCGCGCTGGTTCATCAAGAGCCTGCAAAGCCGCAACGAGACGCTGATGAAGGTGGCCACGCAGATCGTCGAGCACCAGCGCGGCTTCCTCGACCACGGCGACGAAGCGATGAAACCCCTGGTGCTGCATGACATCGCCGAGGCGGTAGGCATGCACGAGTCGACCATTTCGCGGGTTACCACGCAGAAATACATGCACACGCCACGTGGCATCTACGAACTGAAATACTTTTTCTCCAGCCACGTCAGCACCTCCGAAGGCGGAGAATGCTCGTCCACGGCGATCCGTGCGATCATCAAGAAACTGGTTGCGGCGGAAAATCAGAAAAAGCCATTGAGTGACAGCAAGATCGCTGGTTTACTGGAGGCACAAGGCATCCAGGTAGCCCGTCGCACCGTCGCCAAGTATCGCGAGTCCCTCGGCATCGCACCGTCGAGTGAACGCAAGCGACTGATGTAGCCCCTGAGATGCGCCACAGCGTTTGTGGGGCAGGTGCAAGACCTGCCTCTTTATGCACGGGCAACAAAGGAGAAGCTGTATGCAAGTCAATATCAGTGGACAGCATGTAGAAGTCACCCAGCCACTGCGCGATTACGTGCTTGAAAAACTCGCTCGGGTGGAAAGTCACTTCGACAAGATTACCAACGTGCAGGTCATCATGAAGGTCGAGAAGCTGCAACAGAAGGTCGAGGCGACCCTGCAGATTCCCGGCGGCGAAGTGGTTGCCAACGCCGAACACGAAGACATGTATGCAGCGATCGACGCCTTGGCTGACAAGCTCGACCGCCAACTGAAAAAACACAAGGAAAAACAGCAAAGCCTGCTGCAAGGTGCAGCCGCCCGCTGATACCCCTCATCCATGATCCGACTTGAAACCATCCTGACCCCCGGCCGTTCCCTGGTGAACGTGCCGGGCGGCAGTAAGAAGCGCGCCCTGGAAAAGGTCGCTACCGTCATCGCCGAACAAGTGCCAGAACTGGAGATGCAGGACGTCTTCGAAAAACTGGTTGCCCGGGAAAAACTCGGCTCGACCGGTTTCGGTAATGGCATCGCCATACCGCACTGCCGGCTTCAAGGATGTTCCGCTCCGGTCAGCGCCCTGCTGCACCTGGAAGCTCCTATCGACTATGACGCCATCGACGGTGCTCCAGTGGACCTGCTGTTCGTCCTGCTGGTGCCTGAAGCCGCTACCGATGCTCATCTGGAGTTGCTGCGACAGATTGCCAGCATGCTTGATCGCAAGGAGGTACGTGATCGCCTGCGTGCGGCCACCAGCAGCGAGGCCCTGTTCCAGGTTGTCCTGGACGTACAGAACGAGCACTGAACATGCGCCTGATCATCGTCAGCGGCCGGTCCGGCTCCGGCAAGAGCACCGCCCTCGATGTCCTGGAAGACAACGGTTTCTACTGCATTGACAACCTGCCCGCCGGGCTGCTGCCGCAACTGGCGGAAAACGCGCTGATCAACACCGAGTTGCTGCAACCCAAGGTCGCCGTGTCGATCGACGCACGCAACCTGCCCAGCCACCTGTCCCGTTTTCCCGAGTTGCTCGAGGAAGCCCGCGCCCGGCATATCCAGTGTGACGTGCTGTACCTCGACGCAGACGAAGACACGCTGCTCAAGCGTTTTTCGGAAACCCGTCGACGCCACCCGCTGACCAACGCCAACCGCTCGCTGGCGGAGGCGATTCGCGTAGAGAGCGCCCTGCTGGGGCCGATTTCCGACCTGGCCGACCTCAAGATCGACACCACCAGCCTGAACCTGTACCAGCTGCGCGATTCGATCAAGCTGCGCCTGCTCAACCAGCCCGAGCCTGGCACTGCATTCCTGGTCGAGTCGTTCGGTTTCAAGCGCGGCATGCCAGTCGATGCCGACCTGGTGTTCGACGTGCGCTGCCTGCCCAATCCCTACTGGAAGCCCGAGTTGCGTGAGCATTCCGGCCTGGAGCAACCGGTGATCGACTATCTGGCCGCGCAGCCGGACGTCGAAGAAATGTTCAACGACATTTCCAGCTACCTGCTCAAGTGGCTGCCCCGCTTCGCCGCCAGTAACCGTGCCTACGTCACCATTGCCATTGGCTGCACCGGCGGCCACCACCGTTCGGTATACATCACCGAGCGCCTCGGCCAGTTGCTGCAGCAATCCCTGAAAAACGTCCAGGTCCGCCACCGCGACCTCTAGCCCAAGGATCCGCCCCACGATGCCCGCCCGTGAAATCACCATCATCAACAAGCTGGGGCTGCACGCCCGGGCGGCAGCCAAGTTCGTCGGCGTGGCCGGCCGCTTCCCCTGCCAGGTCAGGGTGGGCCGCGCTCCAGACAAGCTGGTGGATGGCAAAAGCATCATGGCGGTGATGATGCTGGCGGCAGGCAAAGGCACCCAGGTGCACCTGCATACCGAAGGGGAGCAGGACAACGAAGCCATGGAAGCCCTGGTCGAGCTTATCAACAACTTCTTTGACGAAGGCGAATAGCCCTAAGCCGGTCAAGGCCGCCTTGATGCGCGGCATACCCGCCCAGGGCAGCGCTTCGGCGCCAGCCAGCCCCGGGCGATGACGCAGGGTCAGATACCGCCAGCGGTGAGCTTCTCCGGGTCCAATAGTGCTTCCAGTTGCTCACGCGACAGGTCGGTGTGCTCCAGGGCCACGTCGATGATCGGGCGACCCTGCTTGTAGGCGCTCTTGGCGATTTCGGCGGCCTTCAGATAACCAATGATCGGGTTCAGCGCCGTGACCAGGATCGGGTTGCGCGCCAGGGCTTCGTTGAGCTTGCTTTCATTGACCCTGAAGCTGGCGATGGCCTTGTCAGCCAGCAGGCGGCTGGCGTTGGCCATCAGCTCGATGCTTTCCAGCAGATTGCGGGCAATCACTGGCAGCATCACGTTCAGCTCGAAGTTGCCGGACTGGCCAGCAATGGCGATGGTGGCGTCATTGCCGATCACCTGAGCGGCGACCATGGCGGTGGCCTCCGGAATGACCGGGTTGACCTTGCCTGGCATGATCGAAGAGCCCGGCTGCAGGCCTTGCAGCTCTATTTCCCCGAGGCCGGCCAATGGCCCGGAGTTCATCCAGCGCAGGTCATTGGCGATTTTCATCAGCGCCACCGCAGTAGTCTTGAGCTGGCCGGACAGGGCCACGGCGGTATCCTGCGAGCCAATCAAGGCGAACAGATTCTGCCCGGGAGTGAATTCGACCCGGGTCAGGCTGCTGAGTTGCCGGGCGAAGCCGACAGCGAATTGCGGGTGGGCGTTGATGCCGGTACCCACTGCAGTCCCGCCCTGGGCCAACGCCTGCAAGCTCGGCAAGGTAGCTTCGATATGCGCCTTGGCACCGTTGAGCTGCGCAGCCCAGCCATCCAGCACCTGGCTCATGCGCACCGGCATGGCATCCATCAGGTGGGTACGGCCGGTCTTGACGTACTGATGCACTTGCTGCGACTTGGCCTGGATGACTTGGACCAGATGCGCCAGGGCAGGCAACAGTTGCTCATGCACGGCCAAGGCCGCGCTGACATGAATGGTGGTAGGGATGATGTCGTTGCTGCTCTGGCCGCAGTTGACGTGGTCGTTGGCGCTGACAGCATCACCCAGGACACGGCTGGCCAGGGTGGCAATCACCTCGTTGGCGTTCATGTTCGAGCTGGTACCAGAGCCGGTCTGGAATACATCCACCGGGAAATGCTGGATGAAGTCCCCCGCCAACAGTTGTTCGACTGCCGTGACGATCGCCTGGCCCTGTGCTGCAGACAGCTGTTGCAGCTCGACGTTGGTCTTGGCTGCGGCAGCCTTGGCCAACAGCAGCGCCCGAATGAACTGGGCCGGCATACGCAGGCCGCTGATCGGGAAATTGTCTACCGCACGCTGGGTCTGGGCACCGTACAGGGCCTGGGCCGGTACCTGCAGTTCGCCCATGCTGTCACGTTCGATACGGGTATCGCTCATCTTCACAATCCTTGCATCAGTTCATCGGGAGAAATCGACGGCAGCAGGCGGCAATTGGCCAACTGCAAAGCGTAGGGCTGCCAGCGTCGGTTGTGTGCCTGGCGGTCGAGGTTGCGCAGGTCCAGCAGCGGGCGCCAAGCCTGATCCAGGCACTGGCAGCGCCAGTGCCAGGGCAGCATGCGATCGCAGGCGGTATCCAGCAGCAGGCGGAAGGAGGTCAGCGCCACGGTCCATGGCGAGGTTTCGGTGCAGCGCACCAGGTAGCGGCCTTCGGCCAGGTAATGCTCGATCAGGCGCGGCTCGTCGGGTTCGAGCGCGCACCGAACGCGCCGGCTGAGCCAGCGCCAGTTGTCCAGGTAGGGCAGTTCGCGGAGGACAGGTTTCATGAACATCATCACCGGGTTACTGGATAATGATATTCATTATTAATTGAGAAAATAACTCACTTCAAGAAAAAAGTGCGCAGACAGAAATCCCGGCGTGAGGGCCGGGATTGGATTTCTTCTGCCTGGATTACCGCGAAGAGGGCGACAAAAGCAGCGAATCAGCTGCCTGCCACGGTCATCCGCTCGATCAGCACGGACCCGGTGTGGATATTGCTGCGGGTCTCAAGATCGCTGCCAATTGCCACAATCTGCTGGAACATGTCCTTCATGTTACCGGCGATGGTCACTTCCTGCACTGCATGCTGGATCTCGCCGTTTTCCACCCAGAACCCTGCCGCGCCGCGAGAATAATCCCCGGTCACCATGTTCAGGCCGTGCCCCATCAGTTCGGTCACCAGCAGCCCGCGGCCCATGCGCCGGATCAGCGCCGCCTGGTCTTCGATGCCATGGCTGACGAACAGGTTGTGCACGCCGCCGGCATTGGCCGTGCTTGGCAGCCCCAACTTGCGCCCGGAATAGGTACCCAGCAGGTAAGAAACCAGTTCGCCCTTGTCGACGAACGGCTTGGCATAGGTCGCCAGGCCGTCACCATCGAACGCGGCACTACCCAGCGCACGCGGAATGTGGGGGCGCTCGTCGAGCGTCAGCCAGGTGGGGAACAGGCGCTGGCCGATGGTCCCCTCCAGGAACGACGACTTACGGTACAGGTTGCCGCCGGAAATGGCCGACAGGAAACTGCCGAACAGGCCACCCGCCAGCTCGGCGGAAAACAGCACCGGCACTTCGCAGGTCGGCACTGGCCGTGCACCCAGGCGGCTGGCGGCACGTTGGGCAGCGCGCGCGCCGATGCTGCGCGGGTCGGCCAGCAGGTTGCCCTGACGGTTCACGTCGTACCAGTAGTCGCGCTGCATCTGCCCGT
Organism: Pseudomonas oryzicola; assembly: GCF_014269185.2. Classification (NCBI taxonomy): domain Bacteria; kingdom Pseudomonadati; phylum Pseudomonadota; class Gammaproteobacteria; order Pseudomonadales; family Pseudomonadaceae; genus Pseudomonas; species Pseudomonas oryzicola. Next base: position 343,105 of record NZ_JABWRZ020000002.1, read on the forward strand.
CGCCTTCGGCGATCATCACACAGCTCAGGCTGTGCCGGGTCGAGGCGTAGCCGCCGATGAAGCCATGGCTGTTGCCATACACGCGGCAGCCCTGGTGGGTATTGAGGGTGGTGCCGTCAGCGTTGAGGATGCGTGGATCGGCGTCGAATGCCGCCGCCTCGCAGGCCAGCGCCATCTCGATAGCCTTCTCGGGCTCCAGGTCCCAGTCGTGGTACAGGTCAAGGTCTGGGATCTCACGGGCCATCAGGGCCGCATCGGCCAGGCCGGCGCACGTGTCCTCGGACGTATGCCTGGCGATCGCCAGGGCAGCGGCAACGGTTTCGCGAATCGCTTCCGCGCCACTGGCCGAAGTGCTGGCCGAGCCTTTGCGCTGGCCGACATAGAGGGTGATGCCAAAGCCCTGGTCGCGATTGAACTCGACCGTTTCGACCTCGCGCTGACGTACCGTGGTGGACAGGCCCTGCTCCAGCGACACCGCCACTTCGCAGGCACTGGCCCCCTGGCGGCGCGCCTCGGCGATGATCGCCTCAACCTGCTCCTGCAATGCTGGCAGGTCCTTCGGACCTACGCTCTGGACTGCACTCATGGTTCTCTCCACTCAAATTCTGCGTTCGGCAAGGATCATTCTACGACCGGGCCGGACAAGCGGCCCCCGACTGGTTATCATGGCGGCGATTTCTAGCGGACTGCCACCATGGTTGATTCAAACGACGACGCCTTCGACGGCGAAAAAAGCAAAACCCAGATCAAGCGTGAACTGCATGCGCTGGTCGAACTCGGCGAGCGCCTTACCACGCTCAAGGCCGATACCCTGGCCCGCCTGCCGTTGACCGACGAGTTGCGCAAGGCCTTGGCCGAGGCCGGCAAGCACACCGCTCATGGTGCCCGCAAACGGCATATGTCGTTCGTCGGCAAGCTCATGCGCGTGCAAGACCTGGATGCCATCCACGCCCTGCTCGAACAGATGGACAGTTCCACTCGCCAGTACAACGAGCGCTTCCATAACCTTGAGCGCTGGCGCGACCGGTTGATCGACGGTAACGACGAAGATCTCGAGCGCTTCGTCAACGAATACCCCGATACCGACCGCCAGCAGTTGCGCTCGCTGGTGCGCCATGCCAAGCACGAAAAGGCGCGGAACAAGCCGCCGGCTGCCGCACGCAAGGTGTTCAAGTACATCCGCGACCTCGACGAACTGCAGCGCGGCCTGCGCTGAGTCCTTGAGGGCCGCTTTGCGGCTGTGTGGGAGCGGGCTTGTCGAAGTGCCGACAAGCCCGCTCCCACAACGGACCGCGAGGTCGTCACGCCCCGGTACCACCCACGGTGATCGCATCCAGTTTCAAGGTCGGCTGGCCGACCCCGACCGGCACCGACTGCCCGTCCTTGCCACAGGTCCCTACCCCGCTGTCCAGTGCCAGGTCGTTACCGACCATCGACACCCGGCTCATCGCCTCCGGCCCATTGCCGATCAGGGTCGCGCCCTTGACCGGCGCGGTAATCCTGCCGTCTTCGATCAGGTAGGCCTCACTGGTCGAGAACACGAACTTGCCGCTGGTGATATCCACCTGACCACCACCCAGGTTGGCACAGTAGATGCCTTTCTTCACCGAAGCGATGATTTCCTGCGGGTCGCTTTCGCCAGCACGCATATAGGTGTTGGTCATGCGTGGCATCGGCAGGTGCGCGTAGGATTCGCGGCGGCCGTTGCCGGTCACCGCCATACCCATCAGGCGGGCGTTCAGCTTGTCCTGCATGTAGCCTTTGAGCACACCGTTTTCGATCAGGGTGGTGCACTCGGTCGGTGTACCTTCATCATCCACGCTCAGCGAGCCACGGCGGCCTTCCAAGGTACCGTCGTCAACGATGGTACACAGGCTCGATGCCACTTTCTCACCAATGCGGCCACTGAACGCGGAGCTGCCCTTGCGGTTGAAGTCGCCTTCCAGGCCATGGCCGACCGCCTCGTGCAGCAGCACGCCCGACCAGCCCGACCCCAGCACCACCGGCAAGGTACCAGCCGGCGCCGGGATAGCCTCCAGGTTTACCAGGGCCTGGCGCAGCGCCTCGCGGGCATAGCCCATTACCCGTTCTTCAGTGAAGAAACGGTAGTCGGTACGCCCGCCACCGCCCTGCCCGCCTCGTTCACGACGGCCGTTCTGCTCGACGATGACGCTGACGTTGAAACGCACCAGCGGGCGCACATCGGCGGCCAGGCTGCCATCGGCGGCCGCGATCAAGATGCGCTCCCAGACCCCAGCCATGCTCACGCTGACCTGCTGAATGCGCGGATCGAGGGCCCGGGTGGCGACGTCGACACGCTTGAGCAGCTCGACCTTCTCGGCGCGGCTCAGCACATCCAGCGGGTTGTCCGCCGGGTACAGGGCGGTCACATCCTGGCTTCGGAAAGCCTGCACCTTGCCGTTCTGCCCGGCGCGCGAAATCGAACGGGCGGCGCGGGCTGCCGAAGTCAACGCCTCGAGGTTGATTGCGTTGCTGTAGGCGAAGCCGGTCTTTTCACCGGATTGGGCACGCACGCCCACACCCTGGTCCAGGTTGAAGCTGCCTTCCTTGACGATGCCGTCTTCCAGCGCCCAGGTTTCCGAGATCTGGCCCTGGAAATACAGATCGGCGGCATCGATGCCGGGGCCGGCCAACTCACCGAGCACGCTCTGCAGGCTGTCCACGGTCAAGCCGCCTGGGGCCAGGAGATGTTCGCTGACGGTGGATAACATCTGGCTCATAGTCACTCCGAGGTGTGCGCAGGCCGCAATGCGTCCTGCGAGAAGAAGCGCCGGTGCGACAGCACCGGCATGCGCGCCCGGATGGACGCTTGTTCGTCGATGTTGCGCTCGGCCAGCAGTACCGCTTCGCCTTGCGCCTGTTCCGCGACGATGCGCCCCCAGGGGTCGACTATCGCCGCATGGCCATGGGTTTCCCGTGGCCCCGGGTGAGTGCCGCCCTGCGCCGCTGCCAGCAGGTAGCACTGGGTTTCGATGGCACGGGCGCGCACCAGCACTTCCCAGTGCGCCGCACCCGTTACTGCGGTAAAGGCAGCCGGCGCCGTGATCAGCTCTGCACCTGCTGCACGCAGTGCACTGTACAGCTCGGGAAAGCGCAGGTCGTAACACACGCTCAGCCCCAGGCGCCCTACCGGCGTATCGGCCACCACCACCTGTGCACCATGGGCGTAGTCGTCAGACTCCCGGTAACGGCCACGGTTGTCGGCAACGTCCACATCGAACAGGTGCAGCTTGTCATAGCGTGCCACCACCTCGCCGTACTCGTCGATCAGCAGCGAACAGGCATGAGCCTTGGCCTCGGGCTGCCCGACCGGCGGCAATGGCAGGGTACCGGCGACAATCCATAACCTGAGGGCGCGGGCGGTGCGTTTCAACCATGGCAGGATAGGCCCTTCGCCCAATGCTTCGGTGCGGCCAATGGCAGCGGCATCCTTGCGCCCCATGGCGGCGAAGTTTTCCGGCAGCACGGCCAGACGCGCGCCGCCGAGTGCCGCCTGCTCCAGCAGGGCACCGGCGCGTTGCAGGTTGGCCAGCACATCGTCCTGACTGACCATCTGGATGACCGCTGCCTTCATGGCTACTCCTGGCGGGATTTCTCGAAAGGTTTCACAAATGTGATTCTAGGCTCTTTCCATGGCCCTTCGACACGGTAGTGCACACTGGCAAAACGCGACACGCGCTCACCAATCAACCGGTCGACCAGGAACAGCGCCCCGCCAACCGCTGGCGCGCCGACAATCAGCGCCGCCAATGGCAGGTTGTTGGTCACTGGCAGGCTCACTTGCAGGTTGGCATCGACCCGGTCGTTCACCATGTCCAGCGTGCCATCCAGCTCGAAATTGCTCGACGGGCCAGTCACAGTGATGGGCTCGCGGGTCACGTAGACACCATCGCTGGCCACCAGCAGGCCTTTGACCCGGTCGTAGGCCAGGCCCTTGTCGAACAGGTCGGAGAAGTCCAGGCGCAGGCGTCGGCCAATCGAGTTGAAATTGAGCAGGCCAAATACCCGCAGCGCCTGGGCGCTGCCTTCGACCTCGACGAACTGGCCGGTGCGCAGCGCCGCATCCATGCTGCCGGAGAAGCGCTTGAGGCCGACTGCTGCCGGCGAACCCGGCCAGCGGCCATCGACATCCAGGCGGAAGTCGCGGCTGGTCACGGTCGGGGCAAAGCCCCAGGCCTTGAGCACATCGGCCAGGTTCTTGCCGTCCAGACGCCCCTTGTACCAGCTGCTGGTGCTGCCCGGTTCGCCTTCCCAGCCGCCGCCACCGTTGATATGCAGGCCTTTGAAGGCCAGATCGATATCGCTGGCGGTCACACCATGCGCGGTCGGGCGCAACTTCAGCGATGCGCTGCCGAACAGGTCGTCACCGCGGTACAGCTTGTCGATGCTCAGGTTCAACGCCGGGACCTTGCGCGGGTCGAATGCAGCCAGCGGGTCCAGGCCCTCTTCCGCCCGCTGCTCAGCAGCGCTGGCAGCCGGCAGGCGCAAGGTCTGCAGGCGCACGACCAGCGGCGCACCCTGGGCATCCGGCAGCCGGGCGTTGCCGATGACTTCCTTGCTGTCCAGACGCAGGTCCCAAGCCGGGCCACCGCGGACCAGGCGCACCACGGCCTGGTTCAGGTCCATGCCGAAAGCCTTCAACTGGCCGATGCTCAAATCGACACCCTGCAGGTTATGCCGCGCGCTGTCGCCTGGGTTGTCGCCAGCCAGGCGTGCGGCCTGTTCTTGCCAGGGCGCCAGGTCCAGCGCCTCCAGGTGGCCGCGCACACGCAAGCCTTGGCCGCCAGGCAGCTGCGCATCACCGCTGCCCAGCACAAGCTCACCACGGCCCTGAGCCAGCTTGTCGGCCGGGGCTGCATAGGCAAAGCGGGCAAGATCAGCGTATGCAGCATCGAAGCGCCGCTCTGGCCCCTGCAAAGTCATGCTGAACCGGCTGTCACGGGCCTCGGCCGCTGCCTTGCCGAACGGTGCCGGCAAGTCGATCGCCAGGCCCTTGAGGCTGGAGTTGACGCTCAGGCGGTTGTCGCGGCTCCCCAGGCTGAGCTGCAACCGGTACGGCAGCTCGCCGGAGGCCGGCAAGGCCTGCTTGAACTGCAACCAGTCGGCCAGCGCCTTGAGCGGCACCTGGCCATTGGCATTGATGCGGGTCTGCATCTGCCCTGGCTGGCCTTCGGCGGTGATTTGCGCCGTCACCGGTTTGCCGAAAGCCTGCAGGCTGATGCCCTTGCCACTCAGGCCCTGGTCGAAATCGAAGCTGAAGTTACCCTTCAGATTGCTCAGTTCCAGGCTTGGTGGCGCCACCTTCAGCTGTGCATCGTGGGTGGCGAATTCCACCTGCACTTTCGGCCGTTGCCCGTGAGCCAGCGGGATGTCGAGCCTGACCTTACCCTGGAGTGGTCCCTCGCCCTCCCAGCCGGCGAAAATCTCGCCCGTGCCGATAGGCGCTTCCTTGAGAATCTTCAGGCCATCGCCGAGGCTGCCGTCGAAGGCGCCATCGAGGTACAGGTGGCTGGGCTGGCCCGCCTCGGCATGCGGGATATTTACACTCACATCGCTGACTTTGGTATCGAGCAGTACACCACGCTGGGCCTTGATGCGCACACCGCTGTCCTCGATCAGCACATCGCCATCCACGTGCTGCACCTGCGGCCAGCCGGGCTGGAAGTCCAGCGCCGCATCACGCACCTTGAAGAACAGGCTGATGCTGCGCGCTTCCGGCGCCACGCCATGGTTCAGCGAGCCCTGGTACTGGAAGTAACCTTCATCCACCGTGCCCTTGACGATGGCACTGCGCAACCATTCATCGAGGGCCGGGCTGAGTACCTCGGGCAGGTACTTGGCGGTGTAGCGGCCATCGCCTTCGGTCAGGCCGACACGCAGATCCATATAATCCTCCCGCCCCTCTTCGAACAGCAGGCGGATCAGGAAGTCACCGGCGATCTTGCCCTCCTCGCCAAGTACCTTGAGGTACGGCGCGATCAGGGTGAAACCTTGCTGGTCCAGGGTCCAGGTCAGGCGCGCATTGGCCTTCTGGTAATGCCAGGGTTTGGCGAAAATCGGGTACAGATGCAGCATGAACGCGTCGGTGTCCAGGCGCAGCTCGCCATGGCCCAGGTCACCGCTGATGCTGCCGCTGACGTTACCGGCAGCCGGCGCATTGTGATAGGCATCGAAGCCGACCTTCTCCAGGTTGGCTGCGAACTGCAGACGCTGGTCTCCCTCGGCCTTGGGCCTGGCCTCCAGACGCACGTTGCGCAATGCGCCAGTCACCTTGAGGCCATCGACCACCGCCATGACTTTATCCGGCAGCGGCGCCAGGGCATCGATCAACGGGGTCAGCGGCGTCAGGTCGAGGCGGTCAGCCTGCAACTGCCAGCTTTCATCGGCAGCGCTTTCGCCGGGACGCTGCTGCAACTGCAGGTGCGACTCCCAACGGGTCTTGCCGATATCCATGGCCAACGAATCCAACACCACGTCGAAGCCTTGCTCGCGCCGCTGGAACCAGGCCCCCAGGGCAAGGTTGTGCAGTTTGGCCGCCTTGCGTCCGGCATAGGCGCCCTGCAGCGCGGGAGCATTGAGACGCACCACGGCTTGCTGCAACTGCCCTTCCTGCCAGTCGACCCAGAACTCGCCCCCCGCCCGCAAGGCGTCAGCATGCCATTGACCCAGCAGCCGTGGCGGCAGCCAACGCGCCCAGTCGCTCTGCGGCAAGCTGAGGTAGGCCTCGAACTGGCCGTCGCGCCAGGTACTGGCCGAGGCACTGCTGCGCAGGTTCAGCGCCAGGGGTTGACCATCAGGCAAGGTCGCGCGCAGGTCCAGGGCCTGGCGCGAAGCGCCGGCCTGCAGGCCGGCACTGACATAGGTCAGGGTCAGCGGCTCGCGCTGCCAGGGGTGCAGGGTAACCTGGCTGTCGAACACGTCGATGCGGCCCAGCTGCCGCAGACGCTGCAGCAACTCGGCAGGGTCGAGTGGCGCATCGTCCTTCTTCGGCAGGCCTTCGAGGGCCCAGTTGCCTTGCTCGCTCTCGCGCAGGATCAGTTGCAGGCCGCCCAGCTGTATGCGTGCCAAGCGTACTTCACCTGCAGTCAGGCTGGCCCAGATATCAGGGACTACCTTGACGTCGTCCAGGCGCAAGGCCGAGGCACCCTCGCCCAGTTGCAGGTCGCGCACCCGCAACACAGGTGCCAGGCCGCTCCAGCGGCCTTCCAGGGCACCAACGTGTACAGGCAGGCCCAAGGCCTGTTCAGCCTTGCTTTGCACATCGGCACGGTACTCGGCCACCAACGGCACCAGCTCGCGACCGAGGCTGACATACAGCGCCACCAGAACGGCCAGCAGGGCGCAAATGCCCAGCCCCCAGCGGGTCAAGGCAACAAGAACGTGGTTCAGACGTCCCATGGCCACGGCCCTCCAGGTCGTTTATCCATGATGAGCGGTAGCACCGGTTCTGCCAGCCCGATCCACCCGCAGTGCATTTCAGAGAGACTCAGAGCAGCACCACATCGTACTGTTCCTGCGAATACATCGACTCGACCTGGAAGCGAATGGTTCGGCCGATGAAGGCCTCCAGCTCGGCGACGTTACCGGACTCTTCATCCAGCAACCGGTCGACCACCTTCTGGTTGGCCAGCACGCGGTAGCCTTCGGCCTGGTAGGCACGTGCCTCGCGCAGGATCTCGCGGAAAATCTCGTAGCAGATGGTTTCGGCGGTTTTCAGCTTGCCGCGCCCCTGGCAAGCCAGGCAGGGCTCGCACAGCACCTGTTCCAGGCTTTCACGGGTGCGCTTGCGGGTCATCTGCACCAGGCCCAGCTCGGTGATGCCGATGATGTTGGTCTTGGCATGGTCGCGTTCGAGCTGCTTTTCCAGGGTACGCAGTACCTGGCGCTGGTGCTCCTCGTCTTCCATGTCGATGAAATCGATGATGATGATGCCGCCGATATTGCGCAGGCGCAGCTGCCGGGCGATGGCGGTGGCAGCCTCGAGGTTGGTCTTGAAGATGGTCTCTTCAAGGTTGCGATGGCCGACGAAGGCACCGGTGTTGACGTCGATGGTCGTCATCGCTTCGGCCGGATCGACCACCAGGTAACCACCGGACTTGAGTGGTACCTTGCGTTCCAGGGCGCGCTGGATTTCGTCCTCGACACCGTACAGGTCGAAGATCGGCCGTTCGCCCGGGTAGTGTTCAAGGCGATCGGCGATTTCCGGCATCAGCTCGCCAACGAATTGCATGGTTTTCTGGAAGGTTTCCCGCGAGTCGATGCGGATCTTCTCGATCTTCGGGTTGACCAGGTCACGCAAGGTTCGCAGGGCCAGGCCCAGGTCTTCGTAGATGACCGTGGGCGCGCCGCAAGTCTTGATCTGCGTGCCGATCTGCTCCCACAGGCGACGCAGGTAGCGGATATCCTGCAGAATCTCTTCAGCGCGCGCACCTTCGGCGGCGGTGCGCAGGATGAAGCCGCCGGCGTCCTTGATGTTTTCGCTTTCCATGCAGTCGCTGACCACCTGCTTGAGGCGCTCGCGCTCGGTTTCGTCTTCGATCTTCAGGGAAATGCCGACATGGCTGCTGCGCGGCATGTACACCAGGTAGCGCGACGGAATCGACAGTTGGGTGGTCAGCCGCGCGCCCTTGGTACCGATCGGGTCCTTGGTCACCTGCACTACCAGCGCCTGGCCTTCATGCACCAGAGCGGTGATGTTCTCCACCGCCGAGCCTTCGCGCTGGGAGATTTCCGAGGCGTGGATGAACGCCGCGCGCTCCAGGCCGATGTCGACGAACGCCGCCTGCATGCCTGGCAGCACGCGCACCACCTTGCCCTTGTAGATATTGCCGACGATGCCTCGGCGCTGGGTACGTTCGACGTGTACTTCCTGCAGTACCCCGTTTTCCACCACCGCCACGCGTGACTCCATCGGGGTGATGTTGATCAGGATCTCTTCACTCATGGCAGGCTCTCGTCAAAGGTCTTTGGTAATGATGGACGGCGTATGCAGTGCTGGCTACCGCTGGTTTGTTACCTCTGGCGCCTGCGCAGGGGATTGCCAGCAGGCGATGCCGAATTGGCCAAGCAGCTCGGCCGTTTCACTGAGGGGCAAGCCGACCACCGCCGAGTAGCTGCCGCAAAGGCCGGTGACGAATACTGCGCCCAGGCCCTGGATGGCATAGCCGCCAGCCTTGTCAACCGGTTCGCCGCTGGACCAGTAGCGTTGCGCCTCATCGGCGCTGATCGCACGAAAACGCACCGTGCTGGTAACGCACACGCTGTGCATGCGCTGGCCATCGCCGAGGGCGACTGCAGTCAGTACCTGATGCTCGCGGCCCGATAGGCCGGCCAGCATGGCCAGAGCGTCTTCGCGATTTTCTGGCTTGCCGAGAATGCGACCATCCAGCACCACGGCGGTGTCTGCCCCCAGCACCACGGCCCGGCCTGGGATGCTGGCCAGGCCGGCGGCAGCCTTGGCCCTGGCCAGGCGCTCGACGTAGGCTGGGGCGCCTTCGGCGGGTAGCGGGCTTTCATCGATGGGGGCGCTGACGACGCTGAACGGTACGCCGATCTGGGTCAGCAGTTCACGACGCCGGGGCGAGCCGGAGGCCAGGAATAGCGGGGTCATGCAGACATCTCCCTGTCAGTGGCAGCCGTCAGTTGATATGCAAGCGGCGGCGCAGGTCGCGCAGGGCGAAGCTGATCCATGGCCAGAGCAAAGCACTGATCACCGCCGACCAGACCAGCGCCAGGGTGGGCAGGCGATTACCGGTCAGCGCGCTGAGCCACAGCTGGATCAACTGGGCGATACCAAAGATCACCAGGATCACCAGGCTCTGTTGCCACATGGGGAACATGCGCAGGCGCTGCTGCAAAGACAGCACCAAAAAGGTGATGAGGGTGAGAATCAGCGCGTTCTGCCCGAGCAAGGTGCCATACAGCACGTCCTCGGCCAGGCCCAGTACGAACGCCGTGGTCATGCCGACCTTGCCCGGTACGGCGAGGGTCCAGAACGACACCAGCAAGGCCAGCCACATGGGCCGGAACACTTCCATGAACTGTGGCATGGGCGAGACGCTGAGCAGCAGGCCGAGGGCGAAAGTCAGCCAGATGACCCAGCCATTGTTGCGGCGTGATACAGCCATCATTGCCTCCGGGGGTGAGCAGGTGCGGCAGGCGCTGCGGCAGGCGTGGCAGGCGCGGCCGCCGGCGCTGCAGGCTGCGCTGCCGGGGCCGCCGAGGTGGCCGGGGTGGCTGGCACGCTACCGGCGGGTGCCCCCTGCGCGCCCGCGCTGGCCGTCTGGCCAGGTGCCGCAACGCCCTTGCGGTCAGCCTCTTCCTGGGCGATGGCAGCATCGGTGGCACGCTGCTCGGGGCTACGCCGGTCACTGAAGACCAGCAGCATGTAGCGGCTACGGTTGAGTGCGGCAGTGGGGATGGCACGCACGATGGCGAACGGCTGGCCGGAATCGTGGATCACTTCGTTGACCGTGGCGACCGGGTAGCCGGCCGGAAAACGCTGGCCCATGCCGGAACTGACCAGCAGGTCGCCTTCCTTGATGTCGGCGGTGTCGGCCACATGGCGCAGCTCCAGGCGCTCCGGGTTACCGGTGCCACTGGCAATCGCGCGCAGGCCGTTGCGGTTGACCTGCACCGGGATGCTGTGGGTGGTATCGGTCAGCAACAACACCCGCGAGGTATAGGGCATCAACTCGACCACCTGGCCCATCAGGCCGCGGGCATCGAGCACCGGCTGGCCAAGGAACACGCCATCACGCTCGCCCTTGTTGATCAGGATACGGTGGGTGAAGGGGTTGGGGTCGACCCCGATCAACTCGGCCACTTCGACCTTTTCGTTGACCAGCGCCGACGAGTTGAGCAACTCGCGCAGGCGCACGTTCTGCTCGGTCAGGGCCGCCAGTTTCTGCAGGCGCCCCTGCAGCAGCAGGGCTTCGGTCTTGAGCTTTTCGTTTTCCGCGATCAGTTCGGTGCGGCTGCCGAACTGGCCGGCCACACCTTGCCAGGCACGCTGCGGCAGGTCGGTGATCCAGTACGACTCCATGAGTACCAGGCCCATCTGGCTGCGTACTGGCTTGAGCACGTCGAAGCGCGCGTCGACCACCATCAACGCGACCGACAGCACCACCAGAACGAGCAGGCGAACGCCCAGCGAAGGGCCCTTGGAGAAAAGCGGTTTAATGGGCCGTTCCTCGTGGACGACTCAGGAGGTCATTGGACATGGGACAACGCACCAGCCTGGTTGCGGGTTGATGGATACGGCGCCCCGAACAGGCGCCAGCCCAGCACATACAGGTAGCACTGTGCGTGCTACCTGTAAACCGGGCGCTCGTGAACAGCGAGCGGGATCACTCGCTGGAGAGCAGGTCCATCGCGTGCTTGTCCATCATCTCCAGGGCGCGACCGCCGCCACGGGCTACACAGGTCAGCGGGTCCTCGGCGACGATTACCGGCAGGCCGGTCTCCTGGGCCAGCAGCTTGTCGAGATCACGCAGCAGCGCGCCACCACCGGTCAGCACCAGGCCGCGCTCGGCGATGTCCGAGGCCAGCTCGGGCGGCGATTGCTCCAGGGCGCTCTTGACCGCCTGGACGATGGTCGCCAGGGATTCCTGCAGCGCTTCGAGCACTTCGTTGGAATTCAGGGTGAAGGCACGCGGTACGCCTTCGGCCAGGTTGCGGCCACGGACATCGACTTCACGTACTTCGCCGCCCGGGTAGGCGGTACCGATTTCCTGCTTGATGCGCTCGGCGGTGGATTCGCCGATCAGGCTGCCGTAGTTGCGACGCACGTAGGTAACGATGGCTTCGTCGAAGCGGTCGCCGCCAACGCGCACGGATTCGGCATAAACTACGCCATTCAGCGAGATCAGCGCGATTTCGGTGGTACCGCCACCGATATCGACGACCATCGAACCGCGGGCTTCTTCAACCGGCAGCCCGGCACCGATGGCAGCGGCCATCGGCTCTTCGATCAGGAACACTTCACGGGCACCGGCACCCAGGGCCGACTCGCGAATGGCGCGGCGCTCTACCTGGGTCGACTTGCACGGCACGCAGATCAGCACGCGCGGGCTAGGCTGCAGGAAGCTGTTCTCGTGAACCTTGTTGATGAAATACTGCAACATTTTTTCGCAGACGCTGAAGTCGGCGATGACGCCGTCCTTCATCGGACGAATGGCAGCGATGTTGCCAGGCGTGCGGCCCAGCATGCGCTTGGCTTCGGTACCGACGGCGACGACGCTTTTCTGGTTGCCATGGGTACGGATGGCAACAACCGAGGGCTCATTCAGGACGATACCGCGCTCACGCACGTAAATAAGGGTGTTGGCAGTACCCAGGTCGATGGACAGATCGCTGGAAAACATGCCACGCAGTTTCTTGAACATGGGAAAGTGACCCTGGGGAAAGCGTGGGTAAAAAAGTGCGGCAAACTCTAACAATGGCAGGGATTTTGGGCAAGGAGCCAATATGTTAAATTGACTGTTTTTCCGAGCAAGCCAGCAGATGATCGCGGCCGATAGACCGTCAGAAAGCTGACATGTTCCTCACTGCGGACCCAAATTCCGTTCTTTGTTTCCCCTGGAGATCCCCATGGCGCTTGAACGCTGCGACGTGGAAAAGATCGCCCATCTGGCCCGTCTGGGGCTGAATGATGGCGAACTGCCACGAATTACCGACGCCCTCAACAGCATTCTCGGGCTGGTCGACCAGATGCAAGCGGTCGATACCACAGGCATCGAGCCCCTCGCCCACCCTCTGGAGGCCAGCCAGCGCCTGCGCCCCGACCAGGTCACCGAGAGCAACCACCGCGAAGCCTACCAGGCCATCGCGCCATCGACCGAAAGCGGTCTGTACCTGGTACCCAAAGTCATCGAGTAAGGGATAGAGCCTGCCATGCATCAACTGACCCTGGCCGAGATCGCCCGCGGACTCGCCGACAAGTCGTTTTCCTCCGAAGAGCTGACCGGCACCCTGCTGGCGCGCATCAAGCAGCTCGACCCACAGATCAACAGCTTCATCAGCGTCACCGAAGACTTGGCCCTGGGCCAGGCGCGTGCTGCCGACGCCCGTCGCGCCGCTGGTGAAACCGGTGCCCTGCTGGGTGCCCCGATCGCCCACAAGGACCTGTTCTGCACCAACGGTGTACGCACCAGCTGCGGCTCGAAGATGCTCGACAACTTCAAGGCGCCATATGACGCCACCGTGGTAGCCAAGCTGGCCGAAGCCGGCATGGTCAGCCTGGGCAAGACCAACATGGACGAGTTCGCCATGGGTTCGGCCAACGAGTCCAGCCACTACGGCGCGGTGAAGAACCCATGGAACCTCGAGCACGTCCCGGGCGGCTCGTCGGGCGGTTCGGCCGCAGCCGTGGCCGCGCGCCTGCTGCCAGCCACCACCGGCACCGACACCGGCGGCTCGATCCGCCAGCCGGCAGCCCTGACCAACCTCACCGGCCTCAAGCCGACCTACGGTCGCGTGTCGCGCTGGGGCATGATCGCCTATGCCTCCAGTCTCGACCAGGGTGGCCCGCTGGCGCGCACCGCCGAAGACTGCGCCCTGCTGCTGCAAGGCATGGCCGGCTTCGACGCCAAGGACTCCACCAGCATCGAAGAACCGGTGCCGGACTACAGCGCCAGCCTCGACGCCTCGCTGCAGGGCCTGCGCATCGGCCTGCCGAAGGAATACTTTGGTGCCGGCCTCGACCCGCGCATTGCCGACCTGGTCCAGGCCAGCGTCAGGGAGCTGGAAAAGCTCGGCGCGGTGGTCAAGGAAATCAGCCTGCCGAACATGCAGCACGCGATTCCGGCCTACTACGTGATCGCCCCGGCTGAAGCCTCGTCCAACCTGTCGCGTTTCGACGGCGTGCGCTTCGGCTACCGCTGCGAAAACCCGAAAGACCTGACCGACATGTACAAGCGTTCCCGTGGCGAAGGCTTCGGCATCGAAGTGCAGCGCCGCATCATGGTCGGTACCTATGCCCTGTCGGCTGGCTACTACGACGCCTACTATGTGAAGGCGCAGCAGATCCGCCGGCTGATCAAGAACGACTTCATGGCCGCGTTCAACGACGTTGACCTGATCCTCGGCCCGACCACGCCGAACCCGGCCTGGAAGCTCGGCGCCAAGGGCAGCGACCCGGTCGCCGCGTATCTGGAAGACGTCTACACCATCACCGCCAACCTGGCAGGCCTGCCGGGCCTGTCGATGCCGGCCGGCTTCGTCGATGGCCTGCCGGTCGGCGTGCAACTGCTGGCGCCGTACTTCCAGGAAGGACGCCTGCTCAACGTCGCGCACCGCTACCAGCAAGTGACCGACTGGCACACTCGCGCCCCCAACGGCTTCTGAGGAATTCACACATGCAATGGGAAGTTGTGATCGGGCTGGAAATCCACACTCAGCTCGCCACCCAGTCGAAGATCTTCTCCGGCAGCGCCACTACCTTCGGTTCCGAGCCGAACACCCAGGCCAGCCTGGTTGACCTGGGCATGCCCGGCGTTCTGCCGGTGCTGAACCAGGAAGCCGTGCGCATGGCGTGCATGTTCGGTCTGGCCATCGACGCCGAGATCGGCAAGCGCAACGTGTTCGCGCGCAAGAACTACTTCTACCCCGACCTGCCCAAGGGCTACCAGATCAGCCAGATGGACCTGCCGATCGTCGGCAAGGGCCACCTCGATATCGCCCTGGAAGACGGCACCATCAAGCGCATCGGCGTAACCCGTGCGCACCTCGAAGAAGACGCCGGCAAGAGCCTGCACGAAGACTTCAGTGGCTCCACCGGCATCGACCTCAACCGTGCCGGCACCCCGCTGCTGGAGATCGTTTCCGAGCCGGACATGCGCAGCGCCAAGGAAGCCGTGGCCTACGTCAAGGCAATCCACGCGCTGGTGCGTTACCTGGGCATCTGCGACGGCAACATGGCCGAAGGCTCGCTGCGTTGCGACTGCAACGTGTCGATCCGGCCGAAAGGCCAGGCCGAGTTCGGCACCCGCTGCGAGATCAAGAACGTCAACTCGTTCCGCTTCATCGAGCGCGCGATCAACAGCGAGATCCAGCGCCAGATCGACCTGATCGAGGACGGCGGCAAGGTGGTACAGGAAACCCGCCTGTACGACCCGAACAAGGACGAGACCCGCTCCATGCGCAGCAAGGAGGAAGCCAACGACTACCGTTACTTCCCCGACCCGGACCTGCTGCCGGTGGTGATCGAGGACAGCTTCCTCGAAACCGTCCGCGCCGGCTTGCCGGAACTGCCGACGCAGAAGGTCGAGCGCTTCCAGAACCAGTACGGCCTGTCGGCCTACGACGCCAACGTACTGGCTTCCAGCCGCGAGCAGGCGGACTACTTCGAGGAAGTGGTGAAGATCGGTGGCGATGCCAAGCTGGCTGCCAACTGGGTCATGGTCGAGCTGGGCAGCCTGCTGAACAAGCTGGGCATCGAGATCGACCAGGCGCCGGTCAGCGCCGCGCAACTGGGTGGCATGCTGCTGCGTATTCGCGACAACACCATCAGTGGCAAGATCGCCAAGACCGTGTTCGAGGCCATGGCCGCCGGTGAAGGCGATGCCGACAGCATCATCGACAGCAAAGGCCTGAAGCAGGTCACCGATACCGGCGCGATCGACAAGATGCTCGACGAGGTGTTGGCGGCCAACGCCGAGCAGGTCGAACAATACCGCGCAGCCGACGAGGCCAAGCGTGGCAAGATGTTCGGCTTCTTCGTCGGCCAGGCGATGAAAGCCTCCAAAGGCAAAGCCAACCCGGGGCAGGTGAACCAACTGCTCAAGGCCAAGCTCGAAGGGTGATCTGAACATCGGCGAGGGCTGTGCCCTCGATCGCCGGCAAGCCAGCTCCCACAAGGTACTGTACCGCCCCCAAAGGCAGTCGGGGCCCTGTAGGAGCCGGTTTGCGGCGATAGGCCGCACAGCGGCCCCAATTGCTGCATCGGAGCATCTGAATTGCTAAAGCGATCCCTGAGCACCCTCGCCCTCTTTTCCCTGCTGGCCGGCTGTGCCAGCCAGGACATCGACCCGCGCGGCTATGACCAGACGGGCACCGCCTCCTACTACGGCTCGCGCCACCACGGCAAACGCACCGCCAGCGGCGAACCGTTCAACCAGAACGGCCTCACTGCTGCCCACCGCAGCTTGCCCTTCGGCACCCGCGTACGGGTCACCAACACGGCCAACCAGCGCAGCGTGATAGTGCGCATCAACGACCGCGGGCCGCATACCCGTGGCCGCCTCATCGACCTGTCACGTGCCGCGGCGGAAAAAATCGGCATGATCCGTAGCGGAACCGCGCAGGTGCGAGTACAAGGGCTTAGCGACTGACGCGACAGGAGTCCGACCATTTTCGACCTGGCTACCCTACCTACCTTCAGCCTTCTGCAACTGGGCATTGCCCTGCTGTTGCTGGTGGCTGGCGCCGAACTGCTGGTGCGCGCAGCCTTGCGCCTGGCCCAGCGCCTGCATGTACGCCCCTTGATCATCGGCCTGAGCCTGGTGGCCTTCGGCAGTACCGCGCCGCAGTTGACCGTGAGCCTGCAGGCCGCCTACCAGGGCGCGCCGGACGTGGCTGTGGGCAGTGTGGTCGGCAGCAACATCTTCAACGTGCTGGTCATTCTGGGCCTGGCCGCGCTGATCATTCCGCTGCGGGTGTCACGGCAGCTGGTGCGCCTGGACATTCCCCTGATGATCGCCGCCAGCGGGCTGGTCTTCGGGTTAGCCGCCAACGGTCACCTGGGCCGGATCGAAGGGGTATTGCTGCTGCTCGGCCTGGCCGGCTACCTGGCCACGCTGTGGCATCAGTCCCGCCACTATGCGCGCACCTACCCTGCTCCAGCCACGGTCGTCACCAGCGCCAGTCGCTTCTGGTCGGGCACGCTGCTGCAGGTGCTGGCCGGCCTGGGCCTGCTGAGCCTGGCCGGCCACCTGCTGCTGGAAGCCGCCGTGGAAGTGGCCACCGACCTCGGCCTGTCCGAGCGCATCATCGGCCTGACCGTGGTCGCCGTCTGCACTTCCCTGCCGGAACTGGCCGCCGCGCTGATCGCTGCACTGCGAGGGGAACGGGAAATCGCCGTGGGTACGGTGATCGGCAGCAACCTGTTCAACCTGCTGGCTGTATTGGGTCTTACCGCACTGGTCACCCCGGCACCGCTGTCGATTTCACCCAACGCCCTGGCCTTCGACCTGCCAGTGATGCTTGGCGTTGCCGCACTGAGCCTGCCGGTGTTCTATTCCGGCTATCGCATCACCCGCGCCGAAGGCCTGGTGTTCCTCTGCCTGTACCTGGCCTATGGGCTGCACGTGGCGGCGTTTACCATGGGCCTGCCGCTGGCCGGCCGCCTGGAGCGGCTGATGCTGTTCTACGTACTGCCAGTGCTCGCTGTGGTATTGCTGTACACCACCGTGCGTGCATGGCGCCGCCAACACTAAGGAAAACAACATGGCTGATAGCAACAAGACCGGCGAGCAGATTCGCCGCCAGGTAATGGGCGATGCGTTCGTCGACCGCGCCCTGGGCAATGCCACCGACTTTACCCAGCCGCTGCAGGACTTCGTCAACGAACATGCCTGGGGCAGCGTATGGGCGCGCGACGGCTTGCCGTTGAAGACCCGCAGCCTGATTACCCTGGCCACGCTGACGGCACTGAAGTGCCCACAGGAACTCAAGGGGCATGTACGCGGGGCGTTGAACAATGGCTGTACCGTGGAGGAGATTCGTGAAGCGCTGCTGCATTGCGCAGTGTACGCCGGGGTGCCGGCGGCGATCGATGCGTTCCGCGCGGCGCAGGAAGTGATCGACAGCTATCAAGGCTGATTCAGCCTTTTTCAGGCCCGGCCTCTTCGCGGGCACGCCCGCTCCCCCAGATACTGCACAGGTTTCGGAGCCTGTGGGGTCCCTGTGGGAGCGGGCGTGCCCGCGAAGAGGCCAGGCCTGCCTTGCCTATTTGGCCTGGCGCGCCTTCTTCAGCTTGAAGGCCACCCACAGCGCAGCAATCCACGCTGGAATCAGCATCACCGAAATGCGAATTGGCGGGGTCAGGTACATCACCACCAAAATCAGCACGATGAACGCCAGGCACAGGTAGTTGGTCAATGGGTGCCCCCAGCTCTTGTAGAACGGAATGAGCCCGGCTGCCAGCTTGGCCTTGCGGAATTTCAGGTGGGTAATGCTGATGCTCGCCCAGTTGATCACCAGCGCCGAGACCGCCAGCGCCATCAGCAACCCGAACGCTTCACCCGGCATCAGGTAGTTGATCAGCACACACAGCCCGGTCGCCAGCGCCGACACGCCCAGCGCGGTCAGTGGCACGCCGCTGCGGCTGACCTTGAGCAACTGCCGCGGCGCGTCGCCCTGGCTGGCCAGGCCGAACAGCATGCGGCTGTTGGCATATACACAGCTGTTGTATACCGACAACGCGGCCGTCAACACCACGATGTTGAGGATGCTCGCCACCAGGTCACTGTCCAGTTCGTGGAAGATCATCACGAACGGGCTGCCGCCCTGCACCACCTTCTGCCACGGGTACAGCGACAGCAGCACCGCCAGGGCACCGATATAGAAAATGAGGATGCGGTACACCACCTGGTTGGTGGCCTTGGGGATGCTCTGGCGCGGGTTGTCGGCCTCGGCGGCAGTGATACCCACCAGCTCCAGGCCGCCGAAGGAGAACATGATCACTGCCAATGCCATCACCAGGCCTGTGACACCGTTGGGGAAGAAGCCGCCGTACTGCCACAGGTTGGCCACGCTGGCATCCGGGCCGCCATGGCCACTGGTCAGCAGCCAGGCGCCAAAACCGATCATGCTGACGATGGCCACCACCTTGACCAGGGCGAACCAGAATTCCATCTCGCCGTAGACCTTCACCTGGGTCAGGTTGATCAGGTTGATCACCACGAAGAAGATCGCTGCCGTGGCCCAGGTGGGGAAGCCCGGCCACCAGTACTGCACGTAGATGCCCACCGCGGTGAGTTCGGCCATGCCGACCAGCACGTACACCACCCAGTAGTTCCAGCCCGAGACGAAGCCGGCGAACTCGCTCCAGTACTGGTGAGCGAAGTGACTGAAGCTACCGGCCACCGGCTCTTCCACCACCATTTCGCCGAGTTGGCGCATGATCAGGAAGGCCATCAGGCCGGCAATGGCATAGCCCAGCAGGACGGAGGGGCCGGCAAGCTGGATGGTTTGGGCGATGCCCAGGAACAAGCCGGTACCGATAGCCCCGCCCAGCGCAATCAGCTGGATATGGCGATTCTTCAGCCCGCGCTGCAACCGCTCGGGCGTGCTCTGGTCTTGCATGAAGTGTCCTTTAGCTCAGTGAGGCAGTGTTGTTGTGTTATTTGCAGTGAAGGATCTAGATCCATCCGCCCCACTGCAAGATGAAAATACCAATGTTGGTGGTAATTGCCGCCATCAGCGTGGTAACGACGATGATTGACGCTGCCAGTTCATGGTTGCCGCTGGCTGCCCGCGCCATCACGTAGCTGGCTGCTGCGGTCGGGCTACCGATGTACAGGAACAGGATGCCCAGTTCGGCCCCCCGGAAACCACAGAGCCAGGCGCCCAAGGTACCGACCAGGGGCAGCCAGAGCATCTTCACCAGGCTGGCGTCGATGGCCAACCTGCCGCTGTCGCGCAACGCCGCCAGCGACAGGGTGCCGCCGATGCAGATCAACGCCAGCGGCAAAGTCATCTGCGCCAGATAGTCGCCCGAAGTCAGCAGCCAGTTGGGCAGCGGCACCTGGCCGTAGGCCATCGGCGTGGCCACCAGCACGCTGATGATCAACGGGTTGCTGAAGATGCTCTTGCAGATGCTCCACGGGTCGGACTTCAGGTCCGGGCTGTATACCGCCAGCACCACTGCCGACAGCGAGTTGTACAGCAGGATCACCAGGCCGGCGAGCACCGCCCCCAGGGAAATACCGTAGTCGCCGTACAGGCTGGCGGCCAGGGCCAGGCCGATTACCCCGTTGTTGCCACGGAATGCGCCTTGGGTGTAGATGCCCCGGTCCGCCTCGGGGCAGCGCCAGATGGCCAGCCCCCAGGCGATGGCGAAGCCGACCAGGGTGGCGGCGATGAAATACAGCAGGACCCCGGGTTTGACCGCAGCGCCCAGGTCGGCGTGGTAGATGCCGAGGAACAGCAGCGCCGGCATGCATACGTTGAATACCAGCTGCGAGGCGACGCGGTTGAAATTGTCATCGATCAGACGGATGCGTTTGAGCAGCACACCCATGAACAGCATGGCGAAGACCGGTGCCGTGATGTTCAGCGTCTGGATAAGAAGGGCGAGCATGCGCAAGCGATCCTGAAGGAGTTGCCGTTAGGCGGCTAATGATACGCCAACGGCCGGGACTTGCGGGGATCGCGGGGTAATACAGAGAAATCTCTGTCAGTACCAGCCTCTTCGCGGGCTTGCCCGCTCCCACAGGTATTCCACAAGCCCAAGACCTGTGCAGTACCTGTGGGAGCGGGCGAGCCCGCGAAAGGGCCGGTACAAGCCCGGCAGGAATCAGCGCCGCACCGGGCGCTTCTGCAGCTTGCGCTGCAAGGTCCGGCGGTGCATGCCGAGCGCCCGCGCAGTGGCCGAGATATTGCCCTCGTGCTCGTTCAGCACGCGCTGGATGTGCTCCCACTGCAGGCGGTCGACCGACATCGGGTTTTCCGGCACCAGGGTATCCAGGTCGGTGTGTTCCGACAGCAGCGCCGCCAGCACGTCATCGGCATCGGCCGGTTTGCACAGGTAGTTGCAGGCACCACGCTTGACCGCCTCCACGGCGGTGGCAATGCTCGAGTAGCCGGTCAGGATCACCACGCGCATTTCCGGGTCCAGCTCCAGCAGCTTGGGCAGCAGCACCAGGCCGGAATCGCCGTCCATCTTGAGGTCCAGCGTGGCGTAGTCCGGCAGGTCCTGCTGGGCCAGCAGCAACCCTTCCTCGGCCGAGCTGGCGGTGCTCACGCGGAACCCACGGCGGCTCATGGCTCGGGCCATGACTCGGGTGAAGGTGGCATCGTCATCCACCAGCAGCAGGTGCGGAAGCTCTTCGCTTTCGACCTGGTTTTCTTCGCTCATCATTCATCTCCTCGCTTGCCATGGGGCAGGCGCAGTTCGGTCAGGGTGCCACCCTGTTCATGACTATAGAGTTTCACCGAACCGCCCGCACGGGTCACGCTGGCCTTGCTCAAGAACAGGCCCAGGCCGAAGCCTTTGCCTTTGGTGGTAATGAAGGGCTTGCCGATGGCTTCGGCAATGGCTGGCGGCACGCCGGGGCCATGGTCGCGGATACTGATGACGATGTCATGGGCATCCCAGTCCAGGCGCACTTCAAGGTCATCGGGGCAGGCATCGGCAGCATTGTTCAACAGGTTCAGCAGCGCCTGGGTCAGGTCGGGTGGCGGGGTCAGGCGCGGTACCTGGCCGTCGCGCAGCCGCTGGAAGCGGTAGCTGGCCTCCGGACGCATCAGGTGCCAGCGGTTGAGCGCTTCGTCGAGCCAGGCGGTCACGTCCTGCTCCACCACCGCCAGGCGACGGTTGGCTTCGGCGGCGCGCACCAGCTGTTGCAGGGTTTCCTTGCACAGCTTCACCTGGTCCTGAAGGATCTGCAGGTCTTCCTGCAGCAGCGGGTCGGCGTGGTCCTGGCGCATTTCGTTGAGCAACACGCTCATGGTCGCCAACGGCGTACCCAGCTCGTGGGCTGCGCCGGCAGCCTGGGTGGCCACGGCCAGCAACTGCTCGTCGCGCAGGCTTTCTTCGCGCCGCTCGGAGCGCAACTGCTCCTGGCGGCGCAGCTCTTCGGCCATGCGTGCGGCAAAGAAGGTGATGACTGCGGCGGCCAGGGCAATGCTCAGCCACATGCCATAGACCTGCATCTTGTCCCGCGCCATCGGCAAGCCTTCGAGCGGGTAGAACTGCACCAGCAGCAGGCTGTAGGCCGTCAGCGCGATGCCGGAAAGAATCAGCGAATACAACCACGGCAAGGTCACCGCAGCAATCGCCAGCGGCACCAGGTAATACGAGACGAACGGGTTGGTCGAACCGCCGGAGTAGTACAGCAAGGCACTGTGGATCAGCAGGTCACAGGCCAGTTGCAGGGCGTATTCCAGCTCGGTGACCGGCAACGACAGGCGCAGGCGCAGGGCCGTGAAAGCACACAGCAGCGAAGACAAGGCCAAGGTGCCAGCCAGCGACAGCCAGGGCAGCGGCAGCAGTTCGGTCCAGTAGGCGACACCCACGGAACCGGCCTGGGCAGCCAGGACCAGGACCCGAATGACGGTCAGGCGCCAGAGGTTCTGGCGGGTAGCGGACAGCGGTTGTACGGCGGCGAGCATGAGCTCTCCTGATGAGTGCTCCAGAAAATCGGCTGGAGTATACCGAAGCCTGGCGCCCCGCTGCAGTGATGCGGCAAAGCGCCACACTTTGTCACAAGTCCATGATGGCACTTTTGAACCCACTACACTGTTGCCGGTCTGATGGCCCATGCGTGGAATGGATGGCCAAAGCCCACGCCTTTTATTGCCAAGGAGTATCCCACATGCAAAACCCTCGTCGCGGCGCCGCGCTGATCCTGTCCTGCGGCCTGCTTGCCAGCTTGCCGGCGCTGGCTGCCGATGAACCGCGCTACAACCAGGTATCGCTACGTGCTGAAGTCAGCAAGGAAGTAGCGCGCGACCTGATGGTGGTGACCCTCTACAGCGAAGCGCAGAACACCGACCCGGGCAAGCTCGCCCAGCAGATCACCGAAACCATGAACAAGGCCGTCAAGCAGGCGCGCCAGGTCAAGGACGTGAAGATCAGCCAGGGCAGCCGCAACAGCTACCCGGTGTATGACAGCAAGGGCCAGAAGATCACCGGCTGGCGCGAGCGCGCCGAACTGCGCCTGGAAAGCGCCAACTTCCCGGCCCTGTCGCAACTGACCGCCGACTTGCTGCAAGAGCTGAAAATGGGTGGCATGGACTTCTCCATCGCTCCGGCCACGCGCAAGGCCAGTGAGGATGCGCTGCTCAAGGATGCGGTGGACGCCTTCAAGGCACGCGCGCAGCTGGCCACCGAGGCGCTGGGCGGCAAAGGCTACAAGGTGGTCAGCCTGAACCTCAACAGCAGCGGTTATCCACGCCCCTACATGCGCAGCGCGCCGATGCCGATGAAGGCAATGGCAGCCGATGAAGCGGCGCTGGCACCGGATATCGAGGCTGGTACCAGCGAAGTCAGCATGAATGCCGATGGCCTGATCGAAGTGCAAATGCCTTGATCCAAGCAATGGGAGCGGGCGAGCCCGCTCTCTGAGATCGCGTCAACTTCAAGCTTTTCAGAACACTCCTACGCACCATTCAGGTGCTTCCTACAGCTTCCCTCGCCCCGAAATATCCCGCAAAAAGCCATCATTCTGCCCGCGCAAACGTTCAACTTCCCGAAAAGTTACACCAATGCGACATCCATGTACGGTCGTACCACTTTTCTGGCGCCAACTATCCTTCTGCGTATTGCATTGGGTACAGCCCCTGCATAAGTATCCGCAGGTCGGCTCACGAGGCCACCTCAAATCGAAAAATGACAACAATGAGGCCACCATGCTCAAACACGCAGTCATTCCGTTCCTGCTAGGCGCAGGCTTGCTCTCCGGCGCACCGTCGGCCCTCGCCGCGTCCAACCTGGTGTTCTGCTCCGAAGGCAGCCCGGCCGGCTTCGACCCGGGGCAATACACCACGGGGACCGATTTCGACGCCTCGGCCGAGACCGTGTTCAACCGCCTGACCCAGTTCGAACGCGGCGGCACCGCCGTGATCCCGGGCCTGGCGACCAAGTGGGAAGTGTCCGACGACGGCAAGACCTATACCTTCCACCTGCGCGAAGGGGTCAAGTTCCACACCACCGACTACTTCAAGCCCACCCGCGCATTCAACGCCGACGACGTGCTGTTCACCTTCAACCGCATGCTCGACAAGGACCACCCGTTCCGCAAGGCCTACCCCACCGAGTTCCCCTACTTCACCGACATGGGCATGGACAAGAACATCGCCAAGCTGGAGAAGCTTGACGAACACACGGTGAGGTTCACCCTCAACGAGGTCGACGCCGCATTCATCCAGAACCTGGCCATGAGCTTTGCCTCGATCCAGTCCGCCGAATATGCCGACCAGTTGCTCAAGGACGGCAAGGCTGCCGATATCAACCAGAAGCCGATCGGCACCGGTCCGTTCGTGTTCAGCAAGTACCAGAAGGACGCGCAGATCCGCTTCAAGGGCAACAAGGACTACTGGCAACCTGATGACGTGAAGATCGACAACCTGATCTTCGCCATCACTACCGACGCCTCGGTGCGCATGCAGAAGCTGAAGAAGAACGAGTGCCAGGTCACCCTGTTCCCGCGCCCCGCCGACATCCAGCCGCTGAAACAGGACCCCAAGCTGCAGATGCCTGACCAGGCCGGCTTCAACCTTGGCTACATCGCCTACAACGTGATGGACAAGGTCAAGGGCAGCAACGAAGCCAACCCGCTGGCCCAGCTGAAAGTCCGCCAGGCGCTGGACATGGCCGTGGACAAGAAGAAGATCATCGAGTCGGTCTACCAGGGCGCCGGCCAACTGGCGGTCAACGCCATGCCCCCGACCCAGTGGTCCTATGACGACAGCATCAAGGACGCGCCATTCGACCCTGAAAAAGCCAAGCAACTGCTCAAGGAAGCCGGCATCAAGGAAGGCACCGAAATCACCCTGTGGGCGATGCCCGTGCAACGCCCGTACAACCCCAATGCCAAGCTGATGGCCGAGATGCTGCAATCCGACTGGGCCAAGGTCGGCATCAAGGCCAAGATCGTCAGCTATGAATGGGGCGAGTACATCAAGCGCTCCAAAGGCGGCGAACAAGGCGCCATGCTGATCGGCTGGAGCGGCGACAATGGTGACCCGGACAACTGGCTGGGTACCCTGTACGGCTGCGATGCCATGAACGGCAACAACTTCTCCAAGTGGTGCTACAAGCCCTACGACGACCTGATCAAGCAGGCCAAGGCGACTTCCGACCAGGCCAAGCGCACCGAGCTGTACAAGCAGGCACAGCACATCCTCAAGGAGCAGGTGCCGATCACCCCGATCGCTCACTCCACCGTGTACCAGCCCATGAGCGCCAAAGTGAAGGACTTCAAGATCAGCCCGTTCGGCCTGAACTCCTTCTACGGCGTCAGCGTGGACAAATAGGCTAGCTCCGGCACCCGCTGAACCGCGGGTGCCCTGTCAACCTTGCCACCCCCTTCATGTCGCCCCGCCGCTATCCATGCGGGGGCGGCGCGCTGTTGCCGCCATTTTTGCAGGCGGCGACACAAACAGACGTAAAAGGACTTTTTCATGCGCTACACCCCCCGCCTTTACGCCCTGCTGGCCCTTGGCCTGGTCAGCCAATCCCCGGCCGTGCTGGCCAACAACCTGGTGTTCTGCTCCGAAGGCAGCCCCGCCGGCTTCGACACCGCGCAATACACCAGTGCCACTGACAACGACGCCGCCGAACCCATCTACAACCGGCTGGTCGAGTTCGAGCGCGGTGGCACCGCCGTGCAGCCTGCGCTGGCGACCCGCTGGGAGGTATCCGACGATGGCCTGCGCTACACCTTCCAGCTGCGCGAGGGGGTGAAGTTCCACAGCAACAAGGCCTTTACACCCAGCCGCGACTTCAATGCCGACGACGTGCTGTTCACCTTCAACCGCATGCTCGACAAGGGCCACCCGTTCCGCCAGGCCTACCCCACCGAGTTCCCCTATTTCGTCAGCATGGGCCTGGACAAGAACATCGCCCGTGTCGAGAAAACCGGCCCCATGACCGTGGTGTTCACCTTGAACGCGGTCGATGCCGCCTTCATCCAGAACCTGGCCATGAGCTTCGCCTCCATTCTCTCGGCCGAATACGCCGGGCAGTTGCTGGCCAGCGGGCGCGCCAGCGACATCAACCAGCAACCGATCGGCACCGGGCCGTTCGTGTTCCAGCGCTACCAGAAGGATTCGCAGATTCGTTACAAGGGCAACCAGGCTTACTGGGCACCGCATGAGGTGAAGATCGACAACCTGGTGTTCTCGATCAACACCGACCCTTCGGTGCGCATCCAGAAGCTGCGCCGCAACGAATGCCAGGTCACCCTGCACCCGCGCCCGGCTGACCTGCCGGCGCTCAAGGCCGACAGCAAGCTGCAGGTGCTGCAACAGCCTGGCTTCAACCTCGGCTATATCGCCTACAACACTCAGCACCCACCGTTCGACCGGTTGGAAGTGCGCCAGGCAATGGATATGGCAGTGAACAAGCAGGCGATCATCCAGGCTGTGTATCAGGATTCCGGCCAGCTGGCAGTCAACGCCATGCCGCCGACCCAGTGGTCCTATGACGACAGCATCAAGGACGCACCCTTCGATCCGGAAAAGGCCAAACAGCTACTGCAGCAGGCCGGAGTCAAGCCGGGCACCGAGATCACCCTGTGGGCCATGCCGGTGCAGCGCCCGTACAACCCAAACGCCAAGCTGATGGCGGAAATGCTCCAGGCCGACTGGAGCAAGCTCGGCTTCAAGGTGCGCATTGTCAGCTATGAATGGGGCGAGTACCTCAAGCGCATGAAAAGCGGCGAGCACGATATTGCCCTGATCGGCTGGACCGGGGACAACGGTGACCCGGACAACTGGCTGGGCACCCTCTACAACTGCGATGCCATCGGCAGCAACAACTACTCGCTGTGGTGCGATCCGCAGTACGACAGCCTGGTCAAGCAGGCCAAGCAGGTCACCGACCGCGCGCAGCGCACCGCCCTGTACCAGCAGGCCCAGCAGCGGCTCAAGCAACAGGTGCCGATTACCCCGGTGGCACATTCAACGGTCAACCAACCGCTGAGCATCAAGGTTTCCGAATTCAAGGTCAGCCCTTTCGGGCGCAACGATTTTTCCGGTGTGAGTGTTGATTGAGCATTAGCCGGTACCGGCCTCTTCGCGGGTAAACCCGCTCCCACAGGGTTCTCCTCAGGTTCACGAAACCTGTGGGAGCGGGCGCGCCCGCGAAGAGGCCGGCACAGCCAACACAACGCCCCGATTCAGCCCGGTGACCCCGGGCAACCCTGGCAACACCGCAGCAAGAGCCCCGGCCCACAAGGCCAGGGAATAACTAGAAGAACAGAAAGGGAGCTTTAACCTTGAGATTATTCACCTTGACCGCACTGGCGTTATCCATCAGTGCATTATCCACCGTGACCCTGGCCGACCCGCAAAGCCAGGACTATGTGCCCGTCACCCTCAAAGGCAGCAGCGAGCAGGAGCAGGCCAGCGGTTTCATCGACGGCCAGAGCCTGTCGGGCAGCACCCGCAACTGGTATGCCCACGAACGCGCCGCCCGCGCACCGCTGTGGAAGTACTACAAGAGCGACGGCACCCGTCATGACACCCACAGCCGCGAAAACTGGGTGCAGGGCACCATCCTCAACTACAGTTCCGGCTTCACCCAGGGCACCGTCGGCTTCGCCGTCGAAGCCGCTGGCTACAATGCCATTGCCCTGCAGCAAAGCCGCGAGGCGGTCGCCGGCCCCAACAACCGCACCCTGACCCACAGCGACGGCGACCCGGTCGGCCAGTGGAGCAAGATGGGCCTGGCCAACGTCAAGGCACGCGTGTCCAACACCACCCTGACTGTCGGCCGCCAATCGGTGGACACACCGATGATCGCCTACATCGGCAACCGCGCCCTGCCTTCGAGCTTCCAGGGGGCATTCCTGCACAGCGCCGAATTCGACAACCTGAGCTTCGACCTGGGCACTTTCGACCGCGTGTCGCCACGCACCGAACAAAGCCTCAGCAAGTTCCGCAGCGAGTACAGTGCCACTGGCGTTGAAACCGACCGCGCCAGCACCGCCGGCATCAATTACCAGCCGTTCAAGAGCCTGACCACCAGCCTGTACGCCACCAAGGTCGACGACTTCTGGAACCAGTACTATTTCGGCGCCAACCACGTGCTCGGCGACAGCGCAGTGCTGAGCCTGAGCACCGGCCTGAACTACTACAAGACCGTCGACGCCGGCAGCCAGAAGATGGGCGAAATCGACAACGACACCTACAGCCTGTCGTTCGGCCTGACCCACCAGGCCCACACCGTCAGCGCCTCGTGGCAGCAGGTCAACGGCAACGAGTACTTCGACTACCTGCACGAAACCAACGGCATCTACCTGGCCAACTCGCTGCTGTCGGACTTCAACGGCCCCAACGAGAAATCGCTGCAGCTTTCCTACGTGCTGAACATGGCGCCCTACGGCGTGCCGGGGCTGAAATTCAACCTGTACAACGCTCGCGGTTGGGGCATCGACGGCACCCATTACCGTGGTACCGCCTATGACGTGAACGGCCTGGATGGCGAAACCCACTACGAGTGGGGTATTGGCACCAGCTACGCGGTGCAGAGCGGGCCGCTGAAAGACACCAGCATTCGCGCCACCTACACCGCGCACCGCGCCAGCAAGGCCCAGGGCGATGGCAGCCTGGACGAGTTCCGGGTGGTCACCACCATTCCGTTCAACATCCTCTGACCGTCGGCGCCCCGGCCTGCTTCGCTGCGTGCCGGGGCGGCTACGCTGGAACCAATGCAAGCAGGGAGTTTCAACCCATGCAGAGAGCTTTCAAGAAATCGCGGCCACTGCGCCTGGCCCTGGCCGCGCTGCTTCTGGGCGGAGCCACGCAACTGGCGGCCAAACCGTTGGTAGTGTGCACCGAAGCCAGCCCGGAAGGGTTCGACATCGTCCAGTACACCACCGCAGTCACCGCCGATGCCTCGGCCGAGACGGTGTTCAACCGCCTGGTCGACTTCAAGCCCGGTACCACTGAAATCCAGCCGGCTCTGGCCGAGCGCTGGGACATTTCAGCCGACGGCCTGACCTACACCTTCCATCTGCGCCAGAGGGTGAAGTTCCACACGACCGACTACTTCAAACCCACCCGCGACTTCAACGCCGATGACGTGCTGTGGAGCCTCAACCGCCAGCTCGACCCGAACCATCCATGGCATGACAAGACCAGCGTCGGCTACCCGTACTTCGAAAGCATGGGGTTCAAGGAACTGCTCAAGTCGGTCAGCAAGGCTGACGAGCACACCGTGGTGATTACCCTCACCCGACCGGAAGCGCCGTTCCTGCGCGACATGGCCATGGGCTTCACCTCGATCTACTCTGCCGAATACGGCGACCAGTTGCTCAAGGCTGGCAAGACCGCCGAGCTGAACAGCAAGCCGATCGGCACCGGTCCGTTCATCTTCCAGCGCTACAACAAGGACGCCCAGGTCCGCTTCAAGCCCAACCCCGACTATTTCCGCGGCAAACCGCCGGCCGATGCGCTGGTGTTCGCCATCGCCACCGACAGCAACGTGCGTCTGCAGAAACTGCGCGCCAACGAGTGCCAGGTGGCGCTCTATCCCAAGCCCGATGATGTGCCGTCGATCAAGCAAGACCCGAACCTCAAGGTCGACGAGATCGAGGCCCTGGTCACCGGTTACATCTCGATGAACACCGAACACAAGTACCTGAGCGACGTGCGCGTGCGCAAAGCCATCAACATGGCCTTCGACCGCCAGACTCACGTCGACCAGCTGTTCGGCAAGGGCAATGCGCTGGTAGGCGTGAACCCTTACCCGCCGACCATGATCGGCTACAACAACGAGAACAGGAACCCGCCCCGCGACCTGGCCAAGGCACGCGAACTACTCAAGGAAGCCGGCGTACCACCGGGCACGGTGTTCACGCTGTTCACCCGCAACGGCGGTGGCCCGACCAACCCCAACCCGCGCCTGTCCGCCGAAATGCTGCAGGCCGACCTCAAGCAGATCGGCCTCAAGCTGGATATCCGCGTCATGGAGTGGGCCGAGATGCTGCGCCGGGCGAAGAAGGGCGAAGCCGACCTAGTGTCCGCCGGCTGGGCCGGCGACAACGGCGACCCGGACAATTTCCTCAGCCCGATGCTCAGTTGCGATGCCGTCAAAAGCGGCGAGAACTATGCGCGCTGGTGCAACCCTAAGTTCCAGGAGCTGATCAGCCGCGCCCGCGAAGTGATCGACAACGACGAGCGCGCAAGGCTCTATAACGAGGCATTGAAAGTGTACGATGACGAACAACCCTGGATCAGCATGGCCCATCCGAAGATGTTCACCGCCATGCGTGACAACGTGGAGGGCTACGTGATCAACCCTCTGACCAACAACAACTTCGCCACCACCAAGGTGAAGTAGAACAACAACGACCGCCGGCCGCCCACACGGGGCCCGGCGGCTCCGCCGTAACGGGCTGATCGCCCCACGGCCTGATGAGGTAACCCCGACAATGTTGAGTTTTATTGCCCGGCGCCTTGGCCTGTTGATACCGACGTTCTTCGGCATCACCTTGCTGACCTTCGCGCTCATACGCCTGATCCCCGGCGACCCGGTGGAAGTGATGATGGGCGAGCGCAGGGTCGACCCCGAAATGCATGCCCAGGCCATGGAGCGTCTGGGGCTGAACAAACCGCTGCCGGTCCAGTACCTGGACTATGTTGGCAAGCTGGCCCAGGGCGACCTGGGTGAATCGCTGCGCACCCGCGAGAGCGTGTGGCAAGAGTTTCTCACTCTGTTCCCGGCTACCCTCGAACTGGCCTTCGCCGCCCTGCTGTTCGCCGGCGTCGTCGGCCTGCTGGCCGGGGTGGTCGCCGCGCTCAAGCGCGGTTCGCTGTTCGACCATGGCGTGATGGGGATTTCCCTGGCGGGCTACTCCATGCCGATCTTCTGGTGGGGCCTGATCCTGATCATGTTCTTCTCGGTTAGCCTGGGCTGGACCCCGGTATCCGGGCGCATCGACCTGCTCTACGACATCGAGCCGAAGACCGGCTTCATGCTCATCGACACCCTGCTCAGCGACGAGGAAGGCGCATTCAGGGACGCGGTGATGCACCTGATCCTGCCGGCCATCGTGCTCGGCACCATCCCGCTGGCGGTAATCGCCCGCATGACCCGCTCGTCAATGCTTGAAGTGCTGCGCGAGGACTACATCCGTACCGCCCGCGCGAAAGGCCTGTCGCCAGCCCGCGTGGTGTTCGTGCACGGCCTGCGCAATGCCTTGATCCCGGTGCTGACCGTGTTCGGCTTGCAGGTCGGCACCCTGCTGGCCGGTGCGGTGCTGACCGAAACCATCTTTTCCTGGCCGGGCATCGGCAAATGGCTGATCGAAGCCATCGGCGCCCGTGACTACCCCGTGGTCCAGAATGGCATCCTGTTGATCGCCTGCCTGGTGATCCTGGTCAACTTCGTCGTGGACATCCTCTACGGCCTGGCCAACCCACGCATCCGTCATCAGCGCTGAGGCCCTCGCCATGACTAGCCCGATTCCGAAATCCGTCGCACCGGCCAGCCCGGTGGACCAGAGCCTACTCTACCCTTCGCCGTACAAAGAATTCTGGCAAGCCTTCGCGCGCAACAAAGGCGCGGTGATGGGCCTGGCCTTCATGTGCCTGGTGGTGTTCTGCGCGCTGTTCGCGCCGTGGGTCGCCCCGCACGACCCGAGCGAGCAGTACCGTGACTTCCTGCTGACCCCGCCAGTGTGGCTTGAAGGCGGCAGCTGGCAGTTCATCCTCGGCACCGACGAGTTGGGCCGCGACCTGCTTTCACGACTGATCCAGGGCGCACGGCTGTCGCTGCTGATCGGCCTGTCTTCCGTGGTGATGTCGCTGATCCCGGGTATCCTGCTGGGCCTGCTGGCCGGTTTCTTCCCGCAACTGCTCGGCCCGTCGATCATGCGCCTGATGGACGTGATGCTGGCCCTGCCCTCGCTGCTGCTGGCGGTGGCCATCGTTGCCATCCTCGGCCCAGGTCTGATCAACACGGTGATCGCCATCGCTATCGTTTCATTGCCATCCTATGTGCGCCTGACCCGCGCCGCCGTGATGGGCGAGCTGAACCGCGACTACGTCACCGCCGCACGCCTGGCCGGTGCCGGGTTGCCACGGCTGATGTTCGTCACCGTGCTGCCCAACTGCATGGCGCCGCTGATCGTGCAGGCCACCCTGAGTTTCTCTTCGGCGATTCTCGACGCCGCCGCCCTGGGCTTCCTCGGCCTTGGCGTACAGCCACCGACCCCCGAATGGGGCACCATGCTGGCTTCGGCCCGCGACTACATCGAGCGCGCCTGGTGGGTAGTGAGCCTGCCCGGTCTCACCATTCTGCTCAGTGTGTTGGCAATCAACCTGATGGGCGACGGCCTGCGCGATGCGCTGGACCCGAAACTCAAGAACGCCGCCTGAGGAGAACGCCATGTCACTGTTGCAGATCAACAACCTGAACGTGCGCTTCGGCGACGCCAATGCGGTACCGGTGGTCGATGGCCTGGACCTGACGGTGGAGGCCGGCGAGATCCTGGCCATCGTCGGTGAATCCGGCTCGGGCAAGTCGGTCACCATGATGGCCCTGATGGGCCTGATCGACGCACCCGGGCGCATCACTGCCGACTCGCTCACCTTCGACGGCACCGACATGCTCAAGCTCAGCGGCCGCCAGCGGCGCAAGGTGGTGGGCAAGGACATCGCCATGGTCTTCCAGGACCCGATGACCGCGCTCAACCCCAGCTACACCGTGGGTTACCAGATCGAGGAAGTGCTGCGCCAGCATCTGGGCCTGAAGGGCAAGGCTGCGCGCCAGCGGGCCCTGGAGTTGCTGAAGAAGGTCGAGATCCCGGCTGCGGAAAGCCGCCTCGACGCCTACCCGCACCAGCTGTCCGGCGGTATGAGCCAGCGCGTGGCGATTGCCATGGCGATTGCCGGCGAGCCCAAGCTGCTGATTGCCGACGAACCTACCACGGCGCTGGACGTGACCATCCAGGCGCAGATCATGGAGCTGCTGGTCAACCTGCAGAAAGAGCGCAACATGGCGCTCATCCTGATCACCCACGACCTCGCAGTGGTCGCCGAAACGGCCAGACGAGTGTGTGTGATGTACGCCGGCCAGGCCGTGGAAGTTGGCCAGGTGCCCGAGCTGTTCGACGTGCCCGCCCACCCCTACAGCGAAGCGCTGCTGGCGGCGATCCCTGAGCACAGCATCGGCGCCGAGCGCCTGGCTACCCTGCCCGGCATCGTCCCCGGTCGCTACGACCGCCCGACGGGTTGCCTGTTGTCGCCGCGCTGCCCCTACGTGCAGGACAACTGCCGGCGCCAGCGCCCGCCCCTCGATCCCCAGGCCAACAGCCTGGTACGTTGCTTCTACCCGCTGAACCAGGAGGTGGCGTGATGGCCGTCGTTCTCTCCGCCCGGGCGCTCACCCGGCACTACGAAGTCTCCCGCGGGCTGTTCAAGGGCCATGCGCTGGTGCGCGCACTGAATGGCGTGTCGTTCGAGCTGGAGGCTGGCAAGACCCTGGCCGTGGTCGGCGAATCCGGCTGTGGCAAATCGACCCTGGCCCGCGCCCTGACCCTGATCGAAGAGCCGTCGTCCGGCTCGCTGCAAATTGCCGGCACCGAGGTGAAGGGCGCCAGCAAGAGTGAGCGCAAACAATTGCGCCGCGACGTGCAGATGGTGTTCCAGAGCCCCTACGCTTCGCTCAACCCGCGGCAGAAGATCGGCGACCAGTTGGCCGAGCCACTGCTGATCAACACCTCGCTGAGCAAGGCCGAGCGACGCGAAAAGGTGCAGAAAATGATGGAACAGGTCGGCCTGCGCCCCGAGCATTACCAGCGCTACCCGCACATGTTTTCCGGTGGCCAGCGCCAGCGTATCGCCCTGGCCCGGGCGATGATGCTGCAGCCCAAGGTGCTGGTGGCGGACGAGCCGACCTCGGCACTGGACGTGTCGATCCAGGCCCAGGTACTGAACCTGTTCATGGATTTGCAGAAAGAGTTCAACACCGCCTACGTGTTCATCTCGCACAACCTGGCGGTGGTGCGGCATGTGGCCGATCAGGTGCTGGTGATGTACCTCGGCCGGCCGGCGGAGATGGGGCCGAAAGAGGATATCTACGAAAGGCCGCTGCATCCGTATACCCAGGCGTTGCTGTCAGCGACGCCGGCGATTCACCCGGACCCTTTGAAGCCGAAGATCCGCATTGCTGGGGAGTTGCCCAACCCGCTGAACCCGCCAGATGGGTGTGCGTTTCACAAGCGCTGCCCGTATGCGACCGAGCGGTGTGCCAAGGAGGTGCCAGCGTTGCGGCAGGTGAGTACCCGGCAGGTGGCTTGTCACTATGCCGAGCAGTTTCTTTAGCCTTTAGATAGCCGGGGCTGCTTTGCAGCCCTTTCGCGACACCAGGCCGCTTCTACAAGGGACCGCGATCTCCTGAAGGAGCGGCCTGGTGTCGCGAAAGGGCCGCAAAGCGGCCCCAAAATCTCAATGCATGAAGAACCAGATCAGGATAATCACCGGAATCGGCACCCCAATCATCCAGAGCAGTATCGAGCGCATGGCCTTTCTCCTTGTTCGATGTTGAACAGACCGGTGCACTCGCCATGCCATCCCTGTCAAAAAAGCACTCTCAACCGAATCAACGGCTTACTGCCCAAGCCGCTTGAAAAAACCGTGCAATATGCCGGATCCGCCCCCTTGCAGCTGGGTGTTCTGCAATGCACTATCAGGCTCATGACCGCCACCACCCTCCCCGACGGCCCCGAGCAGACCCCGCTCACCGCCGACACCGTGCTGCGCTACCACCTGTGCTGGAAGCACCGCAACCTCGACGGCGTCATGGCGCTCTACCACCCCGACATTCAATATCACGACTTCTTCCAGAACCGCGTGCTCGGCTACCAGGAACTGCGCGACTATGTGCGCGCCTGCCTGCCCCATGAAGCTGGCGAAGATATCGTGCACAGCGACCGCATCCGCGTCGACGGCTGTACCGCGTTCATCCAGTACCAGGTCACGGTCCAGGGCGGCGATGGCCTGGTGGCGTTCCAGTCCAGCGAGGCGATTACCGTCAAGGACGGCCTGATCTGGCAGGTCAACGAATATGCCACGCTGGTCCGCCGCAACGGCAGCGGCCACGCCAGCAGTGGCCCACGCCCGGCCACCAGCCGCCTGGGCCTGTCGCCGAGGCAGTTGTCGACCATGGCCCAGGACCTGGAACACTACTTCCAGCGCCAGCGCCCCTACCTGGACCCGGAGCTGGACCTGCAGCAGGTGGCCGACGCCAGCGGCTACAGCCGCAACCAGATCTCCTACCTGCTCAACCAGGTGCTCGGGCAAAGTTTCTACCGCTACGTCAACCAGGCCCGCCTGCAGCACCTGATGGCCAGCCTTGATAACGACAGCATCGAGGCCACGATCGACGAGCTGGCGTTCAATGCCGGTTTCAACTCGTTGTCGGCGTTCTACAAGTGTTTTCGCGAACACACCGGGCTTACGCCCAAGGCGTACCTGAAGCAAATTTCCCTGCGTGCACGCACGTAGGACAGCCGCCCGCCGACACCACTAGGATCGCCCACAGACCTTGACGGATGTGGAGCCGAACCCGATGCAACCCCTGCGCACGCTCAGCCTGTGGATGGACCAGCTCGACGAGCCGTTGTGCGCCCGCCCGGCCCTGCGCGAGGACCTGGACGCGGATGTATGCATCATCGGCGCTGGCTACACCGGCCTGTGGACCGCCTACTACCTCAAGCGCCAGGCGCCACAGTTGAACATCGCGGTAATCGACGCCAACATCGCCGGCTTCGGCGCCTCGGGGCGCAACGGCGGCTGGCTGATGGGCAACCTGCTCGGCGAAGACCGCCTGCTGGCCACCCTGTCGCCGCAACAGCGCCGCGCCAGCATCGACCTGCTGCATGGCATTCCCGATGAAGTACACCGCGTGCTGCAACAGGAAGGCATCGACTGCGACTACCGCAAAGGCGGCGTGCTGTACTGCGCCGCGCGCTACCCGGAACAGGAGCGCAGCCTGCGCGCCTACCTAGACGACCTTTATCGCCAAGGCATGACCGAGGACGACTACCGCTGGCTGCGCCCCGAACAGCTTGACGCTCAGTTGCGGGTCAGCAACGCCTATGGCGCCATCTACAGCCCGCACACCGCAACCATCCAACCCGCCAAGCTGGCGCGTGGCCTGGCCCGGGCGGTAGAAGCGCTGGGCGTACCCATCTACGAAAACACCCCAGCCATCGACTGGCAGCCGGGTGAGGTGCGCACCCCGTTGGCGCGCATCCGCTGCCAATGGACGGTACCCGCCGTGGAGGGCTATGCCGTCAGCCTGCCGCCACTGGGCAAACATCAGCTGCCGGTACAGAGCCTGTTGGTGGCCACCGAACCACTGCCGGAGGCCACCTGGCAACAGATCGGCCTGAACCAGGGCCAGGCGTTCAGCGAAAGCAGCCGCCAGGTCACCTACGGCCAGCGCACCGCCGACGACCGCCTGGTATTCGGCGCCCGTGGCGGCTACCGCTTCGGTGGCCGCCTGCGCGAAAACTTCAACCTCGACGAACAGGAAATCGAGCTGCGCCGCTACCTGTTCAGCGAGTTGCTCCCACAGTTGAAGCACGCACGCATCACCCATTCCTGGGGCGGCAACCTGGGCATGGCGCGGCGCTTCCGCCCGCACATGCTCTGCGACCGTCAACGCGGCATCGCCCTGGCGGGCGGCTACGGCGGCGAAGGCGTCGGCGCCACCAACCTGGGCGGACGCACCCTGGCCGCGCTGATCCTCAACCAGCACAACGAACTGACCGCGCAACCCTGGGTGCTCGACAACCGCCCGCTTTCAAGCCTGGCCAGCTGGCCACCCGAGCCCTGCCGATGGCTGGGCTACAACGCGATCATCCAGAGCTTCGTCCACGAGGACCGGACCCTCGCCAACCCCGCCAGTGCGCCCTGGAGGCGGCGCCTTGCCAGCAATCTTGCGGACTTCATGGAAGGCTTCATGCGCTGATTTTCCCCCTCACTGACACAGGATTTACCGGTCATGAGCATCACCCATTTCAAGAACACAGACAGCGCCGTGCTCGACAGCTCCAACCCGGTCGCGGTGCCGCTTGGCGACCCCGTTGCAGTGACTTCGGTCACCTGCGTGGAACGCAGCGACGGCGTCGAAACCGGCATCTGGGAGTGCACGCCCGGGCGCTGGCGGCGACAGATCGTGCAGCAGGAGTTCTGCCATTTCATCAAGGGCCGCTGCACCTTCACCCCCGACGGTGGCGAGCCCCTGCTCATAGAAGCCGGAGACGCACTGATGCTACCGGCCGACAGCACTGGCACCTGGGACATCCAGGAGACCGTGCGCAAAACCTACGTTCTTGTCTTCTGATCCGCTGATCGCCTGCCTTCGATAACAACACACAAAGCAAGGTAACCCCGACATGCGCACGCTCCTTCTCGCCCCCCTGATGCTGGCCGCCAGCGTGGCCGGCGCCGCCGAAACGGTGAAGATCTACAACTGGTCCAGCTACGTTGCCCCCGACACATTGAAGAACTTCCAGCAAGCCAGCGGTATCGTGCCCACCTACGACGTTTACGACAGCAACGAAACCCTCGACGGCAAGCTGATGACCGGCAACTCCGGCTACGACGTGGTGTTTCCGTCCAACCATTTCATGGCCCGGCAAATCCAGGGCAAGGCCCTCAAGCGCCTGGACAAGTCGCAATTGCCCAACTGGCACAACCTCAACCCGGTGCTGCTCAAGGCGCTCGAAGTGAACGACCCGGGTAACCAGTACGGTTTCCCATACCTGTGGGGCAGCACCGGCATCGGCTACAACATCGACAAGGTCAAGGCAGTGCTGGGCGACAATGCCCCGGTGGACTCCTGGGACCTGATCTTCAAGCCCGAGTACATGAGCAAGCTGAAAAGCTGCGGCGTCGCGGTGTTGGACAACGGCCCTGAACTGTTACCGATCGCCCTGCACTACCTGGGCCTGCCGCACCACAGCCAGGACCCGGCGGACTACGACAAGGCCAAGGCGCTGCTGATGCAGGTGCGACCGTATATCAGCTACTTCCACTCCTCGAAGTACACCGGCGACCTGGCCAATGGCGATATCTGCGTGGTGGTGGGCTTCTCGGGGGATGTACTGCAAGCGAAGAACCGCGCCGAGGAGGCGAAGAACGGGGTGAAGGTGGGCTACTCGATACCCAGGGAAGGCGCGCCGATGTGGTTCGACATGGTTGCCATGCCGGCCGATGCACCGGATGAGAAGGCCGGGTATGCCTACATGAACTACCTGCTGCAGCCGGAGGTGATGGCCAACATCAGCAACCATGTGCAATACGCCAACGGCAACCTCAAGGCGGACGAGCTGGTGGAACCGGCGATGAAGGGTAATACGATGATTTACCCGAGCGAGGAAGTAATGGGCAAGCTGTATGCGCTGGAGGCGATGCCGGCGAAGATC
Organism: Pseudomonas oryzicola; assembly: GCF_014269185.2. Classification (NCBI taxonomy): domain Bacteria; kingdom Pseudomonadati; phylum Pseudomonadota; class Gammaproteobacteria; order Pseudomonadales; family Pseudomonadaceae; genus Pseudomonas; species Pseudomonas oryzicola. The sequence continues at coordinate 381,456 of NZ_JABWRZ020000002.1, forward strand.
GACCGTATTCGCACGCGGATCTGGACCAGTATCAAGGCCGGGAATTGATTTCGGCCTTAACACGGTCCCTGTGGGAGCGGGTTCACCCGCGAATGCGATGTTGAGTTTACCGACGCATTCGCGGGTAAACCCGCTCCCACAAGGGTCAGGAGCAGGCCCTGAAAATCAGGAGCAAGCTCTCGAAATCAGTGGTGCTCGCGGGTAGCGCGGAACTTGATGTCCGGCCAGCGTTCTTCCATCAGCGACAGGTTGACCCGGGTCGGCGCCAGGTAGGTCAGGTGCCCGCCACCGTCGATGGCCAGGTTCTCCATGGCCTTGTTCTGGAATTCCTCGAGCTTCTTCTTGTCGTCACAGCCGATCCAGCGGGCCGACCACACGGTGATCGGCTCGTAGGCGCACTCGACCTTGTACTCTTCCTTCAGGCGGCTGGCGACCACGTCGAACTGCAGCACACCGACTGCACCGAGGATGATGTCGTTGCTGCGCTCAGGGAAGAACACCTGGGTAGCACCTTCTTCGGCCAGCTGTTGCAGGCCTTGGCGCAGCTGCTTGGATTTCAGCGGGTCCTTCAGGCGCACGCGGCGGAACAGCTCCGGGGCGAAGTGCGGGATACCGGTGAAGCCCAGTGCCTCGCCTTCGGTGAAGGTGTCGCCGATCTGGATGGTGCCGTGGTTGTGCAGGCCAATGATGTCGCCGGCATAGGCCTCTTCCAGCTGCTCACGCTCGGAGGAGAAGAAGGTCAGCGCGTCGCCGATGCGCAGGTCCTTGTTGATCCGCACGTGGCGCATCTTCATGCCCTTCTCGTACTTGCCCGAGCAGATGCGCATGAAGGCGATGCGGTCGCGGTGTTTCGGGTCCATGTTCGCCTGGATCTTGAACACGAAACCGGTGAACTTCTCTTCCACAGGCTCCACGGTGCGCTCGTGAGCCACACGGCCCAGCGGGCGCGGCGCCCAGTCGACGACGGCGTCAAGCACATGGTCGACACCGAAGTTGCCCAGCGCGGTACCGAAGAACACCGGGGTCAGCTGGCCGTTGATGAACTCTTCCTGGTTGAACTCGTGGCAGGCGCCCTGCACCAGCTCCAGCTGTTCGACGAACGAATCGTACTGGTCGCCCAGGTGGGCCCGGGCTTCGTCCGAATCCAGCTTCTGGATGATCTTGGCTTCGGTGCGCTCGTGGCCGTGGCCCGGGGTGTAGACCACGATGTAGTCGCCGGTCAGGTGATACACGCCCTTGAAGTCGCGGTAGCAACCGATCGGCCAGGTGATCGGTGCGGCCTTGATCTTCAGCACGGCTTCGATCTCGTCGAGCAGTTCGATCGGGTCGCGGATGTCGCGGTCGAGTTTGTTGATGAAGCTGACGATCGGCGTGTCGCGCAGGCGGCACACGTCCATCAGGGCGATGGTACGTGGCTCTACACCTTTACCGCCGTCGAGCACCATCAGCGCCGAGTCCACCGCGGTCAGGGTGCGGTAGGTGTCTTCCGAGAAGTCTTCGTGGCCGGGGGTGTCGAGCAGGTTGATCATGTGCTCGCGGTACGGGAACTGCATCACCGAGGTGGTGATGGAGATGCCGCGCTGCTTCTCCATTTCCATCCAGTCGGAGGTGGCGTGGCGGTCGGACTTGCGCGACTTCACGGTACCGGCGACGGCAATGGCCTTGCCCATCAGCAGCAGCTTCTCGGTGATGGTGGTCTTACCGGCGTCGGGGTGGGAAATGATTGCGAAAGTGCGGCGCTTCGCGACTTCGGCGGCCTGGTTGGTCATGGGAAATCGCCTGACTGGGGGATTAAAAAGGGGCGATATCATACCTGAAGTTGGGCCGGGACCAAAATTTGCTGAACCGGCGGTGCCTGTTCCGGCCTCTTCGCGGGTAAATCCGCTCCCACAGGCATCACACCGCCTTTGAAACCTGTGCAGGACTTGTGGGAGCGGGTTTACCCGCGAAAGGGCCCGCCCAGAGGCCACAAATTCGCCAGGCAATCGCTTTATCACGACAAATGGCCAAAGGGCAGTTATTTCAACGCCTACAGTGCACCAACCCGCTGCTTTTTCTCGTCAATTTTCCAACCACCCAGTGATTAACGCTGGCCAAATGCCGCCTCAGATGGGAACCTTTACGCCCACGGAGACGTCCACTCCCCTGCAACCCGCTTCGGTTGGAGAGCTGGTTTCATCAGCATTTTCGGGCCCGACGGGGTTCGGCTCATGGCCTGATCGCAGCCTTCGGCGTGCGTCACGCTGCTACTCGCGAACACACCACCCGCCGCCAGGACTGGCCGGCAACCAAGAAGTGTGCTCGCCGACTACACAAGGAGTCCGCCTGTGGCAAAACGCTACGGAAAAGGGCTGTTGGGATGGGCCACCGTGCTCGTCATCCTGGCCCTGCTGGTCCACTGGATCGGCATCGACACGATCGCGCATTATCGCGACGATCTTGGGTTCTACCTGCAAGCGCACCTGGTACTGGTGCTGGCTTCGATGGCGGCGGCGCTGGCCGTGGGCATCCCCGCCGGCATTGCCTTGAGTCGACCGCAGCGGGTCGACAAAGCCGAGCGCTTCATGCAGTTGTTCAACGTTGGTAACACCATCCCTCCCCTGGCCGTTCTGGCCATCGCCCTGAGTATCCTGGGCATCGGCGCCGGGCCCGCGATCTTCGCGCTGTTCCTCGCCTCCCTCCTGCCCATCGTGCGCAACACCTACGAGGGCCTGAAAAACGTCCCTGCCTCGCTCAAGGAAGCCGCCACCGGCATCGGCATGACCCCGCGCCAGCAACTCTGGCAGGTGGAGCTGCCCAACGCCGTGCCGATCATCGTCGGCGGCGTGCGCGTGGCCCTGGCATTGAACGTGGGCACCGCACCGCTGGCATTCCTGATTGGCGCCAACAGCCTGGGCAGCCTGATCTTCCCCGGCATCGCCCTGAACAACCAGCCACAACTGCTGCTGGGGGCTGCCTGCACCGCACTGCTGGCGCTGGCGCTGGACGCAGCGGTGAGTTTCTCCAGCAAGCGCTGGCTGGAACGTGGCCTGGCTGGATAACGAGAGGGAACGTATGAACAAGAGAATCGCCTTGTTGCTGGGCGCGACCCTGCTGTTCGCAGGATTCGCCCAGGCAGCGGAAAAACCACTTGTCCGTATCGGCGCGCGGGTGTTCACCGAACAGACCGTACTCGCCGAAATCACCGCGCAGTACCTGCGCGCCAACGGTTTTGATGTGCGCGTCACCAGCGGCCTTGGCAGCAACATCGCACGCCAGGCCCAGGAAACCGGCCAGCTCGACCTGATGTGGGAATACACCGGCGTGTCACTGGTGTCGTACAACCATATCGACGAGCGCATGCCCAGTGCCGAGGCCACCTACGCCAAGGTCAAGGCACTGGACGCGAAGAAGGACCTGATCTGGCTGACGCCGTCGAAGTTCAGCAACACCTACGCGCTGGGCCTGCCCAAGCAGGTCGCCGAGGCTTATCCGCAGATCAACTCGATCAGCGACCTCAACCAGGTACTGCGTGACGAAAGCCACCGCAACCACCTGGTGGCGCTGGACACCGAATTCGCCAACCGCCCGGACGGCCTGGTAGGCCTGAAAGCGATGTACGACCTGCAAGTGGGCCGCGCCAACATCCGCCAGATGGATGCCGGCCTGGTCTACACCGCCATGCACAACAACCAGGTGTTCGCCGGCCTTGTGTACACCACCGATGGTCGCCTGAACGCGTTCAACCTCAAGCTGCTGGAAGACGACAAGCACTACTTCCCCGACTACACCGCCGCCCCGGTGGTGCGCAAGCAGGTGCTCGACGCCAACCCGCAACTGGCCGGCCTGCTCAAGCCACTGGCCGAGCAACTGGATGACGAAACCATGCGCCAGCTCAATGCCAAGGTCGACGTCGAACACCAGAACCCGACCACGGTGGCCGCCGCCTTCCTGCGTGACCACCCAATGCCTGGCGAGGTACAACCATGAGCCTGCTCGACACGTTCGCCCACCTCGACTGGGCCCAGGTACTGCAGCTGACCTGGCAACACATCATGCTGGTCGGCGTCGCCGTGGGCCTGGCGATCATCGTCGGCGTACCGCTGGGCATCCTGATGACCCGCTTCCCCGCCGTTGCCGGCCCATTGCAGGCCAGTGCCACGGTGTTGCTGACCATCCCCTCGATCGCCCTGTTCGGCCTGCTGCTGCCGTTCTACTCCAGGTTCGGCCAGGGCCTCGGGCCGCTGCCGGCGATCACTGCGGTGTTCCTCTACTCACTGCTGCCGATCATGCGCAACACCTACCTGGCTTTGACCAACGTCGAGCCCGGCATCCGTGAAGCCGCACGTGGCATCGGCATGACCTTCGGCCAGCGCCTGCGCATGGTCGAGCTGCCCATCGCGGTGCCGGTGATCCTCGCTGGCGTGCGCACCGCCGTGGTGATGAACATCGGCGTGATGACCATTGCCGCCACCATCGGCGCTGGCGGCCTGGGTGTGCTCATCCTCACCTCCATCAGCCGCAGCGACATGTCGATGCTGCTGGTCGGTGCGGTATTGGTCAGCCTGCTGGCGATCGTCGCCGACCTGCTCCTGCAAACCCTGCAACGTGCCCTGACTCCAGAAGGACTGCGCCCATGATCGAATTGAAGAACCTCAGCAAAACCTTCAACGTCAACGGCAAGGACGTCAAAGCCGTCGACTCGGTAAGCCTCACCGTCAACGAAGGTGAGATCTGCGTGTTCCTCGGCCCCTCGGGCTGCGGCAAGAGCACTACCCTGAAAATGATCAACCGCCTGATCACGCCCACTTCCGGCCAGGTGTTCATCAATGGCGAAGACACCACCGGGCTGGACGAAGTCACCCTGCGCCGCCATATCGGCTATGTCATCCAGCAGATCGGCCTGTTCCCCAACATGACCATCGAGGAGAACATCACCGTGGTGCCGCGCCTGCTCGGCTGGGACAAACAGAAGTGCCATGAACGCGCCCGCGAGCTGATGCACATGATCAAGCTGGAGCCCAAGCAGTACCTGCAGCGCTACCCGCGCGAGCTGTCCGGCGGTCAGCAGCAGCGTATCGGCGTGATCCGCGCCTTGGCGGCGGAAGCGCCGGTGCTGCTGATGGACGAGCCGTTCGGTGCGGTCGACCCGATCAACCGCGAGATGATCCAGAACGAATTCTTCGAGATGCAGCGGGCGTTGAACAAGACCGTGATCATGGTCAGCCACGATATCGACGAAGCGATCAAGCTGGGCGACAAGATCGCCATCTTCCGCGCCGGCAAGCTGTTGCAGCTGGACCATCCGGACACCTTGCTGGCGCACCCGGCGGATGAGTTCGTGAGCAATTTCGTCGGCCAGGACAGCACCCTCAAGCGCCTGCTGCTGGTGCGTGCGGAGGATGCGGCGGACAACGCGCCATCGGTGAGCCCGCAGACGCCAGTAAGCGAGGCGCTGGAACTGCTCGACGAGCACGACCGCCGCTACGTGGTGGTGGCCGATGCGCAGAACAAGGCGCTGGGCTACGTACGCCGGCGTGACATGCATCGCCAGCAAGGGACTTGTGGCGACTTCCTGCGGCCGTTCAATGCCACGGCGTCGCATGATGAGCATTTGCGCATCCTGCTGTCGCGGATGTACGAGTTCAACCGGGCGTGGCTGCCGGTGCTGGATGCCGAGCAGGTGTTTCTGGGCGAGGTGACGCAGGAGTCGATTGCGGCGTACCTGAGTTCGGGGCGCTCGCGGGGGGCCAAGACCAGCATTGTCTCGCCGGCCGAGGCGGTGACCTCTTGAATAGCTGGGGCCGCAAAGCGGCCCCGGCAATCTCGGCTCAAAACCCAAGTAATGGATTGCCTGTGCCGGCCTCTTCGCGGGTAAACCCGCTCCTACAGGGTCGGTGCAAGGCTAAAGACCTGCGCGGTACCTGTGGGAGCGGGTTCACCCGCGAAGCAGGCGACGCGATGTCAGAACCCTACACTGGCCTGCACATAGAAGGTCCGCGGCTCCCCCACATATATGCCGGCATTGTTGTCGCTGGAGCGGGTGAAGTACTGCTTGTCGAACAGGTTCTTCACCCCCGCCGCCAGCTTCAGGTTGGACATCTGGGGCCCGAACTCATACCCGCCACGGGCATGCCAGGTCACATAACCCGGAATGTCGCCATACTGCCCATCGGCACTCGGCTCGGTGATGTAGTCGCCGTTGAAGCTGCCATCGGCGTTGATCCCGGTACCCGGCGCGCGCTGCTTGGATTGCGCGTAGGCATCCAGGTTCCAGGTCCAGTGGTTGACCGCGTAACGCACACCTGCAGTGGCCACCTGGCGTGAATAGAACGGCAGGTCACGACCCTCGAAGCCAGGAATGTCCCCTTCATAAGTGGCGCGGGTATAGGTGTAGCCACCGCTCACCGACAGCCCGTCCAGACGCGGGTCCAACCCGGCCAGGTCATAGCGCACCGAGGCCTCGATACCCTGGTGCTTGGTCGCGCCCAGGTTGGTCCAGCCCACGTCGTTGCTGATGTACTGCAGTTCGTCGTCGAAATCGATGTAGAACGCCGTCAGCTCAGCGGCAAAACTGCCATTGTCATAGCGCGTACCGATTTCGTAGGTCTTGGCCTTTTCCGGCTCCAGGCCATTGGCCGTGCTGTTGCCGGTACCACCCTGGCCCAGCTGGAAGTACTGCAGGCTGCCGAACGAGGTCTCGTAGTTGGCGAACAGCTTCCATGCATCCGAGATGTGGTACATCACGCTCAGCGCCGGCAGCGGCTCGTTGCTGGTGATGCTGCGGTTCTTCTCCGCCACCGGCTTGCCGTTGGCACCGAGCACCGGGCGATCGCGCCAGTCGGTATTGATGTGCTCGAAGCGCAGGCCCGGGGTGATGGTCCAGTTACCCACGTCGATCTTGTCGTCGATGTAGTAGGCGCTGGCCTCGGTCCCCCCGCTGCGGTCCTGGAACACATGGCCGTCGGAGCCCGGCACGGGGGTCGGCACGTTGTCGACCAGGCCGAGGCGCGTCGACTGTTCGCGCATCGCTTCCTTCAGGTAGCGGTAGCCCACGCTGACTTCCTGGGTGGTGGGACCGGCGAAGAAGATGCGTGACAGCCGCGGCTCGATGGCGAAGGTATGGTAATTGCGCGGGTAGGTCGACAGAGTCTTCATGTCCCGCGAGGCAATGGCGCTGCCGCGAAAGCTGTCGGTGTAGTAGGTCAGCACTTCGAACTGGGTGGCGTCGTCGAGCTGGCGCTGCCACTTGAACGACACGTCCTTGCGCCGGCCAGCGAAGTAGTCGTAGTCGCGCAGCGACTGGTACGGGTTGCTGTCGTATTGCGCCTGGGTCAGGCCGCCAGGCATGTCGGCACGGCCGTCGTAGTAGTGGAAGTTGAGCCAGAACTCGTCAACGTCGGTCGGTGCCCAGTGCGTCTTGAGGATGACGTCGTCGATGTCGTTGCCATTGTTGCTTTCACGGTAGCCGTTGCCATTCACCCCGGTGTACAGCAGCGCCACGCCCATGCCGTTGTCCGCCGTACCGCCGACGAAGGCGGACTCGGTGTGCTTCCAGCCGCCATGCCGGGAGGTTTCCAGGGTGGTGGACAGCTCGGCCGAGGGCTTCTCGGGGATTGCCCGGGTAACGAAGTTGATCACCCCACCGACGTTCTGCGGGCCATAACGCACGGAACCGGCGCCACGCACCACGTCGATGCTGTCGAGGTTGCCCGAGGAAATCGGCGCCATCGACAGTTGCGGCTGGCCATAGGGGGCGAAGGCCGCCGGGATGCCATCGATCAGCACCGTGGAGCGTGGCGACAGGCGCGAAGTCAGGCCGCGAACGCCCACGTTCAGCGACAGGTCGCTGCCGCCGGTGCCGTTGGAGTCCTGCACCTGCACGCCCGGGATGCCGCGCAGCACGTCGCGCACGTTCATTGCGCCCTTCTCCACCATCGCCTCGCGGCGTACCACGGTGCGCGCGCCGGGGTGGTTCTGCACCACGCTCTGCTGGGCATCACCCAGCCAGTCACCCACCACCTTGATGTCGGTGGGCGCCAGCTCCAGGCTACCGGTGGTGAGGGCGCCATCGGCCTGGGCCGCTTTGAGCACCACGGTGCCCTGGGACATCTCGTAGGTCAGGCCGCTGCCTTGCAACAACTGCTGAAGCGCCTGCTCGGGCGCCAGCTGGCCGGACACTGCCGGCGCCTGCTTGCCAGCCACCAGCTCGGGGCTGAAGAACAGCTGCAGGTTGGTCTGCTGACCCAGCTGATTCAGTGCCGAAGCCAACGGTTGTGCCTGGATCTGGATGGTGTTGCCAGTTTCTGCGGCCTGGCTGCCGGCGGCCACGGCACTGACCATCAGGGTCAAGGCCAGGGCGCGCAAGCGTGGGAGGGGCTTGTTGTTGTTCACGTCGTCGAGACTTCCTGGAATACCGAATAAACGCCAACTGCATGCAAATGGAAATGCTTGGCAGTTGCAGCTGGCGAGGAAGACGAACGAGCGAAAAAAAACCTGAATCTATTTCGCGATTATTTCGCTGGAGCCATCGGCATGGGCCTTGATGGCCACCGGCAGGATGCTCGGCAAGGCGCGCAGCAAGGCGTCGGTGTCGTCGCTGCGGAACGTGCTGGACAGGCGCAGCTGGGCAACCTTGCCGGGGGCGACCCGCAGCGGCTGGCTGCGGTAGCGGGATACTTCCGCCACCACATCGGCCAGGGTGGCGTTGTCGAACACCAGCTTGCCCTGGCGCCAGGCCGTCAGCGCGGCGGCATTCACCGCATAGGGGGCAGCCACCTGGCCCTGGGCATCGATGTGCGACCCTTGGCCAGCGGTAAGCTGGGCCAGCGAAGCGCCCCTGCCGTGCACGCGCACCGAACCCTGCTCCACCGCCACGCGAGTGCCGGCCGTGTCCTGACGGACGTCGAAACGGGTACCGGTGACCGTCACGCTGCCTTGGGCAGTGTCGACCACGAACGGCCTGCCACTGTCGTGGGCGACGGTGAACATCACCTCGCCTGCGATCAGCCGGACATGACGCTGGCCAGCGCTGAACGCGACCTGTACATGGGTGCTGCCGTTGAGTTCAAGGTATGAACCATCTGGCAATTCGACCTGGCGGCGTTCGTTGAAGGCGGTCTGCAGGCCGCCTTGGTGATTCAGCTGCTGGTACTGCCAGCCGCCCCAGCCCAGCCCCACCGCCACTGCGCCCAGCGTGGCGGCCAAAGCCATGCGCACAAGGCGCCGCCGTGACGACTGGGGTACCGGGGCCGGCCGGGCCAGCGCTTCCAGGCGCTGGCGGGGGATGAGGTCGGCAGCCTGCCACAGACAGGCGAGTTGCTCGTACTCTTCACGGTGCCGCCTGTCCCCCTCCAGCCAGGCCCGCAACTGCGCCTGCAGCCCGGCATCCCGAGGCGCATCCTGCACGCGGGCGAACCATGCGGCCGCCTGCTCACGGACGGTTTCGCTACCGTGCTGTTCCATCGAAAAGGTCTCCTGACTCATCATGCCGACACATCCAGGTGCTCACGCAGATGCCGGAGCGTGCGGATCATATACTTTTCGACCATGTTCTTGCTCAACCCCATGCGCGCGGCAATCTCTGCCTGGGTGCGGCCTTCGAGCTTCTGCCAGATGAACACCTGTCGGCAGTTGAGCGGCAATTCGGCCAGCGCCCGCTCGACGCTGTCGGCCAGTTCCAGGGCGTGCACGTAGGCCTCGGGGTCGCCACTGCCGACCGGGCTTTCGTCGAACGCTTGCAGCTCCAGTACCTCACGGCGGTCCTCGCGGCGGAAAGTATCCACGGCGATGTTGCGTGCGGTCTGGTGCAGGTAGGCGCGTGGCTGCTCGACCTGCTCGCCCGGGCTTTCCAGCACCCGGACAAACGCATCATGGGCGAGGTCCTCGGCCTGCTGACGACTGCGCAGTTTGCGCGTCCAGGTGCCGATCAGCTCATGGTAGTAGTCGAGGAAGCCTTTGGGTCCAGACACGGTAGGTGGTCATCAGGGAGGCGGACGAGGGTGCGAATAGTAATGTTTCTCATCAAGCACGGCAAATCCGCCAGTCGGTAACAAAAAATTTATGGTCTTTTTCATGCACGGCAGTGCCAGGAAAATGTGGCCATAAATATGAACACCTGAGGCCTCTTCGCGGGCACGCCCGCTCCCACAGGAACCGCGAGATGCCTGTGGGAGCGGGCGTGCCCGCGAAGGAGCCAACGCGTTCCATTCCACTATTTTTTACGTTTGAAACAGTGTGGGGAACATCAGCCGGTCACACGAGTCGGTTATTCAAATGGCTGATCGTCGATCCGCCTCGATCACGCCCGGATTACCTGTTGATTCTGCATTCTTCACGCCCTAAAGTGCGCGCCGAACGTCCATGCTGGAAACGATCCATCCGGCTCAAGTACTGAGTAGGCGAACCAAAGTGGGGATACGGAGGACGTTCAGTTTGCAGCCACTTAATCTTTCAGTTTGCCCATGGAGTCCCTGAGCATGTCGATCCAGGTCGAAGACTATTTCGCGCGTGACACCTTCCAGAAAATGAAGGCGTTCGCCGACAAGCAGGAAACCCCGTTCGTACTCATCGATACCCAGATGATCAGCCAGGCCTATGACGACCTGCGCGCGGGCTTCGAGTTCGCCAAGGTGTACTACGCGGTCAAGGCCAACCCGGCCGTCGAGATCATCGACCTGCTCAAGGAAAAAGGCTCGAATTTCGACATCGCCTCGATCTACGAGCTCGACAAAGTGCTGGGCCGCGGAGTCACCGCCGAGCGCATCAGCTACGGCAACACCATCAAGAAGTCCAAGGACATCCGTTACTTCTACGAGAAGGGCGTGCGCCTGTATGCCACCGACTCGGAAGCCGACCTGCGCAACATCGCCAAGGCCGCGCCGGGCTCGAAAGTGTACGTGCGCATCCTCACCGAAGGTTCCACCACTGCCGACTGGCCGCTGTCGCGCAAGTTCGGCTGCCAGACCGACATGGCCATGGACCTGCTGATCCTCGCCCGCGACCTGGGCCTGGTGCCCTATGGCATCTCCTTCCACGTGGGCTCGCAGCAGCGCGACATCAGCGTTTGGGACGCAGCCATTGCCAAGGTCAAGGTGATCTTCGAGCGCCTGAAGGAAGAAGACGGCATCGAGCTGAAGCTGATCAACATGGGTGGCGGCTTCCCGGCCAACTACATCACCCGTACCAACAGCCTGGAAACCTATGCCGAAGAGATCATCCGCTTCCTCAAGGAAGACTTCGGTGACGACTTGCCGGAAATCATCCTCGAACCAGGCCGTTCGCTGATTGCCAACGCCGGTATCCTGGTCAGCGAAGTGGTGCTGGTTGCACGCAAGTCGCGCACTGCCGTCGAGCGCTGGATCTACACCGACGTGGGCAAGTTCTCCGGCCTGATCGAAACCATGGACGAGTCCATCAAATTCCCGATCTGGACCGAGAAGAAAGGCGAGACCGAAGAAGTGGTCATCGCCGGCCCGACCTGCGACAGCGCCGACATCATGTACGAGCACTACAAGTACGGCCTGCCGCTGAACCTGGCCATCGGTGACCGCCTGTACTGGCTGTCGACCGGCGCCTACACCACCAGCTACAGCGCAGTGGAATTCAACGGCTTCCCGCCGCTGAAGGCTTACTACCTGTAAAGCGAAACGGGGCCGCAACAGACGGTGTGACACACTGACAGGCCCTGGACCAAACGCCCCGACTTGTTCGGGGCGTTTGTTTTTGTGCAGAAAAAGGCTCTTCAGCCCGTTCAGGTCAACCAGATATCGGGAGATCCGCTTGTCAAGCTTCTCGTCCTGACGCGTAAGCTGATTCAGGTGGCGTCGCGCGGGAGCGACTGCCTGGAACCTGCTCCCGTGGATGGCAAACAGGTACCGGTAGTTCGGCAGAACTGCACATCAATTCCTCCAGCGAGACCGGGAACAGGCTGGTCTGGCTGCGGGACTTGCTTGTATGTAGGCCATAACGAAAAATGCTCCGTATCTTTCGATACGGAGCATTTTCTTAAAGGGCCGGGCAGATTGCCAGGCTTCACACAGTCTGGGCAAGGCTCCGTTTTTCATGCCCGTTCAGCGGCGCCGAAACATCGAAAAGCTGTCGAAACTCGGCACATTTACCTCGCTGACACACATCCGCATGATCAGTTTGTTCGGCGCACCTGCGCTGACATAGTGATCTTCCCAGGATTTCCGGTTACGAACCCCGATCGGTACACTACCCACTGCAGCAATCGTCACCCCCGAATAGTCGGTAACCTCAGGGACCGCCAGCGCTTGGCCACTGACCCAGATGCGCCATAACAGTGGCTTGGCGACTTTCGGGTAATAACCCACGCAATCTCCTCTGCCCAGGTCCCAGGTATCTTTATGGGACGCCCCCTCCTCCGATTCCACGGTGACAATCCTGTAACCAGGCCTGTCCCCCTCGTAGTAACCAAACCAAAATCGTTGCTGCGCGCTGACTGATAGCGCTGATGTAACCGTGAGCCAGTTGTTACCACGCAAGGCTGGGGTAGTTTTGGACTCAACGGAGTCGAGAATGCCCTCATATCCAGGCGTAGTGGAAGTCAGTGTGGCAATGAAAGAACGTTCTTGAATGAATGACATGTCAGCCCCTCGGCGAATGGGCTTTCAGTATTGTCAGCAAGTCCACGGAAGGTAATCTGGAACGGCTACCGGCCCCACAGGTACAGTGCAGCCCTTCGGGCTGCGCTATCGCGCCAATAGCTGAATATGCAGGCGTTTTGCGTACCCTGTGGGAGCGGGTTTACCCGCGAAGAGGCCCGCACAGGCACCCTCACTCCCCGCGTCGTTCGATTTCCTCGGCATACCGAGCCGCAAAACCCATCAACACCGGCCCCGCCCCCTGCAAGGTCACCAATGCACTGCGCAGAAAATTCATGTTCCCCTCAACCCGCGCCCGCTCCAGCCAAGGCGCGGCATCCGCCACCTGCCCGCGCTCGACCAGCACCATCGCCAGGCTGAACATGCCACGAAAATCCCCCGCCTCGGCCGAGCGCCGATACCAGCGCACCGCCCGTGTCGGATTGGGCGCCGTGGCGATGCCTTGTTCCAGGTAACGCCCGTACAGGTTCATCGACTTGGCATGCCCCATGTGCGCGGCCTTCTCGTAGCACATCAGCGCCTGTGCCTGGTTGGCCGGTATGCCGCGCCCGGTGGCCAGCAAGTTGCCCAGGTTGTACAGCCCCCAGTCCAGCCCGGCATCGGCCGCACGCGCATAGTGAATGGCCGCCTGTGCCTGGCTTGGCTCACCGCCCCAGCCATGCTCCAGGCAACGGCCCAGCATATTGTGCGCCATGGCACTGCCGCCCTGCGCGGCGATGCCGAACCAGCGCCTGGCGACGGCGGCATCTGCCTGAATGCCGCGCCCGTCGAGCAGGATCTGCCCCAGCAGCAACTGTGCCTCGACCGCGCCCTGCCCTGCCGCCGCCAGGATCGCCTGGGCGGCCTTGCCAGGGCTTTCTTCCAGCATGGCCTGCAAACCGGCCACATCCACCACTTCCTCACGTCGCAACTGAAAGAACACGGCTCAGACCTCGGCCCAGCGGCGCAGCAGATTGTGGTAGGTGCCGGTCAACTGCAGCAGTGATGGATGGTCCGGCACATCGGCAGTCAGTTGCTGGATGGCATTGTCCATTTCGAAGAGCAACGCCCGCTGGCTGTCCTCGCGCACCAGGCTCTGGGTCCAGAAGAACGCGGCGTAACGCTGGCCACGGGTCACCGGGTTGACCTTGTGCAGGCTGGTGCCGGGGTACAGCACCAGGTCACCGGCAGCCAGCTTGACCTGCTGCTCGCCATAGGTGTCCTGGATCACCAGCTCGCCGCCGTCGTAGCTGTCCGGATCGCTGAGGAACAGCGTGGAAGACAGGTCGGTACGCACCCGCTCCGGGCTGCCCTTGGGCTGGCGCAGGGCGTTGTCGATGTGGAAGCCGAAATTGCCGCCTGCGCGGTAGCAGTTGATCAGCGGCGGGAAAACCTTGTGCGGCAAGGCTGCAGACATGAAGCGCGGGTTCTGCCAGAGGCGGTCGATCAGGGCGCTGCCGATCTCCTTGGCCAGCGGGTGGCCTTCCGGCAGTTGCAGGTTGTGCTTGGCCTTGGCCGACTGGTAGCCCGCCGTGATCTTGCCATCAGCCCAGTCGGCCCGCTCCAGCGCCTCGCGGATACGGGCCAATTCATCGGCGACGAACAGGCCGGGAATGTGAAGCAGCATGGCGTCAGCACCATTGGGAACAGGAAGAGGCTCCAATGATATTGATTCCCTTTTGCGCTTCACAAGCCCTTCCACCAACCAAGACGCTACAACCGGATGAAACCGTAAGGGTAAATTGTAAAGTTTGTAAATTATTCGCGAATGGTAACCGCTCTCAATTGAGAGTCCAAATTGCTTACATTAAGATCCGCGGCCTTGACACCTTGGGGAAGGTCCTAAGCAATGCGCCAATCCATACCATCTGCAGTCAGTTCACCACGCCTGATCGCGTCCGCCATCGGCGTTGCCCTCAGTGCCTCGTCGGCCTACGCCGCCGACCCGGTCACCAGCAACGCGATTACCCTGGACGCCACCAGCGTCAACGGCAAGGCCGAACAGGCCAGCACCGACTACAAGGTCGAGAAGGCTGCCTCGCAGAAGTACACCGCGCCATTGGTAGACACCCCGCGCTCAGTCACCGTGATCCCGCAGCAAGTGATCAAGGACACCAGTGCGCTGACCCTGCAGGATGCCCTGCGCACCGTGCCAGGCATCACCTTCGGTGCCGGCGAAGGTGGCAACCCGCAAGGCGACCGCCCGTTCATCCGCGGTTTCGATGCCCAGGGCGACACTTACCTGGACGGTGTGCGTGATACCGGCGCGCAAACCCGCGAAATCTTCGCCATCGAATCGGTGGAAGTGGCCAAGGGCCCGAACTCGGCCATCGGTGGCCGCGGCGCCGCTGGCGGCACCATCAACCTGGTGAGCAAGCGCGCGCATCTGGGCAACTCGCTGGACGGCGCCTGGACCTGGGGTAGCGACCAGACCCAGCGCTACACCTTCGACGGCAACTACCAGTTCAGCGACAGCGCTGCCGGCCGCCTGAACCTGATGACCCACGAAAGCAACGTCGCCGGCCGCGACAAGGTCAACTACGACCGTTGGGGTATCGCGCCGTCGCTGGCCTTCGGCCTCGGCACGCCGACCCGCGTCAACCTCGACTACTACCACTTGGAAAGCGACGACCTGCCGGATTCCGGCATCCCCTACAGCATCCCGGCTGGCGGCAGCAACGCGCGTACTTCGGCCCATCCGAACAAGCCGATCGATGGCGGTGACAGCGACAACTTCTATGGCCTGACCGGTCGCGATTTCCGCAAGACCCGCACCGATATCGCGACCATCGCCATCGAGCATGACCTCAGCGATTCGCTGACCATCAAGAACACCCTGCGTCACGGCAACAGCATGCAGGACTACGTGCTGACCCAGCCTGACGACAGTGCCGGCAACGTGAACAACAATGGTGTATGGCGTCGCGCCAACAGCCGCGTGGGCAATACCGCTACCACCACCAACCAGACCGACCTGTTCGGCGAGTTCTTCGTCGCAGGTTTCAAGAACAGTTTCTCCACCGGTATCGAGTTCAGCAAGGAAGAATCCGACCGTCAGAGCTACACCGTCACGCCAAACAGCAAGCTCACCTGCAGCGGGCCCGGCAACGGCGGTAGCTGCACCTCGCTGAGCGACCCGAACCCGGACGACATCTGGGACGGCACCGTCTCGCGCAACTACGCCGGCACCAGGACCCGCGGCAAGACCCGGGCGATCTATGCCTTCGACACACTGGAGCTGACGCCCCAGTGGCTGTTGAACATGGGCCTGCGTTACGACCATTTCGATACCCGCTTCCGCACCTACAATGCCGACGGCGCTACCAGCGTGAACAAGAATGGCGTGCCCCTTGAAGGCCGCGACAAGAGCGAGTTCTTTACCGGCCAGCTGGGTCTGGTCTGGAAGCCTGCCGAGAACGGCAGCATCTACGTCTCCTATGCCACGTCCGCAACCCCGCCTGGCGCCATGCTCGGCGAAGGTACCGAGACCAACCCACAGTCAGGCACCACTGACCGCAGCGGCAACATCCTCAGCAGCGACCTGGAGCCGGAAGAAACCACCAACTACGAAATCGGTACCAAGTGGGACTTGCTGGACGAACGCCTGTCGTTGGCTGCCGCGATCTTCCGCACCGAGAAGGAAAACGCCCGTGTGCAGGTGGACACCACCAGCTACGAGAATGTCGGCGAAACCCGGGTACAAGGTATCGAGCTGTCGGCCAGTGGCAAGCTGACCGACAAGTGGCAGGTATTCGCCGGCTACACCTACCTGCAGGCCCGCCAGATCGACGGCGGGCCAATGGGCAAGGCCAGCGATGGCAACCAGCTGCCGAACACGCCGAACAACA
Organism: Pseudomonas oryzicola; assembly: GCF_014269185.2. Lineage (NCBI taxonomy): Bacteria > Pseudomonadati > Pseudomonadota > Gammaproteobacteria > Pseudomonadales > Pseudomonadaceae > Pseudomonas > Pseudomonas oryzicola. Next base: position 397,888 of record NZ_JABWRZ020000002.1, read on the forward strand.
GCGCCAGCGTGTGGACCACTTACGCCATTACGCCGAAGCTGACCGTCGGCGGTGGCGCGTTCTACGTAGATGACGTGTATGGCAACGTGGCCAACACCACCATGGTCGACAGCTACGTGCGCTACGACGCCATGGCCGCCTACAAGCTGACCAAGAATGTCGACCTGCAGCTGAACGTACAGAACCTGACCAACGAGGTGTACTACGACAAAGCGTTCTCCACCCACTTCGCCAACCAGGCGGCCGGGCGGACTGCGCTGTTGACCACCAGCGTGCACTTCTGATCGTGAGAAACTCCTGGGCCCTGGCCCAGGAGTGATATGGCAGTTGTCAGTAACCTATAACCTTGGCTTTGAATACGACGACGTTTCCCTCGCGCGCATTGAGCAATCCGTCGTGGGTTCTACCCAGGCGTTCACCACTGGCCGTGCGCAGGTGAAATTGCAGATCGGATTCATCGTTCCAGGCATTGAGCGGCTCGACTTTCCAGCGGGTGTCTTCGGCGTCCACCCGATACAGTCCAGCGTAACCATTGCGGCTAAGATTGAGCTGCGTTTGCCAGTAACCTCCTGCGCGCGTGACACTGGTAATCATGTAAAGCAGGCGCGCTTCAGACTCGCGGTGAATGAAATCGAACCTGAAATCAATCGGCAGGCTACGTTCGTCGCCCTCAACTGTCGTCAGCCAACCGCTCTGGGCAGGCACAGATGAAAGTGTTACGCCCAATCTTTTCTGGTGTTCTTCGCCAAGTACGAAAATCTGCGCGGTAAAGCTCCTGGATAACATGTATGACATTGGTCTATTCCGAGATTGAAAGGTAAGGCACCCTCAATTTAATGTCGCTCGCCGCCCTCCCCACAGGTCGAACCGTTTCCAAGGACCGCATTACGTGAAAAAGACGCTGTTCCAGTTGCACTGGTTGTTCGGCATCAGCGCCGGCCTGGTGCTGGCCTTGATGGGCATTACCGGGGCCTTGTATTCGTTTCAGGATGAACTGCTGCGTGCCTTCAATGCCGATGTCCTCAAGGTAGAAGTGCGCGCCGAAGGCGTGCTGCCGCCGGCCGAGCTGGTACGGCGGGTGGAAGCCCAGCAACACGACAAGGTGGCGATGCTGTGGGTGGACGTGCGCGACGGCAATGCCGCACGCATCTTCTTCAAGCCCCCACCAGGCGAACGCCGTGGCCCACTGCGCTATGCCGATCCCTACACCGGCGAGCTCAAGGGTGAAGCAGTCGGCCAAGGCTTCTTCAACCTCATGCTCAACCTGCACCGCTTCCTGGCCATGGGCGACACTGGCCGGCAGATTACCGGGGCCTGCACCCTGATGCTGGTGTTCTTCTGCTTGTCCGGCCTGTACCTGCGCTGGCCACGCAAGGCGCTGGACTGGCGCGCCTGGCTGACCTTCGACTGGGCCAAGACGGGCCGAGCGTTCAACTGGGACCTGCACGCCGTGGCCGGCACCTGGTGCCTGCTGTTCTACCTGCTGTTCGCCCTGACCGGGCTGTTCTGGTCCTACGACTGGTACCGCGAAGGCCTGAACCGGCTGCTGGCCGACGCGCCAACCACCGGCCAGCAGCAGAAACGCGGCGAAGGCCGTGGCCGCCACGGGCCGCAGCACATCGACAAGAACGCCCCGCCGCTGGTGGTCGACTATGACGCGATCTGGGCCAACCTCAAGGACGCCGCGGGCCCGGGCCTGGCCATGTACAACCTGCGCCTGCCACCGGTGGGCGGTCAACCGGCCAATCTGTTCTACTTGCTGGACAACGCCACGCACCCGCGCGCCTTCAACACCCTGGTGCTGGACCCGGCCAGCGGCCAGGTGAAATCTCATGACCGCTACGCCGACAAGTCGTTCAAGGCGCAACTGCTGCAGAGTGTCTACGCCTTGCATGTCGGCGAATACTTCGGCCTGCCGGGGCGTATCATCGTCACCCTCGCCAGCCTGAGCATGCCGCTGTTCTTCATCACCGGCTGGCTGCTGTACCTCGACCGCCGCCGCAAGAAGCGTCAGGTGCGTGCCGCACGGGGCAAGGTCGCCGACAGCCACGACAGCAACGACAGCTGGCTGATCGGTTTTGCCAGCCAGAGCGGCCTTGCCGAGCAGCTTGCCTGGCAAAGCGCCGGTCAGCTGCAGGCAGCCGGGCTGCCGGTACAAGTGCGCGCTTTGGCTGAGTTGGGTGAGAACGACCTGCGCCAGGCACGCCGCGCGCTGTTCGTGGTCAGCACCTTCGGCGACGGTGAAGCCCCCGACAGCGCCCGCGTGTTCGAGCGCAAGGTGCTTGGCCAGCCCTGGGTGCTAAACAACCTCAGCTATGCCCTGCTCGCCCTCGGCGACCGCCAGTACCCGCACTTCTGCGGCTTCGGCCGGCGCCTGCAAGCATGGCTGGCTGAGCGCGGTGCCAGCAGCGCATTCAGCCCGGTGGAGGTGGACAACGCCGACCAGGCTGCCCTGCAGCAGTGGCAGCAGGAACTGGCGCAACTGACTGGTGCCCGGCCCGTGGCTGCCTGGCAGCCGCCGAGCTTCGGCAACTGGACACTGGTGCGCCGCGTACTGCTCAACCCGGGCAGTCAGGGCCAACCGGTGTACCTGCTCGGTCTGCAGCCGCAACAGCCCGCCAGCTGGGAAGCCGGCGACCTGGTGGAGATCCTGCCACTCAATGGCCAACCTCGGATCGACGCCTTCCTCGCTGGCATGGCGCTGGATGCCGGGGCCAAGGTGCAGGTGAACGGCCTGACTGAAACCCTCGCCCAGGCCTTGGCCGGTCGCCAGTTGCCAACCCGTCGCGAGCACCTGATCGGCTTGCAGCCACAAGCGCTGGTCGATGCACTGGTGCCGATCGGCAGCCGCGAGTATTCGATCGCCTCGATCGCCAGCGACGGCGTGCTGGAACTGATCGTGCGCCAGGAACGCCGCGCCGATGGCCAGCTGGGCCTGGGCTCCGGCTGGCTGACCGAGTACCTGCCGCTGAACGGCACGCTGAGCCTGCGTATGCGGCGTAACAGCAGCTTCCACCTACCGGAAACGGCGGCACCGCTGGTGCTGATCGGTAACGGCACCGGCCTGGCCGGCCTGCGCAGCCTGATCCGCGCGCGGGTGAATGCAGGTGAGCAACGCAACTGGCTGCTGTTTGGCGAGCGCAACCGGGCGCACGACCTGTTGTGTGGCGAGGAACTGCAAGGCTGGCTGGCCAGCGGTGACCTGGCGCGCCTGGACCTGGCATTTTCGCGGGACCAGGCCGAGAAGGTGTATGTGCAGGATGTGTTGTTGCAACAGGCCGATGAGTTCAAGCGCTGGGTGCAGGACGGGGCCTGTGTGTATGTCTGCGGCAGCCTGCAAGGGATGGCAGCAGGTGTCGACGCGGCGCTCAACGACATCCTGGGCGAAGCCGTGGTGCAGCAGCTGATCGAGGATGGGCGCTATCGGCGGGATGTGTACTGATACTGACCTGAGCTAGCACTGCAATCGCTGTAGGAGCGGCCCTTTCGCGACACAAGGCCGCGCCTACAGGGGCCAGTGTCAGCTCAATGGAGTTCGAAGGTATCGGCATCCAGGTTGGCCGGGAACTTGGCCCGGTACGCCGCCAGTTCCGCCGCGCTCAATACGGCGGTGAACACCCCGTCCGCCTCCCCGGCACTGAGCAGGCTCTCGCCCTGGAAGTCCAGCACCTGGCTGTCGCCGGAGTAGGCGAAGCCCTTGCCATCGGTGCCCACCCGATTCACCGCCGCCACATAGCACAGGTTCTCGATGCCCCGGGCTGGCAGCAGGCGGTTCCAGTGCTGGCGGCGCGCAGCCGGCCAGTTGGCGGTGTACAGCAGCAGGTCGGTGTCCTGGGCATCGCGGCTCCACACCGGGAAGCGCAGGTCGTAGCAGATCAGCGGGCGAATCCGCCAGCCTTTGAGCTCGAACTGCACCTGGCGCTCGCCCGGGGTGTAATGCTTGTGCTCACCGGCCATGCGGAACAGGTGGCGCTTGTCGTAGTGCAGGATCTCGCCATCCGGCCGCGCCCACAGCAGGCGGTTACGGTGGCTACCATCGGCGGCCTGGATGATCACACTACCGGTGACAACCGCGTTGCACTTCTTCGCCTGGGCCTTCAACCATTTGTAGGTCGGGCCATTCTCTGGCTCGCACAGGCTCTCCGACTGCATCGAAAAACCGGTGGTGAACATTTCCGGCAGAATCACCAGGTCCACCTCGCCAACCTGCTCCAGCAGCTCCTCGAAGTGCGCATAGTTGGCCTCGCGGTCGTGCCAGGCCAGAGTGGTTTGCACCAGGGCGAGTTTCAGGTTGGGCAGTGTGCTCAGATCGCGCATAGTCTTTCCGCTGCCTGACGCAGCGTCTCCTCTCGTTTGGCAAAGCACAGGCGGACCAGGCGTTGCTCGGGGATGGGCTGCTGGTAGAACACCGACACCGGGATGCTCGCCACACCGTGCTCACGGGTCAGCCACAGTGCCATGTCGACATCGTTCAGGTCCGGGCGGATCTGCGAATAGTCCACCAGCTGGAAATAGGTTCCCGCCGTGCGGGTGAAACGAAACCGCGAGCCGTCCAGCAAACCGCAGAACAGGTCGCGCTTGGCCTGGTAGAAGGCCGGCAGTTCATCGATATGCTCGGGGTGCTCGGCCATGAAGTCGGCCAGGGCGCACTGCAGCGGCGTCACCCCGCAGAAGTTGACGTACTGGTGCACCTTGCGCAGCTCAGCGCTCAGCGCCGGCGGTGCGATCACATAGCCGGTCTTCCAGCCGGTAACGTGATAGGTCTTGCCGAACGAGCTGACCACGAAAGCGCGCGAGTACAGCTGCTCATGCGCCAGCACGCTGGCATGGCGCACCCCGTCATACACCAGATGTTCGTACACTTCATCGCTGATCAGGTAGATATCGCGGTCGGCGATCAGCTGCGCCAGCTGGTCCAGGTCTGCGCGGCTGATCAGCGCACCGCTGGGGTTGTGCGGCGAGTTGAGGATGACCATGCGCGTGCGCGGGCTGAGCGCATCGGCGAACTGCTGCCAGTCGATACGAAAGTCGCCATCGCTCAGTCGCACATGCACGCAACGGCCACCGGCCAATTCCACAGACGGTTCGTAGCTGTCGTAACACGGGTCGAAGACGATCACCTCGTCGCCAGCATGGACCACCGCCTGGATGGCACAGAAAATCGCCTCGGTGGCACCGGGCGTGATAGTCACTTCCTGGTCGGCATCCACCTGTGCGCCGTATAGCCGCGCGACCTTGGCCGCCACCTGCTGGCGCAAGGCCGGCAGGCCGGTCATCGGTGAATACTGGTTATGCCCGGCAGCCACATGCCGGCCCACTGCATCGAGCAGCGCCTGCGGGCCATTGAAGTCGGGGAAGCCTTGCGACAGGTTGAGCGCGCCGGTCTGCGCGGCGAGCTGGGACATGCTGGTGAAGATGGTCGTGCCGACGTTCGGCAGTTTGCTGCGGATCATGAAGCCCTCTTTCCTGGGGTGTATCCGGCACGGGGTGGAGTCCGAGCATAGCGGATCGAGCGGTCAGGAAAAAGGTTGAAACAATAGGGAGATTTGCGCTGGATCAAAGGGCCTCTTCGCGGGTAAACCCGCTCCGCAGGTACTTCACAGAATTCGAAAACTGTGGGGACCTGTGGGAGCGGGCAAGCCCGCGAAGAAGCTGACGCGGAATCAGCGCTTGTCGCGGCGCTTCTTCTCGGCCTTCTTGTGGTGCGACATCAGGCGGCGTTTCTTGTTGACCTGACGATCGGTGAGGGTGTTCTTCTTGCCCTCATACGGGTTCTCACCGCCTTTGTATTCGATGCGGATCGGCGTACCGACCAGTTTCAGCACACGGCGGTAGGTGTTTTCCAGGTACCGCGAGTACGACTTCGGAATCTTGTCGGTCTGGTTACCGTGGATCACGATCAGCGGCGGGTTGGCACCACCGAGGTGGGCATAGCGCAGCTTGATGCGGCGGCCATTGACCAGCGGCGGCTGGTGCTCCCTCACGGCATCTTCGAGGATCTGCGTCAGGCGGCTGGTCGGCCAACGGGTCACTGCCGACTTGAACGCAGCCTGCACCGACTTGTACAGGTGGCCTACACCAGTGCCGTGCAGGGCGGAGATGAAGTGAATGTCGGCGAAGTCGACGAAGAACAGCCGGCGCTCCAGCTCGGTCTTCACGTAGTCGCGTTCGCCCGGCTCCATGCCATCCCACTTGTTCAGGGCGATGACAATGGCGCGGCCGGCTTCCAGGGCGAAGCCCAGCAGGTTGAGGTCATGGTCCACCACGCCTTCACGGGCGTCCATGACGAAGATCACCACGTTGGCGTCCTTGATCGCCTGCAGCGTCTTCACCACCGAGAACTTCTCGACTTCCTCGTGGATCTTGCCGCGCTTGCGCACGCCGGCGGTATCGATGAAGGTGTACTTCTCGTCATCGCGCTCGAACGGAATGTAGATGCTATCGCGGGTGGTGCCCGGTTGGTCGTACACCACCACGCGCTCTTCGCCGAGCATGCGGTTGACCAAGGTCGATTTGCCGACGTTGGGGCGGCCGATGATGGCGATCTTGATGCCATCCTTCTCGCTCGGACCCGGGATGCGCACCGCTTCTTCACCTTCGGCGACTTCGGCATCCAGCGCTTCCTCGACCTGGTCGCGCGGCAGGTGGCCGAGCACGGCCTCCATCAACGCATTGATGCCACGGCCCTGGGAGCCCGCCACCGGAATGGCATTGCCCATGCCCAGCGGCGAGAATTCGGCGCGGGCGACGTCGGCATCGATGTTGTCGATCTTGTTGGCAACCAGGATCGCTTCCTTGTTCCGCTTGCGCAGGTGCTCGGCGATCATCTGGTCAGCGGCGGTCATGCCGGCACGGGCATCGACCAGGAACAGCACATAGTCGGCTTCTTCGATGGCCATGAGCGACTGCTCGGCCATTTTCTCGTCCATGCCCACTTCGTCACCGGTGATACCACCGGTGTCGATCAGGATGAAGGAACGACCCTGCCAGGTGGCATCACCGTACTGGCGGTCACGGGTCAGGCCGGACAGATCACCGACGATGGCATCGCGGGTCTTGGTCAGGCGGTTGAACATGGTGGATTTGCCGACGTTCGGGCGGCCCACCAGGGCGATTACGGGAACCATTCGGCTCTCCACTCTTGAATTCTTGAAAATGCAAAGGCCGCTGCAAGGCAGCGGCCGGAGTTCGGGCGGCGTGTCCAGCGCCGCGGCTTGAAACCCGCCAAGGCTTCAAGCATAGCTTCAGCGGATGGTCAGTGCCTCGAGCTTGCCGCTGTTGCCGAAGACGTAGATGGTGTCGCCGACCACAAGTGGGCGGGCACGCAAGCCATCGCTGTCGATACGCTCACGGCCGACGAAGCGGCCATCGACCTGGCTCAGCAGGTGCAGGTACCCCTCGAAGTCGCCCACCGCCACGTAGCTGGAGAACACTTCCGGCGCGGTCAGCTGGCGACGCGCCATGGTGTCGTTGCTCCACAACGCGCTGGAAGAGCGTTCATCGACGCTTTCGACAGTGCCCGAAGCTTCGCTGACGTAGACGTTGCCAAAGCCCTGGGCGACACCCACGTAGCTGGAGGCATCACGCTGCCACAGCACCCGGCCGCTTTCCAGGTCCAGGCCCGCGACGCGGCCCTGGTAGGTGCTGACGTACAGGGTACCACCCGACAGCAGCAGGCCGCCGTCGATGTCGACCACGCGGTCCAGCTCGGAACGGCCTTGCGGAATCGCCACACGGCTTTCCCACACCGGTACACCGTTGTTGATGTCCACCGCCACCACCTTGCCGGTGGACAGGCCGGCGACGGCCAGGCGGTTGGTGACGATCGGCGCGCCGGTGCCACGCAGGGTCAGCACGGCCGGGCTGTTCTCGTAGATCCAGCGGCGGTCACCGGTAGCGGCATCCAGGCCGATCAGGCGATCGTCCTGGGTCTGCACCACCACCACATCACCGTTGTTGGCAGGCGGGGCCAGCACTTCGCTGGTCACGCGGGAACGCCAGCGCTCCTCGCCAGTGCTGGAGTCCAGGGCAATCACCTCACCCTTGAGGGTACCCAGCATGACCAGGCCGTAACCGACGCCGACAGCACCGGAAACCGGCAGCTCGAGGTCTTTCTTCCACACCACGTCGCCAGTGATGCGGTCAAGGGCGAAGACTTCACCGTTGACGTCGGAGGCGTAGATGCGGTCGTTTTCGATTGCCGGCACCAGGGTGTTGTAGGTTTCGCCCTGGCCGTCACCGATCGAACGGCTCCACTGCTTCTTCAGCACCACTTCCTCGGTGAACTTGGTCAGCTCGGCCGGGGGCAGTTCCTTCTTGCTGTTGCTGCTGCAACCCGCGGCCAGTACGGCCAGGGTCAGCACTGCTGCATGTTTCCAACCGATCACTTACGCGTCCCCTCTGGCCAAGTCATCCAGCTTCAATTGCAGGCCACCGACCGCCGCCTCATCGGACAACGCAGCCTTGGCTTTCTCGTAAGCACTGTGCGCGTCATCGGCACGACCCAGTTGCACCAGCAGGTCACCCTTCAATTCTTCACGGCTGGCCAGGAAGGCCTTGTCGGCGTCACCGTCGAGCAGCTTGAGGGCGTCCTCGGCCTTGTTCTGGGCAGCCAGTACGCGAGCCAGGCGCTGGCGTGCAATTTCGCCCAGGGTGGCATCGGCCGGCTTGTCCAGCACGCTTTTCAGCTCGGCAGCGGCGTCGTCGAGCTTGCCGCTCTCGACCGCGACCTTGGCCACGAACAGGCTGCCGTACTGGGCGTAGGCGGTACCGCCGAACTCGCTCTTGAGCTTGCCGGCCAGTTCCGCGACCTTGGTCGCGTCAGGCTGGCCGGTGGGCGTCAGGCTGGTTTCCAGCAAGGCCTGGTACAGCTGCGAGGCACCTTGCGACTGATTGTTCTGGTACTTGTGCCAGGTATTCCAGCCCAACACCACCACGCCAGCCAGCAGGGCACCGGTCAGCAGCGGCTTGCCGTTGCGGTTCCACCAGTCCTTGACCCCTGCCAGTTCATCATCGGTACTCGACACCCCAATACTCCTTTTCGCCTATTCGCTTGTTGAACCGCGTTACGCCTGCGCGATCGCGGTTTCCAGGTGCTCAGCCAGAGCATCCCAGGCAATGTTCTGTTGTTCGCCCTGACCACGCAGGGGCTTGAAGCCGATCTCTTGCTTGGCCAGTTCGTCATCACCGAGGATCAGCGCGAACAGCGCGCCGCTCTTGTCGGCTTTCTTGAACTGGCTCTTGAAGCTGCCGCCACCGGCGTTGACGGCCAGGCGCAGGCCCGGCAGGCGGTCGCGCAGGCCTTCGGACAAGCGCAGCCCAGCCAGTTCGGCCGGTTCGCCGAAGGCGCACAGGTAGACGTCGATCTGCCGGCTGATGGACTCAGGCACCTTGCCCAGGGTCTCCAGCAGCAGGATCAGGCGCTCGATGCCCATGGCGAAACCGACACCCGGGGTCGGCTTGCCGCCCATCTGCTCGACCAGGCCGTCGTAGCGGCCACCGGCGCAGACCGTGCCCTGGGCGCCGAGCTTGTCGGTAACCCACTCGAACACGGTCTTGCTGTAGTAGTCCAGGCCACGCACCAGCTTGGTGTTGATCACGAACGGGATACCCGCAGCATCCAGGCGGGCCTTGAGGCCCTCGAAGTGCACGCGCGACTCTTCGTCCAGGTAGTCTTCCAGCTTCGGTGCGTCGACCAGCACCGCCTGGGTGTTCTGGTCCTTGCTGTCGAGGATGCGCAGCGGGTTGCTCTTCAGCCGGCGCTGGCTGTCTTCATCCAGCTGCTCCAGGCGTGCCGAGAGGAACTCGACCAACGCGTCCCGGTAGCGCGCACGGGCTTCGCTGGTGCCAAGGCTGTTGAGCTCCAGCTTGACCGCGTCCTGGATGCCCAGCAGGCCCCACAGGCGCCAGGTCAGCATGATCAGCTCGGCGTCGATGTCCGGGCCGTCCAGGTTGAACACTTCCACGCCAATCTGGTGGAACTGGCGGTAGCGGCCTTTCTGCGGACGCTCGTGGCGGAACATCTGGCCGATGTACCACAGTTTCTGTACCTGGCCGTTGCCGGTGATGCCATGCTCGAGCACGGCGCGCACGCAGGCGGCAGTGCCCTCCGGGCGCAGGGTCAGCGAATCGCCGTTGCGGTCTTCGAAGGTGTACATCTCTTTTTCGACGATGTCGGTCACTTCACCGATAGAGCGCTTGAACAGCTCGGTGAACTCGACGATCGGCGTGCGGATCTGGCTGTACCCGTAGGTATCCAGCAGGCCGGCCACGGTGCCTTCGAAGTAGCGCCACAGCGGCGACTGATCAGGCAGGATGTCGTTCATGCCACGGATGGCTTGCAGCGATTTGCTCACGAAAAGTCCTTACGAATTCTGTGTGTCAGCCACGGACGATCAGCGCCGCGTCGGCTTCGGCCTTTTCGGCCGCTTTCTGGCGGATGAGCTTTTCCAGCTCGTCGACCAGGTTGTCGTTGGTCAGCTTCTGCGCCGGCTTGCCGTCGATGTAGACCAGGTTCGGCGTGCCGCCGGTCAGCCCCACATGGGACTCCTTGGCTTCGCCCGGGCCGTTGACCACGCAACCGATCACCGCCACGTCCAGCGGCACCAGCAGGTCTTCCAGGCGCCCTTCCAGCTCGTTCATGGTCTTGACCACATCGAAGTTCTGCCGCGAGCAGCTCGGGCAGGCGATGAAGTTGATGCCACGCGAGCGCAGGTGCAGCGACTTGAGAATGTCGTAGCCGACCTTCACTTCTTCGACCGGGTCGGCCGCCAGCGAGATACGGATGGTATCGCCAATGCCTTCGGCCAGCAGCATACCGAGGCCGACAGCGGATTTCACCGTCCCGGAGCGCAGGCCACCGGCTTCGGTGATGCCCAGGTGCAGCGGCTGCACGATCTGCTTGGCCAGCAGACGGTAGGCTTCGACGGCCATGAACACGTCGGAAGCCTTGACGCTGACCTTGAAGTCCTGGAAGTCCAGGCGGTCGAGGTGCTCGACGTGGCGCAGCGCCGACTCGACCAGCGCAGCCGGGGTCGGTTCGCCATACTTCTTCTGCAGGTCCTTCTCCAGGGAGCCGGCGTTGACGCCGATACGGATCGGGATACCACGGTCGCGGGCCGCATCGACCACCGCGCGCACACGGTCTTCACGGCCGATGTTGCCCGGGTTGATACGCAGGCAGTCGACGCCCAGTTCGGCTACGCGCAGGGCGATCTTGTAGTCGAAGTGAATGTCGGCAACCAGCGGCACGCTGACCTGCTGCTTGATGCGGCCGAACGCCTCGGCGGCGTCCATGTCCGGCACCGAGACCCGCACGATGTCCACGCCGGCATCCACCAGGCGCTGGATCTGCGCCACGGTGGCGGCGACATCGTTGGTGTCGGTATTGGTCATGCTCTGCACCGCGATGGGCGCATCACCACCCACAGGCACATTGCCGACCCATATTTTGCGGGATTCGCGACGTTTGATCGGAGATTCGCCGTGCATGACTTACTGTCCCAACTTCAGGCGAGCGGTTTCGCCACTGGTGAACGGGGCAACATCGACGGCCTGGCCGTTGTAGCTGACCTGGGCGCCCCGGGCAAAGCCCAGGCGTACCGCGAATGGCGGCTTGCCGGTCAGTTCGAGGTTGTCCCCCTTGCGCTTGATGGCGCTGAACAGCACCTTGCCATTGCCGTCGCTGACCTGGGTCCAGCAATCGGCGCTGAACTGGATGGCCACCTTGCCGCTGCCGGCCGGCACTTCGGTGGGCACGGCTGGCGTGGCAGGCTCGGCGGCGGCTACGGTCGCTGCCGGGGCCATCGGCGCAGCCGCCGGGGCCGGAGCGACCGGTGCTGCCGGCGCAGGCGCGACCATCGGTGCACTGACCGCTGACTGCGCCGGAGCCTGCTGCACGGGCGCCGGGGCGGGTGCTGCGGCAACGGAGGCCGCGGGGCTTGCCGGGGCCTGTTCGGCGACAGCGGCGGGCTGCCCACTAGCGCCCTGCTCCAGCGGCAGCGGTGCGCTTTCGGGCTGCTGGCCAACCGAAACGGCCTGGTCTTCAGGCTCATCGAGCGGGTGAATCTGGGTGGTGCCGTCGGCGCTTTCGACTTCGACGTGCTCCAGGGCGATCTTCGCCAGGTCCTTGCCACGCAGGCTGCCCTGGTCCTGCCACCAGACGAAGCCGCCACCGACTACGGCCAGCAGCAGCAGCAGGCTGACGCCACGCAGGATGTTGTGCGACAGGCGCACCGGCTCTTCGATACGGCCCAGCGAGTGCACGTCGCTGCCTTTGGCGTGGGTACCGGTGTAGCGGTCGAAGGCATCTACCAGGGCGGCCTGGTCCAGGTCCATCAGCTTGGCATAGGCGCGGATGTAGCCACGGGCGAACGTATGCCCGGGCAGCTTGTCGAAGGCGCCGGTTTCCACGTGGTTCAACGAACTGACAGTGAGGTTGAGCTTGCGGGCCACCTCGGCTTGTGACCAGTCCCGGTTCTCACGGGCCTGACGCAAAAGCTCACCGGGGTTCTGGCCAGGCGCTACTGCTACTTCGGGTTGCGCGGCTTTCATCGTTGCTCCGACAGGTATTGCTGATATTCCGGCGTACCGGGATAAAGTCGTTGTAATTGCTGGCCCAACTCGGCCAGTTTGCCCTGCTCGTCGAATACCCTGGCAAGGCGGCTGCCCAGCAGCAGGCTACGGGCATCGTGTTCGCTCAGTTGGCTGAAACGATCGTAGTAGTCCCGGGCCGGCACATAATGCCTGTTTTCGTAGGACAACTCAGCCATTTCCAGCAACGCCTTCGGTTGCCGCTGGTTGAGTTGCAAAGCTTTCAGCAAATAGGCGTGCGCCTGGTCGCGGCGCTCAAGCTTCAGGGCGGTCAGGCCCAGGTTCTCGTAAACGCGTGAACGCTCAGGATACAGGGTATCGGCGCTGGCCAGGCGAAACATCTGCTCGGCCTCGGCAAATCGCCCCTGAGCATAAAGGAAACTGCCGTAGTTGTTGCGAATTCGCGTGTCGCCAGGACGGGCCTGCAGCGCCTGGCGGTAGTGGTTTCCAGCCATTTCGGCCTCGCCCTCGGCCTGCAGCACCAGCGCCAGGGCGGCGTGCGCATCGGCGTCGCCCTTGTCCAAAGCCAAGGCTTTGCCCAATGGTGCCTTGGCCTGCTCGGTCAAGCCTTGTTGCAAATAGCCCAGGCCAAGCTGCACATAAGCCCGTCCCGCCTCTGCCCTCCCCTGGCGGCTGGCCAGGGGCTCGCCCGCACCGCCCGACACGCAGCCGGCCAGCAGCGAAAGCGCAAGGATCGACAGCGCGGCGCGCAGGCTCATGGGCAAGGTCCCGGTCAGTGCTGCGCAGCGCTGTCTTGCAGGTCGGCGTCCGCAGAAAGCTGGCGCACAGCGATATAGCGTTCGCTGCGGCGGGTGCGGTCGTTGACCTGGCCAACCAGCTGGCCGCAGGCGGCGTCGATGTCATCACCACGGGTAGTACGGGTGGTGACGTTGAAGCCACCGTGATGCAACAGGTCCTGGAAGCGGCGGATGGCGTTGTTGCTCGGCCGCTCGTAGCCCGAATGCGGGAACGGGTTGAACGGGATCAGGTTGATCTTGCACGGCACGTCGCGCAGCAGCTCGATCATTTGTGCAGCGTGCTCGGGCTGGTCGTTGACATCCTTGAGCAGGGTGTACTCGATGGTCAGCACACGCTTGCCACCCAAGGTGGACATATAGCCCATGCACGACTCCAGCAGCATCTTCAGCGGGTACTTCTTGTTGATCGGTACCAGCTTGTTGCGCAGTTCGTCGTTCGGCGCGTGCAGCGACAGGGCCAACGACACGTCGATGTGCTTGGCCAGCTCATCGATCATCGGCACGACGCCTGATGTCGAGAGTGTGACGCGGCGCTTGGAAATGCCATAGCCCAGATCTTCCATCATGATCTTCATGGCGGCGATGACATTGTCGAAATTCAGCAGGGGTTCGCCCATGCCCATCATGACCACGTTGGTGATGGCGCGATCGATCTTGGCCGGGACGGTCCCGAAGGATTTGTTGGCAAGCCACACCTGGCCGATCACTTCGGCGGCGGTGAGGTTGCTGTTGAAGCCTTGCTTGCCGGTGGAGCAGAAGCTGCAGTCCAGGGCACAGCCGGCTTGCGAAGACACGCACAGGGTGCCGCGGTCATCGGTGGGGATATAGACGGTTTCGACGCAGCTGCCGGAAGCAACGCGCACCACCCACTTGCGGGTGCCGTCGGCGGAAATGTCTTCACTGACCACTTCCGGGCCCCGAATCTCGGCAACGGCCTCGAGCTTTTCGCGCAAGGCCTTGCCGACATTGGTCATGGCGGCGAAATCGTCGACGCCATAGTGGTGAATCCATTTCATGACCTGACCGGCACGAAAACGCTTCTCTCCGATCGATTCGAAGAATTTTTCCATTTCCTGCAGGGTCAGGCCCAACAGGTTGATCTTGCCAGTCATGTCACTCATGGAATCACCCAAGACCTGCTTCGCTTAGCGAATGCGGTCGCACAGCTCGGTAGCGGAGAAGAAGTAAGCGATTTCGCGGGCAGCCGAAGCTTCCGAGTCGGAACCGTGAACGGCGTTCTCGTCGATGGAAACGGCGAAGTCAGCACGGATGGTGCCGGCAGCAGCTTCTTTCGGGTTGGTGGCGCCCATCAGCTCGCGGTTGGCCAGAACGGCGTTTTCGCCTTCCAGAACCTGAACGATGACCGGACCGGAAGTCATGAAGGCAACCAGGTCAGCGAAGAAGCCGCGCTCTTTGTGCTCGGCGTAGAAGCCTTCGGCTTCGGCTTTGGACAGTTGCTTCATTTTCGAAGCGACGACGCGCAGGCCGGCTTTCTCGAAACGAGTGGTGATCTCGCCGATGACGTTCTTGGCGACAGCGTCAGGCTTGATGATGGAGAAAGTACGTTGAACAGCCATGGAAAACTCCAGAAAAATGAGTGTTGCGAAAAATTAAACCCGCGAATTATACGCGGGTTCCAGGGGATTGCCTAACCTGCAGGACGCGTTCAGTCGGCTTCTTCGATCCAGGCCGCCTGGATGGCCTCGAGGACTTTCTCACCGCCGCGTGACGGATCGTCGCTGAATTCTGGCAAGGCCAGCACCCAACGGTGCAGATCGACGAAATTCACATAACGAGGATCGACGTCCGGCTTGCTTTCTGCAAGCTGGATGGCGATCTCAAGTACATCAATCCATTTCAGGCTCATGGGGCAAACCTCAGTGCGGCGCTTCGGCGGCGTGGTTGAGCGAATACTTGGGAATCTCGATGACCAGGTCCTGGTCAGCGACGACCACCTGGCAGCCGAGGCGCGATTGAGCCTCCAGGCCCCAGGCCTTGTCCAGCATGTCCTCTTCCAGTTCGTCGGCCTCTTCCAGCGAGTCGAAGCCCTTGCGCACAATGCAGTGGCACGTGGTGCAGGCCTTGACGCCGCCGCAGGCGCTTTCCATCTCGATGTGATGGTCGTGGGCCAGTTCCAGGATGTTGGTCCCGGGCTCAACCTCCACGGTCAGCCCTTCGGGGCAGAATTTCTCGTGCGGCAGGAATGTCACCAGCGGCATCGGTTACTCCTCGATCTCATTCAGGTTGCGCCCGGCCAGTGCGGCTTTGACCGTCGAATCAAGGCGACGGGCGGCAAATGCATCAGTCACCTGCGACAGACGCTTGGTCTGTTGCTCGATGGCTGCGCCATCGGTGCCGGCCAGCAAATCACGTAGTTCTTGCATCTGGAATTCGATGGCTGCGCGTTCGTCACGGCTGAGCAGGCGTTCGCCATCGGCGTCCAGGGCGCCCTGTACCGCTTCGAGCAGGCGCTCGCCATCCACCTGGTGCTCGCGCAGCTGGCGGGCCTGCTTGTCGGAACCTGCGTGTTCGAAGGAGTCCTTGAGCATGCGCGCAATTTCGCCGTCGGTCAGGCCGTAGGACGGCTTGACCTGGATGCTGGCTTCCACACCCGAACCCAGTTCGCGGGCAGCGACACTGAGCAGGCCATCGGCGTCGACCTGGAAGGTGACGCGGATCTTCGCCGCACCGGCAACCATGGCCGGAATGCCGCGCAGCTCGAAACGCGCCAGCGAGCGGCAGTCGCTGATCAGTTCGCGCTCACCCTGCAGCACGTGGATCATCATGGCCGTCTGGCCATCCTTGTAGGTGGTGAACTCCTGGGCACGCGCCACCGGAATGGTGGTGTTGCGCGGGATCACCTTTTCCATCAGCCCGCCCATGGTCTCGAGGCCAAGCGACAGCGGGATGACATCGAGCAGCAGCAATTCGCCACCCTCACGGCGGTTGCCAGCCAGGGTATCGGCCTGGATCGCGGCACCGATGGCCACTACCTGGTCAGGGTCGATCGAGGTCAGCGGGGTGCGCCCGAACAACGCGCCCACCGCTTCGCGCACACGCGGCACGCGGGTCGAGCCACCGACCATGACCACGGCGCTGACTTCCTCCAGCTCGACGCCGCTGTCGCGCACGGCGCGGCGGCAGGCCTTGAGGCTGCGAGCGACCAGCGGTTCGATCATGGCTTCGAAACCGGCACGGCTCAGTTCACCCTGCCAGGCGCCATGGCGAACGCTGACTACGTCAGCGTCGGTCAGCGCTTCCTTGGCGGCACAGGCGGTTTGCAGCAGAGCGCGCTGGGTGGCTGGGTCCAGGTCGGACGACAAGCCGGCCTGTTCGATGATCCAGCCGGCAATCGCGTGATCGAAGTCGTCACCACCCAGGGCGGTATCGCCACCGGTGGCCAGCACTTCGAACACGCCGGCGGTCAGGCGCAGAATGGAAATATCGAAGGTACCACCGCCCAGGTCATAGATGGCCACCACGCCTTCGGCGTTCTGGTCCAGGCCATAAGCCACGGCGGCCGCGGTCGGCTCGTTGAGCAGGCGCAGCACGTTCAGGCCGGCCAGTCGCGCAGCGTCCTTGGTGGCCTGGCGCTGGGCGTCGTCAAAATAGGCCGGCACGGTAATCACCGCCCCCACCAGCTCACCACCCAGGGTGGCTTCGGCACGCTCGCGCAGCACCTTGAGGATGTCGGCGGACACTTCAACCGGGCTCTTCGGCCCCTGCACGGTATCGATGAACGGCATGTGCGATTCACCGCCAACGAAGCGGTAGGGCAACTGCTCGCCCAGTTGCTTGACGTCGGCCAGGCCGCGCCCCATCAGGCGCTTGACCGACAGCACGGTGTTCAGCGGGTCGCTGGACGCAGCGTCACGCGCAGCCTGCCCCACCTCGTTGCGCCCTTCGAGGTAGCGCACCGCGGACGGCAAAATGACGTTGCCCTGCGCGTCGGGCAGGGGCTCGCTACGGCCGCTGCGCAGTGCGGCGACCAGGGAGTTGGTGGTACCCAGGTCGATCCCCACCGCCAGGCGGCGCTGATGCGGCTGAGGGCTTTGACCGGGTTCGGCAATCTGCAGTAGGGCCATGCTTATCTGAATACCTTAGGTGCCATCACGGGCAGCACCGGGTTAGTCGTCGAGGCGCTCTTCCAGTTGGCGCACTTCTTGGGCGAGCTTGTCGAGGAATTGCATGCGGCGCATCAGGCGCTCGGCCTTGTCGCGCTCGCCCGGCGCGTCCCAGCAGGCGGCAAAGTCCTCGTTCAGCGTGTCCTGGGCGACCTTCAGGCGCTTCTTGAACACACCGACACCGTCAAGGTCGGCTTCGTCCTGCAGCTCTTCGAGCTCCTCGCGCCACTGCATCTGCTGCAACAGGAAGTCCGGGTCGTGGACCGTGACTTCCTGGGGCACTTCGTGGCCGCTGATGGCCAGCAGGTAGCGGGCGCGACGCGGCGCACTGCGCAGGGTCTGGTAGGCGTCGTTGAGGGCTGCGGACTTTTCCAGCGCTACGCGTTGCTCGCGCTCGGAGGCATCGGCAAAGCGGTCGGGATGGACTTCGCGGGCCAACTCGCGATAGCGAGTGGCCAGCTTATCGAGATCCAGGCGGAAGCTTGGCTGGAGGTCAAACAATGCGAAATGACAAGGAGTACCCACAGCCAGCCTCAAACGTTGAAGCTTTCGCCGCAGCCACACTCACCGCGCACGTTGGGGTTGTTGAACTTGAAGCCTTCGTTCAACCCTTCCTTGACGAAGTCCAGTTCGGTGCCGTCGAGGTAGACCAGGCTCTTGGGATCGATGATCACCTTGACGCCATGGTTCTCGAACACCTGGTCTTCCGCCGCCAGTTCGTCGACGAACTCCAGCACGTAGGCCAGGCCCGAGCAACCGGTGGTGCGCACGCCCAGGCGAATGCCTTCACCCTTGCCGCGCCCTTCCAGGGAACGCCGCACGTGGTTGGCGGCGGCTTCTGTCATGCTGATAGCCATCTGGACTCCTTACCTCGCAACAGGCGACTTAGATCAAGCCTTTCTTCTGCTTGTAATCGCGCACCGCTGCCTTGATGGCATCTTCGGCGAGTACCGAGCAGTGGATCTTGACCGGCGGCAACGCCAGTTCTTCGGCCAGCTGGGTGTTCTTGATGGTTTCGGCTTCGTCCAGGGTCTTGCCTTTCATCCACTCGGTGGCGAGGGAGCTGGAAGCGATGGCCGAGCCGCAGCCGTAGGTCTTGAACTTGGCGTCTTCGATCACACCCTGTTCGTTGACCTTGATCTGCAGGCGCATCACGTCACCGCAGGCCGGGGCGCCGACCATGCCGGTGCCGACGTCCGGGTCTTCGGCATTCATCTTGCCGACGTTGCGCGGGTTTTCGTAGTGGTCGATGACCTTTTCACTGTATGCCATGGTGCAATTCCTTCCTCATCAGGGAGCCGCTCTTGCCGGCGACTGCTTAGTGGGCGGCCCACTCGATCTTGGAGATGTCAACGCCGTCTTTGTACATGTCCCACAGCGGCGACAGCTCACGCAGTTTGTTCACCGCCTCGCAGACCTTCTGCGCGGCGTAGTCGACTTCTTCTTCGGTGGTGAAACGGCCGAAGGAGAAGCGGATCGAGCTGTGCGCCAGCTCGTCGTTGCGGCCCAGGGCGCGCAGTACGTACGACGGTTCGAGCGACGCGGAGGTGCACGCCGAACCGGACGATACGGCGATGTCCTTCAGCGACATCAGCAGCGATTCGCCTTCGACGTAGTTGAAGCTCAGGTTCAGGTTGTGCGGCACGCGGGCGGTCTGGCTGCCGTTGACGTACAGCTCTTCCAGGCCCGAGACCTGCTTGAAGAAACGGTCGCTCAGGTTTTTGATGCGCGCGTTTTCAGCGGCCATTTCCTGCTTGGCGATGGCGAACGCCTCGCCCATGCCGACGATCTGGTGGGTCGGCAGGGTGCCCGAACGCATGCCGCGCTCATGGCCACCGCCGTGGATGATGGCTTCCAGGCGCACGCGCGGCTTGCGGCTGACGTACAGCGCGCCGATACCTTTGGGGCCGTAGACCTTGTGCGCCGAGAACGACATCAGGTCGACCTTCAGCTTCTGCAGGTCGATTTCGACCTTGCCGGCCGACTGCGCGGCATCGACGTGGAACAGCACGCCGCGCGAGCGGGTCAGTTCACCGATGGCGGCGATGTCGTTGATCGAGCCGACTTCGTTGTTCACGTGCATCAGCGAGACCAGGATGGTGTCGTCACGCAGCGCCGCCTCGACCATGGCCGGGGTGACGATGCCGTCTTCGCCCGGCTCCAGGTAGGTGACTTCGAACCCTTCACGCTCCAGCTGGCGAGCAGTGTCCAGCACCGCCTTGTGCTCGATCTTGGAGGTGATGATGTGCTTGCCTTTGGTCTGATAGAAGTGCGCGACACCTTTCAGCGCGAGGTTGTCGGACTCGGTGGCACCGCTGGTCCAGACGATTTCACGCGGATCGGCATTGATCAGTTCGGCAACCTGACGGCGACCGTTCTCGACCGCTTCCTCGGCCTTCCAGCCGAAGACATGGGAGCGCGAAGCCGGGTTACCGAAGTTCCCGTCGACCAGCAGGCATTCGGCCATCTTCTGGGCCACGCGTGGGTCGACCGGGGTGGTCGCGGAGTAATCGAGGTAGATCGGCAACTTCATTTGTCTCTCCTATCAGGCGGTGGCGTCGCTCGTCGTCCCAAGGGGATCAATCGACGGCGGACGTCTCAATCTTGTCCAGCTGGGCGGCCCGGCCTGCGACACGACGCAGGTCCTGGCGCTGGGCGACTTCCTGCACCTCACGGCGCATGACGAGGTCGGCCAGGCTGATGCCGCTGAGGAATTCATGGATCTGCTGGCTGAGGTCGCACCACAGGTGGTGGGTCAGGCAGGTGTCACCGGCATGGCAGTCCCCGAGGCCCTGGCAGCGGGTGGCATCGACCGATTCGTTGACCGCATCGATGACCTGGGCCACCTGGATGGTTTCCATGCCCCGCGACAGCTGGTAGCCACCGCCTGGACCGCGCACGCTGGAAACCAGGCTGCTGCGGCGCAGCTTGGCGAACAGCTGCTCCAGATAAGAGAGGGAAATGCCCTGGCGCTCGGAAATGTCGGCCAAAGACACCGGCCCATGCTGCGCGTGCAACGCCAGGTCGAGCATGGCGGTCACGGCGTATCGGCCTTTGGTAGTCAGTCGCATGGCTATTGGGTACCACGGGAGTTTCGGGATGTGTGCGAGTATGCGATTCCCGAGCATTTAAGTCAACTATTAGACCTAGTGCTTTAGTCGGGTTTGCATCAGGGAGGCGGGCGCGATTGTAGCAGACCAGGGGCGTGAGCACACGCCCCGTATGTCACTGCTTGCTGGGCACGGCGCAATCAATGCGGCTGAGTGTCGCGCCGGGCCACCTGGGCGACATCCTTGAAGTCATCTTCCGGCAGGGCCGGCAGTTCCTTGGCGCAATAGTCGCTGCCCATCTTGGTCAGGGCGCCGCACATACCTTCAAGCCGCTCGTCGACCGCTTGCAGGTGATCGAGCATCTGGCCGATGGCACGGGCCACCGGATCGGGCATGTCACCGCTGACACCGTAGGCATCGAAACCGATCTTCTCGGCCATGGCCTTGCGCTTGGCCTCGACTTCAGTGTCTTCGCTCTTGACGATGATTCGCCCCGGGATACCCACCGCCGTGGCGCCCGCCGGCACCGCCTTGGTCACCACCGCATTGGAGCCGATCTTGGCCCCGGCGCCGACGGTGAACGGGCCCAGTACCTTGGCCCCCGCCCCTACCACCACGCCGTTTTCCAGGGTAGGGTGGCGCTTGCCCTTGTTCCAGCTGGTGCCGCCCAGGGTCACCCCCTGGTACAGGGTGACATCATCGCCGATCTCGGCGGTTTCACCGATGACGATGCCCATGCCATGGTCAATGAAGAAGCGCCGGCCGATGGTGGCGCCGGGGTGGATCTCGATGCCCGTCAGCCAGCGCCCGAAGTTCGACACCAGGCGGGCCAGCCATTTGAAATCACGCTTCCACAGGGCATGGCCCAGGCGGTGCAGCCAGATGGCGTGCATGCCGGGGTAGCAGGTCAGCACCTCGAAGGCATTGCGCGCGGCCGGGTCGCGGTGGAATACGCTTTGAATATCTTCACGCAGGCGTTCGAACATCTGTCAGTCCTTCCGTTTATGCGGCTCGCCCCGGACCACTTTCTGGGTCTCGGTGAGGATGCCACGCAAAATGCTCATTTCCGAACGCTCGACCGCGACCCGTCCATACAGCCGGCGCAGGCGCGGCATCAAGTGCTTGGGTTTTTCGGGGTCGAGGAAGCCGATACCGACCAGGGTCTTCTCCAGGTGGTCGTAGAACAGCTCCATTTCGTCCATGGTCGCCAGTTCGCTGGCGTCAACCTTCTCGACCTTGCCCGGTGCTTCACCGGCCGCCAGCCAGGCCATGCGCACCTCGTAGGCGAGCACCTGGACAGCCGCAGCCAGGTTCAGCGAGCTGAAGTCGGGGTTGGAGGGAATGTGCACGTGGAAGTGACATCGCTGCAGTTCTTCGTTGGTCAGGCCGGCGTGCTCGCGCCCGAACACCAGGGCGATCTCCTCGCCACCATTGGCATGCTCCACCGCCTTGGCCCCGCATTCACGCGGCCCGATCAGCGGCCAGGGGATGCTCCGCTCGCGGGCGCTGGTGCCCATCACCAGGTTGCAGCCGACCAGTGCCTGCTCCAGGCTGTCTACCACCTGGGCGTTGTCCAGCACATCGTCGGCCCCCGAGGCTCGGGCGCTTGCATCCACTGCGGGAAATTCTTTCGGCTGCACCAGCACCAGACGCGACAAGCCCATGTTTTTCATGGCACGTGCAGCGCCGCCGATGTTGCCGGGGTGGCTGGTATTGACCAGAACAACACGAATATTTTGCAGCAAGGTGTTGTGCTCACAGATGCAGGAATCAGGGCTTTCGATCTTACAGAACCGACAGACGTAACGCCACGAAAGCAAATGTGACACTTCTGCCGCCAAAGTTTTCTGCTAGAATGATCGGCTTTCTTCTTTAACATCTCCAGGTGAACCGCCCATGCAGCCTATGCTGAATATCGCCCTGCGCGCCGCTCGCAGCGCCAGTGAACTGATTTTCCGCTCCATCGAACGCCTGGATAGCATCAAGGTCGATGAGAAAGAGGCCAAGGACTACGTTTCCGAAGTCGATCGCGCCGCCGAGCAGAGCATCGTCAACGCGCTGCGCAAAGCCTACCCGAACCACTCCATCCAGGGCGAGGAAACCGGCCTGCACGCGGGTAGCGGCGAAGAAGGCAAGGACTACCTGTGGATCATCGACCCGCTGGACGGCACCACCAACTTCCTGCGTGGCATCCCGCACTTCGCAGTCAGCATCGCCTGCAAATACCGTGGCCGCCTTGAGCACGCCGTGATCGTCGACCCGGTTCGCCAGGAAGAGTTCACCGCCAGCCGTGGCCGTGGCGCCCAGCTCAATGGCCGCCGCCTGCGCGTCAGCTCGCGCAGCAGCCTGGAAGGCGCCCTGCTGGGCACCGGCTTCCCGTTCCGTGACAGCCAGATGGCCGAACTGGACAACTACCTGGGCATGTTCCGCGCCCTGACCGGCCAGACCGCCGGCATCCGCCGCGCCGGCTCCGCCAGCCTGGACCTGGCCTATGTGGCCGCCGGCCGTTTCGACGCATTCTGGGAGTCGGGCCTGTCCGAGTGGGACATGGCGGCTGGCGTACTGCTGATCCAGGAAGCGGGCGGCCTGGTCAGCGACTTCAACGGTGGCCATGACTTCCTCGAGAAAGGCCATATCGTTGCTGGCAACATCAAGTGCTTCAAGGCGGTGCTGACCGCCATCCAGCCGCACCTGCCAGAAAGCATGAAGCGCTAAGCGCGGATTGCAGGTAAAAAAAAAGCACCCCTTGGAGACCCTTGGGGTGCTTTTTTTGTGCCTGATGCCAAGCCTTCGAGGACTTGTGCCTACAAAAAGCAGAGCGCGCCGGCTTACTGCCCGGCTTCACTGAGGATCAGCTTGCCATTCTTGTCCACCGGAATGGTGGAACCGGGTTCGTGATCCATCTTCACCTGCCCTACCTGATCGCCAATTGTGTACTTGACGTTGTAGCCCACCACCTTCTCGCTGATGTCGTTGACCGTGTTGCAGCGGGTTTGCGTGGTCGTGTAGGTATCACGCTCCTGCATGCCTTCCTGCACCTTGTTACCGGCATAACCGCCACCGACCGCACCAGCCACGGTAGCAATCTTCTTGCCGGTCCCGCCGCCGATCTGGTTACCCAGCAGGCCACCGGCAATGGCGCCCACCACGGTACCGGCGATCTGGTGCTGGTCCTTGACCGGCGCCTGACGCGTCACGGTGACGTCCTTGCAGACCTCACGCGGGGTTTTTACCTGTTGTTTGATCGGTTGCACGTCGGTGACCTGCGCATACTCAGGCCCCTTGTTGACCAAGCTGTAGGTCGCGACAGCACCTCCGGCAGTCACACCGACAGCACCCAGTACCGCACCCACAAGCATTGATTTGTTCACATGAACCTCCTGATCATACCCGCGGGTCCGACCCGCCTTCTCCCAGCCTTGGAGCAAAAAAAAAGGCGCAAGTTCAACACTTGCGCCTTTCGGGCCGCCAGGCGGCATGCAGCATGCCTTATGGACGATCGTCCACACCGTCGGTCTTGGCCGGCGGGATCAGGTCCTCACTGTTCAGGTTCAGCCAGATCAGCACCACGTTGGCGATGTAGATCGACGAGTAGGTACCGGCCATGACGCCGATGAACAGCGCCAGCGAGAAGCCGAACAGGTTGTCACCACCGAAGAACAGCAGCGCTGCAATCGCCAGCAAGGTCGAAACCGAGGTGGCAACGGTGCGCAGCAGGGTCTGCGTGGTGGAAACGTTGATGTTCTCGATCAGCGAGGCCTTGCGCATCACCCGGAAGTTCTCGCGCACCCGGTCGAACACGACGATGGTGTCGTTCAGCGAGTAGCCGATGATCGCCAGCACCGCCGCCAGCACGGTCAGGTCGAAAGTGATCTGGAAGAACGACAGGATACCCAGGGTCACCACCACGTCGTGGATCAGCGAGACGATCGCGCCCACGGCGAACTTCCACTGGAAGCGGAAGGCCAGGTAGATGAGGATGCCGCCCAGGGCCAGAAGCATGCCCAGGCCACCCTGGTCGCGCAGTTCTTCACCCACTTGCGGGCCGACGAACTCGACCCGCTTGACCGTGGCCGGGTTGTCGCCGCCAGCCTTCTGCAAGGCCTCGGCCACCTTGGTACCCAGCTGCGGGTCATCACCCGGCATGCGCACCAGCAGGTCGGTGGTGGCGCCGAAGCTCTGCACCACCGCCTCGTGGAAGCCGGAACCGACCAGCTCGGTGCGCACCGCCTCAAGGTCGGCCGGGCGCTCGTAGGTCAGCTCGATCAGCGTACCGCCAGTGAAGTCCAGGCCGAAGTTCAGGCCCTTGTGCCACCAGCTGAACAGCGCCAGCACAGTGAGGAGCAAGGTAACGGCGAACGCGACATTGCGCACGCCCATGAAGTTGATGGTTTTCATCGCAGCTCCCTCAAACCCACAGCTTCTTGATGTCACGCCCGCCGCAGGTCAGGTTGACCAGTGCACGGGTCACCATCACGGCAGTGAACATCGATGTGAAAATCCCGAGGGACATGGTGACCGCAAAGCCCTTGACCGGCCCGGTGCCCATGGCGAACAGGATGCCACCTACGAGCAAGGTGGTCAGGTTGGCGTCGACGATGGCCGAGTAGGCGCGGTTGAAACCTTCATGGATGGCACGCTGGACCGACATGCCCGCTGCCAGCTCCTCACGGATACGCGAGAAGATCAGCACGTTGGCGTCTACCGCCATACCCATGGTCAGTACGATACCGGCGATACCCGGCAGGGTCAGGGTGGCCCCCAGCAACGACATCAACGCCAGCAGCAACACCATGTTGCCAGCCAGGGCAATGGTGGCCAGCACGCCAAAACCGCGGTAGATGGCGATGATGAACAGCGAGACGAACAGCATGCCCCACAGCGATGCATCGATACCTTTGGTGATGTTGTCGGCACCCAGGCTCGGGCCGATGGTACGTTCTTCAGCGAAGTACATCGGCGCGGCCAGGCCACCGGCACGCAGCAGCAGGGCCAGTTCGGACGATTCGCCCTGGCCGTTCAGGCCGGTGATGCGGAACTGGCTGCCCAGCGGCGACTGGATGGTCGCCAGGCTGATGATCTTCTTCTCTTCCTGGAAGCTCTGTACGGCAACGTCCTTCTCGACACCGTCGACGGTCTGCTTGACGTAGCGGGTGACCGGCTTCTGCTCGATGAAGATCACCGCCATGCTGCGGCCGACATTGCTGCGTGTCGCACGGCTCATGAGCTCGCCACCATGGCCGTCGAGGCGAATGTTCACCTGCGGGCGGCCATGCTCGTCGAAGCTGGCCTGGGCGTCGGTCACCTGGTCACCGGTGATGATCAGGCCGCGCTCGACCGCGGCGGAACGGCCGCCTTCACGGAACTCGAACACTTCGGTGGTGGCCTTGGAGGCACCCGGCTCGGCACCGAAGCGGAACTCCAGGTTGGCGGTCTTGCCGAGGATGCGCTTGGCTTCGGCAGTATCCTGCACGCCCGGCAGTTCGACCACGATGCGGTTGGCGCCTTGGCGCTGCACCAGCGGCTCGGCCACGCCCAGCTCGTTGACCCGGTTGCGCACGGTGGTGAGGTTCTGCTTGATCGAGTATTCGCGGATCTCGGCGACTTTCGCCTGGGTCAGCGCCAGACGCAGCACGGCGAGCTCGTTGCGCTCGGTGGTGGTCAGGTCGAAATCATTGAAATTCTTGCGAATCAGGGCACGCGCCTGCTCGCGGGTGGCATCGTCAGCGAAGCCCAGCATGATGCCGCCATCCTGCTGAGGCAGGCTGCGGTAGCGGACGCGCTCTTTGCGCAGCAAGGTCTTGACCTCGCCTTCGTAGACTTTCATGCGCGCGCTCATGGCCTTGTCCATGTCCACTTCCAGCAGGAAGTGCACACCACCGGACAGGTCCAGGCCCAGCTTCATCGGGCTTGCGCCCAGGCTGCGCAGCCATTGCGGGGTGGTCTGGGCCAGGTTCAGAGCCACGACGTAGTCATCGCCAAGTGCCTTGCGCACTACATCCTTGGCTGGCAGCTGGTCTTCCTGACTGGTCAGGCGGATCAGCCCGCTGCCCTTTTCACCCAGGCTCGCGCCCTTGACGGCGATCTTGGCATCGACCAGCGCCTTGCTGACGCGATCGAGGTCGGCCTGGCTCACGTGCAGCGCCGAGCTGGCACCACTGATCTGCACCGCCGGATCATCCGGGTAGAGGTTGGGAGCGGAATAAATAAAACCGATCGCCAGTACCAGCACGATCAGTGCGTATTTCCACAGAGGGTATTTGTTCAGCATCACGCCGCCCGTTCAAGACGCGGGGCGCTTTGCGCGCCCCGACTGGAAAAATGAAACCGGTAACTCAGATAGCCTTGAGCGTACCTTTTGGCAGGGTGGCCGCAACGGCACCCTTCTGGAACTTCAGCTCGACGCTGTCGGAAACTTCCAGAACCACGAAATCATCGGAAACCTTGACGATCTTGCCGGCGATGCCGCCGTTGGTGACAACTTCGTCACCCTTTTGCAAGTTGCTCAGCAGGTTCTTCTGCTCTTTGGCGCGCTTGGCCTGCGGGCGCCAGATCATCAGGTAGAAGATGACCAGGAAACCGACCAGGAAAATCCACTCGAAGCCAGTACCGGCTGGGCCGGCTGCGGGTGCTGCGGCGTCCGCGTATGCGGCGGGGATCAAGAAGCTCATTGGGCACTCCTAATGTAATTTTCTAATAATGGATGCGGACAGTCAGTCCAAGGGCGGTACCGGAAGCCCGCGCTTGGCGTAGAAGGCGTCGACAAAGGCGGCCAATTTACCTTGTTGAATAGCCTCGCGTAAACCGGCCATCAAGCGCTGGTAATGGCGCAAGTTGTGGATGGTATTCAGCATGCTGCTCAGCATTTCGCCGCACTTGTCCAGGTGATGCAGATAGGCGCGGGAGAAGTTGCTGCAGGTATAGCAATCACAGGTCGGATCCAGCGGCGAATCATCGTGGCGATGGAACGCGTTGCGGATCTTGATCACCCCGGTATCGACGAACAGATGGCCGTTGCGCGCGTTACGCGTAGGCATCACGCAGTCGAACATGTCGACGCCGCGGCGCACACCCTCAACGAGATCTTCCGGTTTGCCTACCCCCATAAGGTAACGAGGTTTGTCAGCAGGCATCTGGCCCGGCAGGTAATCCAGCACCTTGATCATTTCGTGCTTGGGTTCGCCGACCGACAGGCCGCCGATGGCCAGGCCATCGAAACCGATATTTTCCAGGCCTTCCAGCGAGCGCATGCGCAGGTCCTGGTACATGCCGCCCTGGACGATACCGAACAGCGCCGCGGTGTTGTCGGCATGGGCGTTCTTCGAACGCTGGGCCCAGCGCAGCGACAGCTCCATGGAAGCGCGCGCCACATCGTGCTCGGCCGGATACGGCGTGCACTCATCGAAGATCATCACCACGTCCGAGCCCAGGTCACGCTGCACCTGCATCGACTCTTCCGGGCCCATGAACACCTTGGCGCCATCGACCGGCGAGGCGAAGGTCACGCCCTCCTCCTTGATCTTGCGCATGGCGCCCAGGCTGAACACCTGGAAACCACCGGAGTCGGTGAGGATCGGGCCTTTCCACTGCATGAAGTCGTGCAGGCCGTTGTGCTTCTTGATCACCTCGGTGCCCGGGCGCAGCCACAGGTGGAAGGTGTTGCCCAGGATCATCTCGGCGCCGATGGCCTCGATATCGCGCGGCAGCATGCCCTTGACCGTGCCATAGGTACCGACCGGCATGAAGGCCGGCGTTTCCACGGTGCCACGTGGGAAGGTGATGCGGCCACGACGGGCCTTGCCGTCGGTGGCCAGCAGTTCGAAGGACATTCGACAGGTGCGACTCATGCTTGATCCTCGGGCCCGCGTGGCGCCGGATTGCGGGTGATGAACATGGCATCACCGTAACTGAAGAAGCGGTACCCCTGCGCCACCGCCGCCGCATAGGCAGCCATGGTCTCGGGGTAGCCGGCGAAGGCCGAGACCAGCATCAGCAGCGTGGACTCCGGCAGGTGGAAGTTGGTGACCAGGGCGTCGACCACATGGAACGGCCGGCTCGGGTAGATGAAGATGTCGGTATCGCCGCTGAAGGCCTTGAGCACGCCGTCGCGCGCTGCGCTTTCCAGCGAACGCACGCTGGTGGTGCCAACCGCGATCACCCGGCCGCCACGGGCGCGACAGGCGTCGATGGCATCTACCACATCCTGGCTCACTTCAAGCCACTCTTTATGCATGTGGTGGTCTTCGATCCTGTCGACCCGCACCGGCTGGAAGGTACCTGCGCCCACGTGCAGGGTAACGAAGGCGCGCTCGACGCCCTTGGCGGCGATCTTCTCCAGCAGTGCCTCGTCGAAGTGCAGGCCGGCCGTCGGCGCGGCGACCGCGCCGGCGCGTTCGGCGTACACGGTCTGGTAGCGCTCACGGTCGGCGCCCTCGTCCGGGCGATCGATGTAGGGTGGCAACGGCATGTGGCCGACGCGGTCGAGCAGCGGCAGCACCTCTTCGCTGAAGCGCAGCTCGAACAAGGTGTCATGGCGCGCGACCATTTCCGCCTCGCCACCACCGTCGATGAGGATGACCGCGCCCTCCTTGGGCGCCTTGCTGGCACGCACGTGGGCCAGCACCCGGTGGCTGTCGAGCACGCGCTCGACCAGCACTTCCAGCTTGCCGCCGGAAGCCTTCTGGCCGAACAGGCGCGCCGGGATCACCCGGGTGTTGTTGAACACCATCAGGTCGCCCGGGCGCAGGTACTCGAGCAGGTCGGGGAATTGCCGGTGCGCCAGCGCGCCGGTTGGCCCATCGAGCACCAGCAGACGGCTGCCATGGCGCTCGGCCAACGGGTGGCGGGCGATCAGGGAATCAGGGAGTTCGAAGGAAAAATCGGCGACGCGCATGATGATGTTCGGTTCGGCAGGGCCGGGAAGTTTAGCCCAATGTGTGAAAATTGACCATGAAAGCCGATTGACCGACCAGCGGAGCCTCTCTATACTGCGCGCCACAAGCCCTGATGGCGGAATTGGTAGACGCGGCGGATTCAAAATCCGTTTTCGAAAGGAGTGGGAGTTCGAGTCTCCCTCGGGGCACCATCACATAGTTCCAAGCGGTCCCTACCAGACCCGGAACACCAGAGAAACCGGCCACTGAGCCGGTTTTTTTGTGCCCATCGTTCCCAGTGATTCCCTTGTAAGCCCCAAAGTATGTGAGTAGATTTGTGAGTAGGACGAGTTCGGTCCAGAATCCTACTCACACACCGACCGCAATCCAGCGCGGTTCGGCACTGCAAGGGAATAGCCGTGGCGCTCACAGATACCGCCATCCGCACCGCCAAGCCCCGCGACAAGCTCTATCGCCTCGCTGACGCCCAAGGCCTTTGCCTTGAGGTGACGACCGCTGGCGGGAAGCTCTGGCGCCTTCGCTACCGATTCGAGGGCAAGGCCAAGATGCTGGGCCTGGGCGCCTACCCCGCCGTTACACTTGTCCAGGCACGCGAGCGCCGGGATGCCGCGCGAAAGCTGCTGGCACAGGACATAGACCCAAGCGCACATAAGCAGCAGGAAAAGGCCGCTGCTGCCGCCCAGGTCTTGACGCTCGAAGTGCTAGCGCGGGAATGGTACGACTACAACCAGCCACGATGGGCGCCAGCCACCGCATCGAAGGCAATGCAGTATCTGGAGTCGGACATATTCCCGGTCATTGGCAAACGGCCCGCTGCCGAGGTGAAACGCCCTGAGCTGGTTGACCTGGTGCGCAAGATCGAGCGGCGCGAGGCATTCAACGTCGCCCGCAAGGTTCGCCAGTGGCTTAGCCAGATATTCCGTTTCGGCTTGGCAAAGGGCGCGGTACCCGGCAACCCCGCCACCGATCTGGACGTGGTAGCCGCGCACGCCCCGCGCACTCGCCACCATCCGCACGTATCAGAAAGCGAACTGCCCGAGCTGCTGGAGAAACTGGACGCGGCCCAGTGTGATATCACCAGCAAGATCGCCATTCGCCTGCTACTGCTGACAGCAGTGCGGCCAGGTGAGCTGCGGCTGGCGCCCTGGGACGAGTTCGACCTCGAGTCAGCCACCTGGACGATCCCTGCAGCACGGATGAAAGCACGGCGCCCTCACATCGTTCCGCTCCCACGTCAGGCCGTGGTCCTGCTGCGTGCCCTGCATGAACTGACCGGCTCCTATCCCCTCGCCTTTCCTGGGCGCAACAACCGGGCCAGGCCCATGAGCGAGAACACGGTGAACAAGGCACTTTCTTCGATGGGTTACGAGGGGCGCCAGACTGGCCACGGTTTCCGGCATCTGCTGAGCACCAGCCTGAACACCCGAGGCTACAACCGTGACTGGATCGAGCGGCAACTGGCCCACGGCGATCAAGACTCGATCCGCGACACGTACAACCATGCGCACTACCTGGAGCAGCGACGGGAAATGATGCAGAGCTGGGCAGATGAGATTGACGCCCTTTGCGCTGGCGCGAATGTGGTTTCTATTCGGAGCGCTTCCTGATGAGCAAGCTGAGCAAGTTCAAGAGCAGAATTTCGCCCAAAGAAGCTGCTGTGCTTCTTTCGCGCCTTATCGATGAGGAAGTGACCGAGAACGATATCTCAATGATGTATACCAACGGCTGGATAACTGCCAGGGTTAACTGCTTCGCCACCATCGTAAAACTAACACCGTTACTCGCCCCCGAGGAGCACGCAAAGCAAGTCGAGTTAGGCCGTTACTTTATGAAGCCCGGCGAAGATTGCGGGCTATGCGTAGGGTTTGACATACCTGCCGATCAAGTAGACATAGGAGACGGTGGTAGAGCCTATGTTCTAAGGGATGACGATGGCGGTTTCTATGCGCTTAGAGATCATGCAACGGAATCCTTTCTGAATGATATTCACGACAGCATGCCGCACTTCGAAGAGGGCTTCATATCACCCTCGGAAATATATGAACTGGCAGAGTCTGCAAATGACGACAAACCCGTTCAAGCACCAAAAGGGAGAGTCCGACCAAACGACAACTGTATATGCTCGATGACGCTATACAACTTCCCTCCTGGTGATAACCGGCCAATAAAGCAAGCGCCAGCCATTATGCTGCAGGCAGCACAAGAAGCCCCGTCATTTGCTCTCGCTGTCGCAGCGCTGGTCGAAATAGCAACCAACGGCGAAACCAAGAAACGCAACCAGTCATCCTTGATAGACGAGATACTCGACAAATACGAACTCCGCGGCCTGAGCAGGAGCAACCTGGAGAAAATGTTCTCTCAGGCCAACCGCAAGCTCACCGATGCGAGGGCGACGAAAATCTGACTGCAATTGCAACTGCAAAACTGATTTTTGCAGTTGCAATGACTCCCCAACCACGACCCGCCAGCATTGCCAACGTCGATTACCGAAACCGCCCAAGGAGGCGCAGACGATGGCTAACCCTACCAACACCTCCCGACCCGCTCGCCGCTTCATCAAGCGCCAGGACGTTGAGTCGATCACCGGCCTGTCCTGCACCGAGATTTACCGCCGTATCGCTGCTGGCGCTTTCCCCAAGCAAGTTACTCTCGGCCCGAAGTGCGTCGTGTGGATTGAGGCCGAGGTTCATGCCTGGTGCGATGAGCAGATTGCAGCCAGCCGCGGGGAGGTAGCGTGATGACCTGCCCTGGCTCCACTGATGCCCTTTCTCCTTACTCGTGCCCATATTTCTCACTCGTGCCCACTCACAGGGATGGGCACAAGTGGAAAAAATGGGCACGAGTAAGACTTGCACCCATCCAACGCTCGCTGTATCGTCCGGTTGTCGTTGCAAATTCAGCGACCGGGTTTGGCGACCCGTACAAATCAAGGCGCATAAGCGCCCCAACTGAATCTGGCGCTTTTTTTGTGCCCAGCATTCGGCTCTATGGTGGCTGTGCGCGGGAGACCTTCGGGTCTGCCGGGTTCCTTGATTCCCGGTTCGCCAACCTGCGTACAGCTGCCACCCTAAATCGTTTGGCGACGATCCGTGGCAGCTCCTCAAATCAAGGAGCTACAACCATGACCGCCCTCATTCCGTCCAAAATTCGCGCCCTTGCCCACCGCAAGATGGCCCTCAGCGCCCTCCGCGCAAACTCGTCCCTGTCCGTCCGCTTGAAGCGCTACAACCACCACATGGATCAAGCCCGCGCCCTGGAAGCCCAAGGAGGTGAGCAATGATCCGTGGTCCGAAGCAAACAGTGCTGGCGCCGGCCGTTCTCGCCGATTTCGAATGCCACCACCAAAACCAGGCCAGGGAGGCTTTCAAAAAGCTCGAATGTATCCTTACGGCGATGATTATCCCGGCTCTTGGTCAGCAGCATCCGATCTCGAAAGACCTCTACGCGCAGCTCGATAATGTCAAACTCGGCTCGCAGAACTTTTGCTGGCGGCACCGGCACATCGGCTATAGCTACAGCGCGACCGAAGTTGGGGGTGTTCAATGAGCTACTGGAACGATCTTCTGCCACGCCACGAAGCGCTGAAGAACATGACTCCCGGTCAGCTGAAAGCGACAGAGCAGGCAACTGAAAGCTGTGTTTCCGTACTCGCGCATGGGATATCCGGCATTGGTCACCTGCTGGCTTGTACAGCCTCGAACGACGACACCGGCCTGAACTCTGGAGCAGTAACTGATATAGGCTGGCTTCTCGAAAGCCTAGGCAGTCTCGTTGCTAACTTGTCTGACACAAGCGCAGCAGCAACTCTCCATTTGTCCGAAGTCAAACCCGGAGCATAGCCATGAACATCCAAAACGGTGCACATGCGCCGATGGGGTCGGCTTGCCTGGATAAAGTGCTTATCCGATTAGACAAAGTTAGGTCTGCTGGCGCCGACAAATGGAAAGCCTGCTGCCCCGCGCACAGCGACAAGCATCCCAGTTTGGCAATTACCGAAACTTCGGATGGTGTCGTCTTGCTCAAATGCTGGGCCGGCTGCACAACAAAAGAGATTGTCTCGGCAATCGGTCTGGATTTGCGAGACTTGTTTCCCGGCGATAAACAACCGCGGCGCGGCCCAAGCAAGACGGCAATTGAACATGAGCGCATGGTTTATCGAATCGGCCACCTTCTCCAGCGACAAGGGAAGTTGGAAGGTGACGACCTGGCGCGCTTCAACCTCGCCAAGCTGCGCCTGGGGGTAAAATGACTACAGATCGCTTTGCACAAGAATGGACCGAGCCTCTTAGCCCCATCAATCGTGAAAACGTAACCCCCCTATGGCGCGTCAATGCGGTTAAGGCGTCGACAATCAAGGCCGTTCCCATCCGCTGGCTGTGGCCTGGATGGCTGGCTAAAGGAAAGCTGCACATCCTCGCCGGCGCTGGCGGTACCGGGAAGACCACGCTGCTGATCGGTCTGATCGCCACCATCACCACTGGTGGACGCTGGCCCGATGGCAACCGTTGTAGCGAGCCGGGTAATGCACTCATCTGGTCGAGTGAAGATGATCCAGCGGATACGTTGATTCCCCGTTTAACCGCTGCTGGCGCTGACATGAGCCGCGTCTACATCATCCAGGGGCTCACCAACGCCAGGGGCGACGCCGATCCATTCGACCCAGCAAACGACATTGTCCGTTTGCGTGAGACGGCCAGCGAGATTGGCGGTGTGTCGCTTCTGATGCTCGACCCCATCGTCAGCGCAGTGAAAGGCGACATGCACAAGGCCAATGACGTGCGTCGGGCGCTGCAAGGCGTAGTGGACTTCGCCGAGCAGAACCTTTGCGCCGTGGTGGGAATTTCCCACTTTGCCAAGGGTGGCGCTGGCTCGTCGCCTGCTGATCGAGTTATCGGATCGCAAGCGTTCTCGGCGCTGGCGCGCACAGTACTGGTAGCCGCCAAGCAGGAAGACTCCGACCAACGCGTGCTGGCGCGAGCGAAGTCGAACATCGGCGCTGACGAGGGAGGTGTCTCCTACACCATCGAGCCATGTGACATCGGAGATGGGATTGAAGCTACTCGCGTGGTGTGGGGCGAAGCCATCGAAGGTAGCGCCCGGGAAATCCTAGGAGAAGCGGAGGCATCCAGTGATGAGGAGGCACAAGACCTGGATGATCCCAGCGACTGCCTCTACCGAATCTTGAAGGACAACCCCCTCGAAAGTAATGAAGCGAAAGCCCTGATGAGGCGCAATGGCTACACCGAAAAGCAGATTCGCCGGGCCAGAGAAAAGCTGTCTGTTGTCACCGCCAGAACCGGCAACAAAAAGGATGTGAAGTCGTTCTGGTCATTGCCCCAAGCGGGTGGCTCATTCGCGCCCTTTCAACCACTCGTGCCCACAGAATCCCACTCGTGCCCATCCTTTGGCGTGGGCACGAGTAACGAAAATGGGCACGAGTGTGAGGATCAGCAAGGAGATCCGCAGCCGGGCGCCGCGTCGTTTCCATCGCTGGATGATGACGCGGAGGACCTGTGATGGCTGCGCTCGACTACCTGCTGGAACGTGGATTTTCCGCAAAGAAGCAAGGTATGCGGGTGCGGATCTCCCCCGCCTCAAAGCTGACCGACGATGTGCGCAAGTACATGAAGGCACACCGGCTCGCACTGCTGGCCGAGCTGGCTGCGAACGATGGCCTGGAGCGCCGCTGCAACTGGACGGTGCTGGTCCCGGGGTGCCGGCCATTCACCATGATCAGCGAGCCAATTACCCGCGACGAAGCGCTGGCCGACGTGCGCGTGCGCTGGCCAGGTGCGAAGGTGGGGCCGTGACGAGACTCAGTGGATACCTAGGCGAGCAATCGGCGAGCGCTCGACGAGGTTGGCGCGAATCCCCGCTTCGGCAAAACACGGGATTTTCCCACCTTATCGGATGGCCCGAGCCCGTTCGCCACTGTGTAGAAAACGCCACAGTGTGTTGCTTTCGACACAGTGGCGCCCTGATCCGAATCGGCTCATTTGGTCTGATTCGGATCATCTGGCCTGGTTCGGTTAAACGACACCCTCAGTTTGAGGAGCAAACATGACCACCAAACACATCACCCTCAGTGACGCCGAGATACGCAAGCAGGCCGGCCAGCCAGTGCGCCAATTGCGTGACCCGCGTTACCCCGAGCTGCGATTCCGCTATTCGACCGTCGACCGCACCCGGGGCGCCTGGCACGTCGTTGTCAGGGGCAAGTGGGGCAAGGCCGGCGACTTCCCCAGCCTGACCACCAAGGCCATGCTGACCGCCCTGCCGGCCATCCTGGGGCGCCGTGCCGCAGATGCCGAGGCCACCTCGCTGACCAGCACCTGGAGCCGCACCGGGGAGCTGTTGGACTGGTACCTGGATCGCATGCTGCGCGATCGCAACCTGTCGGCCAAGCGCAAGGCCGGCGCGAAGTCGGCCATCACCTGCCACCTAGCGCCACGGCTGCATGACTTGCCACTGGCCGAGGTGAGCAAGGCCACGCTCGATCAGCGGCTCATGTGGCCACTGCAAGAGCGCTATGCCCTGTCGTTCGTGCGCCTGGTGTTCAACGTGCTGGCGGTGGCCATGCGCAAGGCGCACCGGCTTGGGATGATCGAGCAGAACCCCTTGGGCTCGCTGCGCTTCGGGGATTTCGTGGCGGTGCGGATCAAGCCGAAGTCGTCACGGCTGCGGGAGCGAGACTTGCCTGATCTGCTGGCCAAGCTGGCCACCTGGAGCGAGGCGCGGCCCGGTGGCGCCCTGCTGGCGCTGATGATGCTGTGCCACGGTACCCGCCTGGGCGAGACGCGCAGCGCGCTGTGGCGCAACGTCGATCTACAGGCCGGCCAGTGGTTCATCCCCGCTGACGACACCAAGACCAAACAGAACCACACCCTGCCGCTCACCCGCCAGGCCTGTGCACTGTTGAGCCGCTATCAGACCCAGCAAGCCGCGCAGGGCTACCAAGGGGCGTACCTGTTCCCAGCCAGCCGGCGCGGGCCACTGGGCGCCACGGCAGCGAGCCAGGTGTTTGCCGAACTGAGCAACCGCCAGTGGACCAGCCACGATGTGCGCAAGGTCGCCCGCACCTGCTGGATGGACCTGGGCGTGGATTACTTGGTGGGCGAGATGCTGGTGAACCACGCCCTGCGCAACATGGACGCGACCTACATCCACACCACCGCCGAAGCCCTCAAGCGCCAAGCCCTCGAACGCTGGCACGACCATTTAGACGGGCTCGGGTTGAGCGCACTCACAGGCGAGACATACCCGAGATACGCAATTTCACAAGATTCGACACAGGCCACAGACCACGCGGCCCCTAGCGAAATTCAGGATGCATCACAGAGGAGCATGTAAATCATGGTGGACGTTGAACAGGACGTTACCGAGCGGTTGGCCCAGGCCGGCATCACGCCATTGATTGGGGGCCTGGTACCCGAGCCGGCCACGGCAGACCTGCTGGGATATGCCCCCAGCTACCTGCGCCGCCTGGCTGCCGAGGGTCGCTCACCGCTTCCATTCGTGCGCCGCGGCAATCGGCGGTTCTACAAAATAGCCGACATAGTGCGCTTTGCGACGGATACCGACTGAGGACGTCGAAGTTAACCGCTGACCGGGGTGTGCGTGCGCGCATAGGGTAGAGGACATCAACTCAACACCCCGGAGAATCCTATGCCAGACCCGTATCAGCAGGACGTCAGCCAGCCAAGATCGGTGCGCAGATCACCGAGTTCAAAGAAGGCCTCAACACCAAGCAGGCCGAGCTCAGCGCACGCTTGCTCGAAACTGAACAGAAGCTCGCCTCTGGCCGCCACGGTAGCCCAGCCCCTAGCGGCGGCACTGATCGCAATGTCGTCACCGCTAGCGTTCTCGAAGCAGACGGCGTAGGCGAAATGCGCAACGGTCGCCAGAAGTCCACCGGGCAAATCAATTGCGAGGTGGGCATCCGCGCGGCGATCAGCCATACCCAACTATTTAAGCCCATTCAACGAGCGCTCAACCAGATCGCTCACAGCCGTGCCCTGCTGCGCCAGATGGAGGAGCGTGAGCGGCTGAGCAAAGAGATCGATCGCCTATTGGCCAGCGGCCTGAGCGCAGAAGCGCTGGAGCAGATCCGGTCGGCGCCGCCGTACAAAGCACCGGACTACTGAGGGGGGGCGGGTCGAAAGTCTGGAAGGTCCGCCGACCTAGACCGCCTCCGACCCCACGCACAGATTTTTCCCCGTTTAGCAAAAAATGTTAATCCGACGTTAACACCATGCCGAACGTGCATAGGGCTGGAAGCCACGTAAACAGAGGCGTACAGGCCGATAGCGCCCTCTGACGGACGTTAACAGGGTTAACACCTTTAACACCAAAAAGTTAACGCCTTAACACCCACGAGTTAACACCCGGAGGCTTCCCGCTGATGATCACTCAACCAGTTCCATCCACCTTTCAAGAGCGTTTCGCCCGAGCCTGCGAGGTAGCTACCTTCACCCTGGACAAAGGCGGCCCCTGCTATCTGCTGTGGGAAGTCGATCATGTCCAGGCCGGCCGAAGGGTGAAGCTCGATGGCGTGTTCTTCACCGAGGAGGAGGCACGCATATCCGCTGACTTGTTGCGTGGCACCCTGCGCGGCGCCCGCGTTTCCATGTCGAGCTATGCGCCCAATTGGAACCCTTGCTCTGCCCGAAAGGCTTCCATTCGCCTGGAAGCACTGCAGTGCCGCGAAATGCTCGCCCGGCGTCTGGGCGTGCACCTGGCTATGCCACAAGAGGCGGTGTGATGACTGGGACCGTGATCGACTATGCGCCAAAAACCAAAATCCGCCTGGGCGGTTTCTTGGGCAAGAAATACGGCAAGCACCATCACTTCGTGCTAGAGCGCGGTGACGCAAAAGAGGCCGCCAAAGCGCTGGATGCGAACTATCCGGGCTTCGCCCGTGACCTGGCTGAAGCTGAGGGTCGCGGCCTACGCTTCGCCGTGTTCAAGAATGGCAAAAACATTGGTGAGGGTGACCTGGAACGAGGCGGCGCACGGGAGCTCTGGTTTGTCCCCGTCATTCACGGCAGTAAGCGGGGCGGTCTGTTGCAGACTGTGCTTGGCGTAGCACTGATCGTCGCCGCTTCGTTCGCCACAGGCGGCCTAGCTGCCGGCCTGATGGGCGCAGGGATTGCCAACGTAGCGGGAGGGGTTCTGCAGATGCTTAGCCCACAGGCTAGCGGACTAAGCCACAGCGGCTCGCCCGAGAACCTAGCGAGCTATGCCTTCGGCAGCGCCAAGAACACCACAGCCAGCGGCTTACCAGTGCCAATTTGCATCGGCGAGCGGCGCTGGGGCGGGGCCATCATCTCGGCATCGATCATGGCGCAGGACAAAGCTTAAACTAAGCCTGAGTTATTTTGAGGCACCCGATCTAGCCATTCAGGGGTGTCCTCAACTTTGAGGATACCCAACTACAGTCGTTCTTTCAGCGCAGGTAGAATTTTTATAAGTTCAGAGACGCGTATAAAGCTATTCTGCCCCTCAGAGCTGCCGGCAGCTCCTTTGGCTGCGATTCCAACCACTCGCTGGCGAGAGTTAATAACAGGGCCGCCACTATTGCCTGGGTAGAGCATTTTATCAACTTCGGAATGCATTACCTCAGGTTTGTATAGCGGGTATTTATTCGAAATTCTAGCCTGAATAACACCAACCCTTGCGCCGTCTTTGACATTTGGGAATCCAAGGATAACTACTTGGTCGCCGATGTTTGGCTCTTCATCGGTTTCCAAGTGAAAGAATTCCTGGGTGCCGCAGTCATGTACCTTTAGGATTGCTATGTCTATTGCTCTGTTGCGATATATGACTTCAGCTGTTAACTTCTGGCCGTCATCGTCTACTTGGTATATTTCGCACTCATCTACGGTTACGCCTTTTTCCTCTAGGACGTGCGCGCATGTAACCAAGATCCCGCTTTCGATCATGAATCCTGAGCCTTGCGCTATGATGCAATCATCATTTACGTCTATAGCCACTTGTACGACCCAGCATTTGGCGCGAACGAATTTGCTTACTGCGATAATAGCTTCGCGCTCTGAGGTTGTAAGCTGTGGTGGCGGAACCTTGAACTTTAAAGGAAGGACGTTAAATCGGTTGGCCAGTCGGGCATATACAGGCGAAGTCTTCCCTAAAACCTGATGAAGGAAGAGGAGCCTTCCCTGAACGTGAGCCGCCAATGGCGTTGAGGAGTCTGCGTTTTGCTCCTTACGCCGCTCGTTCGCTACGGTCTCACCATCGCGCTCTAGCGAATGGATCATCGCCGCCGTTTTGCGGATATATCTCCGGTCAATATTAGCCTTTGCGTTAGCTAGTAAACCAGTGACTAGTTGCTGTTCCGTACGCGACAATAAACGAACCTTGCGCTCGTTTTCAACAAAGCCGAAGTTGTTGATTATTGATTTTAACTCATCGCCTAGCGTGGCTTTGTAGTGACTTAGCTCGCCTTGTCTTCCGGATGCTTTGACGATTGCTGAACTAACGTAGCGCAAGGGGCAATAAAATGAAAAAGTTATGTCATCGGCGTACCGTGAATAAGTTGCTTTGTGCCTAATCGCCAATTCATAAAGTTTCCGATCCATGCTGGCACAAAACATGTTCGATAAAACTGGTGATGTGGGTGCGCCCTGTGGAAGCGAACCTCTGTATGTGCAGAGGTGCGCTATGACGCTTGCTGTTTGAGGTAGTAGTGAGTATGGCTTAGCTATAAGCATACCCCTTAATCGATGAAAATTAATTGAGGGGAAGAAGTCCTGTAGGTCAACGTTGAACACATAGCTGCTGCGCTTGTGCTTGTCAGCGTTTACGACGATTCCGGATTCTTTAATGAAGCCTGTAACGCCTTTTCTAGGGGTATAGAGAAGGGTCAGTCTTCTAGCTAAGCGTATTTGTAAAGTTTTTAGCCAGTTCTCAGGCG
Organism: Pseudomonas oryzicola; assembly: GCF_014269185.2. Taxonomy (NCBI): domain Bacteria; kingdom Pseudomonadati; phylum Pseudomonadota; class Gammaproteobacteria; order Pseudomonadales; family Pseudomonadaceae; genus Pseudomonas; species Pseudomonas oryzicola. The sequence goes on from NZ_JABWRZ020000002.1 coordinate 438,235, forward strand.
CTAATATATGACGCGGCTCACCATTTTTTTTGGGTATGGTGAAGTGCCGGTAGTTTGCGCTCATGTCGCGATCGTAATAAAAGCGCTTGATCTTGTTGTATGAAGTGCCAAGCATGAATGCCAAATCTTCTGGTGTAGTGCTTGGATTCAAACAATCATTAATGAGGATGCCCCCATCCATATTTCACCCTATTCGTTCAGAGTATCGTCCAGAGTTATCATCGCGATGTTGCGTATAGCGTTTTCGTGTAGGGTCGCGTTTGAACAACCCAATTTAATACCTGGATGGAGGCGAGAAGAGGGTACGCTAAGGAAGCGACTGATGGCAATACGTCATGACAACGTTTGAAACAGTTGTGAAGGCTTGGCGCCACACCCTGTCTGGGAAGACGATTACGCGAAAACGGGGAACGAACGGGGAAAGCCGACCTGACAAAAAATGAAAAAGGCCTGCAGCGACGCTGCAAGCCTTTGATTTTTCTGGTGGGCCCACACGGACTCGAACCGTGGACCAAAGGATTATGAGATCGCCAGGCCGGTGCCGCCTTTTGTGTCTTGATCTAGGCCCTGAAACGTCGGCAAAGACCTAAACCGAGCGCGGCTGCCTGCAGGGTGAGGTGATGGGAAGGATTCTGGTCATGCTGATGGAGGATGAGGTTCACGGCGATACGGTAGCCAACAATGTCGAGTCGTGCATCCGCCACATGCAGGAGCAAACCCTGAAGCAGCTTCGTGCGAAAATGGTCCGAGCGGCGCAACCACTGAACCGAGCTGCCGGACGATAAAGGGGTGTCCTCAGATCTGAGGCCCCCTAAGCTCGGGGATCGGAGCAGGACGCTCGTTAACTGCAACTAAGTAACGTTCCATCGTAAAAAAATTTCACGGATCGACCGCCCGCGGAGTAAAAGCCCACGCCTGTCTCCCTTAGCTCCCCATACTTTGCCAAGCGCTTGAGTCTTTCTGCGCGAGAAATTCCGGGAGCGCAGTGATCTAGGAGACGCTGGTCTTTCTGTACGTTTGATACCGTAGCTGGCGGGATCTTGGTTTCCAGGGTCCATTCAACCTGAAGACTCTTAAACCTCTTATATTCCTCGATAGAGACGTATTTCTCTAGTTGAGTTCGAAGGCCAATTTCCACGCCCTTCGTGCCTACAATGGCGCTAAATTCTGAAAGCTCGATCGGCTGACTGAGGACCCTGAAACCATCCGAGTCCATGAAGTTAAGGATGAATTGTGCCTTCCGGTTTTGTTCAGCTAGACGAGGATCGGCTAGATATGCGGGATAGCCGGCAACATCTACGGATAGCAAGAGCTTCCCGGACACCACCTTCGTCTTGACGTGGAGCTCCATGCCGAGGTTTTTGCTAAGGTCTGCTGACCACTCCCTCGGGGACTCGTACTGCTGGGCCTGGCGCCGCTCGTAGCTATCAGCTACCCATGAGTAAAGCCCGATTACGATGGCTAGGGCCACACTTGCAAGGAAGAGGCCTGTGGCGAGCTTCGCAACAGCGAGAAGAAAGGACTTCATCATGACGCCTGACGTATAGGGATGTCGGGCCATTCTCTTACATATCACTTGCAGACAAAAAGCCCCACTCGAAGAGTGAGGCTAAGTCATTGATTTTATTGATGCCTCACACGAGCTCGAACCGTCCTTGGCGACTGAAAGAACGGTGGATACCGCCCCCTTCGGGATCGCAGTCATATTTAACGTAGTTCTTGAGGAGTGGGCCTAGGGTCAGAGCTTTCGCTGCCTTGCTGCGATTGCAAAGCCTGGGTTGCAATACGTGCACGCCTCATACGTCTCAACTCCCTGGCCGCTCGACGCTTTTGTTCAGATCTATCAATAGCGGTGTAAAGGTCAACTTTGAGACGTTTGGTGCCTGTTAGGCTGGACAGGCTCTTCTGCACGCCCTCCAAGCTACGAGCTATCCCGATTACCGGGTCGCGCCCAAGCTCACTAGCTCCAGCATAGTCAGCCATATCCAGTGTATAGACATTGGTTTCCCTCGGTTTGTCTTTGCTGCCTCGGCGCCACGAAATCGTAACTTCGAAAGCCTTTCCCTCTAGGATGCTGACGTCGGCGAGGTAGCTCCGCAAGCCCTGCCCTGGCTTCAAAACACTCACGCACTCAAAAGGAATTTTCGCATCCTCCCTGCGGGCCTCTCCATTTTGAAGAGCGGGATCAAACTGAATTTGGATGTCGTAGGCCGTGGCATTTCCAGTGTTATCCACAACCAAGTCAAAGTGACGCAGAGACCAGCGATTTGGGCTGAGCGTCGCGACCACATGCGGCTGATCTGACGCTTCGGCCATCCGTGTGGTTTCTTTTGCGAGTAATTTTGTGACACGCCACAGAAATATCGTAGCAACCGCTGTCACGAAGGTCGCAAGCATTCCCCCAAAACCCAGTACCGCACTTATCCAATTTTCCTGGTCAGCCATAATTTCCGTCCGTGATCATTTTCGTGAGCTCGCCCAGGATTATAGGGTCTCCTCAAATCTGAGGAGACCGGTCACTCAATAAAGTGTGAGTAGGATTATGAGTAGACCCCATGACTGAACTGGTTAAACCTACAAATCCCGCGACCTATAAGACAAAGTTCGAGTCTCCCTCGGGCACCATCACATCGTTCCAAGCGGTCCCTAGCGGACCCGGGACAGCAGAGAAACCGGCCACTGAGCCGGTTTTTTTGTGTCTATCGGTTTTCACTCGCCCGGTTTTCCATCAGCGCCAACGGTCCAGCTGCCCCTGGGCACGGCTGCTGAAGATGGCCAGCAGCTCGCTCAGGGTATGCGCTGACGGCTCGGCAGCGCGGGTCACCGCATACAAGCTGATCGGCAGCGCCGGTGCCAGCGGACGAATGGTGGTCGCCCCAGGCGATGCGCCAAACGCGGTGAACGGGTCGATGACCGCCAGCCCTGCCCCGGATTCGACCATCGCCCTGGCCAGCGAATAGGTCTGCACCGCAATGCTCACCCGTGGCGGTGGCTCTACCGCCTTGAGGTAGCTGTCGAGGCGGGCCGACAGCGGGTCGGCGCTGCTCAGGCCGATCAAGGGCGCATCGGCCAGCGCCGTCAACGGCAGCGGCTTGCCCTCATCCGCTGGCGGCCAATAACCTGCCGGTGCCAACGCCACCAACACCCCGCTGGCCAGCGCCTGCGCCTTGAGCGCAGGGTGATCGGGCTGCTGCAGGGTCAGGGCGACGTCGATCTCGCGCATCAGCAGGTTCTGCACCAGTTCGCGGCTGTGGGCGCTGGACAGTTCACAGGCGATGTCCGGATAACGCTGGGTCCACTCGTGAATCGCCGGCGGCAACAGCGCCAGCGCCAGCGCCGGGGTCGCACCGATGCGCAGGCTGTGGCCCGGCTCACGACGCAGGCTTTGCGCCAGGCGGCGCACCCCTTGCAGGCTCTCCGTGACCTTGTCGACCTCACGCTCCAGCTCCAGCGCTTCGGGCGTCGGCTGCAGCTTGCCGCGCACCCGCAGAAACAACGGGAAGCCCAGCTGCTGCTCGGCGTGTTGCAGCACCTTGGTCACGGCTGGCTGGGACACGTGCAGCAACTGCGCGGCACCGCTGACCGAGCCGGTCTGGCGGATGGCCTGGAAAATCTCGATATGGCGAAGGCGCATGGCAAGCCTATAACCTTTGTTTATGGCTCAGCGATCTTTATTCATTTTTCGCCGCCTGTCACCTGGCCCTAACCTCGAGCTTGTTCCAACCACGAACAAGGACTGACATGGCAAAGCATGTATGCATCATTGGCGGTGGCGTGATTGGCCTGGCAACGGCTTACGCCCTGGTGCGCGACGGCGTTGAGGTGACGCTGGTCGAGGCTCGCGATTCGCTGGGCAGTGAAACCAGCTTCGCCAACGGCGGCCAGTTGTCCTATCGCTACGTGGCGCCCCTGGCGGATGCCGGTGTGCCGTTGCAGGCCATTGGCTGGATGCTGCGCGGTGACTCACCGCTGAGATTGCGCCCACGCTTCGATCCGGCACAGTGGCGTTGGATGGCCGCGTTCCTCGGTGCTTGCCGCTCCTCGGTCAACCGCGCCAATGCAGGCCACCTGTTGCGCCTCGCGCTGTTGAGCCAGTCGACCTTGCAGGCCTGGCGAGAAGAAGATGGCCTGGGTGATTTCAACTGGCGGCGCAACGGCAAGCTGGTCACCTTCCGCCAGACCAGCAGCTTCGAACATGCACGCAACAACCTTGCCGCGCCCCAGCAGCAGCAGGTGCTGTCGCACGCCGACTGCGCCCGCCTGGACCCGGCGCTGGCGGAGGCGCCCTTTGTCGGCGCCGTCTATACCCCGGATGAAGAAGTCGGTGATTGCCACGCTTTCTGCCAGCAACTGGCGGTGCGCTTGCGGGCGTCGGGACGTTGCCAGTTCCGCCTGGGCCAGGCTGTGTCCGGCATTCGCCATGCGCATGGCGCGGTGAGTGCGATCGAGCTGGGTGACGAAGTGCTGCCGGTGGAGCACCTGGTGGTTGCTGCCGGCCATCGCAGTGCGTTGCTGGCACTGCCGGGCGTCGACCTGCCGCTGTACCCGCTCAAGGGTTACAGCCTGACCGTACCGATCGGCACCCAGCACCGGGCGCCAGACCTGAGCATCACCGATTACGACCGCAAGATCGTCTACGCCCGCATCGGTGCGCAGTTGCGGGTGGCGGCGATGGTCGACATCGTCGGTTTCGACCCGTCGCTCGACCCCAAGCGCCTGGCCCTGCTCAAACGCCAGGCTCGCGAAACCTTCGCCAATGCCGGCGACTATGACTACGCCGTCGAATGGGCCGGCATGCGGCCGGCAACCCCTAGCGGCGTACCGCTGCTAGGCGCAACGGCGTATCGCAACCTGTGGCTGAACCTTGGCCACGGCGCGCTGGGTTTCACCCTGGCCTGCGCCAGCGCACGCCTGCTCAGCGAACTGATTGGCCAGCGCCGCCCCGCCATCGACCTGCAGGGTTTTACCCCCCGTGCGGCCTGAACCCCAACCCCTGAAAGGACTACCCAATGATCATTGACCGCATCCAGCCCAACCCACGCCTGTCCGCCGCGGTGACCTATGGCGACTTGGTGTTTCTCTCCGGCCAGGTGCCGGGTGACGCCACCGATGCCACCGGCCAGACTGCCCAGGTACTGGAAAAAATCGACGCACTGCTGGCCGAGGCAGGCAGCGACAAAGACCACCTGCTCAGCGCGACCATCTACCTGAAGGACATCGGCAGGGATTTCGCCGCGATGAATGACGTCTGGTCCGCCTGGTTGTCGCCCGGCCAGGCCCCCAGCCGCACCACCTTGCAGGCCGAACTGGCACGCCCGCAGGTGCTGGTGGAAATATCCGTGATCGCGGCACGCCGCTGACCCCCTCTTACCCACAACGGAGAACAACAATGCAAAAAATCACGTTGATCGGTTGCACCCTCGCCCTGCTGCTAGGTGCCCAGGCCCATGCTGACGAAGCAACGTTGGGGCCCACGCTAAGCAAGATTGCCAAAGCCAACAGCATCACCCTGGGCTATCGCGATGCTTCAGTGCCGTTCTCCTACGTGGGCGACCATTCGGGCCAACCCATGGGCTACTCGGTCGACCTGGCAAACAAGATCGTCGAGCGTGTGCGGCAGAAGCTGGCTTTGCCCGAACTCAAGGTGAAGTACAACCTGGTGACCTCGCAGAGCCGCATTCCCCTGGTGCAGAACGGGACCGTTGACCTGGAGTGCGGCTCGACCGGCGTCACCGCAGAGCGGCAGAAACAGGTGGCGTTTTCCTATGGGTTCATCTATGTCAAAGGTCAGTTGCTGACGGCCAAGGACAGCGGGATCAAAAGTTTCGCCGACCTGCGCGGCAAGAATGTGGTGACCACCGCCGGCACCACCAACGAACGCTACCTGAAAAGCTACAACGTCGATCACAAGATGGACATGTTCGTGGTCAGCGCCAAGGACCATGGCGAAGCCTTCCAGATGCTGCAGTCCGGCCGGGCGGCGGCGTTCTACATGGACGATGCGCTACTTTACGGCGAGCGCGCCAAGGCCCGTGATCCGCACAACTGGATAGTGGTCGGGGAAGAGCAGTCGCGGGAAATCTACAGCTGCATGGTGCGCAAGGGTGACCCGCAGTTCCTCGCTCTGGTGAACGCGTCGCTGGGCGAGCTGTACAGCTCAGGGGAAATCAACGGCATCTACCAACGCTGGTTCCAACAGCCAATCCCGCCTAAAGGCTTGAACCTGGAATTCCCGATGACCAGCGAACTCAAGGCCATCTTTGCCAAGCCGGTGAGCGACCCGGTGCAGTAACTTCAGCCCGACGCCCATCGGGATAAACATCAGGAAACGATGTGTCACGGCCAAACGTCGCTACTGCGGAGCATCATTGCCGCAGTAGCGACTCGCCACGCTTATGGGTTAATCAGAAGTTTTACCCGTCACCAGCGTTTGCGGGTTACTGCTCCCCCAAACGGTAGCAAGGTCAACCAGCAATGTCCCACTGAGTTCTTCGATTTCACCCTGGGTGATCTCACTTTCACCCTGTTTACCGAACAGCACAACTTGATCGCCGGCCGCCACAGCCGGAATATCTGTCACGTCCACCATGACGGTATTCATGGAAACTTTCCCTACCACTGGCGCACGCTGTCCATTTACCAGGACAACGCCTTTATTGGTAAACGCGCGACGGTAACCGTCAGAGAAGCCTACTGGAATATTCGCGAGCCTTGAATCACGACTGAGCGTCACTGTTCGGTCATACCCCACGGTATTGCCTTTAGGGTATTGGTTAACAGACGCCACGTATGACTTGACCTGCATGACAGGTTTGTACTGGGCATGCGAAGGTTGCATCATCCCATACAAGGCACCACCGGCACGCACCATGTCCAGGTGCGACTCTGGCACTTCCAACGTCGCGTAGGAATTCGCCGCATGAAGAGTAATTTTACTTCTATCGATGCCGGCAGCCTTGATCAGCCAAGCCGTTTGCTCATTGAAGGCATTGAGCCCTTGGCGAACATCATCCTTATCCTGCACCGCGAAGTGAGTCATGATGCCGACCAACTCCAGGGGCGCCAGACGCGTGATAGCCAAGGCTTCTTGCCGACCGTGTTCAGTGCTCATCTCAAGGCCGTTACGGCTCATGCCACCTGCGTTCAAGGCCAGGTGGACCTTCAGGCGCTTCCCGTGCTTTTCCGCAACGGCGGCCATTTTTCGAGCATAATCGAGGCCACTGACCAACTCTTCCATCTGGTATGGCAGTGCACCTTCCACCTCGGCCAACGTCGCTGTACGCACGCGGACAAGTTCACCCTTGAAGCCGCTTTCCCGTACGATGCGAGCCTCTTCATTGCTGGCAACGCCTACGCAGGGCACCTCCATTTTCATGACCGACGGCATCAATAAAGCGACACCGTGCCCATAAGCATCCGCCTTGAGAATGGCACACAGCTTCGCTTTATTCGTCAAGGTGCTCTGCAGCATACGGATATTGTTTTCAAACACCGCCTGGTTAACTTCAACCCAGGCGTTACTGGTTGCCACGGCCTGTTCAGATTGCGCATTATCCACAGCAAGCAACGGTGCAGCCTGAACATACCCTTGCCCTATGATCATCGCCAGGGAAAGAGCAATAACAGTCCGTGTTAAAGGCATACAATACATCTCCGGGTACACTATACAGCTGATGAGGGCGGCGAAGCTTACAGTCATGTATTGCCCTCTGCAAGCCATTAACCGGGGCAGAAAATGGCTTGACTTGACGTGCAGCAATAAACTTCACCAACAGCGACAAAAAACTAAACACAGGGTCAAGAAGTTTGAAACGCCCGCAACTTTAATACTGCCAAAGTGATACTCAGGGATATATCAAACCGTCACATGGATCATGCCACCGCTTTGCCCGCCAGCGCCCAGCCCTCAGGCCGTAGCGTGTGCCAGTCGCTGACCTGTTGATAGGCATGACCGATGCGAAGAACCAGCGCTTCAGCGAAGGCCGGCCCGACAACCTGCATCGAGACAGGCATACGCTTTTCATCGAAGCCGATGGGCAGCGCCACCGAGCACAGGTTCAACAAGTTGGCGAAGCGCCCTAACAAGGCCAGTGGCGTGCCATATTCGTCGACCTCCTCCAACGGCACACTGCCAATAGCGTTGGTCGGGAAAACGCAGGCGTCTATGTTGCTCATCGCCTCCTGCATGGCTTGCCGGGCGGCGCGGCGCTGATTGTGCAGCTGGATATACGACGCCGCGTCGATGGCGCGCCCGCTGAGTATGCGACGTTGGACATGGGGGTCGAAACGCAGGTCGTCGCGCTCGAACAAGCGCCCGAGGTTGGCGTAACCCTCGGCGCTCATCAGCCCGCCAGCGATGCGCATGCATTGCTCCAGCGACGTGGGCAGCGGTTGCTCGATCAATTGCATGCCCAGCGCGGCCAGCTGTTTGAGCCCCAGGTCATAGGCCTTCAGCACCCCGGGAGCGATAAGCGCGCGTTCCGCTTCCGGCAACACCCAGATGCGCAAACCGGCTACCGGCCGCTCGAGACCCGCAGCGGCGCTGAATACCGGTGCCCGGGCCGAAACCGGATCCAGCGGGTCTGGGCCCAGCAGGGCATCCAGCATCCACGCTGCATCTTCAACCGTGTGCGTGATAGGCCCTACCGAGTCCAGCGAAGGGCACAGTTCGATCAAGCCATGGCGACTGACCAGCCCACGCGTGGTTTTCAGCCCGACCAGGCCGCACATACCCGCCGGGATCCGCACCGAACCGCCGGTATCGGTACCCAACGCCGCACTCGCCAGGCCACTGGCCACGGCCACTGCCGAACCACTGCTGGAACCACCCGGCGCGTGATGTACGTTACGGTCCCACGGGTTCCACGGCGTGCCCATGACCGCGTTGGTGCCCCAGCCACCGAAAGCGAATTCGACGGTGTGGGTCTTGCCGAGAATGATCGCACCGGCACGCTCCAGGCGTTGTACTGCGGTGGCGGTCAACCTCGAAACACGCGGTTCCTGCGCCAATGAGCCACCGGTGATGGCCTGGCCATCGATCTCGAACAAGTCCTTGATCGCCACCGGAATGCCATGCAGTGGCCCCAGGTTTATGCCAGATGCACGCTGACGATCCGCAGCAATGGCCGCGCTCAAGGCACGCGAGGGGTAAGCCTCGACATACGCATTCAGCTGCTCGTCGAAGCGCTCGATGCGCGCCAGTTGCGCACGCACCAGCGCTTCGCTGGTCAGCGAGCCGGCCTGCAACGCCTGTTGCAACTGGGCAATGCTGTGGGAAGCTACCTGATCCATGGTGTTCATATGTTCAACCTCGCACGGTTTTGCGGCCGCGTGAAACGTGCTTTTCAAGCACCCGCGACAGCATTGAAAGAGGGAAGGCGATAACGAAATAGAACAGCCCTACCAGCAGGAAGACATGCATTGGCAGGAAGGTTTCCGAAGCGATGGCCCGCGCTGCCAGCATCAACTCATCGGTGGCAATCAGGGCGCACAACGAGCTGTCCTTGAGGATCGATACGTAGGCATTGAGCAGGGGCGGCAATATGACCCGAAACACTTGCGGCAGGATGACCGAGGTAAACGCTTTCAGCGGCGTCAGGCCAATGGCGATAGCAGCTTCGCGCTGGCCGCGATGCAGCGAATCCAGGCCGCCACGGAGGATTTCCGCAACGTATGCGGCCCCCTGCAAACCCAGGCCGATGGCCCCGGCCCAATAGCCGGACAAGGTCAACCCCAGGCTGGGCAGCGCGAAATACAGGGCCAGCAGCAACGCCAGAAGCGGTACTGCACGCATGCTCTGAATGAACAACGCAGCCAAGCGCTTGAGGATGCTGTTAGGACTTCTCAGCGCCCAGACCAGCAACGCGCCCAGCACGACCGCCAGGGCGAACCCGATCAGGGACAATTCGGCAGTGATCCGTGCGCCGAGCAGCAAGCGAACGCTCCAGTCGCTCCAGTACTCCGGGTATTGCTGGAAGAAACCGATCATCGCGCACTCCCCAAATGACGTTCGAGCCGAATGAATCCCACACCGATCGGCATAATCATCGCGGCGTAGATGCACATCACCGCCAGATAGATCAGTGACGTCTGGAAGGTTGAGGTCACCAGGTTGCGCGCCAGGAACATGATTTCCGGCACGGCAATGGCCGAGGCGATGGAGGTGTCCTTGATCAATTGCGTGACGTAGTTGGCGAACGCTGGCAAGGTTACGCGCAGGGCCTGGGGCAGGAGAATGCAGCGCAGAATCTGCATGCGGCTCAGGCCGACAGCCAACCCGGCTTCATGCTGGCCGACATGCAGCGACTGCAAGCCACTACGGAAAATATCGGCCAGCACCGCACTGCCGACCAGGCTCAAGCCAACGATAGCGGCCAGCCAAGCGGGCAAGTTGATGCCAAGGTAGGAAAGACCGAAATAGATCAGGAACAGATGCGCCAGCGCCGGCACATTGCGCATCCACTCAATGAAGCAGCCGATCACGCCATGCAGCAGCCGTGACCGACTGAACGTCAGCACCACGGCCAGCACCACGCCTCCGACACTCGCCAGCAGCAAGGTGCATAGCGCAATCTCCAGGGCGGTCAGCGCGCCTTTCAACAACAGGGGCAGCAGCCCGAGAAACACCTCGAAGTTCGCCATCAAGCGCCCTCCATGGCCATGCGCCCGAGAAAACTGCGGGTACGCTCATGACGCGGGCTGTCGATTACCTGGGCCGACGGCCCTTGCTCGACAATGTGCCCACCGTCCATGAAGATCACCCGGTCCGCCACGTCCCGAGCGAAGCGCACTTCATGGGTCACCATGATCATGGTGCGGCCCTCTTGCGCCAGTTCACGAATCACGGCCAGTACTTCCCCCACCAGTTCGGGGTCGAGTGCCGAGGTCGGCTCGTCGAACAGGATGACTTTGGGTTGTTGGGCCAATGCGCGGGCGATAGCCACCCGCTGTTGCTGGCCGCCGGACAACTGCTCGGGGTAGACCTCGGCCTTGTGCCGCAGGTGGACTTTTTCCAACATGGCATCAGCCAGCTCGTAGGCCTGCTTGCGTGGCATGCCCTGCGCCTTGATCGGCCCCAGCGCGACGTTGTCGCGCACAGTCAGATGTGGCCAGAGGTAGAACAACTGGAACACCATCGCGATCTCGCGTCGCTGTGGGGCCATTTCCCGATCACTCATCAGGCGGATGCGCTTGCCGTCCTTGACCTGACCGATCAGTTCGTCACCCAGCCAGATATCGCCTCGGGTGGGTTTTTCCAGGTAATTGATGCAGCGCAGGCAAGTGGACTTGCCCGACCCGCTGGGGCCGATCAACGACAGCGTTTCACCGGCTTTCAACTCCAGGTTGATGCCCTTGAGCACCTCCAGGTCACCATAACTCTTGTGCAGGTCATGCACGCGCAGCAACGCAGGTTCGGACGGGGTCGACATCTTGGTTAACCTCTTTATTGTTATCGGTATGGCGATGAACCGGCACGGGCCGCCAGGCCGATTCATCCGCTCAAGCGCTTACTTGCAACCAGGCAATTGCCAGTCCGCCGGGCGGTCGACACCCGACCTCAGGTTGTTGCCTTGCGGCACATACCAGACATCCTGGGTCAAGCCGTAGCGGGCACCGATCTTGCGCATTTCACAGCTTTTCCAGAGGGTCTGGATCTGCTCGTTGACGGCGGCCACCAGTTGCGGGCTGGCCTCTTTGTTGAAGCCGTAGACCACCTGCCCCAGGCCCGTCAGCAGTGGAAATTCCGGATCGTTGTCGGTGAACGCGTTGAAGCGCAGGTGCCATTGCTGATTGCGGAAAATGGCGTATTGCATGACTGGAGGGTCGCCAATCACTGCATCGATGCGCCCGGCGAGCAGATCACGCACCGCAGCATCCGAGGTGTCGTACAGCGCCACTTGCAACCCTTCGATCTTGCGCATCTCCGGGATGAACGAAAAACCGGTGATGGTGCCGACTTTCTTGCCCTGCAGATCCTTGAGGCTGCTCCAGTTGGTCTTGTCGGTCTGGGTGATGCCGTTCTTGAAATAGTGAATCGGGTCGCTCACGGTCATGATCTTCGCGCGTTGCTCGGTCCAGCCCATGGTGCCGGCCATGACATCCACGCGGTTGGCTTGTACCGAGGCAATGGTGCTGGCCCAGTCCATCAACGCAGGTTTGACCTTCAAACCCAGCTTCTCGGATATTTGTTGAAGGATTTCACCGTCGTAGCCGACCATCCGGCTGTCCTGATAACCGGTCCCTGGCATATCCCCGGTGAAGGCGACAGTCAGGCTTCCCGGCTCTACCGTTTCCAGAGCGAATGCCGGTAGCGAGGCCAGCATGGATACCAGCAAACCCGCATAGATACCGGCAAACCGTTGAACATTGGGCTTCTGCATCACGTGCTCCTTGATTGTTTTTCTATGAACAGCATGGTGTTAGGCAGGCGCTCATCGTATGGTGATCAGCGGCATAACTTGTTGGATGGTTTGCAGGAATGATTGAACATTTGCGACATTTCGGAGATGCATTGCCCAACGCCTCCAGCGCAAGCCTCGTGGAAGCACTCGACAAGGGTCAGGCACGACACCCGCCTAGCCGGCGCGGCGCCACCGAGTTGTCCATCGGGATCGTGCTATGGCCGCGCTTCCCCTTGCTGTCACTCTCGGGGCTGACCGATGCGTTGCGCCATGCTGCCGATACGGGCGATCAGAGCCGCCCGATACGATGCCGATGGAATGTCCTCGGTAGCCCCGGGCAAAGGGTCGTTTCCAGTTGCGGGCTGGATGTACCCATCGACAGTGAACTCAGCGACCCTCATCAATTCGATTACATCGTGGTGATTGGTGGGCTACTGGACTACCTGGAGACAGCGCCAAAGACTTATCCGGCATTCCTGCATCAGGCGGCTGCCGCTGGCGTGCCATTGATCGGCCTGTGCACGGGCAGCTTCGTGCTCGCGCGGCATGGCCTGATGGAGGGGCGTACAGCTTGCGTGCATGCCTACCATTGCGACGACTGGAAACGCCTGTTCCCCAGATTGCGCTTCGTCAGCAACAGCGACTTCCTCATCGACAAGGATCGCATCACCTGCGCAGGCGGTATCTCGGTCATCGAGTTGGCCATCCATCTTGTCGGATTGCATTGCGGCCCGGATCGGGCCGGCAAGGTTGTGCACCAGATGACCGTCGCGAAAAGCAGCTCGGGGAGTTTCGTCGACCGGCGCAAGGCACTGGGCTACGCCAGCTCTTCGAACAGGCGCCTGCACGAGGCCGTGATGCTGATGGAAAAGCACATGACCGAGCCTTTGGATATCGACGCGATCGCCAACCTTGTCGGCACCAGCAAACGGCAGCTGGAGCGGCTGTTCGTTGCCGAAACCAGTAGTACTCCGGCCCAGTTCTATCGCCAGGTTCGGCTCAGGTTTGGCCGCTGGCTGCTCATCAGCTCGGATCGACATATCGGCGAAATCGCCTTTGAATGCGGTTTTGCCGATGCGCCCCATTTCATTCGGCATTTTCAGAACCTGTTTGGCATGTCCCCCGGCAAATTGCGCAAAGAGCTGCTGCGAAACGCGAGCCCGAACCAAGGGGGGAAATAGTTTTTACAAACAGCGACCACCAATACTGCACCAACTCCATGGGATTGGGCTTGCCCGCGAAGAGCCCCGATCAGCCAGCACACAAGGACTCGCCATGCACCTGACCCACCGCCCCGTACGGCCCGACGACATCGCCGGAATCTGCAGCTTCCCGCAAAGCCCGGCCGAACTGTTCCATATGTTCCCCAAAGCCAACTACCCACTTACCCCCGCCCAGCTGAGCGATGCCATTGCCCAACGCAGCGGCTCCACGGTGGTGGAAGGCAACGGCACGGTGCTGGCCTTCGCCAACTTCTACAAGGCCGAACACGGCGGCGTGTGCGCCCTGGGTAACGTGGTCGTGGCCCCCGCCGCACGCGGCCACGGCGTAGCACGCTACCTGGTAGCGGCCATGATCGACCTGGCCCGCCAACAGTTCGCAGCTAGGGAGGTGTGGGTGTCGTGCTTCAACCACAACACAGCGGGCCTGCTGCTGTATCCACAGCTGGGCTTCGTGCCGTTCGGTATCGAGGAACGGCAGGCGTGGGAGGGTTCACGGGTGGCGTTGGTGCAAATGAAACAGGTGCTGATTCAACCCGCCTGATTCAGCGAGACAGCACATTGGGCTGGACGGGAAATTCAAAATCCCTTGCAACAATCACCCAGCGAACCTTTACCCCTACCTCGACGTCGGATCCTGCATCTGCCCATTTTCGAGGCGTCCCGCGTGAAAGACATCATCGTCCGCAAGTATCGCCTGGCCGTGAAGACCATCGGCTACATCGGCTGGTCGCTGTTCTGGCTGCTGATCTGGGATGTGCTGGTCACCATCGACTTCATGCTGTTCTTCAACAGCAAGTTCACCCTGCCACTGATCCCGTTGACCTTGCTGGGTTCTGCGCTGGTGGTGCTGGTGAGTTTTCGCAACAGCAGCGCCTACAACCGCTGGTGGGAGGCACGCACCTTGTGGGGAGCGCTGGTCAACAGTTCGCGCAGCTTCGCCCGGCAAACGCTGACCTTGATCGATAACCCGGATGACGCGCTCAACCCGGTCAAGGCCACCCTGCTGCGTCGGCATATCGCCTATGTGAACTGCCTGGCGGCGCACCTTAAGGGTGAAAGCTGCCCGGATGAGCTGATGGCCTTCATCCCGCCCGCAGAGTTCGAACGGCGCAACCGCTCGAACAACTTCGCCAACGACATTCTCAGCGGCTCGGCGGCCCTGCTGGCGCGGGAATACCAGGCAGGCCGGCTGGACAGCATTCGCCTGGCGCGGCTGGAGTCGACACTGGTAGACCTGTCCAACGCCCAGGGCGGCATGGAGCGGATCGCCAACACCCCGCTCCCCTACCCCTATGTGTATTTCCCGCGGCTGTTCATTACCCTGTTCTGCCTGATCGTGCCGGTGGGGCTGGTGGAGTCGCTGGGCTGGTTCACGCCGCTGGCGTCGACGGTTGTAGGGTTCATGCTGTTGGCGATCGAACGGATCGGAACGGATTTGCAGAGCCCGTTCCGCTTCAGTGAGCACCAGATCCAGATGGACAGCATTTGCGAGACGATCGAGCGCAACCTGGAGTCGATGCAGCGGGAAGCGCAATGTGCCGAAGTGGTTGGTGCGTGAACGATTCCGATACCACGCAAGCATCTGCCTTGCTCGGGATCCTAAGCCTTGCGCGATCCTCGTAGGAGCGGCTTCAGCCGCGATCACCGGCACAGCCGGTGCCAGCCAGCGCGTCGCCTGCTTCGCGGATAGATCCGCTCCTACAGCTACAGCGCCAGCCTGGAGAGCAGCCCCCAGCTACCGATCAGGCGCGCACGTAGCGCTGGCGCAATACATCGCTCAAGGCATCCACCAGCAACACCAGCACCAGCATACCCATGATCACCGTGCTGGCCTGCGCCTCCTGGAACAGGCTCAAGGTGGTGTACAGCATCTGTCCCAAACCACCGGCGCCGACGAACCCCAGCACGCTGGCCATACGGATGTTGTTCTCCCAGCGGTACAAGCTGTAGGCCAGCAACTGCGGCCACAGGTTAGGCAAAGTGCCGAAGCAGAACGCCGCCAGCTGGCTGCCACCCTGTAGGCGGATGGCCGCCGCCGGCTCCGGCGGCGCATTCTCCAGGGCCTCGGCAAACAACCGCCCCAGCACCCCGGCGGTGTGTAGTGCCAGGGCCAGGGTGCCGGCATTGGGACCGAGCCCGGCGGCCAGTACCGTCAGCGCGGCCCACACCAGTTCCGGAATGGCCCGCAGGGCATTGAGCAGCAACCGCGCGCAACCCTGCAATGGCCAACCGAAGCGACCTGCGGCCGGTAGCGCCAGCACCAGGCCCAACACCATGGCCAGCAAAGTGCCCAGCCCGGACATGGCCAAGGTTTCCAGCGCGCCATGCGCGACCGCGCGCAGATGCCCGGCAGACAGGTCCGGGTGCAGGAAGCGCCCGGCATATTCCGCCATCTGCCCCAGCCCGCCATTGCCGAACAGCGCTGGCCAGTCCAGCTCGAGGTACGCGAACGAGGCCACCACTGCGGCGATGATGGCCCCGAGCAGCAACAGGTTGATCGCCCGGCTCATGCCAGCCTCCAGCGCAGCAGGCGGCTGAGCAGATCGGCCAGCATCACCAGCATCAGGAACGTCAGCAGCATGCTCGCCACTTCCGCACCCGCGAACATGCGCATCGACAGGTCGATCTGCTGCCCCAGCCCACCGGCACCGACAAAGCCCATGACCACCGAGGCCCGCACCGCGCACTCCCAGCGATACACGGTATAGGACACGACCTCCGACGCAGCACTGGGCAGGATGCCGTAGAAAAATGCCGCCAGCCTGCCACTGCCCGCTTGCAGCAGTGCGTGGGCCGGGCGCTGGTCGACCGACTCGAAGATTTCGGCGTAGACCTTGCCGAGCATGCCGCTGTAGGTGATGGCGATAGCCAGCACACCGGCCGTCGGCCCCAGCCCGACAGCCCGCACGAACAGCAACGCCCAGACGATTTCCGGCACGCTGCGCAGGAATATCAGCAGCCAGCGCACCGGCAGGCGCAGCACACGTGACCACAGCCCGGCGCGACCGCCACGCGAGGCCGCGCGCAACGACAGCGCGCGGCTGGCCAGCAGCCCGGCCGGGATCGCCAGCAGCAAAGCCAACGCCATGCCGGCGGTGGCCACAGCCAGCGTCTGCAAGGTGGCTTCATACAGCAGTTCAAGGAAGTCCGCACCGTGAGCCGGCGGCCAGAAGGCGCTGACAAAACCGGCGATCTGCTGGCGGTTCTGCGCCTGCAACAGTACCCCCGGGTTCAGTTCGCTCAGTTGCACACCCGGCCACAGCACTACCACCGCCAGCAGGGCCAGCAGCAACCTTGGCAATAGGGCCGGGTCGCGCGCGTCAGCCTTCAGCATCGCGGGATCTGCACGGTCAGCGCCGGCCCCGGAGTCGGCGGCGGAGCCAGCTGTTCATTGGCGTACAGCGCATCGAGCAACTGCTCGGTCACCGCTTGCGCCGGGCAGTCGAACACCACCTGCCCCTCACGAATACCAATCACCCGCGGAAAGTGCGCCAGCGCCAGCTCCACCGCGTGCAGGCTGGCCACCAGGGTCACGCTATTGGCCTGGGCGTGACGGTTGAGCAAGGCCAGGCTGTGGTCAGCCAGCACCGGGTCCATGGCCGACACCGGTTCATC
This sequence comes from Pseudomonas oryzicola, assembly GCF_014269185.2. NCBI lineage: Bacteria > Pseudomonadati > Pseudomonadota > Gammaproteobacteria > Pseudomonadales > Pseudomonadaceae > Pseudomonas > Pseudomonas oryzicola. Next base: position 455,474 of record NZ_JABWRZ020000002.1, read on the forward strand.
GGTCAACAACACCTGCGGCTGCTGGTACAACGCCCGGGCAATGCCCACGCGCTGCAACTGGCCGCCGGACAATTGCCCGCACTGCACGAACAGTTTGTCGGCCAGGCCCAGCTCGGCCAGGGCTTGACGCGCCCCCGGGACATCACAGGGGTATAGCAGGTTGAGCAGGCCGCGCAGCACACCCCACTGCCCCAGGCGACCGGCCAGCACCGCCGTCACCACCCGCTGGCGCGGCGGCAAGGGTGGTGCCTGGTGCACCAGGCCTATCCGCGCACGCAGGCGCTGGCGGGCTCTGGCGGACAACGCCCAAGGCTGCTCGCCGAGCAGCTCCAGGCGCCCGCTACTGGGCTGAACGGCGGTCGCCATCAGGTGCAGCAAGCTGGACTTGCCCGCCCCCGACGGCCCGATGATGGCGACGCGTTCGCCCTGGCAGATGCGCAGGTTCACCGCATCAAGCGCACGCACCTGGCCATGGCGCAGGCCGGCGCCGTGCAGCTGAATGGCCACTTCGCAGGAGTCTGTCACTTGAGCAGGCCGGCCTCGCGCGCAGCCTGCTCGGTGCCCACGTAGTTCTCAGGCTTGGTCTCGATGAAGCGGCTGGCCGCCTGCAGGTCGAGAATGGCCTTGTGCTCCGGGTTGGCCGGGTCGAGGTCGAGGAACGCCTTTCTGATCTTTTCCTTCAGCGCCGGGTCCATGTTGCCGCGCACGGTCCAGTTGTAGTCGAAGTAGGTCGGGGTGGTGGCGAACACCTTCACCTTGGCGGTATCGACCTTGCCGGCATCGACCAGCTTCTGCCAGACACTGGCGTTGAGCACGCCGCCGTCGACCTTGCCGGCTTGCACCCAGGCCACGGTGGCATCGTGGGCGCCGGAATAGGCCACTCGGCTGAAGTAGTCTTCAGGCTTGATGTTGTCCTGCTTGAGCATGAAGTAACGCGGCATCAGGCTGCCCGAGGTGGACGAGATGGAACCGAAGGCAAACGACTTGCCCTTGAGGTCGGCCAGGCTCTTCACGTCGGGGTTGGCGGTAATGAACTTGGAGGTGAACTGCGCATCCTGCTCACGCTGCACCAGCGGCGTGGCGGTCGGGTCCTTCAGGCGGACCTGAACGAAGGTGAAACCGCCCAGCCAGGCGAGGTCCAGGCGCCCGGAGGCCAGCGACTCGACCACTGCCGGGTAGTCGGCAACCGGCACGAACTTGACTTCCATGCCCAGTTGCCTGGCCAGGTACTCGCCCAACGGCTTGAACTTGCGCTGCAGTTCGGTCGGCGCTTCGTCGGGAATGGCGCTGACCCGCAGGGTTTCAGCAGCCTGGGCGACTACGGCACAGCAGGACAGCACGAGGCCGGCGGCGAGCGCCAGAGGGCGTTTGAGCATGGGTGTTCTCCGGTTCAATAGCGGGGAAGGGTCGGCCTATGCGCCGACGACGGGAATTATAAGAGGCGCAGGCGCAAAGGCCAGCTTTGCTACAATCGCGCATCAAATAGACCTCCTGAGGTGCACATGAGCGAGCCGATTCGCCTGACCCAGTACAGCCATGGTGCCGGCTGTGGCTGCAAGATCTCCCCCAAGGTGCTGGATGTGATCCTCGCTGAAAGCGGTACCCAGGCCCTGGACCCGAAACTGTGGGTCGGCAACGCCTCGCGCGACGACGCTGCGGTGTACGCGCTGGACGACGAGCGCGGCGTGGTCTCGACCACCGACTTCTTCATGCCGATCGTCGATGACCCGTACGACTTCGGCCGCATCGCCGCTACCAACGCCATCAGTGACATCTACGCCATGGGCGGCGACCCGCTGATGGCCATTGCCATTCTTGGCTGGCCAGTCAACGTGCTGCCGCCGGAAGTGGCCCGGGAAGTGATTCGCGGTGGCCGTGCGGTATGCGCCGAAGCCGGCATCCCGCTGGCCGGCGGCCACTCCATCGACGCCCCCGAGCCGATCTTCGGCCTGGCCGTCACCGGCGTGGTCAGCAAGCGTCACCTCAAGCGCAACGACACCGCCAGCGCAGGCTGCCGCCTGTACCTGACCAAGCCACTGGGCATCGGCATCCTCACCACCGCCGAGAAAAAGGCCAAGCTGCGCCCACAGGACCAGGGCCTGGCCCGCGACTGGATGTGCACCCTGAACACCCCCGGCAGCCGCTTCGGCAAACTCGACGGGGTCAAGGCGATGACCGACGTCACCGGCTTTGGCCTGCTCGGCCACCTGGTGGAACTGGCCGAAGGCAGTGGCCTCACCGCGTACCTGGACTACGCCGCTGTCCCACGGCTGCCGAGTGTCGAACACTACCTGGCCGAGGGCTGCATCCCCGGCGGCACCCTGCGCAACTTCGACAGCTACGGGCACAAGATCGGCGCCCTCAGTGACGACCAGAAGCACCTGCTGTGCGACCCGCAGACCAGCGGCGGCCTGCTGGTGGCGGTCACCCCGGAAGGGGAAGCCGAGTTCCTTGCCGAAGCCGCCGGGCTGGGCCTGCAATTGGCAGCGATCGGCCAGCTGGTCGAGCGACAGAGCCACGCGGTCGAGGTGATCTGATGCGCCCCGACTGCACCGACTTCCGCCAGTTGTTCCTCGACGATGTGCCGATGATGGACATGCGTGCTCCCGTCGAATTCGCCAAAGGCGCCTTCCCCGGCGCCGTCAACCTGCCGCTGATGAACGACCAGGAAAGGCAGAAGATCGGCACCTGCTACAAGCAGCAGGGCCAGACCGCCGCCATCGCCCTGGGCCACCAGCTGGTCAGTGGTGCCACCCGGGAGGCCCGCCTGGAGGCCTGGGCGGCTTTTGCCCGGGCCCACCCTGATGGTTACCTGTACTGCTTCCGTGGTGGCCTGCGCTCGCATCTTGTGCAGAAAGCGCTGCGCGATGAGAAGGGCATCGACTACCCCCTCGTCGAGGGCGGCTACAAGGCCATGCGCCACTTCCTGCTGGAGACGACCCAACAGGCGGTCGCGCAATGTGATTTCGTGCTCGTGGGCGGCCTGACCGGCACCGGCAAGACCGATGTGCTGCATCTGCTGGACAACGAGCTGGACCTGGAGGGCTACGCCAACCATCGCGGTTCCAGCTTTGGCAAGCGCGCCACCGCACAGCCAGCGCAGATCGACTTCGAGAACAGGCTGGCCATCGATGTGTTGAAAAAGCGCGCCCGGGGTATCGAGCAGTTCGTGCTGGAAGATGAAGGCCGAATCGTGGGTAGCTGCACCGTACCGCTGGAGTTGTACCAGGGCATGCAGCACTACCCGCTGGTGTGGCTGGAAGACAGTCTGGCCAACCGCGTTGAGCGCATCCTGCGCGACTACGTGATCAACCTGAGCGCCGAGTTCGTCAGCCTGCATGGTGAAGAAGATGGCCGCCGAATGTTTGCCGAGGCGCTTCTGCAGAGCATGGGCAGGATCCACAAACGCCTCGGCGGCGAGCGCTATCAGCGGCTCTCGGAAATTCTGCGCCAGGCGCTGGAAGAACAACAGCGCAGCGGCTCGGTAGACCTGCACCGGGTCTTCATCGAAGGTTTGCTCAGTGAGTATTACGACCCGATGTATGCCTACCAGCGTGCAGCCAAGGCAGAGCGTATCGAGTTTGCCGGGGATGCCGTGGAAGTGCGCGAGTACCTGAAGGCGCGGGCGTTGCGCAGACCGCGCCGGTAGAAACGGGGCGCTTTGCGCCCCATCGCCGGCAAGCCGGCTCCCACAGCGTGGCCATGAGCCTGCCTGCTCGTGGCAGCGGGTTCACCCACCAGGCGGCCTGTACAGGTTTCTCACTGCCCCGGGCTGAGCAGCCGCTCCAGCTCCGCTGCGCGGTCACGGGTCATGTCCATCAGGCAGGTGCCACCTTCCAGTGCCGCCATGGTCCCGCCACTGGCCTGTACATGGAACTGGCAATTGCCATCGCGGTAAGCCAGCCATTTGCGCTGCACATCCCGCAGGCTCTTCTGCTGCCCGGCATCGAGCCTGCTCATCAGTTGTTTGTACACCCGGTTCAGCCGCTGGTCCTGCACCTGCGTTTCGGCCCTGATGCATTCACTCATGGCCACGGTGCTGGACGCTCTGTCCATGCACTGCCCATAGTCCGCCGTGTAATCATCGGCCGCTGCCAATGGCAGCGAACAGGCCAATGCCGTGCCTGCCAGGTAATGCTTGATCATGCAAACCCTCCCTGTGGATTTCAAAGCGTCTGCGGCGGCTCTTGCGGCATCAGCACCCTGCCCGGCTCGAAGCGTAACGTCGGCATCTGCGTCGCGGCATAAAACGCCACGCCCAGTGCCGCAACCAACACCACGTCGAGCCAGCTCCAACCCGGCATATCGGCGGCACAGCGCGCCTTCCAGCAATGCCAGGCCTGCCCCAGGCAGAACACCATCATGGCCGCCAGCCACAGATAGAACCCGGCACCAAAGCCAGTACGCTCATGAAACGCGTAGCTCTGGTTGTCCGGCAAGCGGTCAATTCCGAAACTGCTGGCAGCCAGGTACAGCGCAACCAGCCCGACCAGGAGCGCCAGCCGGCGGAACCGTCGATGGGCCAGGATCGCCAGAGCCAGCAGTGGGTTGGCGAACCACTGATACATGCCGAAAGGCATGCCCCAAGGCCCGTACAACAGCATCTGCAAGGCCGGCATGTGACGATCGCCACTCATCAGCGCACCATCGAAGAACAGTGCGAGCAGGTACAGCAGCAAGCTGGCGCTCAGGTAGAAAACGGGCAAGGGGCATACCAGGAAGAAAGGAACAGGCTGCGACCATAACCCAGGCCCGGCCCCGCTTCCAAACCTTCGATGGGATGCCATGCCGGTCAGGCAACCGGCGGCTCCAGTAGCAGGCCATAGATGCCGGAATCGGACAGCTCGCCAGCCACACACCAGCGCGCGCGCAGGGTACCTTCGAGCACGAAGCCCTGGCGTTCGAGGGTACGTGCCGAGCCTTGATTGCGTGGGTCGATCTCGCCTTCCAGGCGGCGCATGTGCAGGGTGTGGGCGAGGTAATCGATGAAGCAGGTCAGCGCCTCATCCATGTAGCCTCGGCCCTGCACAGCACTGGCCAGGCAATAACCGATCTCGCCACGGCGCGAGACATCGTCGATGTTGAACAGCTGGACCATGCCGATCAGTTCACCGTTGTCGCGCCGGTACATGCCCAGTTTGAGCTGGTCACCGTTGGCATAGGCCTCACGATCGGCGGCCAGGGCGCTTTCGGCTTCGGCCAGGTCTTGCCAGGGAGCATGGTGCCAATAGCGCATGACCTCGGGGTCGGCCATGATTGCCAACCACTGTGCCGCATCGGCATGACGCATGGGGCGCAGTTGCAGACGCGGGCTGTCAAGGCAGAGGTCACTGGGGAAACTGCGGGGTGGGGTCACGCCGGATCTCCTGTCCATGGCTGGGGAAATGACAGTTTAACGTCAAGCGCACGGTTCAGGCATCCGGGGGACCGACGCTGGCTGGCGGTCAGGCCACCTCAGCGCCGTCATCCGGCCAATGCGGCTCATTGGCCCCTGGCGGGGTCAGCGGTGGCAGGCCATATGCCGCTCGCGCATCGTCACAGCTGGGGTTGTGTACCCCACCCACCCACGACGCCTCGAACTCGCGGCAGGGGCTGGAACGGTTGGCGTAGATGGTGCACGCCACCTGCTGGCCAATCTCGCCCTGCAGGCTGATGCAGCGGCATGGCTTGGCGTCGGTACCGATCATGGCGACACGGGTGGGGTTGATCTGCACCACCAGATCATCCGGTACCAGGCCGCCGGAAGACTGGCATTCGCCCCAGAAGAAGGACACACGGAAGTACCCGCAGCAGGCGCCGCAGTCAAGGCAAGGGTTGTATTCGGACATGATGGCACGGAGGGAAGGTTGTTGTTATCGGGCGTGGCCCGCGGCGCCATTTTCAATCCAAGCCGGGGCTGCTGGATAGGGGGGCGATGCAAAAATTTTTGCCGCTGATCCGGCAGCCGGCCAAGCGCGGCCAATACCTGCACGACCACCCGTTTCTGTTAGCAGATAGCCTTGTAAGTCGTAGCATCCGCGCGCTGCAGAGCAAGCCCTGCGCTCGGGTCATATTCCTTGCCCTGCACCATGCTGAAGTAGGTGTACGCTTCACCACAGTGCACCAGGCGGTCGCTCTTCTCACCCTCGGTGAGTACTGTGTAGGACACGCTGCGCATGGCCTGATATTGGCTATCCGCTGCCGCCATGGCCTGGTGATACTTCATCAACTGTCTGTCGTCCAGGGCCAGGCACTTGTCGAGCTGCACACCCCAGCGGGTCAGGCAGACTTCGGCAAAATGACGAACGATCAGCCCCGGCTCTGCCAGCACCTTGCCCGCGCCTGCGCCATCTGCCGAGGCGTTGCCGACGAGCGTGGCATGCCGGCCAGGCATGGGATAGACGCATAACTGTATCCCGCTTGCGACCGAAGGGATCACACAGGCAAAACCTTTGGAGCGCTCATCCCGCGAATAGAAACCTACGTATTCTTTGACGTTATCCGCCAAGGTCACGCGCTCGGTCTGTACATTGCCGACGCCAGGCACCGGATCGATGGCGAAGATGTTCACCGGTATGCCGCGCAACACCGGATCCTGAGCCATGGCATTGGCCAGCATATGACAGCTAATCCCTCCCCTGCTCCAACCGACCAGATTGACCTGAGTTGGAATGCGCGGCTTGCGGAAAATGCTGATAATGCGCTCCTGCAGTTCCTGGGGCGTTGAGTGGCGGTCACCATAATCGTAGGTTCGCCAGAACCAGGAAGCAGTGGAGGAAGGGTCCGGAACAGGTACGCCAGCGTCTTTCAGATGCTGGTATTCTTGCTCGCTCAACTTGGTGCGCTGCCAGTTGCTTACGCCCTTGATCACCTGCAACACATGGTTGACGTTCTCTTCCCAGCCATGGCCAAACAGTTGGCCGGTCCAGTTGAAATAGCCACCGGGCTCGACGAACAGGTTGTCATCCTGCAGGTTGCCACTGCCGGGGCCGTCCACCGCGATCCAGTGGGCAAACTCGCGGCCCAGATCGTTGCTGGCCAGGGTAGAGACCAGCTCACCGTTCCAGAAGTTGGGGTTGGCTTGGTCGAAGCGGTGCGAGCCGGTACCGCAGAAGTAGGCGGTGAAAACACTCATGGGGAAATCTCTGTGGTGAGAGATGAGTGCTGAAGATAGGCGGGCATAGTGCAGGAATGCAGGCGGAAAGCGCGCCCTGCTGCGAAACCGGGGGCTGCCTGGCAGCCCCCGACAGGATTACCTGCGGGCCAAGCCATCAGCCCGGAACATCTGCCGGATCCCTCGAATCGCCTGGCGTATGCGGTCCTGGTTCTCGATCAGGGCAAAGCGCACGTGGTCATCACCGTAGTCACCAAAGCCGATCCCCGGCGACACGCACACTTTGGCCTCGGCCAGCAGCTTCTTGGAAAACTCCAGCGAACCCAGGTGTGCATACTCCGGCGGAATCTTCGCCCACACGTACATCGAGGCCTTGGGATTTTCGACCATCCAGCCCAGCTCGTGCAGCCCCTTCACCAGCAGGTTGCGGCGCTGGCGGTATTGCTCGGCGATGTCGCGCACACACTGCTGGTCACCTTCCAGCGCAGCGATGGCGGCCACCTGCAGTGGGGTGAAGGTGCCATAGTCGTGGTAGCTCTTGATCCGCGCCAGAGCACTGACCAACTCCGGGTTGCCGACCATGAAGCCGATCCGCCAGCCGGCCATGTTGTAGCTCTTTGACAGCGTGAAGAATTCCACGGCGATGTCCTTGGCGCCCGGCACCTGCATGATCGACGGGGCTTTCCAGCCGTCGTAGACGATGTCGGCGTAGGCCAGGTCATGCACCACCAGCACGTTGTACTGCTTGGCCAACGCCACCACGCGCTCGAAAAAGTCCAGCTCCACGCACTGGGCGGTGGGGTTGGACGGGAAACCGAGGATCATCATCTTCGGCTTGGGGATCGACTCGCGGATGGCCCGCTCAAGTTCATTGAAGAAGTCTACCCCCGGCACCAACGGCACCGAGCGCACCTGGGCACCGGCGATCACCGCACCGTAGATATGGATCGGGTAGCTGGGGTTGGGCACCAGCACCGTATCGCCCTGGTCGAGCGTGGCCAGCATCAGGTGTGCCAGGCCCTCCTTCGAACCGATGGTGACGATGGCTTCGCTTTCCGGGTCGATGTCGACCTCGTAGCGTTCCTTGTACCAGTTGGAGATGGCCCGACGCAGGCGCGGAATACCGCGAGAGGTGGAGTAGCCGTGGGTGTCTTCACGCTGGGCGACCTGCACCAGCTTTTCGACGATGTGCGGCGGGGTGGCGCCGTCGGGGTTGCCCATGCTCAGGTCGATGATGTCCTCGCCACGGCGGCGGGCAGCCATCTTGAGCTCGGCAGTGATGTTGAAGACGTAAGGGGGGAGACGATCGATGCGCGCAAAGCGGCGCGGCGAACCTGAATTGGCCATGGCTTCCTCTGAGTACGTAAGCGCCCGGAACCGTCCGAGCGACGTTGGCCGATGTGGCGGCCAAGAACAGAAGATAGTGCCGAAACATGAATTCTGTAAAGGTCAATTTCCCGTTTTATTATTTATTTTCAGATATATTTTTTGAAAATCAGGAAATTTATGTTTCAGCCCTGGTCTTGTCGCCGGAACAGGCAAAAAAAAACCCGGCACAAAGGCCGGGTTTTCGTGTTACAGGCAGCAGTTTCAGCGCGCGTAGGTCATCAGCACGTCCGCAGCGGTCTGGCTGTCCACACCCATCATCACGCTCAGGGCAGTGACGGTGAGGATGGAGAAGCCAAAGACCTTGCGAGCCCATTTGCTGTCATCCTCAGCCTTGTAGCCACCCCAGGCCATGTACAGCCAGTACAGGCCCATGGCAGCTGCCACGGCCAGGTAGCCGAGGCCGGCGTAACCGCCGAGGGTAAGCATCAGGGTTGCGAGCACGAAGGCCAGCACGTACAGCACGATCTGCTTCTTCGCCGCAAGGATGCCGCGAGCCACCGGCAGAACCGGAATGTCGGCAGCGCTGTAGTCCTTGAAGCGGAAGATCGCGATGGCAAAGCTGTGCGGCATCTGCCACAGGCTGAACATCACCAGCAGGGTGACCGCAGCCAGGTCGAAGCTGTTGCTGACGGCACAATAGCCGATCACCGGAGGCATGGCACCGGACAGGCTGCCAACCAGGGTACCGTGCACCGATTTACGCTTCAGCCACAGGCTGTAGAAACCGACGTAGACGATGAAGCCAATCAGCGCGCAGAACGCCGACAGCGGGTTGGCCTGGACATACAGCAGGCTGAAACCCGCCACCCCAAGCAGGGTGGCGTAGATCAGCGCGAGGGGCAGCGGCATGCCGCCCTGGACCATGACGCGGTTCTTGGTGCGCTCCATCTTCTGGTCGATGTCGCGGTCGATGCAGTTGTTGAACACGCAACCGGACGCGACTACCAGCGAAGTACCCACTACCACCGCCAGGAACAGGGCGAAATCCACATGGCCCTTCGCGGCAAGGAAGAAACCGCCTGCCACGGAAAGCACGTTACCGAAAATGATCCCCGGTTTGGTGATTTGGATAAAGTGCTTAACGGACATGCAGTCTTACCTCACTTGGCCAACATTTCGAAGTGGATGCTGAACATGATCCACAGCGACAGGCCGACGAGCAGGGCGATCACCAAGGTGGTGAACAGGAACGTCGAAACGTTGTTGCGTTGCTCTTTCGAGCGGTCCATGTGCAGGAAGTACACGAGGTGTACGACTACCTGGATCACGGCCATGGCAACAATGATCAGAACGGTCAGGTTCTTCGGCAGGCTTGGCGACATGGCCAGGCCGAACGGGATCGCAGTCAGGATGATCGACAGAATGAAGCCGATCATGTACGACTTGACGCTGCCGTGGTTACCTTCGTGATGAGTGTCGTATGCGTTAGCCATTACAGAACTCCCAGCAGGTAGACAACGGTGAATACGCAGATCCAGACCACGTCCAGGAAGTGCCAGAACAGGCTCAGGCAGCTCATGCGGGTCTTGGCGGTCGGCGTGATGCCGTGCTTGTTGATCTGGTACATCATGACTGCCATCCAGATCAGGCCGGCGGTCACGTGCAGACCGTGGGTACCTACCAGGGCGAAGAAGCCCGACAGGAAGCCACTGCGGTTCGGGCCGAAGCCTTCGCCGATCAGGTGATGGAATTCATAGATTTCCATCGCGATGAAGCCTGCACCGAACAGGAAGGTCACAGCCAACCAGCCCAGTACGCCAGCTTTCTTGCCATCGAACATCTTCAGCATGGCGAAGCCGAAGGTGATCGAGGACAGCAGCAGGAACAGTGTTTCAACAGCCACGAAATCGAGCTGGAAGATGTCATGACCCGACGGGCCGCCGGCAAAACTGCCGGACAGCACCGCGTAGGTGGCGAAGAGCGACGCAAACAGGATGCAGTCGGTCATCAGGTACAGCCAGAAACCCAGTACGGTCATCTGGCCCGAGTCGTGGTGGTGGTCGTCATGCCCATGGTCGTGACCATGAGCAGCACCGTGCATTACTTGACTGGACATTGATTACACCCGCTCAAACGATTCGACACGTGCGCCGGCAGGCAGAGCACCTGCTTTGGCCAACGCTTTCATGCGCTCGCCTTCGATGCGCGCCACTTCTTCGGCCGGAACCATGTAGCCCTGGTCGTCACGCGCAGCGTGGCGAACGAAGACAGCGATGGTTGCAACCAGGCTCGCGCCAACCAGCCACCAGATGTGCCAGATGAAGGCGAAGCCGAAGACGGTCAGGAACAGGCCCATGAACAAACCGGTGGAGGTGTTGCTCGGCATGTGGATCGCTTCGTACTTGGCCGCTGGCTTGTAGGCAACACCGGCTTCCTTGGCTTCGTGCCAGGCGTCCAGGCCAACCTTCTCGGGCATATGGGCGAAGTTGTAGAACGGAGGTGGCGACGAAGTCGACCATTCCAGGGTACGGCCGCCCCATGGGTCGCCGGTCACGTCCAGGTTCTGGTTGCGGTCGCGAACCGATACGTACAGCTGGATCAGCTGGCAGGCGATACCGAACAGGATCAGCACGGCGCCGACAACGGCTACGTACAGGTAGGGTTCCCACAGCGGGTTGTCGGAGTGGTTCAGACGACGGGTCATGCCCATGAAGCCCAGGGCGTACAGCGGCATGAACGCTACGTAGAAGCCCGAGATCCAGAACCAGAAGGCAGCTTTGCCCCACTTCTCGTTCAGGGTGAAACCAAAGGCTTTCGGGAACCAGTAGGCGAAGCCGGCGATGTAGCCGAATACCGCACCACCGATGATCACGTTGTGGAAGTGAGCAATTACGAACAGGCTGTTGTGCAGGACGAAGTCAGCGCCCGGAACAGCCAGCAGAACGCCAGTCATGCCACCGATGGAGAAGGTGATCATGAAGCCCAGGGTCCACATGATCGGCGCGGTGAAGCGCAGACGGCCCTGGTAGATGGTGAACAGCCAGTTGAACAGCTTCACACCGGTCGGAATGGAGATCAGCATCGTCGCCAGGCCGAAGAAGGTGTTGACGCTGGCGCCGGCACCCATGGTGAAGAAGTGGTGCAGCCATACAGCGAAGCCCAGCACGGCGATGGCGCCCGATGCATAGATCATCGAGTGGTGGCCGAACAGACGCTTGCCGGAGAAGGTCGAGGTGACTTCCGAGAACACACCGAAGGCCGGCAGGATCAGGATGTAGACCTCAGGGTGACCCCACGCCCAGAACAGGTTGACGTACATCATCGGGTTCCCACCAAGCTCGTTGGTGAAGATGTGGAAGTCCAGATAACGGTCAACAGTCAGCAGAGCGAGTGCAGCGGTCAGGATCGGGAAGGAAGCCACGATCAGCACGTTGGCCCAGGTGCAGGTCCAGGTGAAGATCGGCATGTCCATCAGCTTCATGCCAGGTGCGCGCATCTTCATCACGGTGACGAGGAAGTTCACACCGGTAAGCGTCGTACCCAGGCCTGATAGCTGTAGCGCCCAGATGTAGTAGTCGACACCCACCCCAGGGCTGTACTGAATGCCCGCGAGCGGCGGATAGGCAACCCAGCCGGTCTTGGCGAATTCACCAACGCCCAGCGAGATGTTGACCAGCAGCACGCCTGCCAGCAGCAGGTAGAAGCTCAGCGAGTTCAGGAACGGGAAGGCAACGTCACGTGCACCGATCTGCAGAGGAACCGCCAGGTTCATCAGGCCGGTGAAGAACGGCATCGCCATGAAGATGATCATGATCACACCGTGAGCGGTGAAGATCTGGTCATAGTGTTCTGGCGGCAGGTAGCCTTCGGAGCCACCGGTAGCGGCAGCCAGCTGGGTACGCATCATGATGGCGTCGGCAAAGCCGCGCAGCAGCATGACCATCGCGACGATGATGTACATCACCCCGATCTTCTTGTGGTCGACAGTCGTCAACCACTCGGTCCACAAGTAGGTCCACTTGCGGAAGTAGGTGATAGCACCGACGACAGCGATACCACCGAGCGCAATCATGGCAAGTGTCACCATGACTATCGGCTCGTGATAGGGTATCGCCTCCAGGCTTAGTTTACCGAACATCTCTTACTCCTCTGCACCGGCAGCTGGTTGCATACTCGATTCCACACCCTTGGTAGTGGCCAGATCTTTGCTGCCTGCTTCTTCGTGGCTCGGACGACCGCGGTTCATGCCTTCGTACTTGTCGACGATCAGCTGGAACTGGTCAGGCGAAGCCTCGCTGTACAGCGCGACCGGGTTGTTTTCGCTTGGTTTGGCCAAGGCGTCGTATTCGGCCTTGTCCAGCTTCTTCGGCGACTGCTTGACCTCGGCGACCCACTTGTCGAAGTCTTCCTGGGAGGTGGCAGTAGCCTTGAATTTCATGCCGGTGAAGCCAGCACCGCTATAGTTGGCGCTGATACCGTCGAACTCGCCGTTTTCGTTGGCGATCAGGTGCAGCTTGGTGGTCATGCCGGCCATGGCGTAGATCTGGCCGCCCAGGCCCGGGATGAAGAACGAGTTCATCACGGCGTCGGAAGTGACGCGGAAGTTGACCGGGGTGTTAGCCGGGAAGACGATCTTGTTGACCGTGGCAATGCCCTGCTCCGGGTAGATGAACAGCCATTTCCAGTCCAGCGCGACCACGTCGATCTGCACCGGCTTCACATCGGAATCCAGCGGACGATACGGGTCCAGCTTGTGGGTGGAGTGGTAGGTGAAGTAACCCAGGGCGATGATGATCAGGATCGGGATGATCCACACCGCGGCTTCGATCTTGGTCGAGTGCGACCAGTCAGGGGTGTAGGTGGCGGCCTTGTTGGAAGCACGGTACTTCCAGGCGAAAACCACGGTCATGATGATGACCGGAATCACCACCAGCAGCATCAGACCGGTAGCGATGAGGATCAGGTTCTTTTGCTCAATGCCGACCTGGCCCTTCGGGTCGAGCAGGGTCCAGTTGCACCCACTGAGTAAAAGCATGCCTAAAAAGGGCAATATGCCAAACAGTCTGGGGTAACGCTTTTTACTCATCTCACGACCTCTAGATCAGCTTGCTTCAATGCAATTTGTGTTTTGGTAGCCAACACTTCGTCCTGCCAAGTGCGGCATTTCGCGCCCGTACTCGCTCCTGCCCGGGTCCGACTGCAGGACCTTGGCGTCAAGCGGGTTAGCGGTGCTTATGGTTTCGTAGGCAACAGGCCTGTACTTCAGACCAAGTCCATTTGGTGCGGGAAAACGCGGAGGGGGGTCCGCCCGGTATCGCCGTTGGGCGAAACTTGACGAAGTCAGCAAAAAGGAGCGCTGGGGCTTCCTTCAATCCTGCGACTCGCAAGCAGTGCCGAACGGAAATTGGGGGCGATTGTAGATAGGTCGCCAACCCTTGACTATGACTTATTGAGCAACAGTCTTTTACAGAATCCGCAACAATACTGCTCAAAAATTCAACTTCGCGACAGTTTGTCGCACCCCGCTTGCTAGCCCCCAAAGCCGCATTCCGCAAGGCCTACGGGTTGATCTGAGTCAAGCGGGAAGCAACTTTTCACTCTTCTCATGGGGCGTAAAAGACCCCATGCCATTCGGTACTTTTGTCTAAGCCCGGCGTCGGTTGCGGTAGATTCCGAGCGGAACCAGCACAGCCGTCAGGACAAACGCCAGCAACGCCCACTGCGCCAGGGACAGGCCGAGGATCGGCGGATACGGCGTGCTGCAGAAACCATCGACCTGGAACACCAGCGGCCACAGCTTGGCCAGCGGCAGGTCGTCCACGATCGGCTGCAGGGTATCGATGCCACAACTGACCATGGGGTTGGCGAGTATATACACATGGTTGCCGGCCGCAACGATTCCGCCAATGGCGCTGAGCACTACCAGAGCCTCGAAGAAGGTCAGGCTACGGCGCCCGGGCATCGCCGCCGCGATGAAGGCGAACAGGGCAATGAACAGCAGCGCATAACGCTGCAGGATGCACAGAGGGCACGGCGCCTCGCCGAGCACGATCTGCATGTACAGGGCGCCACCAATCAGTGAAATGCAGATCAGGCCCAACAGCACCAGAAAGCGCCGTTCCCGATTCAGGCGCGATGTTTGTTCGTTCATTGCCGGTTCCTTCGATGGATAGTGGCAGCGTGGTCCGCCTGCCTGGGCGCAAGTCTACACGCCGGCAGGGCCTGTGGCGTGCCGAGGAAGCGGCGTGATAGCGCGGCGCAGGGCTATCCGGTGTGGCTGAGACCGGCCGCTGCGACGTCGGTTCAACGTCGGGCGGCAAAAAAGCGGCTGCCCGGGTGCCACGCAGGGCCAAGCCCCTCGACACCCGGGAGTGAAGGATACCGTGATTAAAGGAGAATTAAGGATGAAACCTGAACCGCGATTTTAATCCTTCCTTATATATAGGCATAAGGTGGGGTAGCCCAGCCGCTGGCAAGCCAGCCCCCAGGCAGCGAATGCTGTCGACCGTTTCGTTCTCGATTACCCACGGGCGGGAGCAATGCCGCAAGGGAGCTGGCTTGCCAGCGGCTGGGATGACAACTTTCGCAAGCCCGTACCGGACCTTTCGCAGGTAAACCCGCGAAAAGGCCGATACAGGCGCTACATCACTCCAGCGCCGCCGCTGGCCCGAAGAACTCGTAGCGGCTCTGCTGCTCAGGCACACCCAGGCCCTTCAACTGGCGCTTGACCGCCGCCATGAAGCCCTTCGGCCCAAGGAAGTAGGCATCCACATCACGCTCCTGCGGCAGCCACTCGGCCAGCAGGTCTTCACTTAGCAAGCCCACCGCATCGGCAGCAGCACCACCTTCCAGCTCGGCATAGCAATAGAAGCGCTTGAGCTGTGGATAATGCGCGGCCAGGCCGTCGACCCAGTCACGGAAGGCATGCACGGCACCGTTACGCGCGCAGTGAATGAAATGCACCTCGCGCCGGGTTTGCAAGGCCGCCTGCAGCATCGCCAGGGTCGGGGTGATGCCAACGCCACCACTGATCAGTACCAGCGGCTTGTCGCCCGCGGCCAGGGTGAAATCGCCTGCCGGCGGGAACAGCTGCAGGGTATCGCCCACGGCCAACTGGTCATGCAGGTAATTGGAAACCTTGCCGCCCTGCTCACGCTTGACGCTGATGCGATATTCCTTGCCATCGCACAGGGCCGACAGGGAATAGTTGCGGCGCTGCTCGGCACCGTCGATGTCCAGCTTCAGGCCGATATACTGGCCAGGCTCGGCCTTGAGCACCGGTTTGCCATCCACTGGGGCAAAGTAGAACGAAACGATCTCGCTGCTTTCCTGCTCACGGCGTACCAGGCGGAATTCACGGGTACCGCGCCAGCCGCCTTCGGCTTCTTCCTTCTGTTTGTAGAGATTTTCTTCAGCGCCGATCAGAATCTCGGCCAGTTGGCCATAGGCCGCGCCCCAGGCCTCGATGACGGCAGGGGTAGCGATGTCCTTGCCCAGCACCTCTTCGATGGCGCGCAGCAGGCAGCTGCCGACGATCGGGTAGTGCTCCGGCAGAATCTGCAAGGCGACGTGCTTGTTGATGATCTGACCGACCAGGCCGCCCAGCTGCTCCAGTTGATCGATGTGGCGGGCATACATCAGCACGCCGTTGGCCAGGGCACGCGGCTGGTCACCGCTGGCCTGGTGGGCCTGGTTGAACAGCGGGCGTACCTGTGGGTACTCGCTGAGCATCATCTTGTAGAAGTGGGTGGTCAGCGCTTCGCCACCGCTTTCCAGCAAGGGGACAGTGGCCTTGATGATTGCACGTTGTTCGGCATTGAGCATTGCGACAACTCCTGAGCCTGTGGCTTCGAATGACTGCCGCGGTTGTTACAGCAATCGTGCCAACTTTTTTCTCCAGCAAAATCAGGGTCTTGACCGGCATCATGTCAAAACGACCTATCCGCGCGTATAGTCATATCGACCCACAGGAGTCCATATGACTACAAAGCCGCTACTCACCGCCCTGCTGCCCTTGGTCAGTGACCTGTCTCGCGACTTGCCCGACCAGGAGCGTTACCGCCGCCTGTTGCAGGCCATGCGCGGGCTACTGCCATGCGATGCCGCCGCGCTGCTGCGCCTGGACGGTGAATGGTTGGTACCGCTGGCGGTGGACGGCCTGAGCCCGGACACCCTTGGCCGGCGCTTCCGGGTCAGCGAGCACCCCCGTTTCCAGATTCTGCTCAGCCGCCCGGAGCCCACCCGCTTCGCCAGCGACTCCGAGCTGCCCGACCCTTACGATGGCCTGGTCAACGCCGCCCATGCCAACCTGGAAGTGCATGACTGCATGGGCTGCCCGCTGATGGTCGATGAGCGCCCCTGGGGCCTGGTCACCCTCGACGCCCTCACCCCCGGGCAGTTCCAGAGCCTGGAGCTGGAAGCCCTGCAGGCCTTCGCCAGCCTGGCGGCCGCCACGGTTACCGTGGCCGAACGTATCGAGCACCTGGCCCTGCGTGCCGAAGACGAGCACCATCGCGCCGAGATCTACCGCCAGGCCAGCGGCCAGGACAGAGAACTGATTGGCCAGAGCCCGGCCCACAAGCGCCTGGTGGAAGAAATCCGCCTGGTCGGTGGCAGCGACCTGACCGTGCTGATAACCGGTGAAACCGGGGTTGGCAAGGAACTGGTGGCGCAGGCCCTGCACCAGGCCAGCAACCGCGCCGACAAACCACTGATCAGCCTCAACTGCGCCGCCTTGCCCGACACGCTGGTGGAAAGCGAACTGTTCGGCCATGTGCGCGGCGCTTTCACCGGTGCCCATGGCGAGCGCCGCGGCAAGTTCGAGCTGGCCAACGGTGGCACGCTGTTCCTCGACGAAGTGGGTGAACTGCCGCTGACAGTGCAGGCCAAGTTGCTGCGTGTCCTGCAAAGCGGCCAGCTGCAACGCCTTGGCTCGGACCGCGAGCACCGGGTGGATGTGCGTCTGATCGCCGCCACCAACCGCGACCTGGCGGCGGAGGTGCGCAGCGGTAACTTCCGCGCCGATTTCTACCACCGCCTCAGCGTGTACCCGCTGCATGTGCCGCCGTTGCGCGAACGCGGGCGCGACGTGCTGCTGTTGGCTGGCTACTTCCTCGAACAGAACCGTTCGCGCCTGGGCCTGAACAGCCTGCGCCTGAGCAGCGGCGCCCAGGCGGCACTGCTGACCTACGACTGGCCAGGCAACGTGCGCGAACTGGAACACCTGATCGGTCGCTCGGCGCTCAAGGCGCTGGGCCAGCACACGGACAGACCACGCATCCTCACCCTGGAAGCCATCGACCTGGACCTGCGCGTAACGGCCGCGCCCGGTACCCCGCCCTCCCCTGCTGCCCCCATACAGGCGGCGGCGCTGGCCGAAGGTGGACTGCGCGAAGCCGTCGACGTCTACCAGCGCCAGCTGATCGAAGTCTGCCTGCAACGGCATCAGCACAACTGGGCGGCCGCCGCCCGAGAACTGGGCCTGGATCGGGCCAATCTCAGCCGTCTTGCGCACCGCCTGGGATTACGCTGAGGGGTTGCCCCTAAAGCCCGAACAGATCAGGCCGATAACCGGTTACCCCTGTTCCCGACGAAGGTCACCATGGCCACGCAAAATGCCCGCGCGGACTCGCTGTCCCTGCTGCTGTTCACGCTGCGCAGCGGCAAGTTGATGGCAATCAACCTGCTCAAGGTCAGCGAGATCATCCCCTGCCCGCCGCTGACCAAGCTGCCCGAATCGCACCCGCACGTGAAAGGCGTGGCGACCCTGCGCGGCCATTCGCTGTCAGTCATCGACCTGTCCCGCGCCATCGGTGAGCAGCCATTGACCGACCCGCACGGCGGCTGCCTGATCGTTACCGAGATCAGCCGATCGCGCCAGGGCCTGCATGTGCAGGCGGTCAGCCGTATCGTGCATTGCCTGAGCACCGACATCAAACCGCCACCCTACGGCTCGGGCAACCGCTCGTTCATTACCGGCGTGACCCGGGTCGACAACACCCTGGTGCAGGTGCTGGACATCGAAAAAGTCATCCACGCCATTGCCCCGCCGGTGCCTGAGCCTCCTCAGAAAACCTTGAGTGAAGAAGACATCAGCCTGCTGGCCGCGGCCAACATCCTGGTGGTAGACGACAGCCAGGTGGCCCTGCAGCAGTCGGTGCATACCTTGCGCAACCTCGGCATCGAATGCCACACCGCGCGCAGCGCCAAGGACGCCATCAATGTGCTGCTGGAGCTGCAAGGCACCGCGCAGGAAATCAACATCATCGTCTCCGATATCGAAATGTCCGAGATGGACGGCTACGCGTTCACCCGCACCCTGCGCGAGACCCCTGATTTCCAGCACCTGTACATCCTGCTGCATACTTCGCTGGACAGCACCATGAGCGCCGAGAAGGCCAGGCTGGCCGGGGCCAATGCCATCCTCACCAAGTTCTCCTCGCCGGAGCTGACCGATTGCCTGGTGGTGGCGGCGCGTACCGTGGTGTTCGCCGAGCGCTGACAAATCCAGCGACAAAATCCCCGGCTTGCCACCGGGGTCGAGACAGGCATAATCGCGCGCACGCATGCAACTTGCCGGTATCGCCATGAAGTTCTTCAGCTCCATCCTGGTCGTCTACGCCCTTTTAAGCGGAGCCGCCCAGGCCTCTACCAGCCAGGCCTGGAACGAGCAGCGCCAGCAGATGCTCAAGGCCTGCCTGGCCGCCAGCCAGTTCAAGGATGCCCACGCCCGCAGCAAGCCCGCCGAGTTCGATGACCAGGTCGGCATGACTGCCCTGCTGATCGAAGGCGTCTACCCACAGCAGCACATGCAGCAGCGTACCGGTACCGAACTGTGCCTGTACGACCGCCGCCAGCAGCGGGCCTTCGTCAGCGAATGGAACCTGGAGGCCAAGTGACCGGCAGCCTGCGTTTCGCCTGCACCGGCTGCGGCAAGTGCTGCACCGGCCACCACGTGCCGCTGACCCTGGCCGAAACCCGTCGCTGGGCAGCAGACGCCGGCCAGGTGATCGTGTTGCTCGAAGCCTTCGTGACCGACGGCCCTGGCATGCCGCAGGAGCAGCGCGAGCACGTAATGCGCCGTTCCCATCCCGTGCGCTGCGGCGAAGGCGAAATACGCGTCGCGGTAACCTTTGCCGCGTTCAACCCTGGGCGCTGCCGCAACCTCGACGACAACGACCGATGCACCATCTATGACCAACGCCCGTTGGTCTGCCGCATTTACCCGGTAGAAATCAACCCGCATATTCCGCTGCGTCCAGGCAGCAAGGACTGCCCGCCGCAAGCCTGGCAGCAGGGGCCTGTGCTGATTCACGGCACGCAGCTGATCGACACCGAGCTGGAGACGCTGGTGCAGGCCTCGCGCCAGGCCGACCGGGATGACATTGCGGCCAAGGTGGCGCTATGTCAGGCGCTAGGCATGACCACCAGTGCGCTCAAGGGCAACGGTTTTACTGCTTATCTGCCCGACATGGGCGCGTTTGCCGCTGCGCTGGCGCAAATGCCGGAAGATGCCGGAGCACAGTGGACCCTGCACGTGGAGGATGAGGCGCTGCTGGCGAACTTGCGCCAGCAGGGTTTGCGCACCACCCATGAATCGCCGGTGTACTACGCCTTCATCGGCTTCTGACCTGGCGGCACGCGCCCCGTGCATGAGTACGTCTAGCACGGGGGTTCCCGGCGAAAGTCCAATTGATTTCCCTGCGATAATTACCTTTTGCGCAACAGTGCTTATCGCCGTTGGCTCTGTTTCGAATGTATTGAAAGGACTAACTTTAGCCCTGTCCTCATTAGCACTTGCACTGCAAGAAGGTAGTTTCAAATGTCCAACAGTAAGGGTATTGCCAGCCTCTTCATCCTGTCTTCCCTGTTGTTGTCGCCCCTGGCCATGGCCGAAGAATCCCAGGCGTTCATCGCCCGTAACGCTGAGCTCGCCGCCATTCATCAAGAGGCCCGCGAAGCCGTAGCCGCACAGAAGGCTGATGCTGCCAAAGGCGCAAACCAGACAGCTTCAAAAGTTTCTGTCGATGCCAATGCCGACAGTTGAGCAAGTGCTGACACTGCTCCCGTTTTCCCTTGGCTACGCCATGGGCACTGCCGGTGCCGATATGTTAGCCTTTTAAAGCCGCTGCCGATCAGCGGCTTTTTTTATGTGCTTCAACCATCAGCCCGGCTGTAACGTACACCTATAAAAAGACGCACATTCGAAAATAACAACTGCCCCACCGCCAGACCAAAGGAGCGAGTACCGGTGCCTTCCGCGTTTCGTTTTACCCCGCTGTTCATTGCGTTGACTGCAACGATCCCTTTCGCCGCCCAGGCAGATGAAGACAAGGCTGATGGCTTCATCGAAGGGTCGTCCCTCAACCTGCATTTCCGTAATGCCTATTTCAACCGCGACAACCACAACGCCGGCGTGCGTGACACCCGCGAGTGGGGCCAGGGCGCGGTTGCGCGCTTCGAATCGGGCTACACCCCAGGTGTGCTTGGCATTGGCCTGGATGCCCATGCCATGCTGGGCCTGAAGCTCGATGGCGGTGGCGGCCACGCCGGCACCAGCATCCTGCCCGAGCACATCAAGGACGATGGCGAGCTGGGTGCGGCGCCACATTCCTTCTCCACCGCCGGGGCTGCGGTCAAGCTCAAGGCATTCGACACCGAGCTCAAAGCCGGTGACCTGTTCCTCACCAACCCGGTGATTGCCGGCGGCGAAAGCCGCATGCTGCCGCAGACCTTCCGTGGCCTGAGCCTGACCAACACCAGCATCGATGGGTTGCTGCTCGAAGGTGGCCAGGTGAGCTTCACCAAGCCCTACAACCAGAGCGGCCATCGCCGTATCGACACCTACTACGGCGCGCTGGACGAGCACGACAAGAGCAAGCACCTGAGCTGGGCCGGCGCATCGTGGAGCGGTACCCCGAACATCACCGCCAACCTGTATGCCGCCGAGCTGAAGGACATCTGGAACCAGTACTACGCCGACGTCGACTATACCTACGTGGTCAATGACCTGGTCAGTCTGAACCCGGGCGTGCATTTCTATCACACCCAGGACACCGGCCAGGCACTGCTGGGCAAGATCGACAACAACACCTACAGCGTGCATTTCACCGTCAACGCCGGGTACCACAGCGTCACCGCCGCCTACCAGCGGGTCAATGGCAACACGCCGTTCGACTACATCAACCTTGGCGACAGCATCTACCTGGACAACTCGCGCATGTACTCCGACTTCAACGCGCCGAACGAGCGTTCGTGGAAGCTGCAGTACAACTATGACTTCGCTGGCGTGGGCGTCCCAGGCCTGACCAGCTCGCTGTCATACTCACGCGGTGAGGCCGACCTGACCAAGGCCACTCAGGACACCAGCCACTACGACTATTACCGTGCCGATGGCAAGAACGCCATGCACTGGGAGCGTGACCTGGATCTGAAGTACGTATTCCAGGCGGGTGACCTGAAGGACTTGTCGGTACTACTGCGCTATGCCGTGCACCGTGGTAGCCAGGGCTATGCGTCGATCGACAGCAACAGCGACAACGATGAACTGCGGGTGATCGTCGATTACCCGTTGAACGTGTTCTGATTCGAAACCGCCAGCGAAGGCTTTGCCCTCGGTTCGCTAAGACGGTGGATGGCACCGGCTTCGCCGGTGATCGCGGCTGAAGCCGCTCCTACAGGGCAGTTCACATCTGTAGGAGCGGATTTATCCGCGAAGCAGGCAACGCGGTAGCTGTGGGAGCTCGCCAGCGATGGGCTGCGCAGAATCGCCTGCGTAATTCCGTCGGACAAATCTTGTTCGACAATCCTCACTTCCCTAGAATATGGCCGCCGCGAATGGCCCTGCCCACGCAGTAGCGAGCATGACCCCCCGACCCCCGCGTTTCGCACTCTACAGGTCACACCCCGAGCTGATCCTCAACCTGGGCAGTTGCCTTGCCGTGCTCGCCATTGTGGCCATCGTCAGTTACCTGCTGGCCCGTGAGCGCGACAGCGTCGAGCTGTCGGCGATCCGTTCGTCCAACAACATCGTCCAGTTGATCGAAAGCGATATCCTGCGCAACGTCGAGCTCTACGACCAGTCCCTGAAGGGCCTGATCTGGGCGGTCGGGCGCAAGGAACTGCCGAACATACCCGGTCCACTGCGCCAGCGCCTGCTGTTCAATGAAGCCTTCGTCGACCGCAAGCGCGGTGACGTGCTGTGGCTCGACAAACAGGGCAATGTGGTGGGCGACTCCACCAGCAGCGTACCGCGTACCGCCAACTTCGGCGCTACCGGTGTGTTTCAGGCGCACCAGCGCGATGCCAATCTCGGCCTGCTGGTGGGCCCACCATTCAAGGCGCAGCTTGGCGACCTGGACTGGTGCATCAGTTTCAGCCGACGCATCTCCGGGCCTGACGGCCAGTTTGCCGGGGTGGCGGCTGGCGCGCTGCGCCTGTCGTACTTCAGCGAACTGTTTCGGCGCCTGGACATTGGCGACGACAGCAGCATCAACCTGATCAACACTGACGGCCAGTTGCTCGCGCGCCAGCCCTCACGCGCACAGGCGCCACTGATCGGCACCAACTACGCCGACCGGGCCAATTTCAAACGCATACTCAACGAACAGAGCGGCAGCTTCACCGCCCGCTCCAGCAGTAGCGCAAAACTGCGCATCTATACCTTTGCTCGAGTCCCGCAGCTGCCGCTGATTGTGCTGGTGGCGCACTCTGCCGACGAAGTGTTCCAGTCCTGGCGCCGCACCGCGATCATGGTCAGCGTCGCCACCGGCGTACTGTGCGTGGGCATCCTCTGGCTGACCCTGCTGTTGGGCCGCGAATTGCGCCGCCGACACGAGGCCGAACAAGGCCTGGAAACGCTGGCCTCCACCGATAGCCTGACCGGCCTGGCCAACCGCCGCCGCCTGGACCAGGTGCTACGCCAGGAGTGGGCGCGTGCGCAGCGCAACCGCAAGCCGTTGGCGGTATTGATGGTGGATGTGGACCATTTCAAGGCATTCAATCAACGCCACGGCCATGCTGGTGGCGACCATGCCTTGCGCGAAGTGGCCAAGACCATCGAGGCTTGCATCCGCCGCCCTGCCGACCTGGCGGCGCGTTATGGTGGGGAGGAATTCCAGGTGGTGCTGCCGGAAACCGACCTGGCGGGCGCGCATTGGCTGGCCGAACGCATCCGCGCCAGTGTCGAGGCGCTGGCGCCGTTCGCCGATGATGCCCACTCGGTCACGGTGAGCATCGGCATCGGCGTTTCCGGCACCCAGCACGACCTGGCAAGGGTGCTGGGTGCAGCGGATGAAGCGCTCTACCGGGCCAAGGCCAAGGGCCGCAACCGGGTAGAAGGGCCGGCCGATTAGGAACTGGCGCGTGCAGCGTTGCGCAGTGCCTTGACCTGGTCATGATTGCGCTGTACGCCCTGCAGCTGCTTTTCCACCAGGTTGTAGGTCTGGTCGCTGGCGGTGCGGCCCAGTTTGACCAGTTTTTCCCTGGCGTCCTTGTACGCTTTGAGCGCGTAATCTTCACCACGCTCGACCTCGTTCAATACCGCCTCTTCGCTCTTGCCGGTAAGCATGGACTTGAAGTTGACCCAACCACGGTGCAAGTCGCCGCTCAGGCTGGTCGAGGTTTCCGGATCACCACCCAGGCGGCGCACCTCGCTTTGCAGCTCACCTGCAGCATTGGCGCATTCGCCGGCACGTTGCACGAAGAACGCTTTCAGTTCCGGGTTCTTGACATCATCAGCCGATTCGCGGAAACCCTTTTCGCCGTCCTTGCTGTACTCGATCAGGTCGTTCAGTACATCGATCACTTCTTTGTTCGGGTTGCTCATGGCAATACTCCTTGGCAGGTGATAGTCCACTGGGTAGGAGCAGCGATCGTGCCAACCCGTTTCAAAAACGAAACACCCCAACTATCAAGTAGTTAGGTAACAAGACGGAACATCGGCAAGCGGCGTTCTGCATGATTGCCGCTTGGGCGTTCGTGCAGATTGCAGTATGGTCGGCGCTCCCTACAGCCAGGTGCGCCGATGATGAAGCCGGAAACCCTCGAACTGCTGGTGACCCGCAGCATGCCGTTTGGCAAGTACCAGGGCCGGTTGATTGCCGACCTGCCGGGGGACTACCTGGCATGGTTCGCGCGCAAAGGATTCCCGGCAGGGGAACTGGGTGGGTTGCTGGCGTTGATGCATGAGATCGACCATAACGGGTTGGGCGACTTACTGGTGCCGTTGCGGCAGAAGCATCGTCGCTAGCCAGCACCGGCCGCCTCGCGGATGAGTCCGCGAAGCGGCCGGTGCGGCCAACCCAGGCCTCTAGCCTTTCGCCGGTGCCACCGCCAGTTCTACCCCTTCGCTCTTCTTGATCAGCGCATACACCACCGCTGTCAGCAGGCTCCCAGCCACGATTGCCAGCAAGTACAGTGCCGCATGGTTGATCGCATTCGGGATCAGCAGCACGAACAGGCCGCCATGCGGTGCCATCAGCTTGCAGCCGAAGTACATCGACAAGGCCCCGGTAAGCGCGCCGCCGGCGATGCTGGCGGGAATGACCCGCAGCGGGTCCTTGGCGGCAAACGGTATCGCCCCTTCGGAAATGAAGCACAGGCCCAGCGCCAGGGCTGCCTTGCCCGCCTCGCGCTCGCTCTGGGCGAACTTGCGACGGGCCAGGAAGGTGGCAATACCCAGGCCGATCGGCGGCACCATCCCCGCGGCCATGGTCGCTGCCATCGGTGCGTAGCTTGACGAGGCCAACAGCCCCACCGAAAAGGCATAGGCGGCCTTGTTGATCGGCCCGCCGAGGTCGACGCACATCATGCCGCCCAGCAACAGCCCAAGCAGGATGGCGTTGGTGGTGCCCATGCTGTCGAGGAAGTGGGTAAGGCCGGCGAGCATCGCCGCCACCGGCTGGCCAACCACGTAGATCATCACCAGGCCGGTGAACAGGCTGGCCAGCAACGGAATGATCAGGATTGGCTTGAGCGCCTCCAGGCTGCTGGGCAGGCGTGCCCAGCGGGCAATGGCCTTGGCGCTGTATCCGGCGAGGAAGCCGGCGACGATGCCACCGATGAAGCCAGCTCCCAGGGTACTGGCCAGCAGCCCGCCGATCATGCCGGGTGCCAGCCCCGGGCGGTCGGCGATCGACCAGGCGATATAACCCGCCAGCAATGGCACCATCAGCTTGAATGCAGCCTCACCACCAATCTGCATCAACGCCGCCGGCAGGGTGCCCGGCTGTTTGTAGGCCTCGATACCGAACACGAACGACAGGGCGATCAACAGCCCACCCGCCACCACCATGGGCAGCATGAACGACACACCGGTGAGCAGGTGCTTGTACACCCCGGTCTTCTCACCCTTGGTTGGCGTAGCCGCTGCAGCGGCATCGGCGCCATTCTCCACCTTGGCTTCGGCCAGGGCCTTGTCCAGGGTGGCACGGGCCTGCTTGAGGGCGATGCCGGTACCACAACGGTAGATGCGCTTGCCGGCGAAACGCGCGGTGGGCACTTCGATGTCGGCGGCCAGCAGCACCACGTCGGCGGCGGCGATGGCTTCGGCAGACAAGGGGTTGCGCGCGCCGACCGAACCCTGGGTCTCGACGGTGAGCTGGTAGCCCAGTTGCTGCGCGGCCTGCTGCAGCGCTTCTGCGGCCATGAAGGTATGTGCGACGCCCGTCGGGCAGGCCGTGATCGCTACGATGCGTGCACCGGTGCTGGCCACCTCGGCCGGGCCGGCTGCCACTGACGTCAGCAGCTTGGCGTTGGCCGCTGCTTCATCGAGAAAACCCTCGCGATCGGTCAAGGCCTGGGATGGCGTACTCTGGTAGACACGCTTGCCAACGAAGCGGGCCAGGTCCACCGGCCCGGTGCTGATTACCAGTACCCAGTCGGCATCGGCAATCTGCGCGGCGCTCAGTTGCCGCTCGGGGTGCTCGGCGTCCTGCACTTCGACGCTGGTGCTCCAGCCGCGCCGCTGAGCCGCGGCAGACAGCAAACGCGCGCTCAGCACGCTCGACACCTGGCCGTTGGGGCAGGCGGTGACAATGGCAATGTTCATCGGCAACCCTCTTGTTGTTCTGTCAGTTGCACGGCGGCTTCCAGGCGCGCCAGTTGCTCCCGGTCACAGATGCCGAAACCCACCTGGGTAACGGCCTGGGCGGCGATCGCGGTGGCACGGGCCAAGGTCTGTGCCGGGGCTTCGCCCTGCAGCAGGCCATGAACCATGCCGGCCACCAGCGAATCCCCCGCCCCTACCGTGCTGGCTACCTGCACCTTGGGCGGGCGGGCATGCACGGCGAGGTCACGGGTGAACCAGCTGACGCCCTGCTCGCCCGCCGACACCACGACGTGTTCGATGCCACTGGCCACCAGGCGCGTGGCGGCGGCACGCTGCTGTTGCGGGTTATCTACAGCCAGGCCCAGCACTTCGCCCAGCTCTTCGGTATTCGGCTTGACCAGCCAGGGGACACTCTGCAGGCCAGCACGCAGGGCTTCGCCGCTGCTGTCCAGAGCAACCTTCAGCCCCAGGGCTTTCAGTCGTTCGAGCAACTGGCGGAACCACTCGGCACTGATGCCGCGCGGCAGGCTGCCCGCCACCACCACCGCGTCATGCCCCGGAGCGACCTGCTCCAGCAGGCGCAACAAGGCGTTGCGGGCCGCCTCATCGACCTCCGGGCCCTGGCCGTTGATGTCGGTGACACGGCCATCGGCCTCGACCAGCTTGATATTGCTGCGGGTCTCGCCAGGCACGCGGACAAAGCAGTCGGCAAAGCCACGCCACTGGATCAGTGCTTCGAACGGCTGCAGGTTTTCGCGGCCGAGGAAGCCACCAACCGTGACACTATGCCCCAGGTCGGCCAGTACCTGGGCAACGTTCAGCCCTTTGCCCGCTGCGTGGCTATGCCGCGTCTGGCTGCGGTTGACCTGTCCCGGGCGCAGGGTATCCAGGCCGATGGTGATATCCAGCGCCGGGTTGAGGGTGAGGGTGAGGATGTTGGCCATTCAGTAACGCTCCACCAGCGCGCGAACCGCTGCGGCGCTGTCCTGTTGCAGGGCCTCACGCGCCAGGGCGCGGGCCGTCTGGTGATCGGCCTGGCGGACCAGGGCCTTGACTTCGGCAATGCTGCGCGCCGCGACGCTGAGCTCGTCCACGTCCAGGCCGAGCAGCACGGCCACCGCCTGCGGATCGGCGGCCAGTTCACCGCACACACCCACCCACTTGCCGTGGGCATGAGCAGCGCGCACGGTCATGTCGATCAGGCTGAGTACCGCCGGGTGCAGGCCATCGGCCTGGGCCGAGAGGCTGGGGTGGCCACGGTCGATGGCCAAGGTGTACTGGGTCAGGTCATTGGTACCGATGCTGAAGAAGTCGACTTCGCGCGCCAGTTGCGGGGCCAGCAGGGCCGCCGACGGCACTTCGACCATGATGCCCAGTTGCAGGTCGGCCACCGGGATTTCCGCCCGCAGGCGCTCGACCATGGCCCGCGCTTCGCGCCACTCGTGCACCTGGCCAACCATCGGGAACATGATGCGCAGCGGGCGCTGGTCGGCGGCCCGCAGCAAGGCGCGCAACTGGTCCTCCATCACCTGCGGGCGCTGCAACGTCAGGCGTACCCCGCGCACGCCGAGGAACGGGTTTTCCTCGGCAGCGATCGGCCAGTACGGCAGCGGCTTGTCGCCGCCGACATCGAGGGTACGCACCACCAGCGGGCGACCGTCGAGGCCATCGAGCACACGCCGGTATTCCGCCTCCTGGGTGGCCACGTCCGGCACCTGGGGGTGGGCCATGAAAATCAGCTCGGTGCGCAGCAAGCCCACGCCTTCGGCGCCCTGCTCCACCACCTTGGCGATACCGCTGCTTTCGCCGATGTTGGCGAACACCTCGATGGCATGCCCATCGCGGGTAACTGCCGGCTCGAAGCGGTTGGCCCAGGCCGCCTGCAAGCGTTGCTCGCGCAGATCCCGCTCGGCCAGGGCACGTTGCAGTTCATCTGCCGGCGGCGCCACGCTGACCACTCCGCGTTGGCCATCGAGCAGCAACGGCGTACCCGCCTCCAGCAGCAGGATCGCGGCGCCAGCGCCTACTACCGCCGGGATGCCCAGGGCACGGGCGACAATGGCGCTGTGGGCGGTGGCACCGCCCTGGGCAGTGACGATACCGGCAACACGGCTCGGGTCCAGCCGGGCGACATCGGACGGACCGACTTCAGTCATCACCAGTACGTACGGTTGTTGCGGTTCGGGCTGCGCCTGCACGCCACACAGTTGCGCCAGCACCCGACGGCCGATGTCGCGCAGGTCAGCGGCACGTTCGGCGAGCAAGGCATCGTGCAGCGACTCCTGCTGGCGTGCCGCCGCCTCGATCACCGCCATCCACGCCGCCGCGGCACTTTCGCCCTGGGTCAGGCGCTGCTCGACATCGTCGCTCAGGGCCGGGTCGGCGAGCATTTCCTGGTGAGTCACGAAGATCTCGCCAATGGCCTTGTCACTGCGCTGGACCAAGGCTTGCAGTTCACTATTCACAGTTGCCAAGGCTTCACGCAGCTTTGCCCGCTCCTGGGCGTACGACTCGCCACGCAGGGGGTAGTCGAGCTCGCGCTCGACACAGACATGCGCCGGGCCACTGGCAATACCCGGGGCGGCGCCCACCCCCTGGACACGGCTACCGGCCGGTGGTGCCTGCAGCACTTCGGCGGCAGCGCTGGCAGCAGCTGCGCTGGCCTGCGGCAGCGGTTCCACCTCTTCGCCCAAACCTTGTTCGATGGCAGCCAGCAGCACCGGCAAGGCATCGGCGGCAATGCCTGGTTCAGCCACCAGTTCCAGCGCCTGGCCACGGCGGGCGCCAAGGCTGAGCAGCTTGCTCAGGCTCTTCACCGACACCGCTGGCTGCGCGCTATCGACCAGGCGCACACGGATTTCCCCCTCGAAACCTTTGGCCAGTTGCGCCAGCACTTTGGCTGGACGGGCATGCAAACCATGCGGGTTGGCCAGCACGATACGCGCGCTGGGCCAGTCCGCCGGCGCCTCACCGCCCAGCACTTCCAGTACTGCGCGGCTGCTGGTGGCCTGGTAGAGCATCTGCCCGCGCCCTTCGATCAGCACTTCGCACAGGCGTTCGAGCAAGGCCTGGTGGGCAGCGCCGAGGCTGGCCAGGCAGAACAGGCCGTTGAGCGGCTGGTCGCGGTAGCGCAATGGCTGTTGCGGGGTGATGAAGGCCAAGCCCGGCTGGCGCACCTGGCGTTCGCTGTGCAACCACCACAGGCCCTCGCCCAGCGGTAACGGTTCGGCCTGCTGCAGCACGGCAGCGAACCCGCTGTCGACACACTCGGCCCGCTGCAACAAGCGGGCGCCGCGCCAGGCCAGTTCGTCGAAGTCTTCAGCGGGCAGGTTCAGGCCGACCAGTTGTGCATCCAGCGCCAACTCCTGTGGCGCACCTTGCAACAGCTTCAACAACGCCTCGGCGGAACCGGCGCGACGCAACGCTTCGGCCAGGTCGGTCTCGCCCAGCGCACGGGTCAGCAGTTGCAACAGGCGCAGGTGTTCGTCGGAGCGGGCGGCAATGCCAATGGCCAGGTAGACCATTTGTCCATCACCCCAGTCCACCCCCTCGGGAAACTGCAGCAGGCGCACGCCGGTGGCATACACCAGGTCGCGTGTCTGCGGGGTGCCGTGAGGAATGGCAATGCCCTGGCCAAGGAATGTGGAGCCCTGCGCCTCGCGGGCCTGCAGCCCTTGCAGGTACCCCTCGGCGACCAGGCCGTCAGCGACCAGCCGGTCGGCCAGCAGGCACAATGCCTCGGCCTTGCTGGCGGCCTTCTGGCCCATGGCTATCTGCTCCTTGGCGAGCTCGAGCATGACCTTCTCCTTTTGCAGTTCCCGGTCGGGTACTGGAGTATTGTTGTGGAATTCACATGAACGGCCAGTTCGACAGCCTTGCACGATGGCAACCGAGGCAGAAAAATCGGTAGCTGAAACGTTTAATCTGACCAGGCGGCCACGTTACTCGATAATCTGCCAGGGAAAAAGCCCCATCCTGTCGGACAATTGCGACAATGGTCGTCTGCGCGTGGCGCCGCTGCCGGGTCAAACTACCCGGTCAGGCTTCACAGCCAGCCCCGGTAATAACAAGGAAAATTCGGTGAAACTCAGCGATATCGCCCGTCTGGCCGGTGTGTCCGTGACCACTGCCAGCTACGTCATCAATGGCAAGGCCGAACAACAGCGCATCAGCAACAGCACCGTCGAGCGGGTGCGTGCGGTGGTCGAAGCCCATGGCTTCACCCCCAACCCGCAGGCTGCTGGCTTGCGCAGCCGGCATACGCGTACCTTGGGCTTCATTCTCCCCGATCTGGAGAACCCCAGCTACGCTCGCATCGCCAAGCAGCTCGAACAAGGTGCCCGAGCCCGTGGTTACCAGTTGCTGATCGCCAGCAGCGACGACCAGCCCGACAGCGAGCGCCAATTGCAGCAGCTGTTCCGCGCGCGCCGTTGTGACGCACTGTTCGTTGCCAGCTGCCTGCCACCGCAGGACGACAGCTACCGCGAATTGCAGGACAAGGGCTTACCGGTGATCGCCATCGACCGCCGTCTGGACCCGGCGCACTTCTGTTCGGTCATCAGCGATGACCGCGATGCCAGCCGCCAACTGGCCGCCAGCCTGCTCAACGCCGCCCCGCGCAGCATCGCCCTGATCGGCGCACGCCCAGAGCTTTCGGTCAGCCAGGCCCGCGCCGGCGGCTTCGACGAGGCCCTGCAAGGCTATGCCGGCGAAGTTCGCCGCTACCAGGGCGAGGCGTTCAGCCGCGAATGCGGCCAACGCCTGATGCAACAGCTGATTGACGACCTCGGCGGCCTGCCGGATGCCCTGGTGACCACCTCGTACGTGCTGCTGCAAGGGGTGTTCGACGCCCTTCAGGCGCGCCCGGCCGATTCACGTCAGCTGCAGCTGGGCACCTTTGGCGACAACCAGTTGCTCGACTTCCTGCCGCTGCCGGTGAACGCCATGGCCCAGCAGCACGGCCTGATTGCCGCCACCGCCCTGGAACTGGCGTTGGCCGCGATCGAAGAAAAACGCTACGAACCTGGTGTCCACGCCGTCGGTCGAACGTTCAAGCAACGCATCGCAGCGGCCTGAACATGCGCCTGATCGACACCCACACCCACCTGGACTTTCCCGACTTTGACGTCGACCGCCCGCGCCTGCTGGCCAACGCGGCGGCGCGTGGGGTGGAACGGATGGTGGTGCTGGGGGTGTACCAGGCAAATTTTCAACGGGTGTGGGACCTGGCCTGCAGCGATCAGCACCTGTTCGCCGCGCTCGGCCTGCACCCGATCTACCTCGACCAACACCGCCCGGAGCACCTGGCGCAATTGCGCGAGTGGCTGGAGCGCCTGCGCGACAATCCTCGGCTGTGTGCCGTGGGCGAGTTCGGCCTGGACTACTACCTCGAAGACCTGGACAAGGCGCGCCAGCAGGACCTGTTCGAAGCA
The DNA here is from genome assembly GCF_014269185.2 of Pseudomonas oryzicola. Lineage (NCBI taxonomy): Bacteria > Pseudomonadati > Pseudomonadota > Gammaproteobacteria > Pseudomonadales > Pseudomonadaceae > Pseudomonas > Pseudomonas oryzicola. The sequence continues at coordinate 487,377 of NZ_JABWRZ020000002.1, forward strand.
CAACTGCAAATCGCCTGCGACTTCGAGCTGCCCGCCCTGCTGCACGTGCGCCGCAGCCACGCCCAGGTGATTGCCACACTCAAGCGCTACAGGCCCGCCCGGGCGGGGGTGATTCATGCGTTTGCCGGCAGTTACGAGGAAGCCAGGGAATACATCAAGCTGGGCTTCCGGCTTGGCTTGGGCGGTGCCGGGACCTGGCCACAGGCACTGCGGCTGCGCAAGACTCTGGCGCGGTTGCCGCTGGAGAGCGTGGTGCTGGAGACCGATGCACCGGACATGGCACCGGTGATGTACCCGGGCGAACGGAACAGCCCGGAGCATCTGCCGGAGATTGCCGCGGTGCTGGCGGAGGTGATGGGGGTGGACGTCAGGGCGCTGGCAGAAGCCAGCAGCCGCAATGCCTGTGAGGTGCTTGGCTGGTAGCGGTACTATCGCCGTTGCTGGCCCATTCGCGGGTTCACCCGCGAAAAGGCCAGTTCAAACCAGTACCGTCCACAGCGCAAACCCGGCATACCACAGCACCGCACAGCGCAGCAGCAATTCCCACAGGCTGTCCAACCGCCCCAGCCCACGCTGGTCGTCTTCTTCCTCAGGAATGTCGTCGGCAATGCGTCCGACCCGAGCCACCAGATGCGCGGCGCTGATATGCCAGTTCAGCAACTCATGCAGCATCACCCGCGTTACCGCGACGAAATTGCCCACCAAGGCAAAGCTCAATGCCAATACCCGTACCGGCAGCCAGTCCATGACATGCCGTAGCTGTTCGGCGCGTGCCTTCAGCGCCGCTTGCTTGCTGTGCTCGCCACACAGCGCCAGCAGGCGATAGGCCAGCGCAGCGCCCGGGCCAAGCACGAAGTACCAGAAGATCACCGCGAAAAAGCCCTGGTACACCTGCCACAACAGGTTGCCCTGAACACTTATCAGCAGGCTGCGGGGATTGTCGGCGGCCAGCCCGAGGTCACGCTCTGCCACGTGCAGCGCAGCTTGGTCATCCCCCCTGCGCCAGGCATCGCGGAATGGCCCCAGGGATGCCTTGGCATCGCCGCGGCCCAGGCTGTAGATCAGCACCAGCAGGTGCACCGGCAAGGCCAGCAGGCCATACGCCACAGGGTCCAGCACATGTAGCAGCAACACCAGCAACGCGACCGGAGCCAGCACCAGAATGGCCAGCGTCCACCACGGGTGCACCTTGCCGCTGCGCTCCAGGCGCACCAGCTCGCCAAGGAAGAACCCGTCACGCTGCACCTGATGGCGCAGCGCAGAGAACTTCTCGACCCACAGCGCCAGCAACAACACCAGAAAACTCATGCCTTGTCCTCGTTGTGCTGCAGCGCTTCCCGATAGCGTAGCCAGTTGAAGGCCGGGCCAGGGTCGGTCTTGCGCTGCGGGGCAATGTCGCTGTGGCCTTGGATGCGGCCGAGGTCGATGGCCGGCCAGGCACGGCGGATATGCCGGGTAAGTTGCTCCAGCGCCGTGTACTGGGCATCGGTATAGGGCAGGCTGTCAGTGCCTTCCAGCTCGATACCGATGGAAAAGTCGTTGCAGCCCTCGCGCCCGTCGAAGCATGACACGCCGGCATGCCAGGCACGGTCGAGCAATGACACGAACTGGGTCACCGCGCCGTCGCGCTCGACGAACAAGTGCGCCGACACGGTCAGGTGGTTGATGCTGGCGAAATACGGATGCTCGTCAGGATCCAGGCGGTTCAGGAAGAATTGCTGGACCTTGCCGGTGCCGAAACAGGCCGGAGGCAGGCTGATGTTATGGATCACCAGCAGGGAAATCGATTCGCCTTCGGGGCGGGCATTGAAATTCGGCGAGGGGCAGTGGGTAATTCCGATTCCGTGGAACCAGCCGGTGGCACGGTCCAATTGCATGGGGCAGATCCTGAAAGCGCCGTGAACAGAGCACCAGTATGCCCTGTGGCCAAGGCCGTTTGCATGTGAATGATTGTAATGTTTGCGCCTACAGGCCCCGTTGCTGTCGTAGCGCCTCGAGCACCGCATCCAACGCTCGCTCGAACAGCAGTCCGTCATCCAGCACCCGCACCTCGCCCCGGTACAGGGCCTGGGCCAGGCTGGCGCCACTCCACTCGCGCACTTTCATGCCGGTGCGGTTGGCAAACACCAGCCTGTCGCTGCTGTCGATGCGCGCCACCAGTTTGCAACGCAGCGGTTCGTCCTCATCGAGCACCTCGACCCAGGTACCGATACGCAGGCGCTGTACCTGATGCAGCGCAGCGGCGTGGCCATGGGCAACGGGCAACGGCGCGCAGGCGGGCTCTTCGGCAATGGCCAACACGATATCCTCGGCCACCAGCACCTCGTTCAGGCGTTGAGCCTCTGCGCCCGACGGCACCGCGGTAGCTGCGCAGGCGCGCAAGTGCAATTGCTCCAACTGCAAGAAAAATTCACGGGTCGCAGCCGAGTCCAGGGCCACGTTGGCCAAGCCACCGCGCAGTGCCTTGAGCAAGCCGGGCACCTGCTGCAGCAAGGCTTGTGCTTCATGTGGCGGGGTGATGCTGGCCAGCAGCGTGTCCATGGTCTGCAATGTATCCCGCCAGGCCTGAGAAGCCTCGCCCTGCTTGAGCCAGGCCAGCAACATGACCTGGCTCCACGACTGCACCAGCATCTGCACCACCACCTGCGGCCATACCCGGCCGCGCAAGCGCTGGTTAAGCGCCTGCTGCACCTGTTGCCTGGCCTGCTGGGCGCGGGCACGCCCTTCTTCCGCATCGCGAGTGCGTTGTTCGAGCAACTCGTTGCGCCGCCGCTCGTCCTGGTGGAAAGCGAGGAAGTCTTCAAGCAGTTCGGCGAACAGGCTGGTATCTTCGGAGAAATCGTTGAGCAGACGCTGGATGGTCCGCTCCACTCGCAGGTGCAGGCTATCGCGCAACCCGTCGCCGGCGCGTTCCCAGCCGATGGCGGCGGCGGCAATCTCGTTGAGCAGCCGCCGGGCCGGGTGGCTGGCCCGGCTGAACAGCCCCTTGTCCAGCAGGGCGACTTTCAACAGCGGAATATGCAGGCGCGCGATCAACGCGCGCAGGCTGGCCGGCAAATTGTCGTCGCTGCGGATGTAGCCGAACAACAGGCCAACCAGGTTGATCATGTCCTCGTCGGCCACTTCGATGCGCCGACGTGTGCCGCTGCGCACGCTGACCCGCAAGAGCAATTGTTCAAGCTGCTGGCCGAGCTCGAAATCCTCGTCATCGTGGGTAGCGGGCACATAGTGCTGCAAATGGGAAAGCAGGCGCAGCAGGTCGCCAGTGCTTATCGGCTGGGCAGCAGCCACCGTTTGCAGACGCGGCGCGAACTGCCCGCGCAACGGGACCAGGAGGGGCTGCAACGAGGCAAGGAAGGCCTGCCCTGCCGCGTCGGCGCCAACCTCCTGCGCCAGTTTTGCCGCCCCACGTCGAGCGCCCATACGCCGGTCTTCGGCACGCCGGCGAGGTGCCGGCGGCAACTCGGAGAGCACGCCCGCAGCAGCCAGCAACTGGTTGGCTTCACCATAGAGGACATCGGCATCGCGCAGTACATAGCGCTCGAACAGTTTAAGCAGGACCAGCTTTACCCGCAGGCCAACCCCCAGGTTACGCCCGGCATCGAGGAAGAAGCCACACAGTGCCGCGGGCCCCAATGGGTTGTGCTGCTCATGCAGGGGGCGGTCGAGCAGTGCCTGCAAGCGCAGGCCCAGCTGCTGCAGGGCAATGCCATCCCGCGACAGCACCCGTGCGACCATGCCTTCGATCGCGGCGGCCCGCTCGGCCTGGGCCTGGCTGCGCAGGTCGCCAGGTTCCCCAAGGCGGGCCAGCAGGTCGATCTGGCCCATACGGGAAAAGGCGTCGTAGAAGGTGTCGAGAAAGCCCCGTTCGATGCTCTTGCGCTTCAGCCGCAGGTCACGCATGGCCTCGAAGTAGAGGTGCTGGTCACCGCGGTCGAAAGCCTTGTCGGCCATCTCGAAGAGGGTGTCATCGGCATTGTCGAACAAATCCTGCAGGCCCTGGCGCAACTGCAAGGCGGCCTTGTCGCGCACCTGCAGCAGCAATACCGGAAGGCAAGGCAGGGCCACATGCCCCCCTCGGTCGATGGCGGCCGCCAAGGGCACCACCTTGCCTTCTTTTTGCATCCTGGACTCCTTGCAGGGGGCCTCGCCCGAAGGGACTGAAAATCGTCAAAGCTATGACGCCAAATACTGGTCGCCATTATCAGCAAAAATCCATACCGCTGCCAGCGCCGTTTCACTCGCTGGCAAGTGACCCTGATTTGCCCCGATTGCTCAATCCGACCGACCAAAGGTCGCAGCCAAGGCGGCTGTACACACCAGCCCCCTGCCCTATAATCGCGGGCATCTAGCTTGTGGAGCCGACCATGCCGAACCTACGCCTTGCCGACCTGACCGCTGAAATCGAAGCCAACGTGCGCCGCGCACTGTTGGAGGACATCGGCAGTGGCGATATAACCGCACAGTTGATTCCGGCCGAGCGCCTGGCCAAGGCAACCATCATCACCCGCGAAGACTGTGTGATTGCTGGCACCGCCTGGGTCGATGCGGTGTTTCGTCAACTCGACCCTCGCGTGGCGGTGCACTGGCAAGTGACCGATGGTGAACGCGCCACGGCCGACCAGCCGCTGTTCCACCTGGAAGGCCCGGCACGCTCGCTGCTCAGCGGTGAACGCAGTGCGCTGAACTTCCTGCAGCTGCTGTCCGGTGTCGCCACCCGAGCACGCTTCCTCGCCGACCTGGTGCAAGGCACCCAGGTACGCCTGCTCGACACCCGCAAGACCCTGCCGGGCCTGCGCCTGGCGCAGAAGTACGCGGTGACCTGTGGGGGTTGCGACAACCACCGCATCGGCTTGTACGATGCCTTCCTGATCAAGGAAAACCACATTGCAGCCAGTGGCGGCGTGGCCGAGGCCGTGGCAGCAGCGCACCGCATTGCACCGGGCAAGCCGGTGGAAATCGAAGTGGAAAGCCTGGACGAACTGCGCCAGGCGCTGGCCGCCGGTGCGGATATCATCATGCTCGACGAGCTGAACCTGGAGGAAATGCGCGAAGCGGTGCGCATTACCGCCGGCAAGGCCAAGCTCGAGGCCAGCGGCGGGGTCAACGAGCAGACCTTGCGCGTGATTGCCGAGACCGGGGTGGACTACATCTCGATTGGTGCCATGACCAAGGATGTGAAGGCAGTGGACCTGTCGATGCGACTGAGCCTGTAATCGAATTGCAGGCATGAAAAAACCGGCCTCTGGCCGGTTTTTTCATGCGACATCTGGGGCGTAGCCATTCTGTTGCAATGGCCTTGTGTCGCAATGGGCCGCAAAGCGGCCCCGGCATTCCCGGATCAGAACGAGGCGTTGGCCAGACCGTCCAGGTAACGCTCGACGTCCAGTGCCGCCATGCAACCGGCACCGGCCGAGGTGATGGCCTGACGGTAAACGTGGTCAGCCACGTCACCGGCGGCGAACACGCCCTCGACGTTGGTGGCGGTGGCATTGCCTTCACGGCCACCGTTGACCACCAGGTAGCCGTCCTTCAGGGTCAGCTGGCCTTCGAACAGCGAGGTGTTCGGGGTGTGGCCGATGGCGATGAACACGCCGTCGACCTTGATTTCGTCGCTGCTGCCGTCGCTGTTCTTCAGGCGCGCACCGGTCACACCCATGTTGTCGCCCAGTACTTCATCCAGGGTGGCGTTGAGCTTGAGCTCGATCTTGCCTTCGGCGACACGGGCGTGCAGCTTGTCGACCAGGATCTTCTCGGCGCGGAAGGTATCGCGACGGTGCACCAGGGTGACCTTGCTGGCGATGTTGGCCAGGTACAGCGCCTCTTCAACGGCAGTGTTGCCGCCGCCGACCACGGCAACCGGCTTGTTGCGGTAGAAGAAGCCGTCGCAGGTGGCGCAGGCCGAGACACCTTTGCCCATGAACGCTTCTTCGGACGGCAGGCCGAGGTAGCGGGCGCTGGCACCCGTGGCGATGATCAGCGCATCGCAGGTGTACTTGCCACTGTCACCCTGCAGGGTGAAGGGCTTGTTGGCCAGGTCGACGGCATTGATGTGGTCGAAGACGATTTCGGTTTCGAAACGCTCGGCGTGCTCCTGCATGCGCTGCATCAGCGCCGGGCCGGTCAGGCCATGGGGGTCGCCCGGCCAGTTGTCGACTTCGGTGGTGGTGGTCAGCTGGCCGCCAGCCTGCATGCCGGTGATCAGCAGCGGCTTGAGGTTGGCCCGGGCGGCGTATACCGCGGCACTGTAACCGGCAGGGCCGGAACCGAGAATGATGACGCGCGAATGACGTACTTCAGACATGTCGAACTCCTGTCGAGCGGGCCGCACGGGCCGGCATCATGGGCACCGGCTGCGCCAGCTGGAATTTAAAAGGGACCCACGCAGCACTTGGGGAAGGCTACAACGCGCAGGCCCGAAAAGCGCAAAGTTGAACGCACTGTAGCGAGGTGGCAAAGATTAAGGAAATATCCTTAGACAATCCACCTCATAGGCATCGCCTATCCATCGATTTGTTCGGATAGCCATGGACTGGCGCTTTTGTTACACCCCGTTTCCCTGCCGCTGCCCGCCTTTCGTCGGCGCGGCAAACTCGGTAAGGTCAGCGCGTTTACCTTCTCTGCGGAGTCTCCCGATGCAAGCCCCTGTCCTGTCTGGCCCCCAGTACCTGCGCGAAGGCCTGAAACTGGTGCTGAGCCCCAACCTGCGGTTGTTCGTGCTGCTGCCGCTGGCGGTCAACCTGCTGCTGTTCGGTGGCCTGATCTACTTCGCCGGCCACCAGTTCAGCCTGTGGGTGGATGCCCTGATGCCCACCCTGCCGAGCTGGCTGAGCTTCCTCACCTACATCCTCTGGCCGCTGTTCGTCGCCCTGGTGGTGCTGATGGTGTTCTTCACCTTCACCCTGGTGGCCAACATCATTGCCGCACCGTTCAATGGCTTCCTGGCGGAAAAGGTCGAGGTGGTGCTGCGTGGCGAAGACACCTTCCCGGCCTTCAGCTGGGCCGAGCTGGTGGCCATGGTGCCACGTACCTTCAGCCGCGAAATGCGCAAGCTGGGCTACTTCCTGCCGCGGGCCATCGGCCTGTTCATCCTGTCGCTGGTACCGGTGGTCAACGTGGTGGCGGCGCCGCTGTGGCTGATCTTCGGGGTCTGGATGATGGCCATCCAGTACATCGACTACCCGGCGGACAACAACAAGATGAGCTGGCAGGACATGCTGGCCTGGCTGCGCCAGAAACGCTGGCAGAGCCTGGGCTTTGGCGGCATTACCTACCTGGCGTTGATGATCCCGCTGGTGAACGTGCTGATGATGCCGGCGGCGGTGGCCGGGGCTACGTTGTTCTGGGTGCGGGAGCGTAACTGAGGGAGCGAGGGGCTGCAGGGCGGCCCCTTTTCGCAGATTGCGTTTCTAGAAGTCAGAGAAGCTGTAGGGTTCTAGAGTAGAAATCTGAGAAAGCAATATCAAATGTTCCACTGCCTTAACCTTTTCGATGTTAGCAAGCTCACTTGGCCCACCGAACGCCAAGGCCGGAACAAAACCATACATTTCATCGTGCTTTAGCATGCCTAATTTTCTCTTTGCTGGCTCGAATAGGTCGCCGAAATCATTGGATTCCTTCTCCATGCCCAGGAAAAAACCTTGCACTTCCCTATCGATATCAGCTGTCGCTAATTCATGGTCATTGCCAGAATAACGTGACGCGTAGGCTATGATGTCCAATGAAAACCCGGAATTTTCACCCCATAGATAGAGATCACCAAAGGCACCGCGAGCGACTAGATGATACGTATCACGCCCCTCTAATGCAGTACCTTCAATGAATGAAGCGACCACCCCCTCGTAATCCTGTGGATTGACAGTCCAGAATATCCCGTCGCCGTATCCACACCATCCGTGCTCAGCCCAATATTCCAATAATTTTTCCGGCAATTTTCCACTATAACGCTGTATGCTCGAAGGCGGAACCTCTTGGCGGAATACAGGATTACCCATTTCCTTTATAAAAATTGAAAAGAATTCATCCATATTAAAAATCTCTAACTATTGGCATTTATGCAACCTGACATTCAAAAGGCTTGATGCACCACCCGATCTGGATAGCTCTTCAGCAGCTTGCTTTAATCCTCCCACTCTATTTTTCCACTGCGGACCTATAGTAGAGTTGACTTGTCTGTCGCCGAAGTCAGAAATAGCGTCCCTACCACCCGCGCTCAAATCTGGATTATGCAATGCCGCAAGCGACGACATGGTTTCCTTTGCTTGCTTTACTGAAAGCTTTTTAGCTTCGATAGGGCTCATACTTTTCATCAAATCTTTCTGAATTCTAACTTTCAATTTATCATACAGTTTCTTCCTTGCTTTCCTGGCAATGTTCGGATCCCGCCTGACTGGATGAGTAAGGTTTTCAAGAAACTCTTCAACCGTCAGCCGGTTTAGCCCATCCTGCTGTCCCTTCAACTGCCGTTCAAACTCGCCATGCTTGGATACTGGCAATTTGTCTGCCTTGAAACACGCCACCGTATGCAACGGCATGCTACCGGGCTTCCCCGTCGAGGGCTCCTTGTCTTTTCCCGCTGGCCGATTCGGCTGCACCGGTTGCGGCTCATTCGCTGCCCCCTTGCGCCGCTCCGGCACCTGCAGGTCCGGCCGTTTCTTCAACCCTTCTTCATGCTTGAGCATCCATTGCCCCAGCCGCGCACCTTTGCGGCTGGCCGCCATCTCCTGGGCTAGCACCCGGGCATCGCCGCGGCCGCGGGTGAGGTACGACACGATCGCCCCCAACAACAGCAGCACGACTTCCACGTGGCCTTGGGCAATCTGATGCGTGGCCCGGGATATCGCATAGGGATCGTCCCGGCAGAGCGGGCCCGTGCCTTCACTGGCGCAGGTGCCTTCCCAGGCGAAGCGAATGCCATCGACGTAGTACTCGCCGATACGCGGCAAGCCCTCGATGAAGAACTCGGCGATGGAGGCCATCCCCAGCGCGCCGAGGATCCAGCCACTGACCTTGAGGCCCATGGCCGCGCCCGCGCCGGCGAACGGAATGGTTCCGGCGCCGCTGGCGAATGCGCCAACCCCCGCGCCAAGCAGGCCACCGGTAATGGTGCTGCCTGCGACAATCATCGCCATCTGCCGCACGACCATCAGCAGTTCGTCGACGATGCTGTTGATGTCGAGATCGGCGAAGCGCTGGCGCAGCGTGTGCGCCGCCTGCCATTCGGCGTGGTAGAAGGCGGTGCGGACAGCTTCGATCCGGCGCAGGTTGAGGCCTAGCGAGGCGACCTCTTCATTGAGGCTGGTGCGGAACTGGCCACCGCTTTGGTAGCCCACCATGGCGATGACACGTGACTCGATCTCGTGCCAGGAGGGCACGAGGTAATCCAGGTACATGAGGTGTCTCCCTGACAACGTGTGCAGGGGGAAATCCCATCATGGATTCGGATCGGAGGTTTCTGAGTCAGTTGTAGGAAAATGCGACTGTGTTTACAGCAGGTTCAGCAAAGTTGAGCTGTTCAGCCGGCATCATGCACAGGGCAGTTCTTTGTCGTTCCTGAGATCGAGCCCCACCTGGACGGAGCTCGATTTCATAGGCGCTACAAACCCCAGGCCATATCAAAGACTCAACCGGCTGGAAAACTGCCCCACCACATCCACCACCCGCTTCGCCCCGTCCTGGATCTCGACAATCACGCTCCCGGTCTCGTCCGCCAGCGCCAGCCCCTGCTCGGCCTGGCGCTTGCTGGTGTCGATGATCGCCACTGCCGCCTGGGCCAGCTGCTCGTTCTGCTGCACCACCCGGGCAATTTCCTCGGTGGCGGTGCTGGTGCGCGAGGCCAGTTGGCGCACTTCATCGGCAACCACGGCAAACCCACGCCCCTGCTCGCCGGCGCGGGCCGCTTCGATGGCCGCGTTCAGCGCCAGCAGGTTGGTCTGCCCGGCAATGTCGCTGATGGTCTTGATGATCGAGCCGATCACCCGCGACTGGGTGTCCAGCGCCTGGATGCCCTCGGCCGCCTCTTGCATCGAGGCCTCCAGCCCACGCATCACGCTGACGCTCTGGGTCACCACATCGGTGGCCTTGCGGGCGCTGGCATCGGTGCCCAGCGAGGTATTGAACGCCACGTCCGCCGCCTCGGCCACCGCATGTTCCTGGTTGACCTGGTCGGTGATGACGGTGGCGAACTTCACCACCTTGTACAGCACGTCATGGGCATCGAAGATCGGGTTGTACGAAGCTTCCAGCCAGACCACCCGGCCGTGGGCATCGATACGCTTGAAGCGCTCGGCAACGTACTCGCCACGGCGCAGCTTGTCCCAGAACGCCTGATAGCCGGCCGAGTTTGCCTCCTCCGGCTCGCAGAAAATGCGGTGATGCTTGCCCCGGATCTGTTCCAGGCGGTAACCGACGGTGGTCAGGAATCGATCGTTGGCGGTTAGGATGTTGCCGTCGAGGTCGAATTCGATCACGGCGGTGGAACGCATCAACGCCTTGATCAGGCTCTCGTGCTCGCGAGAGGTCTCGATGGTTCGGGTCAGGTCGCTGGAATGCAGAGTGAAATACTTGATGCGTCCCTGGCTGTCCTTTACCGGCTGCAGGATCGACCGCAGCCAGGCTTCCTGACCATTGCCGCGCAGCAGGCGGAAGGCACCATTGAGGTGTTCACCGCGGCTGATCGCCCCTTTCATGCGCTGGTAGAAGTCCAGCGACTTCACCTGCGCCGGGACGATTTCCTCGATGTTGCGACCAAGCAGTTGTTCGGCACGGTAGAGCATCTCGCTCTCGAAGTTGCCGTTGACCATCTCGATCCGCCCCTGAGGGTCCAGTTGCAGTACCAACATTTCACTGTCGAGGCTGCTCTTGACCTGTTCGATGGACATCAGGTCTTCACGCAGTTGCCGGATTTCTTGCTTGAGCTTGTTGTTGAACATCACCGCTCTCCTGGAGCGCATCAGGTCGTCGAATGCATCTGCATCGGCTGCCGCTCATACCTTCTTGAGTGCCTCGCAAGGAAAAATTCATACAACGAAAAGCGTCAGCGATCAGGCGTCATCCATCTGCCACATAGCTGTCACATTGGCGCAACTCAGCAGGCGGAAACTTTTTGTCATGAATACACCTGCCCTACGTATTACGCTGGTCAGCGAAACCTTCCCACCCGAAATCAATGGCGTGGCCAACACCCTTGGCCGCCTCAGCGAAGGCTTGTGCCAACGCGGCCACACGGTAGAGGTGGTGCGCCCGCGCCAGGCCGGTGAAGGGCCGCTGCACAACGACCCGGCCCTGATGCTATGCCGTGGCTGGCCATTGCCTGGCTACCCCGGTTTGCAGTGGGGCGAGGTGTCGATGCACAAGCTGTTGCGCCGCTGGCGTCGGCAACGCCCGGATGTGTTGTACATCGCCACCGAAGGGCCGCTGGGGCTCAGCGCACTGCGCGCCGCGCGACGCCTTGGAGTGGCGGTGGTCAGCGGCTTTCACACCAATTTCCCGCAGTATTCCGGCCAGTACGGGCTGGGCCTGCTGACGCGCGTGCTCACCCATTACCTGCGCTGGTTCCATCGGTGCACGACCACCACCCTGGTTCCCAGCCTCAGCCAGCGCCTGGAACTTGAACGCCGTGGTTTCGAACGCCTGGAACTGCTGGCAAGGGGGGTCGATGCCTGCCTGTTCAACCCGGCACGCCGCAGCCAGGCATTGCGCGACAGTTGGGGGCTTGGCCCGGACGATATCGCCGTGCTGCACGTCGGCAGGCTGGCGGTGGAAAAGAACCTGAGCTTACTGCGCCCATGCCTCGATGCTTTGCACAAGGCTTATCCACACAAGCACCTGCGCCTGATCGTGGTAGGTGATGGCCCGCAGCGCAGCACCCTCGGGCAGCAGCTACCCGATGCCGTGTTCTGCGGCGCCCAGCGCGGCGAAGTGCTGGCCGAGCACTATGCCAGCGGTGACCTGTTCCTGTTCCCAAGCCTGACCGAGACCTTTGGCAACGTGGTGCTCGAAGCCATGGCTTCGGGGTTGGCGGTGGTCGCCTATGACGAGGCGGCCGCAGCGCAGCATATTCGCCATGGCCACAGCGGTGCACTAGCCATGCCGGGGGACCAGACAGCATTTGTCGATGCAGCCTGCTGGCTGCTGGAAGAAACGGAAACCTTGCGCCGGGTGCGCCTGAATGCACGGCAGCATGCCAGCCGCCAGGGCTGGCCAGCGATTGTCGAGCAGTTCGAAGGCTATCTGTACAGCGCCTGCCGACAAACCAGCGCGGCAGCTGAGCAAGCTCAAGCAGCCACGCTCAGGGCCAAGCCAGGCTCAACGGCACCTCGGGGCTGAACCGCCGAGGCCGTAAAGCGGCCCCGGTTCAGGCGAGCGCCTTTTCGATGGCTTGCACCACCGCAGGATCATCCGGCGCCGTGCGCGGCGAGAAGCGCGCCAGCACCCGCCCGTCCTTGCCAACCAGGAACTTCTCGAAGTTCCAGGTGATGTCGCCGGGGAATTCGGCGCCCTCGCCCGCCAGCAGGCGATACAGCGAATGGCGATGTGGCCCGTTGACCTCAAGCTTTGCTCCCAGCGGGAAGCTCACCCCGTAATTGAGGCTGCAGAACTCCTGGATTTCCTTTTCACTGCCCGGCTCCTGGCCGGCAAACTGGTTGCACGGCAGGCCAAGCACATTGAAACCCTTGTCCTTGTAGTCCTGATAGAGATTTTCCAAAGCCTTGTATTGCGGTGTCAGGCCGCACTTGGAAGCTACGTTGACCACCAGCACCACTTGGCCCTTGAAGGGGGCGAGAGGCAGCTCCCCGCCGTTCAGCGCGTCCAGTTTCAGGTCGTGAAATGCACTCATGATGAATCCCTCTCAGGTTGCCGGTTGCCGCGCAGGCGAATTCCACCCATTAAAAAGGCGCCCGTCCAAGCCGTCCACCTCCCAAAGGAAGGCAAGTCGGCTTGCCCGAGCGCCTGGCGACTTTCTGAGCTTAGCGCAGAAAATCAGTGGTGATGGCCACCTTCACCGTGGATGTGACGGTGAGCGATTTCTTCGTCGCTGGCGTCACGCACGTTGACTACCTTGACCTGGAAGGTCAGGCGCTGGCCGGCCAGCGGGTGGTTGCCATCCACAGTGATGTCATCGCCGTCGATGTCGCGGATGGTGACGATCTGCATCTGGCCATCCGGCGCCGAAGCGTGGAACTGCATGCCCACTTCCAGCTCGTCGACGCCTTCGAACAGGCTGCGGTTCAGGGTGCTGACCAGCTCGGCCAGGTATTCACCGTAGGCGTCTTCCGGCTCGACGGAAACGTTCAGTTCGTCACCGGCCTGCTTGCCTTCCAGGGCTTTTTCCAGGCCCGGGATGATGTTGCCGGCACCGTGCAGGTAAACCAGCGGCGCGCCACCGGCGGAGCTGTCGATGGTCTCCCCGGCGTCGTTGGTCAGGGTATAGTCGATGGAGACAGCCTTGTTGGCGGCGATCAGCATGGGGCAAGACCTTTTGCAAAAGAATGTAGAGCGCACAAGTGTAACCAAGCCATCGTCCGATTGCGACCGCGCTGCGGATGAGCAGCGGCCCATCAGTCGGATCATCGGCTTTCACCAGGACGAAGAAGGCCATTGGGTGGCCGAACTGTCCTGCGGCCATACCCAGCATCTGCGCCACCAGCCGCCGTGGCAGGCTCGCCCGTGGGTGCTGGACCCGGCTCGGCGCGCGCAGCACATCGGCCAGCCTTTCGCTTGCGGCTGGTGCGCACAGGGGGCCGATAGCGCTACCCTTGGCCGCTAATTTCTTGCACCGCTTATTTCGAGAAGCACGCATGCAGACATTTTTCATTGCGCCGACCGACTTCGGTGTCGGCCTGACCTCCATCAGCCTGGGCCTGGTGCGCACCCTGGAGCGCGCCGGCCTGAAGGTTGGCTTCTTCAAGCCGATCGCCCAGCCGCACCCGGGTGACACTGGCCCCGAGCGCTCCACCGAACTGGTCGCCCGCACCCACGGCATCAAGCCCCCGGTACCGCTGAGCCTGGCCCACGTCGAACGGATGCTCGGCGAAGGCCAGCTGGACGAACTGCTCGAAGAAATCATCCGCCTGTACCAGCAAGCCTGCATCGGCAACGACGTAGTGGTGGTCGAGGGCATGGTGCCTACCCGCCACGCCAGCTATGCGGCACGGGTCAACCTGCACCTGGCCAAGAGCCTGGATGCCGAGGTGATCCTGGTATCGGCACCGGAAAACGAAGTGCTCAGCGAGCTGTCTGGCCGGGTCGAACTGCAGGCGCAGCTGTTCGGTGGTCCGCGGGACCCGAAAGTGCTCGGGGTGATCCTCAACAAGGTGCGCACCGACGAGAGCATGGCGGAATTCTCTACCCGCCTGCGCGAGCACTCGCCGCTGCTGCGCGGCGACGACTTCCGCCTGCTCGGCTGCATCCCCTACCAACCGGAACTGAACGCCCCGCGCACCCGCGACGTGGCCGAGCTGCTCGGTGCCCAGGTGCTCAACGCCGGCGACTACGAGCAGCGACGCATGAGCAGGATCATCATCTGCGCACGTACCGTGGCCAACACGGTGCCGCTGCTGACCTCGGGCACGCTGGTGGTCACCCCGGGCGACCGCGACGACATCATCCTCGCCGTCAGCCTCGCGGCGATCAACGGCGTACCGCTGGCAGGCCTGCTGCTGACCAGCGACAGCAAGCCTGACGCGCGCATCCTCGGTTTGTGCCGTGGCGCCCTGCAGGCCGGCCTGCCGATTCTGTCGGTCAGTACCGGCTCGTACGACACCGCCAACCAGCTCAACTCGCTGAACCGTGAAATCCCGGTGGACGACCGCGAGCGCGCCGAATTCATCACCGACTTCGTCGCCAGCCACCTCGACGCCGCCTGGTTGCACCAGCGTTGCGGAACTCCGCGCGAACTGCGCCTGTCGCCGGCAGTATTCCGCTACCAGCTGATCCAGCGGGCGCAGCAGGCCAACAAGCGCATCGTCCTGCCGGAAGGCGCCGAGCCACTGTTGGTACAGGCTGCGGCCATCTGCCAGGCCCGTGGCATCGCCCGCTGCGTGCTGCTGGCCAAGCCCGAGGAGGTCGACGCGGTGGCCCGCGCGCAGGGCATCACCCTGCCACCGGGCCTGGAAGTTCTTGACCCGGAACTGATTCGCGGGCGCTACGTGGAGCCGATGGTCGAGCTGCGCAAGAGCAAGAACCTCAACGCGCCAATGGCCGAGCAGCAACTGGAAGACCCGGTAGTGATCGGTACCATGATGCTGGCGCTGGATGAAGTGGATGGCCTGGTATCGGGCCTGGTGCACTCGACCGCCAACACCATCCGCCCGGCCCTGCAGCTGATCAAGACTGCACCGGGCTCGAGCCTGGTGTCGTCGGTGTTCTTCATGCTGTTCCCCGAGCAGGTGCTGGTGTACGGCGACTGCGTGATGAACCCGCACCCGAGCGCTGCCGAACTGGCCGAAATCGCCCGCCAGAGTGCCGAATCGGCGCAGGCCTTCGGCATCGCACCGCGCGTGGCGATGATCAGTTATTCAAGCGATTCGGCCAGCGATGAAGAAGTCGAAAAAGTGCGCGAAGCGACCCGCCTGGCGCAGGGGGCGGCACAGGAGCTGCTGATCGATGGGCCGTTGCAATATGACGCCGCAGCCAACCCGGCGATTGCGCGTGAGCTGGCGCCGGACAGCCCGGTGGCCGGGCGTGCCACGGTGTTCGTGTTCCCCGACCTGAATACCGGTAACACCACGCACAAGGCAGTGCAGCGCAGTACCGACGGGGTCAGCCTGGGGCCCATGCTGCAGGGGCTGCGCAAGCCGGTGAACGACTTGCCGCGTGGGGCCCAGGTAGACGATATCGTGCATACCATCGCCCTGACGGCGATTCAGGCCAGCGTGGCGCGCTAAAAGCTGGGGCCGCCTTGCGGCGGCCCCAAGGGTCGATCAGGGATACTGCTGAACCTGGCCTTGCTGGTCATACTGCTGGCCCGGAATCGGCTTCAGGTTCACTTCCACCCGACGGTTCTGCGCACGGCCATTGGCATCGGCGTTGCTGGCGATAGGCTGGTCCGGGCCCATGCCACGTACCGAAATACGCGAGGCGTCCACGCCCTGCGAAGTCAGGTAGGTGCTGACTGCCTGCGCGCGACGCTGGGACAGGTCCATGTTGTGCTGACGGCTGCCGGTGCTGTCGGTGAAGCCGACCACCTCGATGGTGTTCTGGTTGAACTGCTTGAACGAGTTGGCCAGGTTGTTCAGCGGCGAATAGAAGCTTGGCGCGATGTTGGCCGAGTCGGTGGCGAACGTGATGTTGCCCGGCATGATCAGCTTGATCTGGTCACCCTGGCGCTGCACTTCCACACCGGTGTTGGCCATTTGCGCACGCAGCTCGGCTTCCTGCTTGTCGGCGTAGTAGCCGTAACCGGCGGCGGCGGCACCCACGGCAGCAGCGCCGATCAGCGCACCCTTGCCGCGGTTGTTGTGGTCGATGGCGGCACCGGCAATAGCGCCGGCCAGCGCGCCCAGGCCACCGTACTTGGCGGTCTTGCTCATCCCTGTGGAACCCTGCGCCTGACCTTGGCTGTCATACGGGTTCTGGCCGGCACAGCCGGTCATCAGGGCAGCGGCGGTTGCGACGATAATCAGACGACGCATGGTGAACATGGACAAGCTCCTACTGAATTCATGAATGCGAGAGATCGCAAACGGATCTATGCCAGCCTTGGATTGCATAGGCAACGAAAAATTCCGTGAAAGTGCCTTCATGTGCCATCAGGCCCGCACGAAGGGGTTTTCGCGCATCTCGTCGCCCAGCCGGGTATCAGGCCCATGGCCGGTCACCACGACGGCCTCTTCATCCAGCCGGTA
The DNA here is from genome assembly GCF_014269185.2 of Pseudomonas oryzicola. Lineage (NCBI taxonomy): Bacteria > Pseudomonadati > Pseudomonadota > Gammaproteobacteria > Pseudomonadales > Pseudomonadaceae > Pseudomonas > Pseudomonas oryzicola. The sequence continues at coordinate 504,224 of NZ_JABWRZ020000002.1, forward strand.
CAGCCGCTCCTTGATCGAACGCACGATAGCCCGCTGGTCGCCGCCCCACAAATCGGTGCGGCCAATGCCGCGACGGAACAGGGTGTCACCGGCGATCAGCAGCTTGGCATCGGCAAACCAGAAACTCATCGAGCCCGGCGTGTGGCCTGGCGTATGCAGAGCCACGCCGCAGCCGCAGGCCAGCTCTTCGTCGTCATTCAGCCAGCGGTCTGGCGCCGGTACCGGGGTATATGGCACGCCGAACATCTGGCACTGCATTTCCAGGTTGTCCCACAGCGCCTGATCGCCCTTGTGCAGGTGCAGGGTGGCACCGGTCAACGCCTTGAGCTTGCCAGAGGCCAGGAAGTGATCGAAGTGCGCGTGGGTGTGGATGATGCTCACCAGCGTCAGGCCATGGGCCTGCAGGCGGGCCAGGATTTTCTCCGGGTCGCCGCCCGGGTCGACGACGATGGCCTTTCTACTCAGCGGGTCGCCAATCAGGGTGCAATTACATTGCAGAGGCCCTACGGGGAAGGTTTCGCGGATAAGCGCTGACGATGAATTCTGCATGGGAAATACGGAAGCTGGTAGATCGGAAGAGTTTGCACGCGTGCCAGTCCGAAATGCAAACCCAGCCAGTTTCAAGGCAAAAACAGTTTGAACAGCCCCCCGCCGAGCGCCCCGCCATTGGCGATCTCGATGCGCCCACGCACCCCGCCGCTTTCATGTAGCGCCGCGATGCGTGCGGCAAAGTAAAGGCCGAGGCCGGTACTGCCGGTGCTCGAGTCGATGCCCTGGATGAATTCCTCCTGGCGTTCGAGCATGCGCTGTGGATAACCTGGCCCGTCATCGTTGACGCAGATGGCCAGCTGGTTGTCGGCTTCCTCGATGGTGATCAGCAAGGCATGAGCGGCGAAGCGGGTGGCGTTGGTGATGACGTTGGCGACCACCGAAGCCACCAGTTCGCGGTCGAAGAAGCCCAGTGGGTTGTCGGTGTCGACGCGCCAGGTGGCGAGGATGTCCTTGTGCCTGAGCACTTCCTCGTGTGCGGCCAGCTGGGCTTCGATGAAGTCGTCCAGCTCGTGGTAGTCCGGGCACACCGGCAGCTGATTGACATCCAGTTTGTACAGCCCCAACAGCTGCACCAGCATGCCATTGAGGTGGCGAAACTCATGCTCCATCACCCCCTGCTCGGTACCACCGCGCAGTTCCTCGGGCAAGCGCTCCATCCACTGGTTGTGGGACTGGATCAGTGCCGACAGGGAATTCTTCAGGTCGTGCACGGTGGAGGCGATCACCGTGGAGAAATCCAGCCCTTTGCTGTCTTGATTCATGCGCCGAACACCCGAATGTGCAATTTGCGGTAACGGTCGTAACGGTTGTCGCTGGCGGGAATGCCGGCCACGCTGGTCAGGGCGTCGCGGCATTCCTGCATGATCGCGGGCTGGGGGTTTTCACCGCCGATGCGCAGCAGCGCCTGGGCGGTGTTCAAGGCGATACTGATGTTTTTCGGCTGCAAGCCCAACGCCTTGCGGAACAGCTGCAACGCCTCGCCGAGTTGCCCCCCCTGGTAACTGCGCACGCCTTGGCGATTGAGGCTGACGGCTTCGGTAATGGCGCTGAGCACGCTCGGGTCGCTGGTCAGCTTGCCCACCTTCTCCATGACCTTGGGGTCATCACCATAGCTTTCCACACAGCCCTTCAGCACGCCGATGGCGGCGGCTTCCTGGCCCATGGCCTGCAACTGTGCGGCGACAGTCAGGGCCGAATCGACCGAGAAGAACTGATTCATCTTGTCCAGCCGCTGGAGAGCCTGCTCGGTCAGTTTGGCCGCCGTTTCAGGGTCGCCGGCCTGCTGCAGGCTGGCGGCCTTCATCATGCGCGCGCGCACTTGCAGCCCCTGGTCCTCGGGGTTGTCCTTGGCCACCTCGCTGAGCGTGGCATTGATCTCGACCCGGGTGCGCGCATCCAGGCCAAAGCCGGAATTCTTGCTCATCAGCGACTGCACCAGGCCGAGGTTGTTCTCGGGGTCCTTGTAGCGCGAGCTCTGGCCCTGGTTCACCGCATGGCGAAACGCCTTCGACGCGCTTTCGAAGTCTTCGTTTTCCAATGCCAGCTTGCCCAGCGTCGACTGCCGGCGCACCGACAACGGCGATAGCCGCACGGCTTCTTCCAGCATGCTCTGGGCACGCCTGGTTTCGCCCTGGGCTACCAGCACCTCGGCCATGCCATCGTACAGGCTCGGCATGATCGGGAAGGCCTTGAGCGCCTGCTCGTACACCCCCTGCGCCTGGGCGTCCTGGCCACGCTTGTGCATCAGGCTGCCCAGTGCCGCGTACACCCACGGCTGCGGGCGGCTGGCGAGGATGGCCTTGAGAAATTTCTCCAGTTCCTCGAAGCGATTGAGATTGCGCAAGGCATCGGCCCGATAACGCAGGCACAGCGGCGCCAGGCGCGGGTCACGCTTGCACAGTTCGGCGCAGGCAGCCAGCACTTCGGCCGGGCGGTCGCGGTCCAGCGCCTGCAGGATCGGCTTCAGCAGGTTCTTGCGCTGGTACAGCTTCTCGACGCGCTGGGCCAGGCCAACCCGGTTGAACGGCTTGGTCAGGTAGGCATCGGGCTCGTGCTCGATGGCGCTGAGGACAATGGCCTGGCTGCTCTCGGCCGTGACCATGATGAATATGCACTCATGGCTGATGTGCTTGTCGAGGATCAGGTCTTCGAGCACCTGCTGGCCGTTCTTCTTGCCATCGCCCAGGTGAAAATCCTGCAGGATCACGTCATAGCGCTTCTGCGCGCACATGCGCAACGCCTGCTCGCCGCTGTCGGCAGTGTCCACATCACGCACACCCAGCTCGCGCAGCATGGACCGGGTCGACGTGCGAAAGTCGGTAAAGTCGTCGACGATCAGAAAGCTCTTTTGCCCGTACTGCAGCATCAACACGACCTGCCTTGGAATAATTGAAAAATCGCGCGAAGCGATGCCAGCGATAGCTGTATCGGCAGCTGGTCGGAAAAGATGAGGGTAGAGCATTGGCGGCCAGCGAGCCTGACCGCGGTCATGATGCTAGCGGGCAATGCCCTGCGCAGCCAGTTTCAGGCCAGCAGCCCCAGGGTTTTGGCCTTGGCCACCGCCTGGGTACGCCGCTCTACCCCCAGCTTGCTGTTGATATGACTGGCGTGGGTTTTCACCGTGTGCAGGGAAATGAACAACCGCTCGCTGATCTGCTGGTTGGAACAGCCTTGGGCAATCAGTTCGAGTACCGCCAACTCACGGCCGCTCAGCGCTTCGCCGCTACCGGTGCAGGGCATCTGTGGCAGGCGCTTGAGCAGCTCGGCCTGCACCGGGCAAGCGGCGCGTGCCTGCAAGTGTTCGTGAAGCCACTGCGGGTGCTGCTCCAGCAACGGCTGAAACGGTTGCAGCACGCCGCCACGGGCGGCTTCCAACAGCCTGGGCAACAATTGGGCGGCCTGCCCTTCCCGACCTGCGCCCAACAACAAGGCAAGCCATTGGCACAGGGCGTTGACGGCCAGCAGCATGCCGCCACTGGCCTGGCCGCGCTCGACCAGGCTGGCCAGGCGTTGCTCGGCGTCGTCGCCACGCGACTGGGTGCGTTCCAGCAACGCCTGCTGCAAGGCGATGTGCAGTGGCAGCAACGGGTGGAATTCCGGTGCCGCCGCCGGTTGTTCGCCGCCGTAGGTCTGGCCCAGGCGCAGCAACCAGGACTCGGCCAGGTCCAAGCGCCCCTGGGCCAGCCACAACTCGCACTTGACCAGGGTGATCATGGCCAGGTAGTAGACCGGCGGAACGTCCCAGATGTGCATCAGCCGCTCGGCCTCGGCCAGTTCGGCAAAGGCCTCGGCAAAGTGCCCTTCGCGGCCATCCAGTGTCGCGATCACGCAGTGGCCGATGAGCACGCTGATATCACGGCACGCCCGTGCCTCGCCCAGTCCTGCACGCAAGCGTGCACGGCCCTGAGCCGGTTGCAGGCGTGAGACCAGCAGGTAGCCCTCGTACAGGGTCAGGCGCGCGCGCACGGCATACAGGCGCTGCGCCGAGAGCCCTTGCAGGCGTTGCAGCCCCTGGCGCACTTCGTCCAGTGCCCGCAGCACCTCGCCACGGGCGTGCAGCACCCGTGCGCGGTCATAATGGGCCAGGGCCTCGAACAAGGGGTTGCCGACGCGCTGCGCCAGTTCCAGGGCCTCGCGGTTCCAGCCACGGGCGCGCCAGAAATCGCCATCGGCAATCGCCAGGTTGGACAATGTCGACAGGCACACCAGGCGCTGCCCATAGCGCTTGCTCGGCAGGCTTTGCAGCGCTTCAGCGCAATAGGCCAGGGTGCGCTCGCGGTCGCCTCGGCCACGGGCGATCACACCACTGAGCGCCAGCCACTGCGCCAGCATGGACCTTTGCGCGGTTGCCGAAGGCGCCGGCAGGAAGCGGCTGAGGTAGCCTGCCAGTTCCTCGGCCGCGTCCAGTTGGCAGGCCAGGCCCAACGCCCAGCTGTACAGTACGATCAGCCGCGGCGTGCTGATCAACAGGCTGTCGGGCAGGTCCATCTTCCAGCGCAGCAACATGCCGACGTTCTGTTCGGCCAGTAACTGCTCCTCGGACAGGCTCTGCACCAGGTTGGCGGCGACATCCAGGTGGCCGGCACGCAGGGCTTGCTCCACCGCTTCATCCAGCAGGCCCTGGCTTTCGAACCAGCGGCTGGCGCGCAATTGCAGCGCTGCCAGCGGCTGGCTGGCCTGGCGGCTGCGCAACAGGTCGGAGAACAAGTGGTGATAGCGAAACCAGTTGCCATGTTCGTCCAGCGGCACCAGGAACACCTGGTGTGCCTGCAGGAACTGCAGGATCGCGGCACTGTCGTGGCGGCCACGCACGGCATCGCACAGCGGGGCACAGAAGCGCTCCTGGCAGGCCGTGTCGTACAGGAAGGCCTGCACGTCGACGGGTAGCCTGTCGATGACTTCTTCCAGCAGGTAGTCGCGGATCAGGCCTTCGCCGCCATGCAATGCCTGGGGCAGGGCCTGCTCGTCAGACGACTCGCTGGCCGCCAACTGCCAGAAGCGCAACCCGGCCACCCAGCCGTCGCTGCGCTGGATCAGGTTGTCCAGGGCCTGGCCACGCAGGCCGGTGGGCTGACGGCCGATCACTGCCAAGGACTCTTCAGCGGTCAGGCGCAGGTCCTGCTCATTGAGCTCGACCAGTTGCCGCGACAGGCGCAGACGCGCCAGGTGCCAGTCCGGGCGCTGGCGGCTGGTGACCAGCAGCACCAGGCCGGGCGGCAGGTGATTGAGGAAGAACTGCAGGCAACGGTCGAGCACCGGCCCTTGGGCCAGGTGGTAGTCATCCAGCACCAGCAACAGCGGCGTGTCGGTTTGCAGATACAGCGCCAGCTCGTCGAGCAGGCCATCGAGCCATTCCTCGAAGGCGAATGGCTGGTGGCGCTGGCGCATCTTCAGCAGGCCCATGGCCTGGCCGCCCAGCGCCGGGCAATACTGCTGCAAGCCTTCGAGCAGGCGTTCGAGGAAACGGCCAGGGTCGGCATCGCGCTGGCTCAGGCCCAGCCACAGGCTGCGCCAGTGTTCGGGTAGCGCCTCGCAAAATTCGATGGCCAGCGAACTTTTGCCGAACCCCGCAGGGGCGTTGACCAGCAACAGCCGCCCGCCGAGGCCGGCCTGCAGCCGCTCGCACAGACGCAGGCGCGGTACATGGCCGTCCGGCAAGGGCGGCCGGAAGAAACGCCCGCCCAGCAGGCCAAGGGCCTGGCTGGTGAATCCATGCATACGGGACAGATCTGTCATGGCCGGCTCGTTCTGGTTGGAAGACTACGGCGATATGGATGTTTGCGAGACTAGCGGGTAATGCTGCGCATTTGAAGATAATGGGCGCAGTTGGGCCGGAAAAGACTACGACAAAAAGCAACAACGCTGAAGGACAGGGGCTGGGGCGGGGGTTTGGTGAGGTATTCAGCAGGTTTATCGGCTGATCCGGCCTCTTGGCGGGCTTACCTGTAAAGAGGCCGGATCAGGCAAATAAAAACGCCCCGGCAAGCCGGGGCGTGGAACTACACAACCTAGCGAATACCCGACTGGCGCAATGCCGCTGGCTGGAAGTCCGCCTTGCTGGCACTGAAGCCAAAGTCGTAGGCGCGTTTCTCTTCGTTCTTCATGCCCAGGGCCAGGTAACGGCCCGACTGCAGGTCGTAGATAGCCTCCAGGGTGTACCACGGTACCTCCACGTTGTAGTACGGCTGGGCATGGGCCTCGGACACCCGCCACAGCTGGCCACGGCCGTCATACTGGTCGATTACCGCTGCCTGCCAGGTGTCTTCGTCGATGTAGAAGTCACGCTTGGCATAGATGTGCCGCTGGCCCGGCTTCAAGGTGGCGACCACATGCCACACGCGACGCAGCTCGTAACGCGCCAGGTCCTGGTTGATGTGCCCGGCCTTGATGATGTCGGTGTACTTGAGCTTGGGGTCGTCGAGCTTGAAGGCGTTGGAAGCGATGTACAGCTCCTTCTTGCCTTCGAGCTTCCAGTCATAGCGGTCTGGCGCGCCGTTGAACATGTCCAGGTTGTCCGAGGTACGCAGGCCATCGGCGGCGGTACCCGGGCCGTCATACGACACCTGCGGCGCCTGACGCACGCGGCGCTGGCCAGCGTTGTAGATCCACGCCTTGCGCGGTTCCTTCACCTGGTCGAGGGTTTCGTGCACCAGCAGCACGGTCCCTGCCAGGCGTGCAGGCGCAGTCACTTCCTGCTTGAAGTAGAACAGGATGTTGCCCGGGTTGTTCGGGTCGTAGTCCTTCATCCTTTCGCGGAAGACGAACTGGTCGGAGAAGTACACCGGGTTGAACGAGCCATTCTGCTGTGGGGTGGCCTGGGTCACCAGGCGGCTGACGCTGCCACCGCGGTAGCGGGTGATATGGTTCCAGATCACTTCCAGGCCGCTTTTCGGAATCGGGAACGGCACAGCGGTGCGGAAGTTGTTCAAGCCGTTGCCGCCTTCGACCAAAGTGGTCTTGGTGGCGTTTTCCTTGATGGCGGCGAACACGTCAGCCGGTACCGTGGAACCGCGATGGGTCTTGTATACCGGAATCTTGAAGGTGTCCGGGTAGCGCTTGAGCATGGCCAGCTGGCCCGGCGAGAGCTTGTCCTTGTACTGGTCGGCATTCTGCGCGGTGATGGTGAACAGCGGCTTTTCGCTGCCGTACGGGTCGGACAGGAAGCCCCTGCCGTCGGCGCTGCCGGCGCTCTTCGACAACGGCTCCCATGGGCCGATCGAACCGTCGGCGTTGCCGGCCTTTTCGGCGCCCATCGGGGTCAGGGTGCTGCCCAGCTTGGCCGCCTCGTCGGCGGATACCGCAGCCATGACGCTGGTCGCCAGCAGGGACAGGCCCAGTACACCGGCCTTCAGCAGACTTCTGGTCTTGTTCATGTCGTGTCGTCCTGGATCTGTATGCTTAGAAGTTCACGCCGAAGCTGAGCGCGACGAAGTCACGGTCATCCACGGTGGTGTACTCGCCATCGAAGAAGTTGGTGTACGACAGGCTTGCCGTGTAGGTGTTCTGGTACTCGGCGTCGAGGCCCAGGCTGACCGCCTTGCGGCCTTCCTCGAAGTTGGCGCCAGGGCCTGGCGAGTAGCCGGAAACGTCATGCGACCAGGCCACGCTGGGTTTCAGGTTGACCCCGGCGAAAACGTCGTTGTAGTCCCAGATGACCCGAGCGCGGTAACCCCAGGAAGTACTGGTGGTAAAGCCATCGTTCTCGCAGTTGCGAGACAGGTTGGCGGTAGAGGCTCCAGCGCCTGCGCCCGCGATGGTGCTGGCATTGAGCGCCTGGCAAGTATTGGCACCGCCGGTGGATGGCAGCGGGCCGGGGCCGAATACAGGGTCACGACCGTATCGGGTATCGTGTGCGCTCTCCAGGCCGCCGACATGAGTGATACCCACCTCACCGACCACCGTCATGCGGCTGGCGCCCATCACCTGGTCGAAGAAGTGCGTCAGGGTGGTCTGGAACTGCGTGATTTCCTTGCGGCGATAGCCGTGCAGGTCCTGCCCTGGCGTACCGCTCAGCAACGAAGCATTGCTCAAGGCGCCGCCAATCGGACGGACCCCGGCGAACAGGATATCCGTGGTATTGAGCTGCACGGGTGCGTTGGGGCGGTAGCTGAGTTCGCCGCTCCAGGCGGTCCCGGTGGGCAAAGTGGTGGAGAAGCTCAAGCCATAAAGGCGAATATCTTCGGGATACTCGACGAAGTACTCGGAATTGCCGGCCACGATCAGCGGTGCCAGCGCACGCAGTTGTGCAGGCAGGGCGCTCAACCCGCCAAACACGGAAGGCGGTGCACCTGTGGCGCTGAAGATTGGCGCACGGCTGTGGTAGTTCATGAAATAGGCGCCGAATTCGGTGTCCAGCGGCTCGAACATGTAGCGCATCGCTACGCCGAACTGGCCGCTGTCACGCGCATCGCGGTCAGCGCCACGGCGCACCATCACCCCCTCTTCGTTGATGTTCACGCCCCGGCTGGCCAGGAACTGCTGCGCCGCGCCCGGCACCGTACGGCTGCTGTTGAGCACACGCAGGTTGTCCGTACAGCCGTCGGCAATGATGTCCGGCTGCGAGAAGAAGGTGCCGCAGTTGTCGACAACCGTCTGGTCCCATTCGATCTGGTAGAAGGCCTCTGCCGACAGGTTGTCGGTCAGGCTTTGCGAAATGTAGAACATGTTGACCGGAATCAGGCCTTCCTTGATCTCGGCCCCCGGACGGCGGAACGCCGACACGTCGATCGGGTTGATCGAGTTGATGCCGCCACCGATGAAGGTACTTTCACCCCAGCTGACCACCTGCTTGCCCAGGCGTACCGAGCCCGGCTGATCGCCAATGGAATAGTTGTGGTAGACGAAGGCATCGAGCAGCTCCGCGCCGGACGACTTGGCGCCTTCCTTGCGGTTGGAGTCGCTGATGTCCTTGAACTCGCGGCCTTCGTCCTTGAGTTCGAAGTCGTACCAGTACTTGCCCCGCACGAACACACCGGTATCGCCGTACTTGAGCTCCAGGTCATGGATGCCTTTGAAGATCTTGGAGAAGGTTTCGCCCTTCTTGAAGTTCAGGTGGCCATCATCCGATGTCTGCGACAGGCCCTTGCCGCCGTTGTTCACCCCGATCAGGTTCTTGTTGGGGTTGGCCGTCGACCAGCTGGCGCCGATGGAGAGCGACGAGTCGAACTGGCCTTCGATTTCACCAATGTTGAAACTGACAGCGAAAGCAGGACTTGCGAGCGTGGAAGCAAGGCTGACGGCCAAGGGCAACTTGGCCCGGCGCCAGAACGGGTTTGCAGATTTCATCGACGCTACTCCATGTACTTTTTTTGTTATGGCAGTGAGTCCTTTCAAGAACGGCCCGAGCAACCGGATTGCAGGCTTGCGCCCGCGACGACACGGCTTGCACATGTCGCCTACCCCCATTCCTGAAAATCCCCTGGCCCCGACTATAGCCAGCAAGGCACAGGCGCTTGATCCCTCTAAAGTGTGATTTGCGCTCCGTGCTGCCAACGCGCAGCCGCGTGCTGTCGGTGGCGCGCTGGCGGTGCTAAAGGATGGCGTATTTCCGCCGTTTGGCAAGGCCAGACCGCTCTAGGGTGCGGGTCGCGTGCCAGGCAACGCGACCCGCAGGGCAGTTATAGCGTGGAAAGGAAGGCGCTGTTGCTGGCCTGCCACTGGACGATGTCCTGGCGGATGCGTTTCTTGTCGAGCTTGCCTACACTGGTCTTGGGAATTTCAGTAACAATGGCGATCTGGCTTGGAATCGCCCATTTATTGATATGCCCTTGCTCGACAAAGGGCTTGAGGTGCTCCTTGAGTGCCCTGGCGTCGATGGCCTGGCCTTCACGCACAACCAGCAGGGCAAACGGGCGCTCGCCCCATTGCGGGTCGGCCACCCCCACCACGGCCACTTCGCGCACGGCCGGGTGGCGGCTGATCAGGTCTTCCAGATCGAGCGAAGAAATCCACTCGCCGCCGGTCTTGATCACATCCTTGATGCGGTCGCGGATGTCGATGTAGCCCATGCCGTCCAGGGTGGCGACGTCACCGGTATGCAGCCAGCCCCCCTGCCACAGCTCCTCGCTCTTCTCCGGTTCCTTGAAATAGCCCAGGGTCAGCCACGGGGCACGCAGCACCAACTCGCCCTGGGTTTCGCCGTCAGCGGGCAGGAAGTTGCCATCGCCGTCGACTATCGCCGCCTCCACCAGCGGGACCGGCACGCCGGCCTTGATGCGATAGGTGACGCGCTCATCCTCGCTGCCGGCCTGCAGCTCGTCGTTCAGGTGGGCGGCGGAAATCAGCGGGCAGGTTTCCGACATGCCATACGCCGCCGTCAGCTGGATGCCGCGTGCCAGGGCGGCCTGGTACAGCGAACGGTTGAGCGCGCTGCCGCCAATGATGATCTTCCAGCCGCCGAAGCCTTGCCCCTGGGCGGTCGGGCAGTTGAGCAGCATCTGCAGGATGGTCGGCACGCAATGGGAGAACGTGACCTTTTCCTCACGCCACAGCTTGACCAGCATCTCCGGCTCGTAGCGCCCCGGGTAAACCTGCTTCATGCCAAGCATGGTGGCAACGTAGGGGATGCCCCAGGCGTGCACGTGGAACATCGGGGTGATCGGCATGTATACGTCGTCGCTGCCCATCAGGCGCACGCTGTCGATGCTGCCGGTCACCGAAGCTTCGGCCAGGGTGTGCAGCACCAGTTGCCGGTGGGTGAAGTACACACCTTTGGGGTTACCGGTAGTGCCCGTGGTGTAGAAAGTGGTGGCCACCGAATTTTCGTCGAAATCCGGGAAAGCGTAGTGCGGGCTGGCGGCGGCCAGCAATTGCTCGTATTCGCCGACCAGCCCGGGCAGCTCGGCGGTCTTGTCCGCGCCATCGGTCAGCAGCAGGGTCTTGTCGACAGTGGTCAATTGCCCGGCAATGGCCTGGTACAGGCCGACGAAGTCGCTGTTGACCAGCACCACGCGGTCTTCGGCATGGTTCATGGTGTAGAGGATCTGCTCAGGCGACAGGCGCACGTTGATGGTGTGCACAACCGCACCGATCATCGGGATGGCGAACATGCACTCCAGATAGCGGTGGCTGTCCCAGTCCATCACGGCCACGGTGTCACCCGCCTTCACCCCCGCCTCGGTCAGCACGTTGGCCAGGCGCGCGATGCGCTCGTTGAGCTGTGGATAGGTCAGCCGCAACTGGTCGCGGTAGACGATTTCGCGAGTCTTTTCATAGCGGCTGCCAGACATCAGCAGGCGTTTGATCAGCAGCGGGTAGGCATAGGCGCCCTCGGCGGGCTTGATGATGCGGGTCTGCAACATGGGTATCCCTTTTCGGAAAAGGCGGGCTGGGCAACTCTGGCAACTACTGTAGTCCGCCAATGTGACGGCCAAATCAGCCGAAGGAATGATTTGTGCGCCAAAGGTATGAGTGGCGGGCGTTGACGGGCGGTAACCGCGGGCTAGACACTGCGCCGACAGCTTCAGGATTTGAGGGCCCTTTCGCGGCCCAGAACACCGATCCCCTGCCCTGCCCCGGAGAGCCCCATGCCCAGCCCGCGTCGCGCCGTGTTTCTCGATCACCAGTCCCTGGACCTGGGCGATCTCGACCTCTCGCCCTTGAAGCAGCAGTTCGACGAATTCGAGCTCTACGCCGCCACCCGCCCGGACCAGGTCGCCGAACGCCTGCAGGGCGCGGTAGCGGTGGTCAGCAACAAGGTCATGCTCGACGCCGCGACGCTGGCCGCCAACCCGCAACTGCAACTGATCCTGATCGCCGCCACCGGTACCAACAATGTCGACCTGGCGGCGGCCCGTGCCCAAGGCATCACCGTATGCAACTGCCAGGGCTATGGCACACCGTCCGTGGCCCAGCACACCCTCGCCCTGCTGCTGGCACTGGCCACCCGCCTGTGCGACTACAACCAGGCGGTAGCCAACGGCCAATGGGCCAAGGCCAGCCAGTTCTGCCTGCTGGACTTCCCCATCGTCGAACTCGAAGGCAAGACCCTGGGCCTGCTCGGCCACGGCGAGCTGGGCGGCGCGGTGGCGCGGCTGGCCGAAGCCTTTGGCATGCGCGTGTTGAGCGGGCAGATCCCCGGCCGCCCGGAACGCTCCGACCGGCTGCCGCTGGACGAGCTGCTGCCGCACGTCGACGCCCTGAGCCTGCATTGCCCGCTGAACGAGCACACCCGGCACATGCTCGGTGCCCGCGAACTGGCCATGCTCAAGCCCAACGCACTGCTGGTCAACACAGCTCGCGGCGGCCTCATCGACGAGCAGGCGCTGGCCGATGCCCTGCGCAGCGGCCACCTGGGTGGCGCCGCCACTGACGTGCTGAGCGTGGAGCCGCCGATCAACGGCAATCCGCTGCTTGAACCCGGCATTCCGCGCCTGATCATCACCCCGCACAGCGCCTGGGGCGCAGTGGAGTCGCGCCAGCGCATCGTCGGCCAGCTGAGCGAGAACGCCCAGGCCTTCTTCGCCGGGCAGCCGCGCCGCGTGGTCAGCTGAGCGCGGCGCCCGGCTCTGCTACACTGCGCCACTTTTTCAGGAGGCGTCGTCCATGGACCCGCGCAGTGAAGTGTTGCTCCGCCAGGCAGAGCTGTTCCAGGGGCCGCTGCTGGTCGCCGGCGCCCCAGCCGACGGCCTGCTCGGCCAGTTGCCCCAGGCCCAGGCATGGACTTGGCATGCCGGCGATCAGGGCATGCTCGAAAGCCGTTACGCCGGCCGTAGCCACTACGGGGTCGAGCCGCCGGAGGTGGCTTTCGACAGTGCCGTACTGTTCCTGCCCAAGTCCCGCGAACTGGCGGCCTACCTGCTCAATGCCCTGGCATCGCGCCTGGGCGGCCGCGACCTGTACCTGGTCGGCGAGAAACGCGGTGGCATCGAAGGCGCAGCCAGGCAGCTGCAGGCGTTCGGCAAACCGCGCAAACTCGACAGCGCCCGCCATTGCCAGCTGTGGCAAGTAACCATCGCCCAGGCGCCAGAAGCCAAACCCCTGGCAAGCCTGGCCGAACGCTTCGAACTCGCTCTGGAAGACGGCCCGTTGCACGTGGTCAGCCTGCCCGGGGTGTTCAGCCATGGGCGTCTCGATCGCGGTACTGCCCTGCTGCTCAAGCACCTCGATGGCCTGCCGAGCGGGCATGTGCTGGACTTCGGCTGCGGCGCCGGGGTGCTCGGCGCCACGGTCAAACGCCGTTATCCGCAAAGCCGCGTGACACTGCTGGACGTGGATGCCTTCGCCGTGGCCGCCAGCCGCCTGACCCTGGCGGCCAATGGCCTGGAAGGCGAAGTGATCAGCGGCGACGGCATCGACGCGGCACCCACCGAGCTAAGCCTGATCCTGAGCAACCCGCCGTTCCACAGCGGGGTTCACACCAACTACCAGGCCTCGGAAAACCTGCTGAAAAAATCCGCAATTCATCTGCGAAAAGGTGGTGAAATGCGCCTGGTCGCCAACAGCTTCCTGCGCTACCAACCGCTGATCGAAGGTGCGCTGGGCAACTGCCAGGTGCGCGACGAAGCCGACGGGTTTCGCATCTACCGGGCAACACGTGGATAAAAACAGCGCTTGCCGAATGCGTTTTGCCTAGGCAGAATCCGCACCGTCCTAGGGGAGTAGTCTCCCGCGAGCGCCCAGCTCGCCCGGTGCGCGTCAACATACTTGGTCCACAGACCATGGCGCGTGCGACCCACCATGCAGCCTGCATGGCGAGATCCGCATAGACGGATCCAGGGGTTTGACAAGACCTATGACACGCACACCTTACCCGGGGCGGGGAGGCTGTACGTGTCATAGCCGTGTCGACCCGCCCCCGTAGGAATCCTGATGCTGGAATCTCTGTTGGTCCCCACCGCAATCGTTGCGCTCGCCGAAATTGGTGACAAGACGCAACTGCTCGCGCTCATTCTCGCTGCCCGCTTCCGCAAGCCATGGCCAATCATCGCCGGCATCATCGCGGCGACCCTGGCCAATCATGCTGCGGCCGGTGCCGTGGGAGCGTGGGTCGGCAGCTTCTTCAGCGATTCGGCTTTGCACTGGGTGCTGGCCGCGAGCTTTACCGCCACTGCACTGTGGACCCTGGTGCCGGACAAGATGGATGATGACGAGAGCCCCGCGCGCCGCTTCGGGCCGTTCCTGACGACGCTGATCGCGTTCTTCCTGGCAGAAATCGGTGACAAGACCCAGGTCGCCACGGTGATGCTGGCAGCTCAGTATCCGCACCTGATCATGGTCATCATCGGCACTACCCTGGGCATGCTGATTGCCAACGTACCGGTGGTGCTGGCAGGTAATTTCGCAGCCGACAAACTGCCGCTGACGCTGATCCGTCGCCTGGCGGCGACGGCGTTCTTCGTGCTGGCGATCGTGGCCGTTTATTCGGCGATGAAGGCCAGTGGCTGGGTGGGATAACCTGGAAGGCGGGGCCGCTTCGCGGCCCCATGACCAGCAATTACTTCCTGGCCGCCTGATACAGCGGCATCACCTTCGGAATCGCCGCCTGCAGCGAAGCGATACGGCTCTCCGACGCCGGGTGGGTGCTCATGAACTCGGGCGGTGCACCTTCGGAAGCCTTGGTCATCTTGTTCCACAGGGTGATCGCGGCATTCGGGTCGTAACCGGCACGTGCCGAGAGCTCCAGGCCAATCAGGTCGGCCTCGTTTTCGTTGGCCCGGCTGTTGGGCAGGGTCATGGCATAGTTCACCACGGTGTCGGCCAGGGCCATGCTGCTCTGGCCCAGACCAAAGATGGCACCAGCACCCTGGCGGGCCATTTCCACACCGTACGCCTTGGACATTGCCTCGCGGCTGTGTTCACGCAAGGCGTGGGCGATCTCGTGGCCGACCACCGCCGCGATTTCCGCGTCGGTGAGCTTGAGCTGGTCGATCAGCCCGGTATAAACGATGATCTTGCCACCCGGGCCGCAGTTGGCGTTGAGTTCATCGCTCTTGATCACGTTGACCTGCCAGTCCCACTGCGCGGCGTCCGGACGGAACTTGGGTGTCTGAGCGATCAGGCGGTTGGCGATGGCCTGCACGCGCTTGGCATCGGCGCTGGACTTGTCGAGCACACCCTTGCTGGACGCCTCGCCGAGGGTCTGCTGGTACGACTGGGCGTACATCTGGTTGACCTCATCGGCCGAAAGCATGCTGAACATGTATTGCTGGCGTTCGACGCCGACAGCACCGCCGCTGGTGGTATTCACCGCCTGGCAGCCGGCTAGCAGGATGCCAGCACTCAACAGGCTGACGACAAAAGACTTACGCATGAAAACACTCCCTTTCCTACATGCGCCGTATCCTAGGCTGACTGGCCTGTGGGCCGCCATAGCCGTAGAGAAGATTTCACACTGAAGCCCGAAAACTCGGGGTGCAGACAGGCCATCAGGCCGGGGTCAGGCACTCCGGGGCGTCCAGCTTCGGATCATTGACAAAGTTGGCCAATGCCCGCTCACGCAACTGTGCCGACGGGCTGGCCAGCAGCTCGTGCAGGCGCGTCAGTGGCGTGCCCGGGTCAAGCCAGGCCGCCTGCCCTGCTTCGTCCAGGATCAGCGGCCGGCGCTGGTTCATTGCCGCCTGGGTCACCACTGCACAGCTCAGCCACACTTGGTCCTGCACCGGGTAAGCCTCCCACACGGCGGCGAAGTATAGCGATGCGCCCTCCCCTGGGGTCAACCAATACGGGCGCTTGCGCACACTGCCACGCCATTCGTAGAAACCGTTGGCCGGCATCAGGCAGCGCCGCTGGCGGAACGCATCGCGAAACATCGGCTGTTCGGCCAGCGTCTCGGCGCGGGCATGGGCAGGGGTGCGGGACAGGTCGGTGAGCCAGGCCGGGGTCAGCCCCCAGCGCGCCTTGGCCAGTTGCAACTGGCCGTCCAACTGGCGCTGGATCAGCACCGAAGCTCCGGGCGAGATGTTCCATTGAGCCGGTTGCCCGGCAGGAAAGCCCGGTAGGCAGGTCAGCGCCTGGGGCCAGCGAAACAGCGCGTAACGTCCACACATGGGCGAATTCAGAACCTAGCAGATCAAGGTACCGGGGAAACTCTCCGGTTCGTCGCCAACCAGTGGCTGGGCGTCATTGTACGCATCGATCAGCTGTCGTGCGTATTCGGCCTGCTCATCGACCACAGCCAGCCCCAACAGGCCTTGCAGGGGCAGTTCACCGGCGGCACCAACCAGGTCACGGCCAACCACGTGCACCTCGACCCCTTCGCTGGCGAGCATACCCGCCAGCATTTCCGCCTCGAGCAGGCTTTCCGGTTCGTAGATGCGCTGCATCAGGTGTCATCCTCACGGCGGACTTCGAGCAACCATTCGTCACCATGCACCTGCAGAATGCACACCACAGGCTGGCAACACACCTGGCAATCCTCGGTATAGACCTGGTCGCCAGCAGACAGGTCGACGGTAGTTTCCACCCGTTCGCCACAATAAGGGCAATCGTAGAAGTCGGTTTCCAGCATCGCGGTCTCCGCAGTGACTTATGCGTATAATTGCCGGTCTGTTTACAGGGCCTGCGTGCGTCCGAGCCGTTTTTCGGAGCCCGTCCCTACCTTATTACCCTAGCCGTTTCCAACAAGAGAGCATGATGGGCGAATTCGATGCCATCCGACCGTACGACGACGCTGAGGTCCCTGCCGTTCTGGCACGCCTGCTCAGCGACCCGGCATTCCTCGATATCCTCACGCACTTCCGCTTCCCGCGTGCGGCCGGCGCCCTGGGCTGGCTGCTCAAGCCGCTGATCGCCCGCCGCCTGCGCAAGGAATTCGCCGGTGTTACCTGTGTCTCGACCTTGCAGGACAAAGTCGAGTACTACGTCGACCAGACCATCGATCGCGCTACCGACGGCGTCACCTACTCTGGCGTCGAGCAGCTCAAGGCCGGCACTGCCTATCTGTTCCTGGCCAACCACCGCGACATCGTCATGGACCCGGCCTTCGTCAACTACGCGGTGTACCACGCTGGCCTGCCCACGCCGCGCATCGCCATCGGTGACAACCTGCTGCAGAAACCCTTTGTCAGCGACATGATGCGCCTGAACAAGAGCTTCATCGTGCACCGTTCTATCAGTGGGCGGCGCGAGAAACTGGCCGCCTACCAGTTGCTTTCGGCGTACATCAACCACTCGATCCGCAACGACGTTACGTCGATCTGGATCGCCCAGGCCGAAGGCCGTGCCAAGGACGGTGACGATCGCACCGATTCGGCGATCCTCAAGATGTTCCACATGAGCCGCAAGGACGAACCGTTCGGCGCAGTGATCCAGAGCCTGAACCTGACGCCGGTGTCGATCAGCTACGAATACGACCCGTGCGACCAGGCCAAGGCCCGCGAGCTCTATATCCGCGCCACCACCGGCACCTACAAGAAGGCACCGGGCGAGGACGACAACAGCATCGCCAAGGGTATTACCGGCTACAAAGGCAGGGTACATATCAATTTCGCCCCACCGGTGACCGAGTACTACGAGGACACCAAGCAACTGGCCGCGGAAATCGACCGTCAGATCCTCGGTGGCTACCGGCTGTTCCCGGTCCATTACCTGGCGTATGCGATGTGGGACGGCAAGGATGAGTCGTTGCAGGTGCCGAATGCCGAAAAGGTATTCCCGGCTGATGAACTGGCCCGCGCCAGGGAGGAATGGCAACGCCGCCTGGAGGCTTGCCCTGAAGAGCAGCGGCCGTACCTGGTGTTGCAGTATGCGACGCCGGTGCGTAACCAGTATCAGGTCAGGCAGCAGGCATCGGTTGCCTGATGGCACGCCGGGGCTGCTTTGCAGCCCCGAAATCAGACCCAGGTACTGAGCCAGGACAGCAGCAAAGCCATCGCCAGGCACGAAAAACCAAGAATATAGAAATACCGCGGTACCCGCAGGTCGAATGCATCGACCAGCACATCCTCCAGCGCCAGCATCTCGCGGGTTTCCGCCTCGCGGCGCCGTGCACTGTGCAGCAGCAACCCGCCCGGGCAGGTCAGCAGCAGCGCCAGCAGATTGATCAGCTTGGTCGGGTGGGCGGCCAGAAACCCCCAGAGCACTTGCAAGGACATCACGCAACCTCGGTGTGAGCGACGGCAAAGGCCCGCATTCTACCCAAGTCAAGCCCTGACGCCCCGCCCGGGCGACAAAGTGTCATTAAATTTCATCTGTCACCTGCTCGTCATCTGAACAGGCCATCCTGTCGGCCTTTCCATGATCCGGAGCTTGTTCATGCTGCACGCCGAAAACCAGGACCGCCTCTATCTGGTTACCCAGAACGATGACCAACAGGCGCTGATCGATGGTTTTGCCATCAACGTGCAGGACCGCCAATGGCTGGTGTATTGCGCATTGGGCGGGCATGCGCATGAGAGCCTGCCGGATATCGATACCCATACCGGCTTCAGCGTGCTGGATTTCCGGATAGAAGCTGCGTAAGCCTGGGCCGGCCTCTTCGCGGCTGAACCCGCGAAAAGTACAGCCAACAAAAAACCCGCTACCTGAAACACAGGCAGCGGGTTTTCTTCATGCGGCTAGAGGCTTACTGCCCCAGCACCTGCCCGATGGTCGGGTCCTTGAACAGGCGGGTCAGGGCATCGCTCAGCACATCGCCCACCAACTGGTTGTTGGTCTCCTGGTTCGGCGCCATGCCGAAACGCTGGTCCAGCGAAGCACCGTAACGGCCGCTGTAGCTGCGGCCGCCATTGGCAACGTCAGCACGGAAGGTAGCGCCGATGGTCGCCTCGGTGACGTACAGGTTGTCTTTCGGCGACTGGTACTTCAATTCGGCCAGGGTTACGGTCAGCTTCGGCGCGTTGTAGGCATTCGGCGTCGGGGTAAAGCCGAGCAGGCGCACTGCGGCTTCGGCCTGGGCCTGTAGCTTGGGCACGATGTCGTTACCGCTGACGCTGATGGTGCTGGTTTCGGGGTACATGCCACCACGAGTGCCCAGGGACTGCGACGCCCGGCCATCAACGACCCGGACCACGACCGGCTGGCCATGGCCGACCGGGGCAAGCTGGGCCTTGAGCGTGGGTTGCGGGTTGAGTTGTTGCGGGCTGTGGGCACAACCAACCAGGCTGAGACTGGCCACGGCGATCAAACCGAACAACAGACGTTGCAACATGCGCGTTACTCCAGAAAATGCGGCGAAGGCCCACAGTATACCCAGCGACACATCGACCAGTCATCGGTCCGGCCCGCTTGTCACAATCGTTTCATCGCCACGCCCTTATCCTAGCGCCAAGCCCTAACGCACAGGACCTGCTGCCATGGCCTCGCTCTGGACCCTGCTCTTCCGACGCCCGCGCCACAACGCCTATGCCCACCTCGACGCCGACGGCAAATGCCTGGCCTTCAAGCAATGCAGCCAGGCGCCCAGCGGCAGCGGCTGGGTCCGGGTCGAGGAAATCCAGCTCGCCTGGCTGGGCCGCGAGCTGCCCGCCAGCGCCCGGGTTTGCGCACGAGCAAGCCGCCGCTGGCACCAGCGCATCCTCGCGGCCTGACAAACGCTGCAATAAAAACCACGAATGGCGACATTTCTGCGCGCGACATCGCTATAATCTCCCCCCGATTATAAGGACGTCTCCTGATCGGGCCCCGCATCGCCGATTGACCCCGGCAACTTCACCGCTTCGCCCACAGAGAGCCTTCCACTCAGGTCTTGCATCGGCTGTCGTGCCTGCTTTCCGGCCCTTCACACTGCATGAACCTGCGGGTTGCCATCGCGCAGCCCCCTTTTGAGGTTCACGTCTCCAAAAGAGCGTGAAAAAACGGTTTTCACAACTTCACAAGAGTGTGGCGAGCAAATGAACAGTCTGGCATGTGCAAAAGCGGCAGATGTGTCCCGAACAGCCCTGAACAGGCGGCAAATGCGCTCATCCCGGATGAGCATCTGAGCCGTTCCATAACGCACGCACGACACCTTGACCATAAGTCGAATTGCCGCACCCGTGGCAAACGGCGTTCAATAGCGAACCCGAAGACTGATTGGCGGTGCCCGCGGAAGTTGCAAGAACTGCGATAAGTCGGACATGGCGATCCTGGTGACCCCAGGTCCTATGCTGTCAATTAGGTAGCTGTAGATTGTGGAGACGCGTTAAATGGCGCAGAACGAATCGGTTGATGTGGTACTGGTAGGCGCGGGCATCATGAGTGCCACCCTGGCCGTACTGCTCAAGGAGCTCGACCCGACCCTGAAACTCGAGGTCGTCGAGGCGATGGACTCCGGAGCCGCGGAAAGCTCCAACCCCTGGAACAACGCAGGTACCGGCCACGCCGGCCTGTGCGAGCTTAACTACACGCCGCAGGCCGCCGATGGCAGCATCGACATCAAGAAGGCCGTGCACATCAACACCCAGTTCGAGGTCTCGCGCCAGTTCTGGGCCTACCTGAGCAAGAAGGGCAACTTCGGCTCGGCGCGTGCTTTCATCAACCCTGTCCCGCACCTGAGCTACGTCGAGGGTGACAAGGGTATTGCCTTCCTCAAGAAGCGCTTCGAGCTGCTCAAGCAGCACCATGCCTTCGCCGACATGGAATACACCGAAGACAAGGCGCTGATGAAGGAATGGATGCCGCTGATGATGCCAGGCCGCCCGGCCGACCAGCGCATCGCCGCCACCCGCGTCCTCAAGGGCACCGACGTCAATTTCGGCGCACTGACCAACAAGCTGCTCAAGCTGCTGGGCGACGCCGAGCATGCACAGGTCAAGTACAGCAAGAAGGTCGTCGGCCTGCGCCGTAACGGCAGCGGCTGGACCGTGAGCATCAAGGACGTGAACAGCGGCGGCAGCCGCGAAGTGGACGCTCGCTTCGTCTTCCTCGGCGCCGGTGGCGCGGCCCTGCCACTGCTGCAGATGTCTGGCATTCCGGAAAGCAAAGGCTTCGGTGGCTTCCCGGTCAGCGGCCAGTGGCTACGTTGCGACAACCCGGAAATCGTCAAGCAACACCAGGCCAAGGTCTACAGCCAGGCTGCGGTCGGCGCCCCGCCGATGTCGGTACCGCACCTGGACACCCGTGTGGTCGACGGCAAGAAATCACTGCTGTTCGGGCCGTACGCCGGCTTCACCACCAAGTTCCTCAAGCACGGTTCGCTGATGGACCTGCCCCTGTCGGTGCGCATGGGTAACATCGGCCCGATGCTGGCCGTGGCCCGCGACAACATGGACCTGACCAAGTACCTGGTCAGTGAAGTGATGCAGTCGATGGAACAGCGCCTGGAGGCCCTGCGTCGCTTCTACCCACAGGCCAAGGCCGAAGACTGGCGCCTGGAAGTGGCTGGCCAGCGTGTGCAGATCATCAAGAAAGACCCGAAGAAAGGCGGTGTGCTGCAGTTCGGTACCGAGCTGGTTTCGGCCCAGGACGGCAGTCTGGCCGCACTGCTCGGCGCATCGCCGGGTGCTTCGGTAACCGTGTCGATCATGCTGGAACTGATCGAGCGCTGCTTCCCCGAGCAGGCCAAAGGTGCCTGGGCTGCCAAGCTCAAGGAAATCTTCCCGGCTCGCGAGAAGACCCTGGCGACCGACGCTGCCCTGTACCACAAGATCAGTGCCGACAACGACGTGGCGCTGGACCTGGTGGAGAGCAGCCCGGCGGCCAAGCATTACGCCTGACTTGACCGGTAACGAAAAAACGCCCCTCGGGGCGTTTTTTTGTGCCTGGACCTTTATCAGCCACGGGCTTTGGCGATGATCTCGAGGTACTCCGCCGCATTGCGCTGGTCGGCAATCTGCTCGACGAAGGTCTTGCCGTGCTCGTCCTTGCCATCCAGGTCCAGGCCCGCTTCGACGAAGAAGCCGATAAAGCGTTCGAAGTCATCGACACGCAGGCCGCGGTAGGCCTTGACCAGCTTGTGCAGCGACGGCGAGGTCACCCCGTCGGCGGGCTCGAATTGCAGGAACGTCTTGATGTAGTCGTCGCTGATTTCGTCGCCGATTACCTGTTTCTTGTCTTTACGCATTGCCGACTCCAACTGGACCATCACGGAATTTCGAAGGCCGGCAGTGTACCCCCCGCAGGCCGCGCGCCTCAACGCGTACGTACGGTGCCGGTGTGCAGGTCGGCCCAGATATGGCCGTTACCGTAGGTGAGGAACTGCACATACAGCGTCTCGTTGCGCAGCAGGTCCATGATCACCCGGTAGTCGCTGACCGGGTAATTCAGGCTCAGGGTGCGGGTCTTCTCGTCATACACCGGCTTCTTCAGGCTCTTCGCCGCTTCCCCGTCGAAGGTCAGCAGCACCTGGGCAATGGTGGCGCCCTTGTTTAGTGGCTTGCCCTTGAGGCGCACCTGCAATGATGAAGTGATCGGGATCGGCTGCTGGTCGGACTGGCGCTGGGCCCCGACGACCACCGAATAATCGGTCACTTGCAGCAATTGCTGGCCGGTCGGCGCTTCCTGGCGCAGGGCCTGGTCGTCAGGTGGCAGGAACTGGCTGTGCAGCGGTGCGGCGGCGAGTGGCAGGCTGACCGCCAGCAGAACGGGAAGAAACGCACGCATGTGAGGCTCCTTGTATGAAGGGGCACTCTAGCATGCTGGGTTTGGGCCAGGGGCGGCCACATCAATCGAACTGCGCAAGCATCCAGGCCTGGTACTCGGCAACGCGCCCGTCACCCTCGCGCGGTGCCCAGTGCGCATGTTCGCCCTCGCCCACCGGGCGGTACGGACCGGCCTTGCACTCGAACAGGATGCTGTCCGGCTCCAGTACCACCAACCCATGGTAGGTGCCGGGCGCCAGGTCCACGCCCAGGCAGTCGCCGCCAGCCTGCAATATCCGCTTGCCGGTCACCGCGCCCTGCTCATCGAAGAGCAGCAGGCCCAGGCGCCCCTTGAGCACGATCAGAGTTTCCGCCTTGTCGTCGCTCAGGTGCCGATGCGGCGGGATGTAAGTGCTTGGCTGCAACCCCGCTGCCATGCGGTGGCAGGGTTCTTCCATCTCGTGGAAGTTATGGTGCTGACGCCGGCGTGGATTGGCAGCAGCCTGCGCGGCCAGCCCGGCGAACAACGCTTGGTCGATGAACGCAGGCTGGCACATGGTTACAGCCCCTTGACGGCGAAGATGCCGTTGGCGTTGCGCCAGTAACCTTTGTAGTCCATGCCATATCCGAAGATGTAACGGTCGACGCAGGGCAGGCCCACATAGTCGGCCTTGAGGTCCGGGCTGGCCTTGCGGTCGTGGTCCTTGTCGATCAGCACTGCAGTGTGCACCGAGCGCGCGCCGGCGTGCTTGCAGAACTCGATAATGGCGCTGAGGGTATGGCCTTCATCGAGAATGTCGTCGACGATCAGCACGTCACGGTCAATGAACGAAACTTCCGGCTTGGCCTTCCAGAACAACTCGCCGCCACTGGTCTGGTTGCGGTAGCGGGTGGCGTGCAGGTAGCTGGCCTCCAGCGGGAACTGCAGGTGGGTCAGCAATTTGCCGGAAAAGATCAGGCCGCCGTTCATTACGCAGAACACCACCGGATTCTTGTCGTGCAGGTCCTTGCAGATCTGCTCGCCGACTTTGGCGATGGCCGCTTCGACTTCGGCTTCGGTGTACAGGCAGTCAGCCTCATGCATGACTTGACGGATATGCTCGAGATCGGCGGACATGGCGCTCTCCGGGTGGCACTTTGGAAAAGCGGGCAAAGGTACGCATCCGCTCGTCACAGATCAAGCATTTATGGACTAACGTCCAAAATGACCAGACGACAGCACAGGTTGAATAGATTAATCTAGCCCGGTTTTTTTGCCCGCCTTTCGGAGCCCCCTATGCCCACTCGTGAGATCCGCCATCCGCTGATCCGCCACAAGCTCGGCCTGATGCGCCGTGCCGATATCAGCACCAAGAATTTTCGCGAACTCGCCCAGGAAGTCGGCGCGCTCCTGACCTACGAAGCGACCCAGGACCTGCCGCTGGAAACCTACGAGATCGACGGCTGGTGCGGCAAGGTGCAGGCTGAAAAGATCGCTGGCAAGAAGATTACCGTGGTGCCGATCCTGCGCGCCGGCATCGGCATGCTCGACGGGGTGCTCAGCCTGATCCCGGGGGCCAAGGTCAGCGCGGTCGGCGTTGCCCGCAACGAAGAAACCCTCGAAGCCCACACCTACCTGGAAAAGCTCGCCCCGGACATCAACCAGCGCCTGGCCCTGATCATCGACCCGATGCTGGCCACCGGCGGTTCGATGGTCGCCACCATCGACCTGCTGAAGAAGGCCGGCTGCAAGGAAATCCGTGCCATGGTCCTGGTGGCCGCGCCGGAAGGCATCGAAGCGGTGGAAAAAGCCCACCCGGACGTGCAGATCTACACCGCGTCGATCGACCAGCGCCTGAACGAGCACGGCTATATCGTGCCTGGCCTTGGCGATGCCGGTGACAAGATCTTCGGCACCAAGCAAAAGGACGCCTGACCATGCAGGACGGCTTCAACGACCCGCTCTGGCGCCAGGTCGTTTCGGGCGCGCAGATGCTCTTCGTGGCGTTCGGCGCGCTGGTGCTGATGCCATTGATCACCGGCCTCGACCCGAACGTCGCGTTGTTCACCGCCGGCATCGGCACTCTGCTGTTCCAGCTGGTCACCGGCCGCCAGGTACCGGTGTTCCTGGCCTCGAGCTTTGCCTTCATCACCCCGATCATCCTCGCCAAGGGCCAGTTCGGCCTGGCCGAAACGATGGGCGGCGTGATGGCCGCAGGCTTCGTCTACACCTTCATGGGCCTGATGGTGAAAATCAAGGGCACCGGTTTCATCGACCGCATGTTGCCACCGGTCGTAATCGGCCCGGTAATCATTTCCATCGGTTTGGCCATGGCACCGATCGCTGCGAACATGGCCATGGGCAAGGCCGGGGACGGCAGTGTGCTGCTGCCGTACAAGACCGCGATGATGATCTCGATGCCCGCCCTGCTGACCACGTTGATCGTCGCCGTGTTCGGCAAAGGCATCTTCCGCCTGGTGCCGATCATTGCCGGCGTGTTGGTAGGCTTTGCCCTGTCGTTCGCCTTTGGCGTGGTCGATACCGCCAAAATCGCCGCCGCCCCCTGGCTGGAGCTGCCCAACTTCACCGCGCCGGCGTTCAACTGGCAGGCCATCCTGTTCATCGTCCCGGTTGCCCTGGCACCGGCGATCGAGCACATCGGCGGGGTGATCGCAGTCGGCAGCGTGACCGGCCGTGACTACCTGAAGAAACCCGGCCTGCACCGCACCCTGCTGGGTGACGGCCTGGCCACCACCGCAGCCGGCCTGTTCGGCGGCCCGCCCAACACCACCTACGCCGAAGTGACCGGCGCGGTGATGCTGACCAAGAACTACAACCCGAAGATCATGACCTGGGCGGCGATTTTCGCCATCACCCTGGCCTTCATCGGCAAGTTCGGTGCGCTGCTGCAGAGCATCCCGGTGCCGGTGATGGGCGGCATCCTGTGCCTGCTGTTCGGCTCGATCGCAGCGGTGGGCATGAACACCATGATCCGCCACAAGATCGACCTGGCCGAAGCGCGCAACCTGGTGATCGTCTCGGTGACCCTGGTGTTCGGTATCGGCGGCGTGCTCATCGGCAGCGGCGATGGCCCGGACGACTGGGGCCTGAAGGGCATTGCCCTGTGCGCCATCGTGGCGATCGCCCTGAACCTGATCCTGCCGGGCAATGATGGTTGGAAGCACAAGAAGCTGGATGATCCGATGCCTTGAGATCCTGGGGCCGCTGTGCGGCCCCAGCTATTCAAGCGTTCTTGCACATATCGGCCAACACCCTCACCCACTCCGGGTGGTCATTCAGGCAAGGCACCAGCACCAGTTCCTGCCCACCGGCTTCGACAAACTGCTCGCTGCCACGCATGCCGATCTCTTCCAGCGTCTCGATGCAATCAGCGACAAACGCCGGGCACATCACCAGCAACTTCTTCACCCCGGCCTTGGCCAGTTCATCCAGCCGCGTCTCGGTGTAGGGCTCGATCCACTTGTCCCGGCCCAGTCGCGACTGGAACGATACCGACCATTTACCCTCGGCAATGCCCATGCTCTGCGCAAAAGCCCTGGCCGTGGCCAGGCACTGCCCACGGTAGCAAACCGCACGCACTTCGCTGGATGCATCATGACAACAATCGGCAGCCCGCAGGTCGTGGCGGCTGCCTTTCGGGAACAGCTTCTTCAGGTGTCGTTCCGGCAGGCCGTGGAAGCTGAGCAGTACGTGGTCATACGGCTGCTCCAGGTAAGGACGGGCGCTGGCGGCCAGCGCCTCGATGTACGCCGGGTGTTGGTAGAACGGTTGCAGCACGCGCATCTGCAGCGGCAACCGCTGCTTGTCGATGGTCTGCCTGGCCTGCTCTATCACGGTGGTCACCGTGCTGTCAGCGAACTGTGGATAAAGCGGGGCCAGGGTCACCTTGCGCACACCTTGTTGCGCAAGCCGTTCCAGCACGTCAGGCAAGGCCGGCTGGCCGTAGCGCATAGCGATTTCCACCGGGCCGTGGGGCCAGTGGTCGACCATTGCCGCTTGCAGGCGCCGGGTCAGCACTACCAGCGGCGAGCCCTCGTCCCACCAGATCGAGCCATAGGCGTGTGCCGACTGCTCCGGCCGCTTGATCAGGATCAGCGACACCAGCAGGCGCCGCAGCGGCCAGGGAAGGTCGACCACATACGGGTCCATGAGGAACTGGTCGAGGTAGCGGCGCACATCGGCCACCGAGGTGGAAGCAGGGGAACCCAGGTTGACCAGCAGCAGGGCGTGATCGGTCATGCAGCGTCCTATGTCAGAGTTGGCTGGACAAGTTGTCCAGGGCCGATTGCAAATCGTTGAAGCGGAAGGTAAAGCCTGCCGCCAGCAAGCGTACCGGGCGCGCGCGCTGGCCGCCGAGCAGCAGGACCGACAGTTCGCCAAGCACGGCCTTGAGCAGCACTGCCGGCACCGGCAGCAACGCCGGGCGATGCAAGGTGCGGCCCAGGCGCCTGGCGAACTCGCGGTTGCGTACCGGCTCTGGGGCGCAGGCATTATAGGGACCGCTGGCGTCCTTGTGCTGCAAGAGAAAATCAATCAGGGCGACCTGGTCGTCTATATGGATCCAGGGCATCCACTGCCGCCCATTGCCCAGCGGCCCGCCCAGTCCCAGTTTGAAGGGCATGCGCAGGCGCGACAAAAAGCCGCCATCACCGGCCAGCACCAACCCGGTCCGTACCAGCACCACGCGAATGCCCTGGGCCTGGGAACGCAGGGCGGTTTCTTCCCAGGCAATGCACAACTGGCTGGCGAAATCTTCACGCACCGGCGGTGAAGCCTCGGTCAGCTCGCGTTCGCCCCCATCCCCGTACCAGCCCACCGCCGAACCGGAAATCAGCACTTCCGGGCGTTGCTCACGGCTGCCCAGCCAGCTCAGCAACTGTTCGGTAAGGGCGATGCGGCTGGCCCACAGCAGGTTGCGCCGAGTTGCCGTCCAGGGCCGGTCGGCGATCGGTGCACCAGCCAGGTTGATCACCGCATCGAGCTGTTCGCCAGCTTCCAGCTGCTCCAGGTGGCCGATGCCACGCACACCAGTCCCACAGATTGTCGGCACCTGCTCAGGCCGCCGGCTCCACACCGTCAGTCGATGCCCCTGGCCAAGCCAGTACCGGCACAGGTGACGGCCAATCAACCCGGTGCCGCCTGTCAGTAATATATGCATGGCTGTGTCCTCGCAGAATGCGGCGGTGGTCTATTTTTAACAACAAGGCACTTTTTTGACCCGACGCTCTCGGATAAACATAGGCCAACCTGCCCGCCAAAGCGGAATAACCTTATACAGAATTTGTGCATTGTACAGGTTTGCCTGAAAGCGTAGTCTGCTCACAGCAAGGTTTAAAGAGGCCATCATGACAGTACCTATCGCCATCATCGGGGCCGGTATCGCCGGCCTGTCTGCCGCCCAGGCTTTGCAGAAGGCCGGGCAGTCCGTGCACTTGTTCGACAAAGGGCATGGCAGTGGCGGGCGTATGGCCAGCAAGCGCAGCGAAGCTGGCGCGCTGGATCTCGGTGCCCAGTACTTTACCGCCCGCGACCGGCGCTTCGTCGAGCAGGTGCAACAGTGGGTTGCCGCCGGCTGGGCCGAGCAGTGGAAGCCGCAGCTGTACAATTATCGTGATGGCGAACTCAGCCCCTCTCCCGACGAGCAGACGCGCTGGGTGGGGGTACCGCGCATGAGCGCCATCACCCGCGGCCTGCTCAAGGATGTAACCGTCAACTTCGGCTGCCGCATCGCCGAGGTATTCCGAGGCAAGCAGTACTGGCACCTGCAGGATACCGACGGCTGCAGCCACGGCCCGTACAGCCGCGTGGTCATCGCCGTGCCGGCCCCACAGGCCACGCCGCTGCTGGCCGCTACCCCGAAGCTGGCGGCCGTTGCAGCTGGCGTACAGATGGAGCCCACCTGGGCCGTCGCGCTGGCCTTCCAGACCCCGCTGGACACGCCTATGCAAGGCTGCTTCGTACAGGACAACCCGCTCGATTGGCTGGCGCGCAACCGTAGCAAACCTGGCCGTGACGAGCAGCTCGACACCTGGGTGCTGCATGCCACCTCAGCCTGGAGCCGGCAACACATCGACCTGCCCAAGGAAGAGGTGATCGAACAGCTGTGGGGCGAATTCGCCGAGCTGGTCGGCTGCGTGGTACCGGCGCCGACCTTTGCCTTGGCCCACCGCTGGCTGTACGCCCGCCCGACCAGCAACCATGAGTGGGGGGCGCTGGCCGATGCCGACCAAGGCTTGTACGCCTGTGGCGACTGGTGCCTGTCCGGGCGTGTCGAAGGTGCCTGGCTGAGCGGCCAGGAGGCAGCGCGGCGGTTGCTGGAACACCTTGAGTGACCTAGTTATACAAAAAAACTAGTTTGCATAATTTCTTGGCTGTGCTGGAATGAACCTGTACAAGTTATTGACCATGTACAGGTTTATGGAGACAGCCATGCACGACCCCTCCACGCACCGCAAGCCGCGCATTGCCATCAGCGCCTGCCTGACTGGTCACAGCGTGCGCTACAACGGCGGCCACAAGGCCTCCGACTTGTGTCGAACGCAGCTCGAGGAACATTTCGACTGGTTGCCGGTGTGCCCGGAGGTGGCCATCGGCCTGGGTGTACCACGCGACCCGATTCGCCTGGTCGGCGACCCCGAGCAACCGGAAGTGGTTGGCACGCGCAATCCCGACATCGACCTGACCGGCCCGCTGCGTAGCTATGGTGAGCAGATGGCGGTAGAGCTCGATGACATCTGCGGCTACATCTTCATGCAGAAGTCGCCGTCCTGCGGGCTGGAGCGGGTAAAAGTCTACCAGGACAACGGCCGCCCGGCCTTCCACAGCGGGCGTGGCGTGTTCGCCCAGGCGTTCTGCGCACAGCGTCCCGACCTGCCCGTGGAAGAAGAAGGCCGCCTGCACGACGCCGTACTGCGCGAGAACTTCATCAGCCGGGTGTACGCCTATGCCGACTGGCAGCGTCTGCTGGCCGAGGGCCTCAGCCGCGGGGCGCTGGTGCATTTCCATTCGCGCTACAAGTACCTGCTGATGGCCAACAACCCCCAGGCCTACCGCACCCTGGGGCGCATGCTCGGCAGCATGCGCCGCGATGACGACCCGCAAAGCATAGGGCCGCGCTACTTCAGCCAGCTGATGCAGGCCTTGCGTCGCTGCGCCAGCCGCGGCACCCATGGCAATGTGCTGCAGCACCTGAGCGGCTACTTCAAGGATGCCCTGACACGCCAGGACAAGGCCGAACTGCAGAGCATCATCAGCCAGTACCAGCAGGGCGTCGTGCCGCTGGTCGTGCCGCTGACCTTGCTCAAGCACCATTTGCGCAAGCACCCCGATCCGTACCTGTTGCAACAGGCCTACCTGCAACCGCATCCCGAGCGCCTGGGGTTGCGCAATGCTGTCTGAGATTCTGCTGCCCATCGGTGAACTGGCCCGCCGCACCGGCGTCAACCCGGTTACCCTGCGGGCCTGGGAGCGGCGCTATGGCTTGCTCAAGCCTCAGCGCACCGCGAAGGGCCATCGCCTGTACCCGCTGGACCAGGTCGAGCGGGTACTGACAATCCTCGCCTGGCTGCAGCGCGGTGCATCAGTCAGCCAGGTAGGCGAGCTGCTCGACAAGCCCACTGCCACGCCTCCCAAAGGAGACTGGCAGGCCAGGCAGTTCCAGTTGGTCGAAGCCATCGCCAATCTCTCCCAACGCGCGCTCGACCAGCAGCTCAACCAAGCCATGGCACTGTACCCGGCAGTGACCCTGTGCGAGCAATTGCTGCTGCCGCTGCTCGACATACTCGACCTGCGTTGGCGCAACTACTTCAATGCAGGGCTGGAGCAGATCTTTTTCAACACATGGCTGCGCAGCAAGCTCGGTGCCCGGGTCTATCACGACAACCAGTTGCTGCAGGGCCCGGCGGTGCTGTTGGCCGATGATCACGAGCGCGGCTTCAACCCAGAACTATGGTTATGCGCCTGGCTGCTGACCAATAACGGTATCGCCGTCGAAGTGCTGGAGCATCCCATCGCTGGTGCTCAACTCAGCCATGCCGCCACCACCCTGAAAGTGCGAGCCGTCATCCTGCACCTTGGCCCGCGCATCGATGCAAAGGCGCTGCAACGCATGCTGCACAGTCTGCCAACTCCCGCCCTGCTGGGCGGATCGACAATGGCCATGCACGAAGTGCAGCTCGGTAACCTCGACCACCCCGACCTCTCCTTCTTCGACACCCCCCAGGCCGCCCTGCGCTTGCTTCAAGGCAATCACCGGCCGCCTGCAGGACTGGACCCATCATGCAATTGACCTGGCTGCGCAGCGACCTGCGCATCGATGACAACACCGCACTCAGTGCCGCCAGTGAAAGCGGCCCGACCATCGCCCTGTGGCTGGTCAGCCCCGAGCAGTGGCGGGCTCATGACGATGCCGCCTGCAAAGTCGACTTCTGGCTGCGCAACCTGCGCGACCTTAGTCAGTCACTGGCGCGCTTGAACATTCCTCTGCTGATTCGCACGGTCGACACCTGGGAGCAGGCGCCACAGACCGTGCTTGAGGTATGCCGCCAGCATCGGGTGCAACGTGTGCACTGGAACGAAGAGTACGGCCTCAACGAGCAGCGCCGCGACGACGCCACGCAGGCCTTGCTGGAAGGCTCAGCCATCCAGGTTCATAGCCATCTCGATCAGCTGTTGTTCCGTCCGGGTACCATCCTCACCCGCAGTGGTGATTACTTTCAGGTATTCAGCCAGTTCAGGAAGAGCTGCCTGGAGCACCTGCACCGCAGCCTGCCGGCCCTGGCCCGGCGGGTGCAGCGTCAGGCACCGCTACAGATCGCCAGCGACCCCATACCCACGCAGGTGAATGGCTTCGAACAGCCGGGGCGCGCCCTGCGCGAACACTGGCCTGCCGGTGAAGCCGAGGCACAGGCGCGGCTGGCCCGCTTTGTCGACCAGACCATCGACGATTATCAACAACTGCGCGACTTGCCAGCCAAGCCTGGCACCAGCCAGCTCTCCCCCTACCTGGCCGCAGGCGTGATCTCGCCGCGCCAGTGCCTGCATGGCGCCCTGGCCAGCAACCGGGGCGAGCTCGACAGCGGCAGCAGCGGCGTGCAAACCTGGATCAACGAACTGCTCTGGCGCGAATTCTACAAGCACATCCTGACCGGTTATCCACAGGTCTCGCGCCACCGCGCCTTCCGCCCCCACACCGAAGCCTTGCCCTGGCGCGACGCACCGGCCGATCTCGAAGCCTGGGAACAGGGCCGCACCGGCTTTCCGATCATCGATGCCGCGATGCGCCAGCTGTTGCACACCGGATGGATGCACAACCGCCTGCGCATGATCGTGGCCATGTTCCTCAGCAAGAACCTGCTGATCGACTGGCGCAAGGGCGAGCGGTACTTCATGCGCCACCTGATCGATGGCGATCTCGCCGCCAACAACGGCGGCTGGCAGTGGAGCGCGTCCACCGGCACCGACGCTGTACCCTATTTCCGCCTCTTCAACCCGGTTTCGCAGTCACAGCGTTTCGATCCCCAGGGGCACTTCATTCGCCACTGGTTGCCTGAATTACAGGGGCTAGATGAAAAAACAATTCATCTGCCGATGAAGACAGCCGATCTTTTTGCTAAACATTCGTATCGCAGTCCCATTGTCGATCTCGACAGCAGTCGCCAACGCGCACTGGAAGCATTCAAGAACCTCCCGCGTCGGCAGAATCAGAGGGCAATATCGTGAGTAATGTTCGTAATATCTGGGTGACGGGCGCCGGCAGTGGACTAGGCCTGGCGTTGGTGGAGGGGTTACTCGGGCAAGGGCACCGGGTTGCCGCAAGTGGCAAGGATGACGAGGCGCTGGACGCCTTGGCGGTGCGCTATGGCCGCCAACTGCTGCGCTTGCCCTGGCAACTGCATGACGAACAGCAGGCGGCGCAGGCCGCCCGACAGGTCTGCCATGCCTGGTGCTCGCTGGATGGTCTGATCCTCAATGCAGGGACCAGCGATTACCTGGCGGACAATGAGGCAGACAGCGAGCTGTTCGAGGCGATCGTCACCAGCAACCAGTTGGCCGGCGAACATTGCCTGGTCAATACCCTGCCTTTACTGGCCCAAGGCGACTCGCCGCAGGTGATGGCGATTTTCAACCGTTACTCAGCGTTGCAGTTGTACGCGCCGACGCAGCCGAACGCGGGCTGGAACAACATGCCGCAGTGGATCCGCGAGCAGCGCCAGGCATTGAAGGCTCAAGGGGTCGAGCTGACCGTGGTGGGGCCACAGTCGCTCAAGGCACCAGTGACCCCTGCGCAGGCGATACCGGAGGCCTGGACACCGCAGAGCGCGGCAGAAGAACTGCTGCGGCGGTGGCCGCAGCGGGAACCGGAGCTGGTGCTGGAAACCCTTGACCCAAGCAGGTTGTGGCCTCTGCCACGCTAGCCGGCACGGCGCCTGCAGGGCGCGCCTGCCGGGCTGGCTCAGAGCGCCATGCGGTAATGCAGGCTATAGCTTTCCACCCCATCGTTGGGCTGTTTGATGCCCGCGTTGGAATAGTGGGTCGCCCGTACCCCGATCTCATGCCCACCGGCAAAGCGCAGACCAAAGCCGATACGGTCTTCGAACTGGAACGACGAGCCTAGGTCGTTGTCCTCCAGTTCGGTGCTGGAGAAGGCCGCCACGCCAATACCTGCCTCGATGTACGGTTTCACCGAGTCGCCAGCAAACTCGTAGACGAATACCGGTGCGAACGAGAGGCTGTGGTTGCTGGCGGTCTCATCCCCCTCCCAGTAACTGTAGGCCCCATCCCAGTAGCCGGTCAGGCGACCGACACTGGTCTGCCACCAGCTCGCGTCCCAGTTCGACTGCAGCCCCAACCGATAGACCATGGTCGAGTCGCCGGTCTGCCCCACCGAAAACGAAACGTCGGCAGCCTGCGCCGTCAATGCTTGCCCCAGGGTTACGACGGCAGCCGCCGCCAAGCACAGCAGTTTCTTCATGAGAAACATCCTTCTTCCTGATGCTGTTATTAGTGTCCGCCTCAAGTCAGGCAAACGGTAGAAAGCGGCAGTGGTACGATAGTTCAGCTCGATTTCACGTTTTTTTCACAACGCAAAGCTTTGCACACTGTCGGACTTCTGCCACAGCAAAGGCAGGATTTTTCTCAACGCTTGCGGATCAGCGCTGGTCCAGAAGCGGGTATCGCCGGCAGGCCCATCGGCCAGCAGGTCATTAGTAGATAGCAACCGCTGCAACTGGCGCGCCACCGCGGCGCCGGTGTCGATGATTGCCACGTCGGCAGGCACCATGTCGGCCAGCAACGGGCGCAGGAAGGGGTAATGGGTGCAGCCGAGGATCAGGGTATCGCAGCCCGCAGCCAGCAAGGGCTGCACATAACCCAACAGCAACTGGCGCAACGCCGGGCTGCCCAGGTCACCCGCCTCGATCCGCTCTACCAGGCCAGGGCAAGGCTGGGTGATGACCTGTACGTCGCTGGCGAAACGGTCGAGCAAGGCGGCGAACTTGGCGCTCTGCAAGGTACCGGTAGTCGCCAGCACTCCCACCACCCCCGAACGCGTAGCGGCCGCGGCGGGCTTTACCGCGGGCTCCATGCCCACTAGCGGCCAGCTCGGAAACAACTCACGCAGGTCGGCCACCGCAGCCACCGTTGCCGTGTTGCAGGCCAGCACCATGGCCTTGGCGCCTTGTTCATGGAAGAACCCGGCAATGCGTCGGCAGCGCTCACGGATATAGTCTGGCGTCTTCTCGCCATAAGGTACGTGGCCACAATCGGCCACGTACAGCAGCGTCTCGTTGGGCAGCAGGCGCTGGATCTCGGTGAGCACCGACAGGCCGCCAACTCCGGAATCCATCACGCCGATCGGCGCCGAGCGCTCAGCCATCGCGCTTGCCGCAGACCGAACAGGCCGGGTCGCGCTTGACCCGCAATTCGCGCATGCGGGTGCCAAGGGCATCGATCAACAGCAGGCGCCCGACCAGCGGCTCGCCAAACCCGGCCAGCAGCTTCATGGCCTCCAGGGCCTGCAGGCTGCCTACCAGGCCGACCAGAGGGCCGATTACCCCGGCTTCGCTGCAGGTAAGTTCGGCTTCGCTGCCATGGCCGTAGAGGCAATGATAGCAAGGGCTGTAATCGCGCCGTGGGTCGAATACCGACAGCTGCCCTTCCAGGCGGATCGCCGCACCGCTGACCAGGGGTTTGACCGCTGCTACACAGGCGGCATTGACTGCCTCGCGGGTGCTGAAATTATCGGAGCAGTCCAGCACCAGGTCGACTGCCGCCACCGCAGCGGCCAGCGAATCCTCGTCCAGTGCCTGGCGATGGGCGACCAGGCTGATTTCCGGGTTGATCGCCTGCAAACGCTGCAAGGCCGAATCGACCTTGCTCATGCCGACGCTGGCACTGTCGTGAATGACCTGGCGTTGCAGGTTGGTCAGGTCGACGGTATCGAAGTCAGCGAGATGCAACTCGCCCACCCCGGCAGCGGCCAGGTACAAGGCGACCGGCGAACCAAGGCCACCGAGCCCGACGATCAGCGCCTTGCTCTGCTTGAGGCGCAACTGGCCATCAATGTCGATCTGAGCCAGCAATACCTGCCGGCTGTAACGCAGCAGTTCCTGATCACTCAGCATGGCAGGCGCCCCAGGGTAATGCGTTCATGGCCGCCCAGGTCGGTGCGGCTGGCGACCTCGTTGAAGCCTTGTTCAGCCAGCAAGGCGCGTACTGCCGCTGCCTGATCGTAGCCGTGTTCCAGCAGCAGCCAGCCGCCCGCGACCAGGTGGGCGGGGGCCTGGGCGGCAATGACGCGCAGGTCGTCAAGGCCATCGGCGCCGGCCACCAGCGCGCTGCTGGGCTCGAAACGCACATCGCCGGCGGCCAGGTGCGGGTCGGCGGCGGCGATGTAGGGCGGGTTGCTGACAATCAGGTCGAAACGCTCGCCGGCCAGGTTGTCGAACCAGTGGCTGACCCGCACCTGGGCGTTTGCCAGGCCCAGGCGCTGGCGGTTGCGCTCGGCCAGGGCAGCGGCCTCCTCCACCCGGTCCACCGCAGTTACCTGCCAGGCCGGGCGATCGCTGGCCAGGGCCAGGGCAATCGCGCCGGTGCCGGTGCCCAGGTCAAGGACCTTGGCTGGCGTGGCGGGCTGCAGCTCGAGGGCGGTTTCGACCAGCAGCTCGGTATCCGGCCGCGGGATCAGGGTGTGTGGGGCCACTTCCAGGTCGAGCGTCCAGAAACCCTGCTGCCCAAGGATGTAGGCGACCGGCTCGCCGTCGCGGCGGCGCTGCAGGTAGCTGGCATAGGTCTCGGCATCTTCGCTGCTGACGATCCGCTCGGGCCAGGTGTGCAGGTAGCTGCGCGACTTGCCGATGGCCGCGGCCAACAACAGCTCGGCATCCAGTCGCTCGGTAGGCGATTCTGGCAACTGCGCGTTGCGCAGCAGGCTGGCGATGATGGTCATCAGTCCCCCAGGGCGGCCAGTTGATCGGCCTGGTATTCGGCCAGCAGCGGTTCGATCACCGCCTCCACGCCACCGGCGAGGATGTCGTCCAGCGAGTACAGGGTCAGGTTGATACGGTGGTCGGTTACCCGGCCCTGTGGATAATTGTACGTGCGGATGCGCTCGGACCGGTCGCCAGAGCCCACCAGCAGCTTGCGCTCGGTGGCAATGGCGTTCTGCGCGGCGCTGGTTTGCATGTCATTGAGTTTGGCCGACAGCCAGGACATGGCGCGGGCGCGGTTCTTGTGCTGCGAACGCTCTTCCTGGCACTCGACCACGATGCCGGTCGGCAAGTGGGTGATGCGGATCGCCGAGTCGGTCTTGTTGACGTGCTGGCCGCCGGCACCGGATGCGCGGTAGGTGTCCACACGCAGGTCGGCCGGGTTGATCTCGATGGCGGCCTGTTCGTCCGGCTCGGGCAGTACCGCCACGGTGCACGCCGACGTGTGGATACGGCCCTGGGACTCGGTTTCGGGCACGCGCTGTACACGGTGCGCGCCGGACTCGAACTTGAGCTTGCCGTACACGTTGTCACCCTCGACGCGGGCGATGATTTCCTTGTAGCCGCCGTGCTCGCCTTCGTTCTCGGAGAGGATTTCCAGGCGCCAGCCACGCTTTTCGGCGTAGCGTGAATACATGCGGAACAGATCGCCGGAGAAGATCGCCGCCTCGTCGCCACCGGTACCGGCGCGGATTTCGAGGAACACGTTACGGCCGTCGTTGGGGTCTTTGGGCAGCAGCATGCGTTGCAGCTGCGCCTCCAGCGTCAGCAGTTGCTCCTTGGCTTCACGCACTTCTTCAACGGCCATTTCGCGCAGGTCCGGATCACTGTCCTTGAGTAGCGCCTGGGCGCCTTCGAGGTCGTCCTGGACTTTGCGCCACTCTTTATATGCAGCGTAGACCGGCTCGACTTCGGCGTATTCACGGGAATAGGCGCGGAAGCGCGTCTGGTCGGAAATGACCTCGGCATCACCGAGCAGTGCGGTGAGTTCTTCGAAGCGGTCCTGGAGGATTTCCAGTTTGTTCAGCAGCGACGCTTTCATTGCGGGGATTTGTCCGTCGAGCCCTCGTTGAGGGCAAAGAGTTCCTGGGCCATGGCCAGCGCATCGAGGCGGCCCTCGGCCGAGAGCCTTTTCAGTTGCACGCTGGGCGCATGCAGGAGTTTGTTGGTCAGCCCCCGGGCCAGTTGGGCCAGCACGTCCTCGGGGTTGCCGCCATTGGCCAGCAGGCGCTGGGCCTTTTGCAGTTCTTCGTCACGCAGGCGCTCGCTTTGCTGGCGGTAGGCCTTGAGCACGTCCACTGCGGCCAGCTCACGCAGGCGCAGCATGAAATCTTCAGCCCCGACTGCCACCAGCTCTTCGGCGGCCTGGGCTGCGCCCTGGCGGCTCTTGAGGTTTTCCGCCACTACGTCGTGCAGATCATCGACAGTGTACAGGTAGACATCGTCCAGCTCGCCGACTTCGGTTTCGATGTCGCGTGGCACGGCGATGTCGACCATGAAGATGGGCTTGTGCCGGCGCTGCTTCAGTGCGCTTTCCACCGCGCCCTTGCCGAGGATCGGCAACTGGCTGGCGGTAGAGCTGATGACGATGTCGCTGTTGGCCAGTTCCTGGGGGATATCGGCCAGCAGCACGGCATGTGCGCCAAACTGTTCGGCGAGGATGCTGGCCCGCTCCAGGGTACGGTTGGCGACGACGATGCGGCGCACGCCCTGCTCGTGCAGGTGGCGGGCGACCAGGGTGATGGTTTCGCCGGCGCCGATCAGCAGGGCCTGGCTGCGGCCCAGGTCGCTGAAGATCTGCCTGGCCAGGCTGACGGCGGCAAACGCCACCGACACCGGGTTTTCGCCGATGGCGGTGTCGGTGCGCACCTGCTTGGCGGCGCTGAAGGTGGCCTGGAACAGGCGCCCGAGCAATGGGCCGACGGTACCGGCTTCACGCGCCACGGCATAGGCGGATTTCATCTGACCGAGGATCTGCGGCTCGCCGAGCACCAGCGAATCGAGGCCCGAGGCCACGCGCATCATGTGCTTCACCGCCTCGTGTTCTTCGTGCACGTAGGCGCTGGCGCGCAGTTCGTCCAGGTTGAGCCGGTGATAGTCGGCCAGCCATTGCAGCACGGCATCGGCGGACAGGTGATCCTGCTCTATGTAAAGCTCGCTGCGGTTGCAGGTCGACAGGATCGCCGCTTCGCGGCTGGATGTCAGCCGGCAGAGCTGCTGCAGGGCGTCCACCAGCTGCTCTGGGGTAAACGCCACGCGCTCGCGTACGTCTACCGAGGCAGTCTTATGGTTGATACCAAGTGCAAGAAAGGCCATGCAAGGTCGCTGGTTGTGACGGGAAGCCGATAATTGTCCTCTTTCGCAGGTTTCAGGACAACCACCGTTCGCTATTGCGCTGGTAGCGCTGCGGCTATCGCCGCCTCCAGGCCCGCACAAGCAGCGATTTCAGGCATGCTCCGCTCTTGCTCTGCTCCGCTTTTGATCTTGATCTTGATCTTCGCGACTTCAGGAGGCCGAGCGAAGGGCTCCTGAAGTCGCATTCGGCGGCGCCTGGACTACTGCGCGCTTAGAAGCAAAAGCAAGAGCAAAAACGACAGTCCAGGTACCATCGTGACTGCTCTGGGACGAACCGCCCGTGCATGGCGCGGTCTTCATGAGCGAAGCGATAGCTTCATACCTTCGCAGGTGGGTTTGCCCCCGCGCTTGTGTCATCATGCTCCGACCGCCGGTGAGTCTTTCTAAAGCCTTTTATGAACAAACCATACGCATTGCTGCTTGCCTTCGCCCTGCTCCAGGGCTGCCAGAGCCTGGCCCCACAAAAGGCCGAGCCTCCCACTGCCGAGGCCGCCAAGCGCGAGGCGGAAAAGCCCGTGGTATATGGCTCGTTCACACAGGAAACACTCTATAGCCTGCTGGTGGCGGAGCTGGCCGGCCAGCGCAACCGCTTCGACATCGCCCTGGCCAACTACACCGACCAGGCCGCGAAAACCCAGGACCCCGGAGTTTCCGAGCGCGCCTACCGCATTGCCGAGTACCTCGGCGCCGACGAACCGGCCCTGGACAATGCGCTGGTCTGGGCCCGCAACGACCCGCAGAACCTCGACGCCCAGCGCGCCGCTGCCATCCAGCTGGCCCGCGCCGGCCGCTATGACGAGTCCATGGCGTACATGGAAAAGGTCCTGCAAGGCCAGGGCGACACCCATTTCGACTTCCTGGCCCTGTCTGCGGCAGAGACTGACCAGAGCACCCGCGACGGCCTGCTGCAAAGCTTCGAGCGCCTGTTGGTCAAGTACCCGCAAAACAGCCAGTTGGTGTTCGGCAAGGCCCTGCTGCTGAATCAGGATGGCAAAGCCGAAGAGGCCCTCGAGCTGCTCGAGTCGCACCCGCCGCAAAACGGCGAGGTCGCCCCCATCCTGCTCCGCGCCCGTCTACTGCAGGCCCTGGACCGTGGTCCGGAGGCCCTGCCCCTGCTGCGCGGAGCGATTCGCGACAACCCGGACGACAAACGCCTGCGCCTGACCTACGCCCGCACCCTGGTCGAACAGGACCGCATCGCCGATGCCAAGGGCGAGTTCCTCAGCCTGGTCCAGCAATACCCCGACGACGACGAACTGCGCTATTCGCTGGCCCTGGTATGCCTGGAAAACAAGGACTGGGATGAAGCCGAAGGCTATCTGCAGGAGCTGATCGAGCGCGACAGCAATGTCGACGCCGCGCACCTGAACCTGGGCCGCATCCGCGAGGAGCGCCACGACCCCGCCGGCGCGCTGCGTGAATACGCTCTGGTCGGCCCAGGCCCCGATTACCTGCCGGCGCAGCTGCGCCAGGCCGACATACTGGTTGCCAACGGCCGCGGCAGCGAAGCTTCCCGCCTGCTCGCCGAGGCCCGCGAAGCCCAGCCGGACTACGCTATCCAGCTGTACCTGATCGAGTCGGAAAGCTACAGCAACAACAACAAGGACACCCAGGCCAGCCAGGTCCTGCAGCAAGCCATCCAGCGCTACCCGGATGACCTCAACCTGCTGTACACCCGCGCCATGCTGGCGGAAAAGCGCGATGACCTGGTACAGATGGAAAAAGACCTGCGCGCGATCATCGCCCGCGAGCCGGAAAACGCCATGGCCCTGAACGCCCTGGGTTATACCCTGGCCGACCGCACCACCCGCTACAGCGAAGCCAAGGCGCTGATCGACAAGGCGCACCAGCTGACCCCGGATGACCCGGCGATACTCGACAGCCTGGGCTGGGTCAACTACCGCCTGGGCAACCTTGACGAGGCTGAGTCGTACCTGCGCCGGGCCTTCGCCAGCTTCCCCGACCATGAAGTGGCCGCCCACCTGGGCGAAGTACTGTGGGCCAACGGCAAGCGCCGCGAAGCCCGCCAGGTCTGGGCCAAGGGCTTCGACGCCCAGGCCGACAGCCCCATCCTGCGCAAAACCCTCCTGCGCCTGACCGGATCCGAGACCCTTTAACGCCATGTTCCTGCGCCATTGCATCACCTTCACCCTGATCACCCTGCTGGCCGGCTGTGCCGGCTTCGGTAGCCGCGAGGCCTTGGAGGGCCACGGCAACCCACAACAGTGGCGCGCCCATAAAGAGCAGTTGAGCAGCCTCGATGGCTGGCAGATCAACGGCAAGGTCGGCATCCGCGCCCCGCGCGACTCCGGCAGCGGCACGCTGTTCTGGCTGCAACGCCAGGACTACTACGACATCCGCCTGGCCGGCCCGTTGGGCCGTGGCGCCGCACGCCTGACCGGCCGCCCCGGCGGCGTGGTGCTGGAAGTGGCCAACCAGGGCCGCTACGAGGCCAGCAGCCCCGAGGCATTGCTGGAAGAACAGCTGGGCTGGCAACTGCCGGTTTCGCACCTGGTCTGGTGGGTCCGCGGCCTGCCCGCCCCCGACAGCAAGAGCAAACTGACCCTGGACGGCGACAGCCGCCTGGCCAGCCTCGACCAGGATGGCTGGCAGGTACAGTACCTGAGCTACACCGAACAGAACGGCTACTGGCTGCCCGAACGCCTGAAGCTGCACGGCAAGGACCTCGACGTGACCCTGGTGGTCAAGGACTGGCAGCCGCGCCAGCTGGGGCACTGACACATGCACACACTTACCCTGCCCGCCCCGGCCAAGCTCAACTTGTGGCTGCATATCATCGGCCGCCGTGCCGACGGCTATCACGAGCTGGAAACCGTGTTCCAGTTCCTTGACCACGGCGACGAGTTGAGTTTCGCCGTGCGTGACGACGGCGCGATCCGCCTGCACACCGAGATCGAGGCCGTGCCGCACGACAGCAACCTGATCGTGCGTGCCGCACGCATGCTGCAGGCACAATCCGGCACAATGCTGGGCGCCGACATCTGGCTGACCAAGATACTACCCATGGGCGGTGGCATCGGTGGTGGCAGCTCGGATGCCGCCACCACCCTGCTGGCCCTCGCCCACCTGTGGCAGCTGGACTGGGACGAAGACCGCCTGGCCGCCCTGGGCCTGAGCCTGGGTGCCGATGTACCGGTGTTCGTGCGCGGCCATGCGGCATTCGCCCAGGGCGTGGGCGAACAACTGACCCCGGTCGACCCGATCGAGCCCTGGTATGTCGTGCTGGTGCCGCAAGTGTCTGTCAGCACAGCAGAAATTTTTTCACATCCGCAGTTGACACGTGATTCACTGCCCCTTAAGATGCGCCCCGTTCC
This sequence comes from Pseudomonas oryzicola, assembly GCF_014269185.2. NCBI lineage: Bacteria > Pseudomonadati > Pseudomonadota > Gammaproteobacteria > Pseudomonadales > Pseudomonadaceae > Pseudomonas > Pseudomonas oryzicola. The sequence continues at coordinate 545,889 of NZ_JABWRZ020000002.1, forward strand.
CGAGGGAAACAGTCGAAATGACTGCCAACCGGTGGTAGAGCAGAGTTACCCGGAAGTTCGCAATGCGTTGAATTCTTTGGGCAAATTCACTGAAGCTCGACTAACCGGAACTGGAAGTTGTGTGTTTGGGGCCTTCCCAAGCAAAGCCGAAGCTGATAAAGTTCTGGCCCTTCTTTCAGCGACCCAAACAGGGTTTGTGGCGAAAGGAAGCAATATTTCGATGTTGCATCGCAAGCTGCAAAGTCTGATCAAGAAGTCGAGCGCATAAGCGTTCGCAGCAACAGATACAGGGGCGTCGCCAAGCGGTAAGGCAGCAGGTTTTGATCCTGCCATGCGTTGGTTCGAATCCAGCCGCCCCTGCCATTTTCCTTATACTCATCCAGGTTACCCTCAGCCTCCAGGTACTGCGCGTGTCCAAGATGATGGTCTTTACGGGGAATGCCAACCCCGATCTGGCTCGGCGTGTAGTACGTCAGCTGCATATCCCTCTCGGTGACGTCTCTGTCGGTAAGTTTTCCGACGGCGAGATCAGTGCCGAGATCAATGAAAACGTTCGCGGTAAAGACGTCTTCATTATTCAGCCGACCTGTGCCCCGACCAACGATAACCTGATGGAACTGGTAGTGATGGCCGACGCCTTCCGCCGCTCCTCAGCATCCCGAATCACCGCCGTGATTCCTTACTTCGGATACGCCCGCCAGGACCGCCGTCCGCGTTCGGCACGTGTAGCCATCAGCGCCAAAGTCGTCGCTGACATGCTCACTGTCGTCGGTATCGACCGTGTACTCACCGTCGACCTGCACGCTGACCAGATCCAGGGTTTCTTCGATATCCCGGTCGACAACATCTACGGCTCGCCCGTACTGGTCGACGATATCGAGGACCAGCGTTTCGAGAACCTGATGATCGTCTCCCCGGACATCGGTGGTGTCGTGCGCGCACGTGCCGTCGCCAAGTCCCTGGGTGTCGACCTGGGTATCATCGACAAACGCCGCGAGAAGGCTAACCACTCCGAGGTCATGCACATCATCGGCGACGTCGAAGGGCGCACCTGCATCCTGGTAGACGACATGGTCGACACCGCCGGCACCCTGTGCCACGCGGCCAAAGCCCTGAAAGAACACGGTGCTGCCAAGGTTTACGCCTACTGCACGCACCCTGTCCTGTCGGGCCGCGCGATCGAGAACATCGAGAAGTCGGTACTGGACGAGCTGGTGGTGACCAACACCGTTCCGCTGTCCGCCGCTGCTCAAGCCTGTGACCGTATCCGCCAGCTGGATATCGCACCGGTTGTCGCTGAAGCGGTACGCCGCATCAGCAACGAAGAATCGATCAGCGCGATGTTCCGCTAAGCGGAACACACGCTGACGAAAAGCGCCCCGCCCCAACACTGGTTGTTGGGGCGGGGCTTTTTTGCCATCCCCGTTGGCGCTGGTCGCAAACGCCCTCGGGGGGCTATTTTGGAGAAACAAAATGACCGAATTCACTCTGAACGCCCAAGCGCGTACTGACCTGGGGAAAGGTGCGAGCCGCCGCCTGCGTCACTCCGCGAACATCCCAGCCGTTGTCTACGGTGGTAACCAGGACGCTCAGTCCCTGACCATCCTGGCCAAGGAAATCACCAAGCTGTTCGAAAACGAGGCTGCCTTCAGCCACGTTCTGGAACTGAACGTCGACGGCGCCAAACAGAACGTCGTGGTCAAGGCCCTGCAGCGCCACCCGGCCAAAGGCTTCATCATGCACGCCGACTTCGTTCGCGTCGTTGCTGGCCAGAAACTGACCGCCAAGGTACCGGTTCACTTCATCAACGAAGAAGCCCCGGTCAAGAAAGGCGGCGAGATCTCCCACGTAGAAGCCGAGATCGAAGTTTCCTGCGAAGCCAAGGACCTGCCTGAGTTCATCGAAGTCGACCTGGCCAACGCTGAAATCGGCACCATCATCCACCTGTCGGACCTGAAAGCTCCGAAAGGCGTAGAGTTCGTCGCTCTGGCCCACGGTGATGACAAAGCTGTTGCCAACGTTCACGCTCCACGCGTTGCTCCAGAAGCAGAAGGCGCTGCCGAGTAATCCACTCGCGCGCCGGCGTTGATCGGGTTACAGTGCCGCGCGCACTGTAACCCACCAACTCCAAGGAAGAGCCCCTGACGTGACCGCCATCCAGTTGATCGTCGGCCTGGGTAACCCCGGCCCCGAATACGAACAGACCCGGCATAACGCAGGGGCTCTTTTCGTTGAACGCATTGCCAGCGCCCAGCGTGTCTCGTTGACCGTTGACCGCAAATATTTCGGCCTGACGGCTAAATTCAGCCATCAGGGCAACGACGTTCGTCTGCTCATCCCCACCACCTACATGAACCGCAGCGGCCAGGCCGTGGCGGCCTTGGCCAATTTCTTCCGCATCAAGCCGGAAGCGATCCTGGTGGCGCATGACGAACTCGACCTGCCCCCGGGCGTCGCCAAGCTCAAGCGCGGCGGTGGCCATGGTGGGCACAACGGCCTGCGCGACATCATCGCGCAGCTCGGCAACCAGAACGACTTCCACCGCCTGCGGCTTGGCATCGGCCACCCGGGTGACGCCAAACTGGTCTCCAACTTCGTCCTGGGCCGCGCGCCGCGCGCCGAGCAGGAGAAGCTCGACGCCAGCATCAATTTTGCCCTCGGCGTGCTGCCGGACGTGCTTGCCGGCGACTTCGCCAAGGCGATGCGCGAGCTGCACAGCCAGAAGGCCTGATTTCCTTTAGAGAGGGGAATACCCATGGGTTTCAATTGCGGCATCGTCGGCCTGCCCAACGTCGGCAAGTCCACCCTGTTCAACGCCCTGACCAAGTCTGGCATCGCGGCGGAGAACTTCCCTTTCTGCACCATCGAGCCCAACAGCGGCATCGTGCCGATGCCCGATGCACGCCTGAATGCGCTGGCTGAAATCGTCAAGCCCAACCGCATCCTGCCGACCACCATGGAATTCGTCGACATCGCCGGCCTGGTGGCCGGTGCGTCAAAGGGCGAAGGCCTGGGCAACAAGTTCCTCGCCAACATCCGCGAGACCGACGCCATTGCCCACGTGGTGCGCTGCTTTGAAGACGAAAACGTGATCCACGTTTCCAACAGCGTCGACCCCAAGCGTGACATCGAGATCATCGACCTCGAGCTGATCTTCGCCGACCTCGACAGCTGCGAAAAACAGCTGCAGAAGGTTGCCCGCAACGCCAAGGGCGGCGACAAGGACGCCCTGGCGCAGAAGGCCATTCTCGAGCAGCTGATCCCGCACTTCACCGAAGGCAAGCCAGCGCGCAGCCTGATGAAGAACATGAGCGCCGAAGACAAGGCGGTCATTCGCGGTTTCCACCTGCTGACCAGCAAGCCGGTGATGTACATCGCCAACGTGGCCGAAGACGGCTTCGAGAACAACCCGCACCTGGACGTGGTCAAGGCCATTGCCGAGGAAGAAGGCGCGGTCGTGGTGCCGGTGTGCAACAAGATCGAAGCAGAAATCGCCGAACTGGAAGACGGTGAAGAGAAGGACATGTTCCTCGAGGCCCTGGGCCTGGAAGAGCCTGGCCTGAACCGTGTGATCCGCGCCGGTTACGAACTGCTGAACCTGCAGACCTACTTCACTGCCGGCGTGCAGGAAGTACGCGCCTGGACCGTGCGCGTGGGTGCCACCGCACCGCAGGCGGCCGGGGTTATCCACACCGATTTCGAAAAAGGCTTCATCCGCGCTGAAGTGGTGGCTTATGACGACTTCATCCAGTTCAAGGGTGAAAGCGGTGCCAAGGAAGCCGGTAAATGGCGCCTGGAAGGCAAGGACTACATCGTCAAGGACGGTGATGTGATGCACTTCCGCTTCAACGTCTAAGCGCCAGTCTGCATTACTGACAAACCCCTTGAGGCCCATGGCTTCAAGGGGTTTTGTTTTGTGCGGCGCCCATGCTTTGCACAGCCTCTGGCATCAGTGCCAGGTGATCTCCCCCGCCTCCCGAGTCAGGACCAGCTCAGCCAACGCCCTCCCCATCTGCCTGTTGTGCACAGTGTTGAAGCATGCCGATACCCGGCTGGCCTGCATTGCCGCAGATGTACTCGTCGAGAGTATCTTCAATCCCACGTAGCAACTGAATGGCAAAGAGCAATGCCTCGGGTGAGGGCATGTCTTTGTTGATGGTGTAGAACGGGAAGAAAGTAACCTTGACGGGCGGCTCGGGAACAAGCTTCTTCATGATGATTTCTCCGAGTTCGGTTTGCGGAGCTATCACCCTCTTCCTCTCACAGAATCAGGGTGGCAGCCGAACGCGAGGTGAGAGACCGGCGAACATCGGAATTCCGGCCAGGCCGAAGCCTGCCCACGAACGGCTGCCATAACACGGCACGATGTACTGCCGGGCTCTCACACCCGGTCGCCAAAGCACGACGACTCGGGGAAATTAGCCCTGATGCTCTACATCGACAACAGAGAAACGGCAGCGGAGCGCGTAGGGTAATTCCCAAGCTAACTTGAACGGAAGCATTTACTTTCAAGTTCAGAATTCTCTTACATCAGACAGGTTGCCGGGGCTGTTTCCAGCTATTTGCTTGCGGCAGGCTCTACCCTCCGTCCTGCACGAAACGCCACCAACGCCTTGGCGCAGAATGCCATTCTCGAGTGGCTGACCCCGCACTTGCGCTTCAACGTCTGCGTCAGGCAACGCCTTCCATTCTGTTTAATTAGCCACCCCAAACGGCTCGATACGAAAAAGCCGCGCAATAGCGCGGCTTTTTCGTTTCAATTAGATCACTTGATGTTCTTGATCCAAAAACGTCGATCATCAACGCTGAAGTTGGGATCGTAGCCAACCAGTGTCAACATCGAGCCCACATAGTAAAGGCCAAACTGGTTCATCACCCAACTGTCCATGGCCGCATCACTGGGTAACTTGCTGTACGGTGGCGTTGGTCCATCCGTGCGGGCTTGGCCTGTCGTCTTTCCTGAAACGGAAAAGCTCTTCCAGGTCAACACAAAGTTGTTGGACTGCTTGGGCAGGTCCGGCGCGCACAGGGAAAGGTTCTCAAAATGTTCGGACCTTCTGGCATCGTGCCAAAGCACTGCGTCGAAATGAACGCAGTCGTTTGCCTTGAGGGTTAGACTGCGGGACAGGCTACGTTGATCGGCCGGAATGTCGAGGTTCGTGATAACTACCTTTGGCCACTCAGGTGCGCGCCCGTCCGTAGAGATATTCTGCCGCAAAGCGTTGTATAGTGGTGTACGCAGCAAGCTGTTCTTGCTGGTTGTGCCAGCCGATGCAGGGGATACCTGCTTCAGATTGGCACTGATCGATTGCCCTACACCATTGAGCGAGTTCAACGCACCCTGCATATCTGTTGACGAACAACCCGTCACAAAAAAAGGCAGAAGCGCTAATGCTCGATACATTTTCATTGCAGTCCCTCGCTAGGATCATCGTTTGAATATGGCGCCAACAAAGGCGCACGAAGTTTGCGCCGCCTACAGTTCAAGGAAACCTGAGCGGCACTCAGAATCGACAATTTTTTAGAAACGTCCTTGGTTTCGCCTATCAATATATTCTATGGTCTCAAGGTTGTTGTTGTCACTTTTGACAAAATGCGCACCCAGGGCCTGTTCCTAGCGTGGCAGCGAAGCCCAAAGCGCTGAGCGACTCCATGCACAACCGTCTAGAGCGCTCTCGTGAGCGCTGTCCGTTGTTGAAAGGTCGATTCAAGGAGGAACCATGAAAGAACACCAGTACGAGGTCCAGGTGGCCTGGACCGGCAACAATGGCAACGGCACATCCAGCTACACCGCTTACGCTCGTGACTTCAGCGTCGAAGCCCCGGGCAAGGCGACTCTGGAAGGTTCTGCCGACCCGGCTTTTCGCGGTAACCCCCTGCGCTGGAACCCGGAAGACCTGCTGGTGGCCTCACTGTCGGCGTGCCACAAGCTCTGGTACCTGCACTTGTGCGCGGTAAATGGCGTGAATGTGCTGGCCTATGTCGACCAGCCTCTGGGACGCATGGTGGAAGGCGACGCTCAGGGCAAAGGCCGCTTCACCCATGTGCTGCTGCGCCCGCAGGTGACCATCAGCGCCGGTTCGAACCGTGAGCTTGCCTTGCGGTTGCATGAGGAGGCGCATCATGAGTGCTTCATTGCCAATTCGGTCAATTTCCCGGTCGAGTGCGAGGCACTGGTGACGCTGGCGTAGAGGTTGCGGTCAATTGTTTCGACCAATCAGTTGCAGAAACTCCTGGCGCGTCGTCGCCGAGTCGCGGAACACACCCAGCATCACGGATGACACCATCACCGAGTTCTGCTTTTCGGCACCTCTCATCATCATGCACATATGCTTGGCTTCGATGACCACAGCGACCCCTGCCGCATCGGTGATGTCTTGTATGGCACAGGCAATTTGCCGGGTGAGGTTTTCCTGAATCTGCAGACGGCGGGCAAAGACATCGACCACGCGCGCGACCTTGGACAACCCCAGCACCCTGCCAGTGGGTAGGTAGGCAACATGCGCCTTGCCGATGAAGGGCAGCATGTGGTGCTCGCACAATGAATAAAGCTCGATATCGCGCACGACGATCATCTCGTCGTTCTGGGACTCGAACAGCGCTCCATTGATAACCTCTTCGATATTCAGCCTGTAGCCGTTGCACAAGTACTGCATGGCCTTGGCCGCGCGCTGGGGAGTGTCCAACAGCCCTTCTCGCTGCGGATCTTCGCCTACTTCGAGCAGAATTTCGCGATAGTTTTCAGCTAACGAATGGGCCATTTGGACTCCTCACCGCTACGGCGACGATCGGCAAAATATGTACAAGATTGAATTATTGTATAGGTTTTGTACAATTTAGCCGAGAGCCAGAAATAAGCAATACCCGCTCTGGCTCCCAGCTCGAAATGTCGCCAGCAGCTTCCGCCGGCCCGGACCCGGTCGGGCGGAGAGCGTCACGAACCTCAACGTGATCCGGGGATCCACATGATGAACAGATTCAATCCGCGCAAGCTGGGGTCGTCCAAATGGACGGCGTGTCAGCCTGTAAACCGGGAAAAGCACTTCATGGTAACCGAGCTGATTTGCGACGAAGACGGTACGCCTCTGCAGATTGAACTGGAGGCCGTCTACAGCCGACGCAAACAGGTGCTCGACTGGCGAGAACTCAGGGATAGCCAGCGCTGGAAATTTGGCTGGTGTTGAACACCCAGGGCACCATCCGAGCTAGCAGCGAATGACGATAGGCAAGAAGCAGCTTCGTGCTGCCTTCTCGACATGGCAGCGTTTGCCAGCGGGCAGAAAAAACAGCATCTAAGCTGTGATTCAGCACTGTTCCCTCGGAGCGCACCATGGCGGAAAAGAACCGCTTCGACTGGCAACGCTGGTTACCCGGCCTGGTCACCCTGCTCCATTACCAACCCGCCTGGCTGCCCAAGGACATCGCTGCCGGCCTGGTGCTCACCACCATGCTGGTACCGGTGGGCATCGCCTACGCCGAGGCCTCCGGCGTACCGGGCATCTATGGCCTGTACGCCACCATCATCCCGTTGCTGGCCTATGCCCTGTTCGGCCCCAGCCGCATCCTGGTGCTGGGCCCGGACTCGGCGCTGGCCGCACCGATCCTGGCGGTGGTGGTGCAGTACGCCGCCAGCGATCCGCAGCGGGCGATCGCCATCGCCAGCCTGATGGCCCTGGTCGCCGGGGCCTTCTGTATGATCGCCGGGCTGTTGCGCCTGGGCTTCATCACCGAACTGCTGTCCAAGCCGATCCGCTATGGCTACATGAACGGCATTGCCCTCACCGTGTTGATCAGCCAGTTGCCCAAGCTGTTCGGTATCAAGGTCGCTAGCCAGGGGCCTTTACGCGACCTTTGGCAACTGGGCGAAGCACTGCTTGCCGGCCAAGGGCATTGGCCAAGCTTCATCGTCGGTGCCGGCAGCCTGCTGCTGATCCTGCTGCTCAAACCCTTCAAACGCCTGCCAGGGATCCTGATCGCCGTGGTCCTGGCAACGCTCGCAGTGAGCCTGCTCGACCTCGAGCAGATGGGCGTCAAGGTACTCGGCCAACTACCCCAAGGCCTGCCCAGCTTCGTGTTCCCCTGGGTCTCCGACATCGACCTGGTCGAAGTGGTACTGGGCGGCATTGCCGTGGCGCTGGTGTCATTCGCCGATACCAGCGTGCTGTCGCGCTCCTATGCCGCGCGCATGAAGATGCCGGTCAACCCGAACCAGGAAATGTTCGGCCTGGGCGTGGCCAACCTGGCCTCCGGGCTGTTCCAGGGCATCCCCATCAGCAGCAGCTCATCACGTACCCCCGTGGCCGAAGCGGCCGGCTCGCAGACCCAGCTCACCGGTATCATCGGTGCGCTGGCAGTGACACTGTTGCTGCTGGCGGCGCCCAACCTGCTGCAATACCTGCCCAACAGCGCCCTGGCTGCGGTGGTGATTGCAGCCGCACTGGGGCTGTTCGAGGTCGCCGACCTCAAGCGCATCTTCCGCATGCAGCAGTGGGAGTTCTGGTTGTCCATCACCTGTTTTGTCGGAGTGGCGGTGTTCGGTGCGATCCCCGGTATCGGCATTGCCGTGGTGGTGTCGGTGATCGAGTTCCTGTGGGATGGCTGGCGACCGCATCATGCGGTGCTGGGCCGGGTGGATGGCACCCGCGGCTACCATGACGTGCAGCGTTATCCACAGGCCCGGCGCATTCCGGGGCTGGTGCTGCTGCGTTGGGATGCGCCGTTGTTCTTTGCCAATGCCGAACAATTCCAGAGCACGGTGATGGCGGCGGTGGACGCGTCGCCTACCCCGGTGCAACGGCTGGTGATTGCGGCAGAACCGGTGACCAGTATCGATGTCACCTCGGCGGACATGCTCGCCGAGCTGGACCGGGCCCTGGAGGCGCGGGGGGTGGAGTTGCAGTTTGCCGAGATGAAAGACCCGGTGAAGGACAAGATGCGCCAGTTCGAATTGTTCGAGCACATGGGGGAGACCGCGTTTCATCCCACTGTGGGCGCGGCGGTGGATGCTTATCTGGATGAGAGCGGGGTTGACTGGAAGCCCTAGGTTTTTCCGTATCGGCGTCTTCGCGGGTTCACCCGCGAAGAAGGCCGCGCCTTAGCCGAAGCCGGTCGATCCAGATCAACATGGCACTGGCATACACCGACACCGCCAGGAACAGCGCCATGCGCACGGCAAAGGCGCGGTAGACATCCTGTCCGCCAGCACTGTCCTGCACCGATTGCCCCAGCAGAATCAGCATGGTCATCAGGCAGCTCAGCCAATAGGCCGGGCCCTGCCGGTTGGGCACGGCCTGGTACATCCGCCGCCCCTGCCAGAGTGCGAACAGCAGCACCCAGAGGAAAAACATCCACAGGTGCACGAACAGGCTCAACGCCCCCCACAGCAGGATCGCCAGCAAGCCGGCCAGCAAGGTCGAGCCGATCAGTTCCCGGCTGGCATGCCGCGCGCGGGTCTCACCAGCCTGTTGCCCCAGGCTTACCGCCTTCATGATCAGTGGCATGTACTGGTCCGGTGCGATCAGCGCCAGCAGGAACGCCGGCATCACGATCAGCGTGGCACGCAGCGCCACCCAGCTGACCTGCTCACGGTCCAGCAGCGACGGTGCCGGTTGCAACGGCGCATCGGCAGGTTCGGGAAACAGCAGATGTGCCACGGCCGTGCCCAACACCGCCAGCAGCATGCCCTTGGCCAATGCTTCGACCACCGACAATGCCAGGGTGAAGTCGCTGGTACCGGCGGCGGCGATCATGGTCAGCCCGATCACCAGCAGGTTCGCCAGCAAGCCGTTACCGCCCTTGAGGGCGTAGCGCAAGGTCAGGAAAACGCCTACGCCCACCAGCAACACTCCACTGACCGGCGCATGGCGCAGCAGCGGAATCAGCAACAGCCCGCTGCCGCAACTGAGCAGCACCAGCAGCGCCAGGGCCGGTGCCGCACGCAGCGGCAAAGGCTGGCTGCGCATGGCCAGCAACAGCACCGCGAACACCGGCGCCAGGATCGGCACCGGCAAGCCAATGCCGAAACTCACCGCCAGGCACAGCGCCACACCCCAGGCCAGGCGCAGGGCGCGCAGGCGGCGCAATTCAATAGGCATACGACAGCCAGCTCATCAACCACATGAACAGCCGGCCGAGCAGGTTCAACGGGTTGCCTTCGCTGGGCAGGGCCATGACCTCGGCCTGGCCGCCAACCCGCAGTCCGCTCTTGTCCTGCAACTGGTCACGTTCCAGTTCGACGATGACCGGAAAGCGTTGCGACGATCGCAGCCACTCGCGGCTGTTCTGCACGGTCGGCAGCGTACCCGGCGGTGTGCTCTGGCCCACGCTCACGCCATAGCCGATGCTGCGAATGCGCCCCTTCAACACCATACCGGGCAGTGCGTCGAGCACCACCAGCACCGGGGTGTCGGGGCGCAGGCGGCCGAGGTTGTTTTCGGTCATGTCGGCACTTATCCACACGTCATGGATGGCAATCAGGGTCATCATCGGGCTGCCGGCCCCGACATAGTGGCCGACGTCGGTACGCAGGTCGGTGATCAAGCCGTTCGCATCGGCGCGCACCACGGTGCGTGCCAGGTCCAGGCGGGCCTTTTCCACATTGGCTGCGGCACTGCGCAATTGGGCGTTGTCATCCTGCCCTCCGCCCTGCTGCTCCCGTGCCCGCTCCACTTCGGCGCGGGCTGCAGCCACCTGGCTGATGGCTTGGTCGCGAGTGGCCTGGGCGCCTTCCAGGCGGCGTACCGACACCGTACCCGGGTCTTCGTCGATCAGGCGCTTGAGCCGCTCGGCGTCCTGCCGCGCCTTGCGCTCGTTGGCCTGCGCCGCCACCAACGCCGCCTGCGCCGAATCGATGCCGGCGGTGTGGGCGCCGATCTGCCGACGCACCGTGTCCAGATCGGCCTCGGCACGCGCCAGGGCGATGCGGTATTGCTCCTGGTCCAGCTCGAACAGCACTTCGCCCCGGCGTACTTCCTGGTTGTTGCCCACCGCCACGCGCTTCACCTGGCCGGCCACCTCGGCACTGACCGGTATCACATAGGCCTGCAGGCGGGCCTGCTGAGTGTAGGGTGTGAAACGGTCGGCCAGCAGATACCAGAGCAGGCTCACGATAATCAGCAGCAGTACCCAGCGCATGCCGCGATCCGGCGCGGCCGGGGGCGGTGTTGGTGCAGCGTCACTCATTTGGTTTCACCTTGTGCATGTACGCTGGGGGCTGGCTCGTCGAGCAGCTCGCCCCAGTCGGTTCGTTGCTGCATCTGCTGGCGTGTAGCCGGGTCGATCGGCGCGCGGCTGGCGTCCCAACCGCCACCCAGGGCCTTGTACAAGGTCACCAGGCTACTCACGGCATTGCCGCGGCTGACCAGGTAACCATCCTGTTGCTGCAACAGCAGCTGCTGGGCGTCGAGTACGCGCTGGAAGTCGGCGAAACCTTCGCGGTACTGCGAGCTGGCCAGGCTCAACGAGCGTTGCGCGGCCTGCGAGGCCTGGTCGCGAATGCGCGCGCTCTGCAGCGAGCGCACCAGCCCGCTGGCGGCGTCGTCCGCCTCGCGCGCGGCTTCGCGCACCCCCTGGTGGTACAGCTCGATCAGCTGCTGCAAGCGGGCATCCTCCACGCGCACGGCATTCTTGCGTCGGCCGTAGTCGAACGGGTTCCAGATCAGGCTTGGCCCGGCGGCGAGGTCGAAGGTGTCGGGCAGGTGACTGGCCGTGACGAAACTCCAGCCAATGCTGCCGAGCAGGCTCAGTTGGGGGTAGAGATCGGCCTCGGCCACCCCGACCAGCGCCGACTGCGCGGCCACTGCCTGCTCGGCGGCGCGGATGTCCGGGCGCCGCTGCAGCAGGTTGGCGGGTACGTCCTGCAGCACGGCACGGTCCGGCAACGGCAGCTGGCCATGGCCTGCATCCAGCTGCGGCAACGGCCCGGGTGGCCGGCCCAACAGCGAACACAGCACGTTGCGCAGGGCATTGAGCTGGTTCTGAAACTCGGGGATGGTGGCCTGGGTAGCGAGGAACTGGGTGCGCGCCTGTTGCCAGTCGAGTTCGTCGTTTTCACCATGGCGGAACAGCCGCTCGGTAATTTCCAGGCTGCGCGCCTGGCGCCGGGCGTTTTCTTCGGCGATATCCAGCCGCGCCTCGGCGGTGCGCAGGGCAAAGTAGGTATCGGCCACCTGCGCCCGCAACAGCAGCATGGCATCGGCATAATTGGCCTGGGAGGCAAAGTAGGCGGCGTCGGCGCTTTCAATGGCACGGCTGAAGCGCCCCCAGAAATCGATTTCCCAGCCGATGTCGAACCCTGCGCTGGATTGCCAGAACACCGAGTCGCGAGCACTAGCGGTGCCAGACTGGTCCTGCTTCAGGTACAGGCTCTGGGCACGCAGTTGCTGCAGTTGTGGATAACGCCCAGTCTGCACGATAGCCAGCTGGGCGCGCGCTTCGGCGATGCGCAAGCCAGCTACGCGCAGGTTGGTGTTGTTGGCATCAGCCTCGGCAATCAGGGCGTCCAGCGCAGGGTCGGCGAACACCGCCCACCACTGACGCAGGTCGGGTGCCGCGGCCTGCTGCCCGGCCTGCTTCAGCAGAGGAGTATCCCAACTGTGCAGCCAGGGGTCCTGCAGCGTCTGGAAATCCGGGCCGACCTGGGTGCAGCCGGTGAACATGGCAACCAGGCTCAATGCACAACCGTAGATGCGCCCGGACATGGCAGGCCTTGGCTCAGGCCGTCGGCTCTGTGGGATTTTCCGGCACCTGCAATGCCACCCATTGCCAGAACAGCACATAGGTGACGCCGAGGATCACCGGGCCGATGAACAGGCCAATGATGCCTTTGACCACCATGCCGCCAAGTGCGCCGATCAGTACCACCGGCATCGGCACGTCCACACCGCGCCCCAGCAGCAACGGCTTGAGCACGTTGTCGGCAAGCCCCGCGACGAAGGTGTAGATGGCGAACACGATGGTGGCCACGGTGAAGCCTTCGGCGTTGAACACATAGATGATCACCGGCACGGTAATCAGCGTGGCGGGTGCCTGGGCGATCCCCAGCATGAGGATGACGATGGCCAGCATCCCGGCACCTGGTACCCCTTTGACGACGAAGCCGACACCGATCAGCAACATCTGGATGAAGGCGATGCCGATCACGCCCTGGGCCACGGCGCGAATGGTGGCGGTGCACAGTTTGGCCAGGGGCTTGCCGCGCTCCTCGCCCGATACCCGCATGGCGATGCGCTGCGCGGCGATTTCGCCACGGTCACCGAAGGCCATGATGATGCCGGAGATGACGATTGCCGCGATGAACAGCAGGAACGCGCCCCCGGCGCTGGCAGCAGCCCCCAGCACCGTGCGCCCTGCGCCCTTGAGTTGCGGCATCCACTGGTTCAGCACACTGGCCATGTTTTCCGAGGCCGCCAGCCACAGGGCATGGACTTTCGGCCCGATCAGCGGCCAGGTCGCCACCGACTCAGGGGGTGGCGGCACGCTCCAGGCACCGCTCTTGAGCAAGGTCACCAGGCTGTCCACCGATTCGCCGATGGACATCACCACCAGGTAGATCGGCACCAGCAGCACGACCAGTACCAGCACCACCACCAGGGTCGCCGAGATACCGTCCTTGAGGCCCGTCCGGCGCTGGATACGGCAATACAGGGGATACAGTGTTACTGCCAGGATCACCGACCACAGCATCAGCTCCAGGAACGGCTGGAACGTCTGGAAGGCAAACATCACCAGGGCAGCTATCAGGCCAGCCTTGATGAACACATCGAGCAAGCCCCGCGACAGGCTGCTGTCCAGCTTGATACCCGGTTGCATGCTTCACCTCCGACCTTAAGCTACGCCTTGTGGCGCGTTTCAATGGCCCGTTTCGGGGCTTGCCTGGGCGGGGCTGTCGCCACGCAGTTGTCGCGCCAGGGCCATCATTACCAGGGGCACCACTGCCATCGACAAGGTGATGGCCAGCACCAACAGGTCGTGCACCTGCTGCGCCAGCACCTGGTGCTCCAGTGCCAGCTTGAACACCACGAAGGCAAACTCGCCGCCAGAGGCCAGCACCACGCCAAGGCACAGCGCCTGCGCCTGGTTGAGACCACCGGCCGTACGCCCCAGGCCATACAGCAGCGGCAGTTTTATGGCCACCAGCAAGAGCGTCAGCCCCAACACCAGCAGCGGCCGGTCGAACAGCAGGCGCAGGTCGGCGCTCATGCCGACGCCGACGAAGAACAGCCCCAGCAGCAAGCCTTTGAGTGGTTCGATCTGGGTCTCCAGTTCATGCCGGAAAGGCGACTCGGCCATCAGCACGCCGGCGAGAAAGGCACCCAGGGCCATCGACACGCCCACATGCTCCATCACCCAGGCCGTGCCCAGCACCACCAGCAAGGCGGTAGCGGTCGACAGTTCCGGCAAGCCCGAACCGACCGTCCACTTGAACACCGGGCTCAACAGGTAGCGGCCAAAGACGATCAACGTGCCGAGGCCGACCGCCACCGCCAGCAGCGGCCAGGAGCCTTCGTCGGCGGTGCTGACGTTGCCACCGAGCAGGGGCACCACGGCGATCAATGGAATGGCCGCTATGTCCTGGAACAACAGGATGGCCACGGCAAGGCGACCGTGGGGCTTGCCGAGGTCCTTGCGTTCGGCCAGTACTTGCAGGCCGAACGCTGTCGAAGACAATGCCAAGCCCAGGCCCAGCACGATTGCTGCAGCCTTCGACTGGCCGAACGCGAAATACGCCAGCAGGCCCAGCGCGACTGCCGTCAGCCCTACCTGCAGCGAACCGACGCCGAACAGCGCCCGGCGCATGGTCCACAGGCGCTGCGGTGACAGCTCCAGGCCAATGACGAACAACAGCATGACCACGCCCATTTCCGATAGCCGCGCCACGTTCTCGGGGTTGTCGAGCAGCCCGAGCACAGAGGGGCCGATGAGGATGCCGGCCAGCAGATAGCCCGGCACCGCGCCCATTTTCAGACGCTGCGCCAGCGGCACCAGAAGCACCACGGCCAGCAGGAACACTACCGTTGCCTGTAGCAGGCTGCCGTCATGTGGCATAGGTTTGCACCCTTGCTGCTCCCCGCAGGGAGGGGACCTAGAAACGCTCTTCGACCACTTTGAACGGGTAGGCAACAGCCTTGTACTTGCCGATCTTGCCGCGCTTGGGCAGCTTCACCACCTGGTCCTGGGTGATGTCCTTGTAGGGGATGCGGCTGAGCATGTGGCTGATGATGTTCAGCCGGGTACGCCGCTTGTCGTTGGAGTGGGCCATGAACCAGGGCGCCCAGGCGGTGTCCGACGCGGCGAACATGTCATCGCGGGCCTGGGTATAGTCATCCCAACGGGTGTAGGACTTGAGGTCCATCGGCGAGAGTTTCCACAGCTTGCGGCCGTCATTGATGCGATCCTGCAGGCGCCGGGTCTGCTCTTCGGCGCTGACCTCAAGCCAGTACTTGATGAGGATGATGCCCGACTCGGCCATGAGCTTTTCGAACAGCGGCACACCGGTGAGGAACCTGTCGACCTGTTCGCTTGAACAGAAGCCCATCACCCGTTCAACCCCGGCGCGGTTGTACCAGCTGCGATCGAAGATCACCACCTCGCCTGCGGCAGGCAGATGGCCCACATAGCGCTGCAGGTACATCTGGGTCTTTTCCCGCTCGGTCGGTGCCGGCAGCGCCACCACACGGAATACCCGAGGGCTGACGCGCTCGGTGATGGCCTTGATGGTGCCGCCCTTGCCAGCGCCATCGCGCCCTTCGAAGACGATACAGACCTTCAGCCCCTTGGCCACCACCCACTCCTGCAGTTTTACCAGCTCCACATGCAGGCGCTTAAGTTCCTTCTCGTATGCCTTGCTGCCCAGTTTTTCCGGTTGGTCGAGGGTGGCTTTATTCCTGGACGGCTTCGACATGGCGCTCTCCTGAGGCGATTGAGGAATCAGTATGGTCGATCCATGGCGATTTGCCGCTTCGCTTGCAGTTTCCGCAGGATTTGCCTCTAGCCGATTGATTTTGTGGGTGTTCGGCTGATTGTGGGAGCGGGCTGACCCGCTTCCACAGGGTAGGTGGCTTTGGAGTCTTTACCTGGCCAGCTTGTTGTAGCTGGTCATCAGGTTGCGGTAGTCCGGAATATGGTTGGAGAACAGGGTTCCCAGCCCTTCGATGTCGTTGCGCCAGTCGCGGTGCAGCTCGCAGGCCACGCCGAACCAGGTCATCAACTGCGCTCCCGCCGCCTCCATGCGCCGCCAGGCCGAGTCACGGGTCAGTTCATTGAAAGTACCGGAGGCGTCGGTGACGACGAATACCTCGAACCCCTCCTCCAGCGCCGACAGTGCCGGGAAAGCCACGCACACTTCGGTAACCACCCCGGCGATCAGCAACTGCTTCTTGCCGGTGGCCTTGACCGCCTTGACGAAGTCCTCGTTGTCCCAGGCATTGATGTTGCCGGGGCGGGCGATGTAGGGGGCGTCGGGGAACTGCTCTTTCAGTTCGGGGACCAGCGGGCCGTTGGGGCCGGTTTCGAAACTGGTGGTGAGAATGGTCGGCAGCTTGAAGTACTTGGCCAGGTCCGACAGGGCCAGGACATTGTTCTTGAAGCGGTCGGGGTCGATATCCCTCACCAGCGAGAGCAGACCGGTCTGGTGATCGACCAGCAGCACGGCGGCATTGTTCTTGTCCAGGCGCTTGTATTGGAAGGCCATGGCGAATCTCCTTGCTTCGGCGGGTTGGGAATATCAGCGTAGGCAAGGATCTGCGACGGGGCATGCCGCCAGTCGGTTCACTCGCGGCTGCCTGTGCTGCCCAGCGCGCTTGCAGGTTCACTTCACGAATTCCTGAACTGATTATTTGCCTGCAGCGATTTTTCCGCCCGCCGGCCGCCACCAGAATCGCTTCACCCATAATCACAAGAACCGTGAGGCCACTCCCGTGGACCAGACACTCCAGGTACGGCAAGCCGCCGCCGATCTCGTTGCCGCGTTCGCCAGCAACGACACCGCCCGTTATTTCGCCTGCTTCAGCGAAGACGCCACCTTCCTGTTCCACACCTTGCCGCAGCCCCTGCTGTCACGCCGGGCCTATGAAGAACTGTGGGCGCAGTGGCAGGCCGATGGCTTTGCCGTGCTCGCCTGCGAATCAGGCAACGCCCAGGTGAGCCTGCAAGGCGATGTGGCGATCTTCATGCATGACGTGGCCACGCACATCCGCAGTGCCGGTGCAGAACACCAGCTGAGCGAACGCGAGACCATCGTCTTCCGCCGCCACGGCGAACATTGGCTGGCCTGCCACGAGCACCTGTCAGTCGTCTCCCCGGGCTGATCTTCATCTTTCCTGCGGCCTTGCCGCCCTGCCATCGCACCCACAAGAAGGCCCGCGCACCGCGTCGGCCCACAACAACCGCGCTGGAGCATCACCATGAGCCACTCGACCGGTATCGAGACCAACGGCGTCGAACAGATCCCTGACGATCAACGCGACGCCTCCCCGCTGGACCTGTTCCGCCTGATCTTCGGCGGTGCCAATACCTTCGCCACGGCAGTGCTGGGCAGCTTCCCGGTACTGTTCGGGCTGTCGTTCCAGGCCGGGGTATGGGCGATCCTGCTTGGCGTCGGCGTGGGCGCCCTGATCCTCGCACCGATGGGCCTGTTCGGCGCACTCAACGGCACCAACAATGCGGTGTCGTCGGGCGCGCATTTTGGCGTGCACGGGCGCATCGTCGGCTCGTTCCTGTCACTGCTCACGGCGGTGGCGTTCTTCTCGCTGTCGGTGTGGAGTTCCGGAGATGCCCTGGTGGGCGGTGCCAAGCGCCTGGCCGGCCTGCCGGAAACCGACCTGACCCTGGGCCTGGCCTATGGCCTGTTCGCGGTATTGGTGCTGGTGGTGTGCATCTTCGGCTTCCGCTTCATGCTGTGGGTGAACAAGGTAGCCGTGTGGGCTTCGAGCCTGCTGTTCCTGCTCGGCATCGTCGCCTTTGCCGGGCCGTTCGATGCCGGTTACGCCGGCAGCGTCAACCTCGGCCAGCCAGGCTTCTGGGCGGCATTCGTCGGCGCGGCGATCCTGGCCATGAGCAACCCGGTGTCGTTCGGTGCGTTTCTGGGCGACTGGTCGCGCTACATCCCGCGAGAAACGCCCAAGGCGCGCATCATGCTGGCGGTAATCGCGGCCCAGGGGGCGACGCTGATCCCGTTCCTGTTCGGCCTGTGCACCGCCACGCTGGTAGCGACCCAGGCACCCGACTACATCACCGCCAACAACTACGTCGGTGGCCTGCTGGCGGTGGCGCCAAGCTGGTTCTTCCTGCCGGTGTGCCTGATTGCCGTGATCGGCGGCATGTCCACCGGCACCACCGCGCTGTATGGCACCGGCCTGGACATGTCCAGCGTGTTCCCGCGCCTGCTCAGCCGTGCCGGCGCCACCCTGCTGATCGGTGTGCTGGCGATCGGCTTCATCTTCATCGGCCGCTTCACCTTCAACCTGGTACAGAGTGTGTCGACCTTTGCCGTGCTGATCATCACCTGCACCAGCCCGTGGATGGTGATCATGATCCTTGGCCTGGTCACCCGCCGCGGCTTCTACCATGCCGATGACCTGCAGGTGTTCACCCGCGGCCAGCGTGGCGGCCACTACTGGTTCCTGCATGGCTGGAACTGGCGCGGCATGGGGGCATGGATCCCCAGCGCGGCAGTCGGCCTGTGCTTCGTCAACCTGCCGGGGCAATTCGTCGGCCCACTGGGTGACCTGGCTGGCGGCATCGACCTGAGCCTGCCGGTCACCCTGGGCCTGGCCGGTGTGTTGTACCTGGCACTGCTCAACCTGTTCCCCGAACCCGCTGGCGTGTATGGCCCCCTGGGCCCGCGTTGGGTGCGTTGCAAAAGCACCGCGCATACGCCGGTAACCACTGCCGAAATGGCCTGACTGGAAACTGACCATGACCACTTCCCACTACATCGCCGGCCGCTGGGTCGAAGGCCAGGGCAGCGACTGCATCAGCGTCAATGACCC
Organism: Pseudomonas oryzicola; assembly: GCF_014269185.2. Classification (NCBI taxonomy): domain Bacteria; kingdom Pseudomonadati; phylum Pseudomonadota; class Gammaproteobacteria; order Pseudomonadales; family Pseudomonadaceae; genus Pseudomonas; species Pseudomonas oryzicola. The sequence continues at coordinate 564,878 of NZ_JABWRZ020000002.1, forward strand.
TGCGCTGGGGCAACCGTTCGCCGAACTGATGGCGGCCAGCGCAGCCCAGGTCGACCAGGCCGTGGCCGCCGCCCGTGTTGCCCTGCCCGCCTGGAAAGCCACCAGCGCCAGCGAGCGCGCTGGCTACCTGCGCGGCTTTGCCGAGCAACTGGGCCAGCGCCGCGAAGCGTTGATCAGCTTGCAGATGCGCAACAATGGCAAGCCGCGCCACGAGGCGGAAATCGACCTGGATGATGCCATTGCCACGTTCAACTACTACGCCGAGCTGGCCGAGCAACTGCCGTCGAAAAACCGTGAGGTACCCCTGGCTGCCCCGGGTTTCACTGCGCGCACCCGCCTGGAACCGGTGGGTGTGGTCGGTCTGATCGTGCCGTGGAACTTCCCGCTGGTGACCAGCGCCTGGAAGCTCGCCCCGGCCCTGGCAGCGGGCTGTACCGTGGTGCTCAAGCCCTCGGAGGTTACCCCGCTGGTCGAACAGGCCTACGGCCAGATCGCCGACAGCCTGGGCCTGCCCGCCGGGGTGCTGAACATCGTCAACGGCAAGGCCGAGACCGGCGCCGCACTGGGCAACCACACGGGCCTGGACAAGCTGTCCTTCACCGGCAGCAACAGCGTCGGCAGCCAGGTGATGCGCAGCGCTTCAGCGCAGTGCCGGCCGGTAACACTGGAACTGGGCGGCAAATCGGCAATCGTGGTGTTCGATGATTGCGATGTCGACCAGGCGGTGGACTGGATCGTCGCCGGCATCACCTGGAACGCCGGGCAGATGTGTTCGGCCACGTCGCGGCTGCTGGTGCACGACGGCATTGCCGATGCGCTGTTGCCTCGCTTGCAGGCGGCACTGGAAAACCTGCGGGTGGGCAACCCGCTGACCGAAGAGGTCGACATGGGGCCGCTGACCAGCCAGGCACAGTGGCTGAAGGTGGCCAGCTACTTTGCCACGGCGCGGGAAGAAGGTTTGCAGTGCCTGGCCGGTGGCAGGGCGCTGGACCGGGATGGCTGGTTCGTCAGCCCGACGCTGTATACCGATGTGCCGAAGGACAGCCGCTTGTGGAACGAGGAGATTTTTGGCCCGGTGCTGTGCGCGCGTCGCTTCGCTACCGAGGCGCAAGCGATTGCCGAAACCAACGACAGCCGCTTCGGGCTGGTGGCGACGGTGTGCTCCGCCGACCTGGCGCGCGCCGAGCGGGTGGCCGATGCGCTGGAGGTTGGCCATGTGTGGATCAACTCGGTGCAGGCTGTGTTCGTCGAAACTTCGTGGGGCGGCACCAAGGGCAGCGGGATCGGCCGCGAGCTGGGGCCGTGGGGGTTGTCGGCGTACCAGTCGGTGAAGCATGTGACGCGGTGTCTGGGCTGATCTTGCAAAGATAGGGTTGCCGCCAGAATGCGGGGGCGCTTTGCGCCCCCAAGCATTCACGCCGTTTCGTCAGCCGTCCGCGCGTTGTCCTGCACCAGTACCAGGCTCTGCGGCGAAGACAGGGCAATGCCTTCGGCACGCAAACGCCCAAGGATGGTGAACAGCAGGTCGCTGCGGGTACCCGACACCTGCCGCGGCCCCGCCACGTAACCACTCACGCCGATCACCATGCCACTGCTGGTCAGATCCTTGAACGACACCGACGTGGCCGGAGCGTCGAGAATTGCCTCATGCTCCTGATACGCCGCCAACAAAAGCTCACGCACGCGGTTGGCATCGGTCTCCAGCGGCAAGGTCAGGGTGATACCGACCACACCCAGCGCATTGCCCATGGTCACGTTACGTACGTTCTGGGAAATGAACTGCGAGTTGGGCACGATCACCGTCGAACGGTCGGACATCTGGATCTCGGTGGCGCGCACGTTGATGCGCCGGATATCGCCCTCGACACCAGCCAGGCTGACCCAGTCGCCCACCTTAACCGGGCGCTCGGTCAGCAGGATCAGGCCGGAGATGAAGTTCTGCACGATCTGCTGCAAGCCGAAACCGATACCCACCGACAGGGCACTGACCACCCAGGTCAGGCTGGTGAGGTTGATGCGCAAGGTCGACATCACCAGCATGGCCAGGAAGATGAAGCCCAGGTAACCCACCAGGGTGACCAACGAGGCGCGCATGCCAGCGTCCATGTCGGTTTCCGGCAGCAGACGCTCACTCAGCCAGCGCTTGACCACGCGGATGGCGAACAGCCCGCCGAAGAAAATCACCAGCGCCAGCAGGATGTCCTGGGGCACGATGTTCATGTTGCCGAGCAGCTTGCCACCGGTCCCGTCCCAGTCAGCCAGGCTCAGCAGCAGCTCGCTGGGGCTGGTACCCGACGGCATCAGGGCCAGCAACAGCGCCAGGAACAGAACCACGGTGCGGCCGATACCGGCAAGGATGGTGCTGGCCTGAGCCTGGTGACGGGGAGCCAAACCCAGGGTCGAGGCTAGCGTCAGGCCACCGGGCTGGCGCGGCGACAGCAAGGTTTCGCACAGGTCGCCAAGGAAGGTGGTCAGCAAGTAGGCACAGGTGATCACCAGGCTGACCCACAGCAGTTTGGCGGTGAGGAAGTAGGCGAGCGTCAGGTAACCGGCAAGCAGGGCCAGCAGAATCAGTGTCAGCCAGATCACCATCACGAACGGAATCAACCCGGCCAGGCCCGTGGGGCGCTGCAGGTCATGCTTGCGCAGGGTGCGGCGATAACGCAGCAGTGCACCGGCGAAGGTAACCGACACCACCAGCGCAGTGAGACCGTTGACGGCCACGGTCAACGCCAGGCTGGCGCCGATAACGCTGTTGATGCGCTCCATGGTCATCATGACCATCAGCGCCAGCGCCAGCACCTTGGGGAACCAGCCCAGCGCGCTGGCCACTTCGTCATGGATCGGCGGCAGGCGCCAGGACGGCCGCTGCAGCATCAGCATGGCCCGGCCCAGGCCGGTGATGAAGGCACTGAACACCACCAGAGCGAGCACATGGTTGGCCAGGCTGGCGATATCGGAGCCCAGTTCGGCGCTGCTCTCCAGCCCCCAACGCAGCAGCGAAACCGAGCCGGCGATGGTGCCCAGGGTTGCCAGGCTCACGCCCAACGCCAACGAACTGCGGCGCAGGCGGCCTTCCGGCAGCCAGCGGACCATGGCGCTGGCCAGCAGGCGCTCGAATACACGGCGCACCAAGGTCCAGACCAGAATCGCCGCCACCAGGCTGGTGATGAACAACCAGCGGTGCTCGGCGCTGAAGGCACTGCCAATGGCATCGGCCGCCTCGCCACGCAGGTCACGCAAGCGCGCCACATCATCCTGGGTGGGGCGAATGATGCTCTGCCAGAATGCCGGGCTGAGCGGCGAGGCTGCGCGGCTGGTGATCTGCGAGTTGAACTGGCTGCGGCGCAGGTTGACGATCTGCGTAGACAGGTCGCGCGCCGACTGGGTCAGCTTGATGGCCTGGTCCTGCTGCGCCACCAGTGCCTTTTTCTCAGCCTCCAGTTCCTTGCGCTGCTGGGTCAGGGCTGCTGCTTCGTCCGGCTGACGCGGGCCGATGACCTTGAGCTTGTCATCGAGTTTTTCCACGTCGGCAGTGCGCAGGGCGCTCAATGCATCAGCCTGGCGTTGAACCTGCACGGCGCCGAGTCGCAGTTGCGACAGCAGGTCGTCGTTGGCCTCGCTGGTTACGCCCTGGCGGATCTGATCCAGGCGTTCGCTCAGTTGCTCGAAGCTGGCGTTTTCATCCAGCACGGGCGCTTCGGCGACAGCCAGGTTGGATAACGGCGTGGCGTTGGCCGACCAGGCAGGGCTGGCAACAACCAGCATAAAGGCCACCAGGACCAGCAGGCCTGGGCAATAACGGGCAAGGCTGACACGCCTCATCGAATATTCCTCTTGCAATTCGATTTGGCGGGGGATTCTACGCGGCTTCAGGCCTTCAGGAGAGTGCCGTTTCTCGCTTGAGCAGTTGCGCTTTGCGCGCTACGCCCCAGCGATAGCCGCTGATGTCGCCGTCGCGGCGCACCACCCGATGACAAGGGATCGCCACAGCAATGTGGTTGGCCGCGCAGGCCATCGCCACCGCACGTACCGCTTTCGGCGCACCAATGCGCTCGGCGATCTCGGTATAGCTGACCCGGCTACCGGCCGGCACCTCACGCAGGGCCTGCCACACTCGCTCCTGGAAGGCGGTGCCCTGCACATCCAGCGGCAGGGCCAGGCCCAATGACGGCGCTTCGACAAAGCCCACCACTTCGGCAACCAGCTGTTCGTAGGCGCTATCGCCGCCGATCAGCCTGGCCTTGGGAAACTGGTCCTGCAGGTCGCGCAGCAAAGCTTCGGGGTCGTCGCCCAGCAGGATCGCGCAGATGCCCTTCTCGCTCTGGGCCACCAAAATCGCGCCCAGCGAACACTGGCCAAGGGCGAAGTGAATGGTCGCCCCGGCACCACCGGCGCGGTATTGCCGCGGGCGCATGCCCAGGCGTTGCTCGGCGCTTTCGTAGAAACGGCTGTTGGAGTTGTAGCCGGCGTCGTAGATGGCATCGGTGACCGAACGCTGGCCATCCCCCAGGTGCGAACGCAGGCGTCGGGCACGGAAGGCCGTGGCGTAGGCCTTGGGGGTAAGGCCGGTTTCGGCCTTGAACAGCCGGTGCAGGTGGAACGGGCTGATGGCCAGCTCGGCGCTGAGCTGGTCCAGGCTGGGCGCGGGGTCGCACGCTTCGATCAGGCGGCAGGCGCGGGTGATCAGCTGGCTGTGGCGACAGGGCGTGGTGGTTGCGGTGCAGCGTTTGCACGCGCGGTAACCGTCCGCTTCGGCGGCGGCCGGGGTGTCATAGAACGCAACGTTGCTACGTTTGGCCAGGCGTGACTTGCAGCCGGGCTGGCAATAGATACCGGTGGTGCGCACGGCGTAGACGAAGTGGCCGCGGGCAGCGGTGTCCCGGGATTCTACGGCTTGCCAGCGTTGCTCGGGGGTGGTGTAGAAATTCATTGGTCAGTGTCCTGATAGGTTGCTGCCTGTGCCGCCCTCTTCAGGCCCGCCACAGGTACCACGCCGCCACGGTGCGATACGGCCGCCAACCGCCCCCCAGAGAGCGCATCTGTGCCGGCGTCGGCGCCTTGTCCAGGCCTTTCAGCCGCCGGTATCCCTCACGCACGCCGAAATCGTCCACCGGCAGCACATCCGAACGGGCCAGGCTATAGATCAACAACATTTCCACTGTCCACCGCCCTACCCCGCGCAGCGCCACCAGCCGCTCGATCAACGCCTCGTCGGCCATGGCCATGGCTTCTTCCCGGGTCGGCACCAGGCCCTCCAGCCGGGCCTGGGCAATGCCCTGTACCGTCGCCATCTTGCTTGCCGAAAAGCCACAGGCGCGCATCGTTTCCGGGGTAATCGCCAACAACTGTTCCGGCTCTGGGAACGCGGTGTCCGGGAACAGCGCCAGCAACCGCCCGATAATCGCTTCTGCGGCACGGGCATGCAGTTGCTGGTAGGCAATGGCCCGCACCAGCACTTCATAGGGTTCACGCCCCGGTGTGGCCTGGTGCAGGCAAGGCCCGGTCGCGGCGATATGCCGTGACCAGTCCGGGTCGAGCGCCGCCAGGTATTCAGTGGCCTCACGGTAGGCGTCAGGCGAAAGGTCGGCGAGGATCATGGCACCTCCATCAGGTCGATTGCAGGTCCAGCTTAGCGCAGCCATGCAATGGGTAAACGCCGGTTCTTGCGCGGTAATTGCTCGCATACCGTTGCCCAGTAGCCTCATCCCCGCATAGAATTGAGAACCATTCACAATCGCATGCGCACGGAACCGGGCCTTCACCAAGATGCAGACCAACGACATGCTCAAGCCGGCCGAGGTCGCTCTGCTCTATCAGGCCCATCACACCTGGCTTCGCGGCTGGCTACGCAGCCGGGTCGGGTGCAGCGAGCATGCCGCCGACCTGGCCCAGGATACCTTCGTGCGGCTGTTGCGGGCGCGCCAGGTGTCGCCACTGAAGGAGCCACGCGCCTACCTCAGCAGCATTGCCCGTGGCCTGATGATCGACCAGTTCCGCCGCCGCGCGCTGGAACGGGCCTTCCAGGAAAGCCTGGCCCATCTGCCCGAAGCCCACGTGCCCAGCGAAGAACATCGACTGGTCATACTGGATACCCTGGCGCGCCTCGACCAGGCCTTGCAGCAACTGAAGCCGCGCGCTCGCCAGGCATTCCTGCTGGCGCAACTCGAGGGTTTGAGCATCGTGCGGATTGCCCAACGCCTGAACGTGTCGCGCGCCACGGTCGAGCGTGACCTGGCCAAGGCCCTGGGCGCCTGCTACCGGTTGCGCTATGCCGATGCCTGACAGCACGCCCGCGCAGGCGCACGTTGACCAGGCGATCGACTGGCTGGTGAAGCTGCGCTTCGACCGCCCCAGCCCACGTCTCGAGCAGCAGTTCCAGCAATGGTTGGCCAGCCACCCGCACAACCCCCTGGCCTGGCAGCGAGTGAGTCGCCTTGGCGACGAGCTGGCCGGGCTACCCAACGACCTGAGCCGGCGCACCCTGCAGACGTGCCAGCAGCAACGCAGCAGTCGCCGCGACCACCTCAAGCTGCTGGCCTTGCTGGCCGGGGCCGGCAGCCTGGGCTGGGCCGCGCGTGAACCGCTGGGCCTGCCTCAGTTGCTGGCCGACAGCCGTACCGCCACTGGCGAGCGCCGCCAACTGCAAGGCAGCGATGGCAGCCACATCCAGCTCAATACTGCCAGCGCCATCGACCTGCACTACAGTGCCGGGCAACGCCGACTGCAACTGCTGCGCGGCGAGGTAAGCCTGGACAGCAACCCCAACGACAACCGCCCATTCCGCATCGACACGCGCGTCGGCCCTATGACCACCCTCGGCGGCCAACTGCTGCTGCGCGAGAACGAGCACGGCCTGCTGTTGGCAGTGCGCCGGGGTGACGTCACGCTGTTCCCCGCCTCTGCCTCGCCACGCCGGGTGCTGTCTGGCGAAACCTTGCAGGTGTGGGCCAGCGGCAGCTTCCAGGCGGTGACGCTGCGCAGCGATCCATGGGGTTGGACCGACGGAGTGCTCAGCGTGCAACAGATGCCGCTGGGCGAGTTCATCGCCGAGCTCGCCCGCTACCGCCCGGGCCTGCTGCGCTGCGCACCCGAGGTGGCCGGGCTGACCGTGTCCGGCACCTACCAGTTGAACGACACCGGGCAGATCCTGCAGTTGCTCACCCGCAGCCTGCCGGTGCGGGTCGATTATCGCACGCGCTATTGGGTGAGCATCGCCGCGGCCTGAATACCCTCAGTCAGCCAACGCCCGCAAACGCCCCGCACGCCGGTACGACTGCCGGGCAAAGCACACGAACAAGCCGGCCATCAGTGCCAGCGCCATCGGCAGACCATGCGGCGCCACGTCCATCGCCGCACCGCTCAACAGCGGCCCGACCAGGCTACCGACACCCCACAGCAACCCTACGCTGGCGTTGGCGGTAACCAGGTCCTGGCCCTTGAAGCGCTGCCCGATCAACACCAGCGCCAAGGTGTAGATACCTCCGGCCACGGCCCCCAGCAGCACCAGCAGCGGCCAGAGCAGCCAGGCCATGTTCAGCAGCCATGGCAAGCCGATACCGATCGCCATCGCCACCAGCCCGCAGGCCAGGTGCAGCCCGGTACGTTCGACCCGGTCGGCCAACCAGCCCAGCGGCAGCTGGAACAGCATGTCGCCGGCAAACACCACCGTCACCATCAACGCCGCCACGCCCACGGCAAAGCCATGGCTGCTGGCATAGACCGGCAGCAGCGACAGCACCACCGCATCGAAGAACGAGAAGAACAGCACCGCCACGCACAACGCCGGTGCCACGCGGAAGAAACCGGCCAGGCCGAAGCTTTTGTCGCCTTCTTCATGTTCGACAAAGTCGTTGGGCACGGTCAGCACGATGCACAGCAATGCCAGGCCATAGCAGGCGGTGACCACGGCGATGATCCATGGGCTGTCGGCACCCAGCACGGCCAGCATGGCCGGGCCGAGCACCTGGAAGCCGGTGAAACTGGTGGCGTACAGGGCCATGATCTTGCCGCGGTTATGTTCCGGGCACAGTTCGTTGACCCACGATTCGCCGAGGATGATGGCGATACCCATGCCCAGCCCCAGGCCCAGGCGCAGTAACGCCAGCAGCCACAGGGAGCCGAACGCCGATTCGAGCAGGGCGATACTTACTGTGCACAGGCTGAAGCACAGCAGATAGAGGGTGCGCCGGGTGAAATGGCGGCAGCAGCAATCGACCAGAAACGCCGAGAGCATCATGCCCGCAGCAGGAATGGCCGAGATGACGCCGATCTCCAGCGTGCTCGCCCCGGCCTCATGCAGGCGCAACGACACCAGCGGCAGGCTGGCTCCCAGGCTGAAACCCACAACCGAGACGGCGAACAACAGGCCCGCCAGCAAACGCATGTTCATGTACCACTCCTTGCAAACCAAAAAGACGTGCAGACACAGGCGCGCACGCCAGGACGGCGCGCGACGCGAAAGCGCAGATCAGGTCAGGCGAGGTGTGGCGAGAAGGTGAAGGCAAACAGCACGCTGCGGCGGCGCTTGAGCACAGTGTCGCTCGGCCACGCACGACGCAGAGCCTGGAGAGCAGGCTGGCGGGCGTTTGGCTGGGACTGGGTACGGCGCATTGCTATGGCTACTACGCAGGTGGCTGGGGAAGAGGCGGCACTCTAGGCCAAGGGGGTCAGGTCGTCAATCGCCGGGGCTGCCTTGCAGCCCCGGCAAGATCAATGCTTACCGGTACTCGGCAAGAACACCGCCAACAACCCGAACAATGGCAGGAACGAGCACAGCCCATATACATATTCGATGCCGCGCAGGTCTGCCACATACCCCAGCAGTGCCGCGCCAATGCCGCCGAAGCCGAACATCAGCCCGAAGAAAATGCCGGCGATCATGCCGACGCTGCCTGGTACCAGCTCCTGCGCATACACCACGATGGCGGAAAACGCCGAAGCCAGGATGAAACCGATCACCACGCTCAGCACCGCGGTCCAGAACAGGTCGGCATACGGCAGTGCCAGGGTGAACGGCGCCGCGCCGAGGATCGAGAACCAGATCACCGCCTTGCGCCCGATGCGGTCACCGATGGGCCCACCAAAGAACGTACCCGCCGCCACCGCACCGAGGAACAGGAACAGGTGCAGCTGCGAGCTGGCCACCGATACCTGGAATTTCTCGATCAGGTAGAAGGTGAAGTAGCTGGTGAAGCTGGCCATGTAGAAGTACTTGGAGAACACCAGCAGCCCCAGCACGATCAGCGCCGCGACCACCCGCGTGCGGGAAATGCCGTGGGTCGCCTGCACCACCTTGCGCGCCTTGGCCTGGTTGAGGTGTTCCTTGTACCAGTTGCGCAGCATCAGGGTGACGCACAGGAAGAACAACGCGGCCAGGCCGAACCAGGCCACATGGCTCTGGCCGAACGGAATGACGATCGCCGCCGCCAGCAGCGGACCCAGCGCCGAACCGCTGTTGCCACCCACCTGGAAAGTCGACTGGGCCAGGCCGAAACGCCCGCCCGAAGCCAGGCGGGCGATGCGCGAGGTCTCCGGGTGGAAGGTCGATGAGCCGATGCCTACCAGCGCCGACGCCAGCAAGATCATGGGGAAGCTGCCGACGAAAGCCAGCATCACGATGCCCACCAGGGTGCACAGGGTGCCGAGCGGTAACAGGTTGGGTGCTGGCCGGCGGTCGGTGAAGAAGCCGACCCAGGGCTGCAGTAACGAGGCCGTGATCTGGAAGGTCAGGGTGATCATGCCGATCTGGGCGAAACTCAAGTCGTAGTTGGCCTTGAGCATCGGATAGATCGCCGGCAGCACCGACTGGATCAGGTCATTGATCAGGTGCGCCAGCGCGCAGAAACCGATGATGCGCATCACCAACGGCGTAGCGTGGCTCGCCGCTGCACTGGTGGACGCCGTGGAGGCGCTGATAGCCATGTGCCTGAATCTCCGTCCGTAGTCTGGGATCCGATTATCAGGAAATAGATAGCTACCTAGCTACCTTTTTTACAGCCCTGTCATACATTTCCTGGAAATGGGCTGACTCCGATTAGCCCCCTCCCTGCCTCATCCCCGCCATTGCTGGGTGAAACGGCCTTGTCGCTGGCAGACCAATCCCGTCAGCGCAGGTAGAAACCGTGCCTGGCCGCTAAGTTTTTGAAAGCGTGCAAATTTTTTTTGAAATGAGTGTTGACAGGGGGGCCGTTCAAGAGAATAATGCGCGCCATCGGCTACATAGCTCAGTTGGTTAGAGCATAGCATTCATAATGCTGGGGTCCGGGGTTCAAGTCCCTGTGTAGCCACCAAACAAAGACGAAGGGCTTACCGCAAGGTAAGCCCTTTTTCTTTGCCTGCAGAAAACTCGCCCTCCCTCACTTCACCCCGGCGAACGCCACGGCCAGGCCTAGACCGATAAGCGCGACGCCGATCATCCGGTCGACCAGCTGCTGCTTTGCCAGCAGCGCCTTGCGCAATACCGCATTGGAAAAGAACACCGCCACCAGGCTGAACCAGGCCCAGTGAGCAAACGACATGAACCCGCCATAAGCCAAGTCCAGTGCCAGTGAGCTGCCCGGCTGAACCACCTGGGTATAGGCACTGATCACGAACAGCATGGTCTTGGGGTTGAGAGCATTGGTCAGAAAGCCGGTACGCAGTGCAACCAGCGAACCCGCTTGGCCCGCCTCCCCGTCCACGCTTACCTGGCTGCGGCGGGTCAGCAACCGGTAACCCAGGTAGATCAGGTAACCCGCCCCGAGCACTTTCATGGCCAGGAACAATGCCGGGCTGTGGCTGATGATCAGGGCAATCCCCAGCACCGTGTACAGCACGTGCACCTGCACGCCCAGCGCAATGCCCACGGCGGCAGCCAGCCCGGCCTTGCGGCCCTGTGCATAACTGCTGCGGGTAACCATGGCGAAATCCGCGCCGGGGCTGATGACGGCGAGCAGGGTGAACAGGGAGATGGCGATGAGTTCGGTCATGACGGGCTCTCGATAGACGATGGAAATGCACAGATGCGTTGATTATCGAGCGCTTATGAACATGGAAAAATCGATTTAAAGTGAGATGAATCTGCTAGTTTTTCTCACTGATCATAAGGGCCTGTGCCGGCCTCTTCGCGGACTTACCCGCGAACAGGCCGGCACAGGCAAACAGGGACGCCATGAAGCTGCCGCCACTGAACGCCTTCCGCTATTTCGACATCGCCGCGCAGACCGAAAGCTTCGTGGGCGCAGCCGAGCACCTGCACGTCACCCATGGTGCGGTCAGCCGCCAGGTGCGCCTGCTTGAAGAAAGCCTTGGCGTGGAACTGTTCGAACGCCGCAACCGGGCCATTTTCCTGACCCCGGCCGGGCGTGCCTTGCACAGCACTACCCAGGCGATTTTCGAGCAGCTTGAAGGCGCAGTGCAGCGCCTGCAACAACAGGGCCGCGATAATGTGCTGGTGCTGTCCTGCGAGCCCACCATCGCCATGCGCTGGCTGATTCCGCGTCTGCCCCGCTTCCACGCTGCCCATCCCGACCTGCAGTTGCACCTGGTGGCTGCAGGCGGGCCGTTGGACTTCAGCCGCAGCGGCGTCGACCTGGCGATCCGCCGCGACGACTTCCATTGGGGCAACCAGCTGCATAGCGTGAAGATTTGTGATGAATGGATCGGCCCGGTGTGCCACCCCACCGCCAACGTGCGGCTCGACCACCAGCGCCTGCTGCACAGCAGCACCCGCCCCGCTGCCTGGCCCACCTGGCTGCGCCTGAGCGGCCAGCAGGCCCGGCATAGCGAGCGCAGCGACTACGAGCACTTCTACCTGTCGATCCAGGCCGCCAGCGCTGGCCTGGGCTTGGCCATGGCCTCCGCCCTGATGGTACGCGACGAACTCGACAGCAGGCAGTTGCAAGCCCCCTTCGGTTTTGTGCGCGACGGCTCGGCCTATCACCTGCTCAGCCCCCAGCCTTTGCAGGACGACGGCAAGCGCCAGCGCTTCGCCGCCTGGGTGACGGACGAATGCCGCAGTTGCCTGGCTCAGCTGGGCCTGGTGCAGAACGACGAACCCGAACGGCCGTCACCGCCCCAGGTGCGATAGCCTGCGGTATCGATGTGAATGCGCCCGCTCGGGTAGCGCCCAAGCCCCATGTTCCAGGCCTGGCCGGATTGCTGCCAGAAACGGCATAGCGGGTTGGGGTCGGCCCACGCCGGCAGCAGGATATCCACCGCAAAGGCGCGAGTATGCGCGCTACCCACGGCACCCCCCGCGCAGCGGTTGAGGCCTGGGTCACGGTAGGCCGACACCACCTCGAACTGGCGCAGGATGCCTTGTTGGTCGAGCACCTTGATCAACGACAGCGTGGCCCGCACTGCCGGCCAGTTGCTCGCAGGCGGCAGCGCAAAAGGCGAAGCCCGGCACAGCCGCCAGTCCGAAGCCGAACGCAGCAACTGATGGATCGGCACCACACCATACAGGCGGGCGTCCACCAGCATCTGGCGAAATGGCCGGGTCTGATGGTCCCCGGCCCATTGCGCGAACATCCAGAGGTCACGCTCATCGGCCTGCACCGCAGCCCCCAGCATGCCCAGCGCCAGCAGCAACCATCTAGCCCTTTCCATCCCTGTTCTCCCTGCCCCAGTATGTGCAACGCTGCCAAACACGGCGGCGCACGACAAGGAGTTAAGCATGCACAAGATTGCCCTACCGGGCCTCATCGCCCTCGCCTTCAGCGGCCTGGCCGCAGCCGACGCGCACATCGACCTGGGCGACACCCAACGCGTTACCCGCCTGTTCGCCTTCCCCAACAACTGCCACGTCATCTGCTATCGCGACTGGACCCTGGAACAGACCGTCGAGCACTACCTGACCCAGAGCGTACGGCGCGATGGCCATGCCGATGCCCAGGTAAAGGTCAGCCGCGACAACGACCGCCTGCAGGCGACCATCACCGGTGTACCCGCCAGCTATGCCAAGCCCCTGCGCAAACTGCTCGACACCGGTGAACTGGCCTACCAGGGCGCCACCCAGCTGAACAAGGACGGCAAATGGTCCTACGACTGGTACCTGTTCCTGCCGCTGGGCATGGCCCTGCAGAACCGCCGCAGTATCGAGCTGCTGCACTTCCCGCCGGATTACTCGCTGACCCAGGCCCAGGATTACCTGCGCTCCAACACCACCGACCGCTGGGCCGAGCTGCTGACCTTCAACGGTGTCGACGCCAGCCAGACCCCGGCCTACCAGACCATCATCGATATCGCCCCCATCGCCGCACCGGCCAGCGCCGGTGAAACGCTGAAGGACACCTACAGCTACTTCAAGGACTATCAGGTGCGCATGGTCAGCGAGATGACCCTGCAGAACCCCGCCAAACCGCTACCGATGGTTGCCTTCGGCGCGCCGGTGCGCAGCTGGATCCAGCAGCAATACGGCCCGCAGGTGAATGTGCTGGGTCTGGTCACCATCAGCCCGCAAGCCGGGGCCAAGGTGCCGGTACTGGGCGCCAACCACCCCAGTGCCATCTGGTATGCAGCGGACAAGGATAGCCATGGCGGCAATCAGGACGCAGCCGATGCCGCCGGGCTGAAGATGATGGGGCAGGATCTGACAGCCGCCTGCTGGCAAGCCGGGATGGGGCGCAATCAACGGGCCGATGCCAAGCTGACACTGGATGCCTGCGCGACCAAGTGGCAGGTGACACAGAAAAAGCAGACCTGTGAACTGTTCTTCCGCACTGTGCGCAAGTACACGCCGGAGCAGGCTGCAGCAAAATGCAATACCGCCAGCGTGACCCGAAGCCTGCGCGAACTGGACAAGCCGGTCGAGGCTCAACCGCAGGGTCTGTAAACGACATCCGGTGTCTTCGCGAGCACGCTCGCTCCCACAGGTAGCATAAGCCTCAGGCCTTGCACTTCATCTGTGGGAGCGGGCATGCCCGCGAAGGGGGCCGTGCAGGCCTGCTCAGTCTTCGAGCAGGGTACAGGCCATCACCAGCGCATCCTCGCGGCCGCCGGCGATCGGGTAATAGTCGCGACGGCGCCCGATTTCGTTGAAACCATAGCGCTCGTACAGGCGATAGGCAGACTGGTTGCTGGCACGCACTTCCAGGAAACACTCGCGACCATTGAGCTGGTAAGCCCGGGCCATCAGGTGTTCGAGCAGGCGCAGGCCCAGGCCACGGCCCTGGTTTTCCGGCTTGACCGTGATATTGAGCAGGTGCGCCTCGTCGATGATCACGTTGATCACGCCATGCCCCACCTGCTGCTGGCCGTCGAACATCAGCCAGACTTCGTAGGATTTGAGCGCATCCTGAAAGATCCCACGGGTCCAGGGATGACTGAACGCGGCATATTCAATTTTAAGTACGGCATCCAGATCCGCCTCGGTCATCGGGCGGAAGCTGATCGAGTCACTCATTCAACGCTCTTCCAGCGCGCCATCAGCTGGCGCATGGCTTTCCAGACGTCCGCCTTGCGCTGCGGCTCGTCCATCAACAGTTCAAGGCCCGGCAAGGCCCAGGCGTCGCCCAGGCCCTCGAGCGTCAGGGTTTGGTAATAGGCGTCGCTGTCGGCATTGGCGGCAAAGCGCAGCGCCGGCAGGCCGACCAGCCACAGGCAGGCGCACGGGGCGTCTTCCAGGCGCGCCTGGACAAAGCCCTGGACAAAATCGCGCGCGGCCTCCGGGCCCTGGTCCAGGTTGCCGCGCACCAGCAGCGGCCAGCGCACCGGTTCGCCGATGATCTGCGGGGCGTCGGGCAGGCCGGCGGCGCGCAGCATGTCCTTGAGCAGCAGGTAGGACGGGTCGCGGCTCTGGAACGGCTGGCCGGTGGCCAGTTCCACCAGCAGCAGGCAGCTGCCGGCGCGCAGCAGCTGCAGCGAGAAGCGCGGGGGCGGCACGGGTGCCGGGCGAGCGGCTGCGACCGGCTCCTCCGCCTCGGCGGCTTTGGCGACCGGTTTGGGCGCACTGGCCGGGCGCGGTATTTCGATTTTCGGGCGCTCGCCGGAACGCGCCTGCGGGGTGGCGGGCGCTTCGTTGGCGGCTGCGGGCCTGACTTCGAAATCGAGGTCTTCGACCGGAGCCACCGGCAGCAGCAGCTCGGGCCGCGACGGTGCAGCGAACGGCAGTTCGGCGCGCGGCAGCCAGTGCACCACTTGCATGGCGGAAAGGTAGGCGCGGCGACGGGGTTCGGTGAGCAAGGGGCGGGGTTCCGAGGGGTGAAGACAAAGGGCCATTCTAACGCCGTTGGCATGCGAGTGCCGCAACTGGTCGGCGGATTTTTATTGCCTGTACCGGCCCTTTCGCGGGCACGCCCGCTCCCACAGGGCCTTGCGCAGTACCTGTGGGAGCGGGCGTGCCCGCAAAAGGGCCAGTGAAACCCTCATCAAAGCAAGGGTGATCCCCCATTACAGACCAAGGGGTGAAAACCTCCCCCCCGGATGCAGTACAATCGCCCCCTTTTTCTTG
Organism: Pseudomonas oryzicola; assembly: GCF_014269185.2. Taxonomy (NCBI): domain Bacteria; kingdom Pseudomonadati; phylum Pseudomonadota; class Gammaproteobacteria; order Pseudomonadales; family Pseudomonadaceae; genus Pseudomonas; species Pseudomonas oryzicola. The sequence goes on from NZ_JABWRZ020000002.1 coordinate 580,311, forward strand.
GCAACGAGTCGAAGCCAATGATCGAACCCAAGCGCGTCCTGCGCGCCCTAGCCGAACACTGGGCCCTGATCGAGCCGCTGTGCGAGCGTTTCGACCAGGGCACCCTGAGCCTGGTCGAACTGCGCCAGCATGTTGCCCGTCAGCAGGTCGAGAGCACCCCGCAGGACATCACCCAGCTGCTCGACGTGTGGATCCGCCTGGACATCCTGGTCCCGGTGGCCAAGAGCCCGAACCGTTTCGAGCTCAACGCGCAGATCCACGACTTCCTCGCCTACCTGCGCCGCGAACACCGGCTGGGCCTGTGCCTGGAGATCGAAGCCTACCTGCGCCACCTGGAGCGCCTGGCCGGGCATATCCAGGACGCCTTCGACAACCGCGACAGCGACGACCTGGCGCGCCAGTTGCGCCTGCTCGACATGCGCGTGCGCGATGTACTTAAGAAGCTCGACAACGACGAACAGGCACTGGTAGCCGTGGCCGAACGGGCCAAGACCAGCAACCGCCAGATCCCGCTGCGCCAGCGCTATGCCGAAGTACTGGCGACCTGGGACGAGTACGTCGAGCCGATGATCCAGCTGGTCAACGCCGACGGCGCCTTCGAGCAGGGCGTGCGCAAGGTCGAGACCGTGCTGCTGAAACTGCTCGGCGAACAGGCGCGCCTGGGCCACCTGGTCGACGACGACATGCTGCTGCGCACCCACGCGCGCATCCTGGAAATGCAGACCAGCGCCCAGCTGACCCTGCGCCATGCCCGCGAACTGTTGCTGCCGCTGCGTGAAGAAGCCCGCCGGCACAATGCCGTGACCCGTGGCGCCGCGCTGGCCCTGTCGGTGATCCGGCGCAAGGGCATCGACGCCGTGCCGCAAGCCGCGATGCCGTTGTTCACCCGCCCGCAAAGCACTTTCCTCGGCAGTGCCAGCCAGGTTGAAGCCTACGTCTACGCCCTGGCTCGCTTCGAGCCCAAGCCGGCGCGTTTCCCCAAGGCCCACAAGACCCAGTCCGGCGCCCTGCCCCGTGCACCGCGTACGGTCAAGGAAATGGCCGAACGCTGCGAACAGGCCCTACCGCTGCCCGACCTGATGGTCTGGCTGCTGGAACAGGAACCGGAAAGCGCCACCGACGAGCTGCTGTACTGGTTCTCGCGCCTGTCGCGGGAAAAGCGCTTCAAGCGCGAACGCCTCGACCGCCGCGAATACACCACCCAGGAACACCTGGTCAGCCTGCGCTCGTTCGCCCTGACCTCCAGCCGCGAAGACGCCACTGCGTCTACCGAAACCAACGCGAGCCCAGCCCATGCATCTTGATCTTTCCGAACTGTCCCAGCTCGCGCCGATCTTCCGCGAGCTGTTCAAAGGCTTCCACGTCAGCCGCCGCGACCCCGAGCTGTACGCCCAACTGTCCAACTTCCAGGACCAGTACCGCACCCTGTTCAAGGCCCTGGGCTTCGAACTGGTGTGCGACACCCGTGGTTTCTACTACTTCGTGCCGGACATGACCGCCGCGCAGGTCAACAAGACCGCGCAGCGCCTGTCGCTGTTCACCTTCATCCTGGTCGAGCACCTGGCCGATCAGGGCCGCGACCCGATGGCGGTGCTCGATGGCGGCAGCATCGGCCGCGACGAACTGCCGTCGCTGCTGGACAAGTATCGCGACCTGTTCCTGCAGGCCGAAGTGCAGACCGTGGACGAGCTGGAAGAAAAAATCCTGCGGCGCATGACCCAGCTCGGTTTCGCCTTCGAGGAAGGCGGTATCTACCGCTTCCTGCCGCCGATGCACCGCTTCCTCGACGTGTGCCTGGCCGTGCAGCAGGACCGCGACCTGGCGGCCACCCTGCACAGCGACCTGCCACTGCCGACCCCGGTGCTGGTCGAGGAAGAAAGCGCCGAAGAACTCAACCGCACCGACGACCCGCTCGACCTCAGCCCCTTCGAGGGTGAGGAAAGCGAAGAGGAAGCCCTCGCCCGGGCGATCCGCGAAGAGCAACAGGAGATTGACGCATGAGCCAGGAACGCTACGGCATCCGCCGCTTCGCACTGCTCAACACCGCCGGCTACAGCCTTGGCCTGTTCCCGCTGGAGCAGCCGCTGTCGGTATACGGTGCCAACAACCTGGGTAAATCGGCGTCGATCAACGCCCTGCAGTTCCCGATTCTGGCGCGCATGTCGGACATGAGCTTCGGCAAGTACAGCCTGGAGCAGTCGCGCCGCTTCTACTTCGCCAGCGACACCTCGTACATTCTCTGCGAGCTGAGCCTGCCCCACGGCCCGCACGTGATCGGCGTGGTCGGCCGTGGCCCGGGCGGCGGTTTCGGCCACCAGTTCTTTGCCTACAAGGGCGAACTGGACCTGGCCCACTACCAGAAGAACGACACCTGCCTGCGCCAGAAAGAGCTGTTCACCAACCTCGAACGCCTGGGCATAAAGGCCTATGAAGTGAAGCCGGACGAGCTGCGCCGGCTGCTGGTCGGCGGCCACACCTCGGTGCCGCTGGACCTGACCATGATCCCGCTGCGCTCGACCAGCGAGCAAAGCCTGAAAACCTTCCGCGCGCTGTTCATCAACCTGCTGCACATGCGCGAAATCACCGCCGCCAAGCTCAAGCAGCTGTTCCTCGATGCCTTCGAGCACAGCCTGCGCTCCGGCAGTGTCGACTACATCGCTGCTTGCGAAGAGGCCTTCCGCGATGTACGCCGCATGGAGCAGGACTACAACGCCCTGGTCGCCGCCGGCCCACTGGTCGAGGCCCTGGCCGGGGGTGTAGCGCAGCGCGACATCCTGCGCGGCAAGCTGCACCGCATTTCACCAGTGCTCGACACCCTGCTGGCCACCTGGCAGGAATACGCCATGGCACGCAAGGAAGAGCTGGTGATCCAGGCCGAGCACTACCGTGGCGAGCAGGACCGCCTGCAGAACGACCAGCGCGGCGGCACCCAGGAACTGATGCGCCTGGAGCGGGAAATCACCGGCATCCAGCGCTGGCTGGGCGAGCTGTCGGTGCTCAAGCACCGCTTTGCCCTGGTCGATGACGTCAAGGTCCTGGAGCAGCAGTTGCTGGCAGCCAAGGACGCCCACGACGAACTGGCCGGCGCCCTGGCCCAGTCGCGGCAGTTCAGCGCCGAAGACCTGGACGAACGTGTTCGCGACCTGGAAAAACGCCTGAAGCAGGTCCGCCAGCAGCTCGACCACGCAGACAACAACAGCTACGCCCGCCTGCGCGAAGAGTTCTCGCAGCAGGACGTCGACCGCCTGATGCGCCTGTTCAACGGGGCACTGTTCAGCCTGCCGCTGGGCGACCGGGGTATCGAGCTGGACGACAGCGAGCTGTGGGTAAAATCGCTGGAAGCGGTGCTCGACGGCTTCAAGGGCGAGCGTTTCGAGGCGCCCGGCCTGTCCATCGACCTGTCGCACATCGACCCGCCGGCACTGCAGGCCCTGGCCGACCGCGCCGCCCTGCGCGACCAGAAGGAGCGCCTGGAAAAGGAGCTGAAGCAGCTCAAGACCCAGCAAGCCGTAGCCGCCGACCGCTCCGCGTCCAAGGCCCAGACCGAAGCCCTGTACCAGCAGGTGCTGGACGCGCAGAAAGCGCTGGAAGACTTCCGCCGCAGCGAAACCCTGGCCGCCGAAGAGCCCGAGAAGCTGGAGCAGCTGGCGCAGCTCGAAGCCGCCCAGGACGAACTCAAGCGCTCCAGCGATGCCTTCACCGAGCGCGTCCAGCAGCTGTCGGCCAAGCTGCAGCTGGTAGGCCGGCAGATCGGCGACCTCGAAGCCAAGCAGCGCACCCTGGAAGACGCCCTGCGCCGTCGCCAGCTGTTGCCGGCCGACCTGCCCTACGGCACGCCGTACATGGAGGCCATCGACGATTCGATGGACAACCTGCTGCCGCTGCTCAACGACTACCAGGACAGCTGGCAGAGCCTGCAGCGGGTGGATAACCAGATCGAGGCGCTGTACGCCCAGGTACGCCTCAAGGGCGTGGCCAAGTTCGATAGCGAAGACGACATGGAACGCCGCCTGCAACTGCTGGTGAACGCCTATGCGCACCGCACCGACGAGGCCCTGACCCTGGCCAAGGCCCGTCGCGCCGCGGTCACCGACATCGCCCGGACCTTGCGCAACATCCGTAGCGACTACGACAGCCTCGAGCATCAACTGGCCCTGTTCAACCGCGAGATCAACCGGCGCCAGGTGTCCAACCTGGAGAGCTTCCGCGTGGTGCTGGCACCGAACAAGGAGGCGCTCAAGCACATCGACCAGATCATCCACAGCGCCGGCCAGTACGAAGAGGGCGAGACCCTGTCGGTGTTCGACCTCACCCAGAGCGCCGAGCAGGACAACAAGAACGAAGAGGCCAAGGAGTATCTGGCACGCCTGGTGGCGGCCAACCACAACCAGCTGGGCCTCAAGGACCTGTTCGAACTGGCGTTCGAGATCACCAAGGTCAACGGCCAGCCAGTGATCCACGCCGACATCGACGGCGCGGCATCCAACGGCACCACCATGACCATCAAGGCGCTGACCAACATGTACCTGTTGCTGCACCTGATGGACCGTGACCTGGCCGGGCGCATCCGCCTGCCGTACTACCTGGACGAAGCGGCGGACATCGACGAACGCAACCAGGCCGCACTGCTGGAGACCAGCCTGCAGCTGGGCTTCGTGCCGATTCTGGCGAGCGTGAAGCCGCAGGTGTCGGCGCGCGTGGCAATCGACCTGGAAGGTGGCAGCGGGCCGAACGGTATCTACATCGACGAGGCGGACTGGAAGTTCATCAGCCGTCGGGATGAGGTGAAGGCGGTTGTGCGTGAGGATCATCAGGCCGAAGAGTTGGCCTGATATCGGAGTAGTGGGGCCGCTTGGCGGCCCTTTCGCGACACAAGGCCGCCCCCACATTGACCGGTGTACGCAGGACCTTTGTGGGAGCGGCCTTGTGTCGCGATGGAGGCCAAAGGCCTCCCGGCGATCTGTCAGGCTATCAATGAGCCCAAGGCAGAATCGGAATCGCGGTCACCGCATTCTGCGGGCTGCCTTCGATCATGCGGTCGCTGTACACCAGGTACACCAGGGTATTGCGCTTCTTGTCCAGGAAGCGCACCACCTGCATGGTCTTGAACACCAGCGAGGTGCGTTCCTTGAACACCTCCTCGCCATCCTTCAGCTCACCCTTGAAATTGATCGGCCCCACCTGACGGCAGGCAATCGATGCCTCGGCCCGGTCTTCCGCCAACCCCAGCCCACCCTTCACGCCGCCGGTCTTGGCCCGCGACAGGTAGCAGGTCACGCCCTCGACCTTGGGGTCGTCGAACGCCTCGACGACAATTCGATCGTTCGGCCCGAGGAACTTGAACACGGTGGACACCTGGCCGATTTCCTCAGCCCCGGCCAGCATCGGCAGGACCAGTGCCACCACGGCAATCATCCTTTTCAGCACGTAGGCCCCCTCAGACCAGAACCAGGTTATCGCGGTGCACCAGCTCGGGCTCCGCGATGTAGCCGAGGATACCTTCGATGGCATCCGATGGCTGGCCGATGATCTTCTGCGCCTCCAGGGCGCTGTAGTTGGCCAGGCCGCGCGCCACTTCATGACCGTCCGGGCCGACGCACACCACCATTTCGCCGCGGCGGAAGCTGCCTTGCACGGTCTTCACGCCAACCGGCAGCAGGCTCTTGTTGGCCTGGCGCAGGGCCTGCACGGCACCAGCATCCAGCACCAGGGTGCCACGGGTCTGCAGGTGGCCCGCCAGCCACTGCTTGCGCGCCGCGAGCATGCCGCGCTCTGGCGACAGCAGGGTACCCAGGCGCTCGCCGGCCTTGAGCCGGTCCAGCACGCGTTCGATGCGGCCACCGATGATGATGGTGTGGGCACCGGAACGCGCCGCCAGGCGTGCGGCGCGCAGCTTGGTCTGCATGCCGCCACGGCCCAGGGCACCACCGGTGCCGCCGGCCACGGCATCCAGCGCCGGGTCGTCAGCGCGGGCTTCGTAGATCAGCTGGGCTTCGGGGTTGTTGCGTGGGTCGGCGTCGAACATGCCATCGCGGTCGGTGAGGATCACCAGCAGGTCGGCCTCGACCAGGTTGGCCACCAGCGCCGCCAAGGTGTCGTTGTCGCCGAAACGGATCTCGTCGGTGACCACGGTGTCGTTTTCATTGATCACCGGCACCACGCCCAGGTCGACCAGCGTGCGCAGGGTGCTGCGGGCGTTCAGGTAGCGCTTGCGGTCGGACAGGTCGTCATGGGTCAGGAGAATCTGCGCGGTGTGCTTGCCGTGCTCGCCGAAGCTCGATTCCCAGGCCTGCACCAGGCGCATCTGGCCAATCGAGGCGGCCGCCTGCAGCTCGTTCATCGCACTCGGTCGCGAAGTCCAGCCCAGCTGGCTCATGCCGGCAGCCACGGCCCCGGAGGAGACCAGAACCAACTCCACGCCCGCCTCACGCAGCGCAACCATCTGCTCGACCCAAACGGCCATGGCACCGCGGTCGAGGCCCTTGCCATCGGCGGTCAGCAGAGCACTGCCAATCTTCACGACCCAGCGCTTGGCGCCCGTCACCTTGCTTCGCATCTTCTTCCAACCTATGTCGAATCTGTAGATACCGTGGATACAAAAACGCCGCTCCCGAGAGCGGCGTTTAGTGTACTGCAACCGGTCAGTCGCGCACGTAAATGATTTCCGGGCCGTCTTCGTCGTCCTCGAAATCATCGTCCCAACCGTCATCGTCGCCGATGTCGTGCACGCTCTTGACGCCAGTACGACGCAGGGTTCGAGCGTCGTCCAAGGCTTGCAGCTGGGCACGCGCCTCGTCTTCGATGCGCTGGTCGAGGTCGGCCAGCTCTTCGGCGTAGGCCGGGTCATTGGCCAGGCGGTCGGCGCGGTCTTCGAGGTAGCGCATCAGGTCGTGGCTGAGCTTCTCGGTGCCCTGCTTGGCGATGGCCGAGATCACGTAGACCGGGCCTTCCCACTGCAGGCGCTCGACCACTTCCTTGACCCGCTCGTCGCGCTCGTCATCCATGACCATGTCGGCCTTGTTCAGCACCAGCCAGCGCTCACGCTCGGCCAGCGACGGGCTGAAGCGGGTCAGCTCGTTGACGATGACCTCGGCCGCATCGGCCGGGCTGCTACCGTCCAGCGGCGCCATGTCCACCAGGTGCAGCAGCACGCGGGTACGCGCCAGGTGCTTGAGGAAGCGGATCCCCAAGCCGGCACCTTCGGAAGCGCCTTCGATCAGGCCGGGGATGTCGGCGATCACGAAGCTCTTCCAGCGGTCGACGCTGACCACACCCAGGTTCGGTACCAGGGTGGTGAACGGGTAGTCGGCCACTTTCGGCTTGGCCGCCGAAACCGAGCGGATGAAGGTACTCTTGCCGGCGTTCGGCAGGCCCAGCAGGCCGACGTCGGCCAGCACTTTCATTTCCATCTTCAGGTCGCGCTGTTCACCCGGCTTGCCTGGGGTGGTCTGCCGCGGTGCACGGTTGGTGCTGGACTTGAAACGGGTGTTGCCCAGGCCGTGCCAGCCGCCCTGGGCGACCATCAGCTTCTGCCCCGGGGTAACCAGGTCACCGATCACTTCCTGGGTGGAAGCGTCGATCACGGTGGTGCCGACCGGTACGCGCAGGAACAGGTCGTCGCCTTTCTTGCCGGTGCAATCGGTACTGCCACCGTTGGCGCCACGCTGGGCCTCGTGGTGACGGGTGTAGCGATAGTCGACCAGGGTGTTGAGGTTTTCGTCGGCGACCATGTACACCGAGCCGCCGTCGCCACCGTCACCGCCGTTGGGACCACCGTTCTCGATGAACTTCTCGCGACGGAAGCTCATGCAACCGTTGCCACCGTCACCGGCCTTGACCCGAATGGATACTTCGTCAACAAACTTCATTCAAAACCGCCTCTCGCCTTCCGACGAGCTGAATACTGATAAACCTGAGGCTCTTGCAAAAATGAGCGCGGCGGCCCCGTACGACCGTAGAAACCCACGCCGGCAGCCCATACAAACAGCTTTGCAAGAGGCTCACCACAAACGAAAAAGCCCCGTCGCATGACGGGGCTTCTGGAGCGACGTCGCGATTAAGCTGCGACGATGCTCACGTAACGGCGATTGAACTCGCCTTTCTTCTCGAACTTGATCACGCCTTCGATCTTGGCGAACAGGGTGTGATCCTTGCCCATACCAACACCGTAGCCGGCGTGGAATTCGGTGCCGCGCTGGCGGACGATGATGTTGCCTGGCTTGATAACCTGGCCGCCATACATCTTCACGCCAAGGCGTTTCGATTCTGAGTCGCGACCGTTACGAGTACTACCACCAGCCTTCTTGTGAGCCATGGTTCAATTCTCCAAATAAATTCAGGGGATCTAGGGGATTAAGCCTGGATACCGGTGATTTTGATCTCGGTGAACCACTGGCGGTGGCCCATGCGCTTCATGTGGTGCTTACGACGACGGAACTTGATGATGCGAACCTTGTCGTGGCGGCCTTGCGAAACGACTTCGGCCACTACTTTAGCGCCAGCAACAACTGGAGCACCGATGGTGACTTCTTCACCGTTGGCGACCAGCAGAACGCGATCGAAGGTCACGGATTCGCCAGTGGCGACTTCCAGTTTTTCGATCTTGAGGAATTCACCTTCAGCGACTTTGTACTGCTTGCCGCCGGTAACGATTACTGCGTAAGACATGGTATTTCTCCGATAATCCTGCTCACCCAGCGCTTTATATGATGAGTATTGGCTGGCATGGCTGCACAGGGCTGGAACGGCCCGGTGCAATTGCGTAAGGCAGGTGCTGCCCAGGAAGTTAGGGTGCGCGATTGTACGCAACCGCGGTTTTGCTTGCAAGTACCGCCCCCGGGCAGGCGGCACCGTGCCTTGACACACCGGGACCCGCGACCTAGCATGCCGCGCAACCTCACTGGAGCAGCCGATGCAACCCCAATCCTTCTACCGAGCGGTGGCTGATGATTTCAGCGCCGTCGACGAGATCATCAAGAAGCAGCTGACCTCGCGCGTGCCGCTGGTATCGAAGATCGGCGACTATATCACGTCGGCCGGCGGCAAGCGCCTGCGTCCGCTGCTGGTACTGCTGTGCGGCAAGGCCCTGGGCCGCGAAGGCGACGACCTGCGCCTGCTGGCCGCCACCATCGAGTTCCTGCACACCGCCACCCTGCTGCACGACGACGTGGTCGACATGTCCGGCATGCGCCGTGGCCGCTCCACCGCCAATGCCCTGTGGGGCAATGCGCCAAGCGTGCTGGTGGGCGACTTCCTCTATTCGCGCTCGTTCGAGATGATGGTCGAACTCGGCTCGATGCCGGTCATGCAGATCCTGTCCAAGGCCACCCGGGTGATTGCCGAGGGTGAAGTGCTGCAGCTGTCGCGGGTACGCGATGCCAGCACCACCGAGGAAGTCTACATGGAGGTCATCCGCGGCAAGACCGCGATGCTGTTCGAGGCCTCGACCCACAGCGCCGCCGCGCTGGCCGATGCCAGCGACGAGCAGCGCGAAGCCCTGCGCACCTTCGGCGACCACCTGGGCGTGGCCTTCCAGCTGGTCGACGACCTGCTGGACTACAAGGGCGACTCGCAAACCCTGGGCAAGAACGTCGGCGACGACCTGGCCGAAGGCAAGCCTACCCTGCCACTGATCTACACCATGCGCGAAGGCACCGCCGAACAGGCTGCCCTGGTGCGCCAGGCGATCCAGAAGGGTGGCCTGGAAGACCTCGAGCAGATTCGCGCGGCGGTCGAGGCGTCGGGTGCACTGAACTACACCGCCGAGCTGGCGCGTGACTACGTGAAGCGTGCCATCCAGTGCCTGGAAGTGCTGCCGGCCAGCGAATACCGTGATGCGCTGGTCGAGCTGAGCGAATTTGCCGTAGCGCGCACTCACTGATAGATCGCGTCAACTTCATTCGCGGGCTTGCCCGCTGCCACAGGATCAGTGCAGCCCTTGAGGTTGGTGCTATCCCAGTGGGAGCGGGCAAGCCCGCGAATGCTTTTGTCCGGACATAATCCCTTCTGAACAAATACCTCTTACAATGTTGGGCTTTTACCGCCTGTCTGTTTGAGGAACCGAAGTGAGCACTCTGCCACCCTGCCCAAAATGCAACTCCGAATACACCTATGAGGATGGCACTCAGCTGATCTGCCCTGAATGCGCCCACGAATGGTCGGCCAGCGGCGATGCCGAGGCAGCCAGCGACGAGGTGGTAAAGAAGGACTCGGTCGGCAACATCCTGCAGGACGGCGATACCGTCACCGTGATCAAGGACCTCAAGGTCAAGGGTTCGTCCCTGGTGGTCAAGGTCGGTACCAAGGTCAAGAACATCCGCCTGTGCGATGGCGACCACGACATCGACTGCAAGATCGACGGCATCGGCGCCATGAAGCTGAAGTCCGAGTTCGTGCGTAAAGTCTGATAACGCAGAAACCGCCAATTGGCGCTTGCTATTTAGATAATAAGAATTATTCTCATTGGAGCCACTATCCAAGGAGAATAGCCATGACTTATCTGATCGACGCCTGGCTGGACCGCCCCCACCCCTATCTGCGCATCCTTCATCGGGAAACCGGCGAAGTATGCGCGGTGCTTGAAGAAGAAGCGCTCGACGAGCTGCGTGACCAGGGTGACCTGGACATGAGCGGGCTGAACTCGAGTGAACCTGGGGTGCTCAAGGAGCTGGTGCGCAACCTGTTTCTGTTCTGCTATGCGCGGGCATTGCGCCCTGGGGGAACGGACTGGAATTGAGGTTGGCAGGCCCGGCCTCATCGCTGGCACGCCAGGCTCCTGCAGGGACCTTGAAGTCAATGCGGTCGGTGTGGGAGCTGGCTTGCCGGCGAAAGGGCCGCAAAGCGGCCCCAGCGGTATTACAGAACGTCGAGCAGCTCGACGTCGAACACCAGCACGCTGTGCGGCGGGATGCTGCCGACGCCCTGGGCGCCGTAAGCCAGCTCGCTCGGCACGTACAGGCGCCATTTGCTGCCGGCGTTCATCAGTTGCAGGGCTTCGGTCCAGCCAGCGATCACGCCACCAACCGGGAATTCGGCCGGCTGGCCACGATCGTAGGAGCTGTCGAACACAGTGCCGTCGATCAGGGTGCCATGGTAGTGGGTGCGAACGTTGCTTTCGCGGGTCGGCTTGGCGCCTTCACCTGCGGTCAGCACTTCGAACTGCAGGCCCGAAGCCAGGGTGGTGATGCCTTCGCGCTTGGCGTTCTCAGCCAGGAATTCCTTGCCAGCGGCGGCAGCGGCTTCGGCCTTGGCGGCCGCTTCAGCTTGCATCACTTCGCGGATGACCTTGAAGCTGGCCGACAGGTCGGCTTCGCTGACGCGGCTGTCGGCACCGTTGAAGGCGTCGGTCAGGCCGGCCAGGATGGCTTCCAGGCTCACGCCTGGTGGCGGGTTGTCACGCAGCTGGCCGCCCAGCTGACGGCCGATGCCGTAGCTGACGCGAGTTTCGTCGGTGGACAGGTTGAGTTCGGACATTGTCGTGCTCCACTGCAGGGCGCAGTGAAGCCGCGCCCTTGATGAAAAGGGCGAGCAGCCTAGCACACTGGGGCGCCGCGAGCAGCTACCAGGCCGAGCGCTGGGAAATCGGCACCTTCAAGTCTTCTTCCGGGTGCGTACCCATGCCACACATTTCGTCCTGCACCGACCAGTGCACCAGGTTCATCGAAACCATGGGAATGGTTTGCAGCAGCTTGCGCGCATCCTCTACCGAGTGCACGCGCAAGCGTTGACCACGGGTGTCGGACAGCGGATGGGCGTGGCCTTTGACCCGGGCCTCGAGCAGGTAGTCACCGCCTTCGATGGCGATCAGGTTCAGTTCTTCGACATGGCCAGCTCTGGCCTCGGTGTTGAGCTGATGCAGGTTCATGAGAGCACCTCGGGACGGGAACCACGCATGAAAGCTCATTTTTTGTACAGAAACGCAGAATACACAAGGTACGACTGACGCCGCTCGTCAGTTAGGCCGAGGCGGCCCCTTCGCCGGCTTGCCCGCTCCCAAAGGGATTGCGAAGAGGCCTGACAGCACTCAGTGCTTGGTGAGCTTGTCCAGGTAGCCCATGCAGAACGCCGAAACCACAAAGGTCATGTGGATGATCACGTACCACATCAGGTAGTCGGTGGAGATGTTCTGCGCATCCATGAACACCCGCAGCAGGTGGATGGACGAAATGGCCACGATCGACGCCGCGACTTTCATCTTCAGCGACGAAGAATCCATCTTGCCCAGCCAGTTGAGCTTTTCCTTGCTTTCGTCGATATCCAGTTGCGAGACGAAGTTTTCATAGCCGGAGATCATCACCATCACCAGCAGCCCACCGACCAGCGACATGTCGATCAACGACAGGATCACCAGGATCAGGTCGGCTTCGCTCAGGGCGAAGACGTTGGGCAGGACGTGGATCACTTCCTGGAAGAATTTCAGCGCCAGGGCCAACAGGCCAAGGGACAGACCGAAGTAGATCGGTGCGAGCAGCCAGCGCGAGGCATACATCGCGTTTTCGAGGATACGTTCCATGGAGGGTTGGGACTCATCAGGTGACTAAAAAAGCGACGGCGAGTATAGCCAGCCACCTGTTGCAGCAAAAGCCCGCTGAAAAGGGGCTGCGCTGCAGCCCGGTAATGCTTCAGGTTTCAGGATGAAACTGGAAATCGCCAAGGTTACGACAACGATCGCCATTGATCCGCCGCAACTGCGCCTGCAGATGCAAACACCAGATCTGCGGGTCCTCGGCCACCTGGTAGCCATGCAAGGTCAGGCTGTCGACAATGGCATTCATTACCGACTCGGCCACCAGCGGCCCATGAAACGGCCCCTGGGCCTTGATCGCGGAAGGCTGTTCACCGGCCATTCCGGCAGCGAACAGCAGCGTCCACATACCGTTGTCCCCGGCCAGCGGTCGGATGCAACATTCGATACGGGTCACCAGGCCCAGGCACTGGCGTGTGAGGCTGAGGTTGCGCATGGCCGCGTCCCCTCCAAAGAGCCTTGTTCAGCCTGGAGTCAGGCTGTTTCCATCCTGAACGCTGATAACGTCCTTAAGTTCCAGCATAGAAGAACAGCACGAAAAGATGGAAAACCGGCGCTGAACGGTAGCACATCGCCGCCAGCGCCGATTTATTGACTCAGGCCGGCTTGGCCTGGGCAATCACCTCTTCCAGGCGCTCTTTCTCCGCCTTCTCGATTTCTTCCTCGCCGATCATCTCGGCAATCTCGCGCAGGCGCTCTACTACGCGGGCATTGACGCTGCCTTCCGTGAACTGGCCCTTGTCATCCAGCACGCCGGCCTCCTCGCCCACCAGCAGGCTCAGCGCCTCGTCGGCCTGGCTGACCGCATAGACATGGAACATGCCGTTCTCCACCGCCTGCAGCACGCGCTCGTCGAGCATCAGCGTGGCGACGTTGGCACGCGGGATGATCACCCCCTGCTCGCCGGTCAGGCCACGCGCCTCGCACAAACGGAAGAAGCCTTCGATCTTCTCGTTGACCCCACCCACCGCCTGCACTTCACCAAACTGGTTGATCGAACCGGTGATGGCGAAGCATTGCTTGAGGGGGGTGCGCGACAAGGCCGAGATCAGCGTGCAGGCCTCGCCCAGCGAGGCGCTGTCACCATCGACATAGCCGTAGGACTGTTCCAGGGCAATGCTCGCCGAGATCGCCAGCGGGAACTCCTGGGCATAACGGCTGCCCAGGTAGCCGGTAAGGATCATCACGCCCTTGGAGTGGATTGGCTGGCCGAGGTTGACCTCGCGCTCGATGTCGACGATGCCGCTGCCGCCCGGGTAGACGGTGGCGGAGATACGCGCCGGCATGCCGAACGCCGAATCGCCCACTTCGAGCACGGTCAAGCCGTTGCACTTGCCGATGGCCGCGCCTTCGGTATCGATCAGGATGATGCCGGCCAGCATGTCGTCCAGCACCCGCTGCGAAACACGCCCGGTGCGGGTGGCCTTGGCCTTCAGTGCACGTTCGATATGGCCGGCGTCGGTCATCTCGTCACTGGCCAGCTGGCGAATGAAATCGGCTTCGCTGACCAGCTGGAACAGGTCACCGATACGCGCCGACAAGCGTGACTGGTTTTCTGCCAGGCGGGCGCTGTAGGTGGCCAGGCGCGCCACCGCATCACTGGTCAGGGGCGCCATGCCCTCTTCGTTGGTGCGGGTGCGCAACAGTTGGGCGAACTGCTCCAGGTTCTCGTCGACCATGGGCATGTCTTCATCGAAGTCCACCAGCACCCGGAACATCTCCTGGAAGTCCGGGTCGTGGTCTTGCAGCGCATAGTACAGCTGGCGCGAACCGATGATGATCAACTTGACGTTCAGCGGGATCATCTGTGGCGTCAGGCTGACGGTAGCCACGCGGCCCAGCTCGCCCAACGGCGACTCCATCTTCAGCTTGCGCGACTGCAGGGCACGCTTGAGCGCGTCCCAGACAAACGGCTCGCCGAGCATCTTCTCGGCTTCGAGGATCAGGAAACCACCGTTGGCACGATGCAACGCGCCGGGGCGCAGCTGGCGGTAAGAGGTATACAGCGCGCCCTGGTCGGTGCTGTATTCGATGCGGCCGAACAGGTTGTCGTAGGTCGGGTGGGGCTCGAACACCACCGGCGCACCGCCGTCGGCGTGGTGGCCGACCACCAGGCTGGGGGCATACTGCTCTTCGAGCAGCTTGCGCGCGGCGGCGTCACTCTTGCTGTCGTCGACCAGTTGCTCGACCACCGTACGCAGCAGGTTCAACTGCACCGACTGCAGGTAGGCACAGACCGCCGCGTTCTCCGCGTATTTTTCCGACAACGGTGCCAGCAACGGCTGCAGGGCCAGGGTGATGGTTTCTTCGTTGAGCTGGCGCAGCTGGTTGTTCGACTCGCGCTTCCATTGCGGCAGGCTGGCCAGCTCTTCGTTCAGGCGTTCCTCGAGCAGGGCGATGTCTTCGTGGAACTGCTCGCGCACCTCTTCCGGCAACTGGGCGAATTCGGCTTCATCCAGGGCCTTGCCGTCGGCCATCGGGGTGAAGGCGACATTGCTGGCGTCGCGGTACAGGGCCACGTCCTTTTCCAGCGAGGCGCGCTCGATCACATCCAGGGCGCGGTCGTAGCGCTGGTTGAAGGCACGGTCGATGGCACCTTTCTTCTGCTGGTAGGACGGGTGCTCGAACACCGCCGGGAACGTCGACAACAGGTTGTCGATCAGGCCGTTCATGTCGGCAATGAACGCCCCGGCGCTGCCGGAGGGCAATTCCAGCGCGCGCGGCTCACGGGTGTCATCGAAGTGATTGACGTAGACCCAGTCCGCCGGGGTTTGCTGGCGCTTGCCCTCGGCCTTGAGGTAGCGCTTGACGAACGAGAAGCGGCCGGTGCCGGGCTCGCCCATCACATATACGTTGTAACCGGGGCGCGGCATGGCCACGCCGAACTGCAGGGCCTCGACAGCACGTTCCTGGCCCAGGACTCCGCGAAACGGCTCCAGATCGTCGGTATTGGTAAAGGCAAACTGCTCGGGGGAGAAACGCCGGGTCAGGGCTTCAGGCGCGAGACGCAGGCGCGCAGCGACAGGATCGGGCATTGGGTTTCCTTACTTCGGCGGGGCAGATACGCAGCATTCTGGCGCTGCCCGCGCGCGCCTTGCAAGGCTCCGCAGGACTTTATCTCGCAGCCGCAGCGGGTCATCCGACAGCAAATTTTTCGCAATCAGCAACGCAACCTTTAGATCGTGCCTAAACTCCAAGCTGCGCGGGTGGGTGAAAAGCTTTCCCGACCTGGCAACCGAGTTGCCAGAAACCCTGACCCTTGGTTAAGTCAAATAGAGAACAAATGCTATGAAACGGATTCTTCTGGGTACTCTGTTCACCGTGGTTTCGCTTAACGCCATGGCCGAAGCGCCAGGCGGCCCGAACTGCGGTTGGGGCAACATGCTGTTCGAAGGCCAGCGTGGCACTCCGGCACACTTCCTGGCTTCCACCACCAACGGCACCTCCGGTAACGCTACGTTCGGCATGACGTCCGGCACCAACGGTTGCTCGACCAAGGCTTCGCTGACCTACGGCGGCAAGTCCTGGTTCGCCATGAACGGCATGATGAACGAGCTGTCCGAAGACATGGCCATGGGCCAGGGCGAAGCACTGACCACCTATGCCGTGGTGCTCGGCGTGGCCCCGGAAGACCGTGGCTACTTCGCAGCGGTCACCCACCAGCACTTCAACCAGATCTTCAGCAGTGCCGACGTCACTGCCGAAACGGTACACAGCAACACCCTGGCCGTTCTGAAGAACGATCCACGCCTGGCCAAATACGCCACCGAGGCCTAAGCGCAGCTGCTCCCGCCCCGGCTACGGGGCGGGTTTCGCCTTTTTTCGGCATCGTTAAGAAGTAGTTGCCCGATATGCTCAAACGCCTCGTTGCCCTGGCGCTGTGTGCCTGCGCCCCTGTACATGCCACACCTGTGCTGGACCAAGGCCGTCTCCAGCAACTGGCCAACAGCCCCTACTGGATTGCCCTGGGCCATTACGAAACCGCCAAGCTCGGTGGCTGGCGCAGCTATGTGGACGATGACGCGTTCTTCCTCGCCCAGGATGGCGCGCACCACCCCGACCAGGAGCTGCAAGCCACGGTCGAAGCGCTGTACGCCCCGGCCAGCCTCGGCGACCAGCACGCCCAGTGCCGCTTCCCCGCGCGCACCCGCTGGCTGCGCAAACAGCTCGACCTGCAAGGCTTGCCACAGCCGGCCTGCCAGGAATTCACCACCTGGTACCAATCGATCGACCCGCACAGCGCGGCGCTGATCTTCCCGGCGGCCTACCTGAACAGCCCGTCCTCGATGTTCGGCCATACCTTGCTGCGCATCGACCAGTCGAAAACCCGCAGCGACGACACCACGCTGCTGAGCTACGCGATCAACTTCGGCGCCTATATCGAAGGCAGCGACAACAGCATCCTGTATGCCTGGAAAGGCCTGATGGGCGGCTACCCGGGGCTGTTCGCACTGATGCCCTACCAGGAAAAACTCTCCGAGTACCGCAGCCTGGAAAACCGCGACCTGTGGGAATACCAGCTGGACCTGACGCCAGCCGAAACCGGGCGCATGGTCGAGCACGTGTGGGAGCTGAAGCAGATCCAGTTCGACTACTTCTTCTTCGACGAAAACTGCTCGTATCGCCTGCTGGAGTTGCTGCAGGTAGCCCGGCCGAGCCTGGACCTGACCTCACAGTTCCCGCTCACGGCCATCCCCACCGACACGGTGAAGGCGGTGCGCCAGTCCGGCCTGGTCTCCAGCGTGAAATACCGCCCTTCGCGCGAGCGCGAGCTGCTGGCCCGGGCCGAACCGCTGGACCATCATGAAAAGCAGCAGGTGCTGGCCATCAGCGCCGACACCGCACAGCTGCAGAGCCGTGACTTTACCGCCCTGCCCCGCCAGCGCCAGGCGCTGGTGCAGGATGCCGCGTATCGCCTGGAGCGTTACCGCGCCAACGGCCAGGAGCGCGACGCCGGCCAGGCCCGGCGCAGCTTCGAGCTGCTGCAGGCGATCAACCGCAACCCGCCACCAGCGCTGGACATCGAGCGCCCGGGGTTGCCCGAGGACGGCCACGAATCACGCACCTGGCAATTGGGCGCAGGCACCCGTGACGACCGCGCCTACGCCGAGTATGGCCTGCGCATGGCCTACCACGACCTGAATGACAACGCTTATGGCTTCCCGCTGGGGGCGCAGATCGAGATCCTGCAGCTGAAAGTGCGCCAGTACGAAGGCAACGACTGGCAGGTACAGCGCCTGGACCTGGCTACCATCCGCTCGCTGACCCCGCGCAATGAGCTGCTCAAGCCGTGGTCGTGGCAGGTCGCCGGTGGGCTGGAACGGGTACCGGGCAAGCATGATGACGAAGTGCTGGTGAGCCATGTGAATGGCGGAGCGGGCGGCACCTGGCAGCTGGCGGACGGGTTGCTGGGCTTTGCGCTGGGCACGCTTCGAGTCGAACACCACAATGACTTTGCCCAGTTCATCGCCCCGGCGGCGGGATTCAACAGCGGGCTGCTGTGGCGCAACGGGCTGGGCAACATGACGCTCGAGGCCAAGGGGGATTACTTCAGCAATGGCGAGGTGCGACGCAGCGTGAGCCTGAACCAGCAGTGGGAAATCAGCCAGAACCTGGGGGTGCGCCTGAGCGCCTCGCGCGAGTTCAGCCACCTGGCAACGGCGCAGAACGAGGTGATGCTGGAGTTGAAGTGGTACCACTATTGAGTGTGAACCAACCGACCCTTTGACACTGTTTTGACAGCCCCCCGACAAATCGCCACCTAGACTTTCCGGTATCTCTCCGAAGGTCCAGGTGGTCATGTCGCGGTATTGGTCGGGCTTGTGCATTGCCTTGTTGCTGGCGGGTTGCGAAACGACCCATGAACAGATGGTCAACCATGGCTATCCCCCCGCATTCGCCGACGGCTACGAAGATGGCTGCAGCAGCGGCAGGCAGGCGGCCGGGCTGATGGTCGGCGACTTCCGCAAGGATGTGCCACGCTACCTGCACGACCGACAGTACGAATCGGGCTGGGACGACGGCTTCCGCCAGTGCCAGGCCATGCAGAACAGTGAAGAACAGCGCCAGTACCACGAGCGCTTCTGGGATGAGCGTGAACGCGACTGGCAGCAGGAAAAGGATCGCGGCGCCGCCAAGGCTTATCGGCACGACTGAGTCGTAATCGGACATTCCTTGAAACCGGCAGCCAGCCATGATGGTCTCCTGCACAAGGAGGTAACCATGAGCCGAGCATTCGTCAACGAAGACCAGGCTGCCGCCCAGGCCGACCAGCCCGTCGAGCGGCGGGTCAGCGAACAACCCAACTACGTGACCGCCAGTGGCCTGCGCCAGCTGCAAGACCGCGTGGCCGAGCTGAATGCCCTGCGCAACGAGCTGCTGGCACAAGGCGAGCGTGGCGACAAGCAGCGCCTGGCCGATACCGAGCGAGACCTGCGCTATTTCAGCGCGCGGGTGCAGAGCGCCCAGGTGGTGGCGGCGGCTACGTCGCAGAGCAAGGTGCAGATTGGTAGCCGGGTGCGATTTGTCGATGCCCAGAACCAGGAACACGTGGTGCGGCTGGTAGGCGAGGACGAAGCAGATGCCGGGCACGGGCTGATCAATTGGGGCTCGCCGCTGGGGCAGGCATTACTGGGGGCGGGACCTGGGGATGAGGTGGTCTGGCGGCGACCGGTAGGAGAGCAGGTGATCGAGATCCTCGAAGTCGAGGCTGAACCCTGAGGGGCCGCTGTGCGGCCCCAAAGGTCTCGAATCAGACCACGCCCTGCGCCAGCATCGCATCAGCCACTTTGACGAAGCCTGCGATATTCGCACCTTTGACGTAGTTGATGCTGCCATCCGCCTCTTCACCGTAATGCACGCAAGCATGGTGAATCGACTGCATGATGTTGTGCAGCTTGCTGTCCACCTCACCGGCGGTCCACAGCAAACGCATCGCATTCTGCGACATCTCCAGCCCCGACACGGCTACGCCGCCAGCGTTGGAGGCCTTGCCCGGGGCATACAGGATGCCGGCGTCGAGGAAGATATCCACAGCCGCCAGAGTGGTCGGCATGTTGGCGCCTTCCGCCACGCAGATGCAGCCATTGCGCAGCAGGGTGCGGGCGTCTTCGGCGTCCAGCTCGTTCTGTGTGGCGCACGGCAAGGCGATGTCGCACGGGAGGCTCC